>BJHF01000090.1 GCA_014191855.1 Deltaproteobacteria bacterium
GGTACCCGCCGAGCACCACGACGTCCCAGCTCAGCATGGAGACGGGCCAATTGAACTTGCCGACGACGGGCATCATGTGCCAGGCGTGGTCGATGCGGCCCAGGTCTACATTCACGAAGGCAAGGCAGCCCACGACCGCCGAGATCGCAAGGATCTCCCCCACGATCACGACATCGTGCATCGCCTTGTCGTGGTACAGGTAGGCGGGGATCACCATCATCACCGCGCCGGCGGCCAAACCCACCCCGTACGTGAAGTTCCCGATATACATGCCCCAGGAAACCTGATCCGTGAGCGCGGTTACCCCGAGCCCCGCCACCTGTTGGCGCGCCCATGCGTTCACACCCACCAAAAAGAGCGCGGTGAGCGCAGTCATCCACGCATAGAACAGCAGGTTTCCGTCCGTGGCAACGCCGAGCGCCTTCCACAGAAATTGCGGGTAGCTGCGGATGTGGTCCGTCGGAGTGTCCGAGGCAGCGAGGGGCGCGGTGGGTTGCATGGCTGCCTACTTGTCGAAGAAGTAGAAGAAGCGAGGGTGGGTGCCGAGGTCTTCCTTCAGGATGAAGACTCGCTTGTTGTCCAGCACCCAACGGATGTCGCTTTTGGCGTCGAGCAGGTTTCCGAACACACGCGAGCCTGTGGGGCACGCCTCCAGACAGGCTGGCTGCAGCCCCTTGCGGGTGCGGTGCAAGCAGAACGTACACTTCTCCATCACACCCTGCGGCCGGATCTGGTTGGAGAGATACGCCTGATTCGGATTGACCTCGGCTGCCGGAATCTCAGGTTTGCTCCAGTTGAAGCGCCGTGCGTGGTACGGACAGGCCGCCTCGCAGTAACGGCAGCCGATGCACCAGTTGTAGTCGACCACCACGATCCCGTCGGCCTCCTTCCAGGTGGCCTGCACGGGGCACGCGCGAACGCACGGGGCGTTGTCGCAGTGGTGGCACTGCACGGGCATGTAGAACTTGCCCTCGGCCGGCACCGGATGGTTGTACTCGGAGTTGGCATGTTCAAGGGACAGGCTCCCCTTCTCCATCTCCAGAACCCGGATGTAGCTGTTGCCCGTGGGCCGATCGTGGTTGTTCTCCTTGTGGCAGGCCTCCGCACACTTCCTGCAGCCGATGCACCGCGAGAGGTTGAGGGCGTAGGCAAACTGAACGTCGGGGATCGGCCGCACATCCTCGATGTGCACCTCCGCGCCGTACTCTTCGAGCGTCTTCGCCTCAAGGCGGCGAAGGATGGCCTCCATGTCGGCCTTCGAGAGCTCCTTGTAGTGTTTCTGCAGGAACTCATCCACGGAGAGCGTCGGCACCCACTCCGTGAGCGGGGCCAGGGCACGAGCCATGGCGGCGGAGCCGAGCGTGAAGCCACCCAGCTTGAGCGCGGCCCGCCGTGTGGTGTCTTCCATCAGTGCTCTCCGAGGTAACGGTCGCGCGGCGGGAAAACCGGCTGCACCGTCGGGAACACGGGATCGTGCGGCGTGTGGCAGTCGGTGCAGTTGTTCCGGATGGCGGCCCCTTGCCGCTTGTCCCAATACCCGTTCTTCCCGCCGTGAGCACCGTGGAGATAGTCCTTGGCCTGGGGGCCGTGGCACTGGCTGCACAGCCGCATCACCTCGCTGAAGTCGAACTGGGTGCCGTCGGCGAGGTGCAGCTTGGTTTTGTCGGCGTCGTGACACTGCCCACAGGTGAGGTTCCCGTGGGTGATCTCGATGGTCGTGTGAAACGCTTCGCCCGGCTTGGCCGTGGCGAAGTTCTTGGGGTTGGGGCCGTGACACGTGTCACAGGTGGCGGCCTGGGGGAACTTGGGATCGTCTTTGAGCGGGGAGTGCCACACGCCGCCGGGCTCGGGGGTGTGGATCTCGTCCGCGTGGGTGTCCTCCGTGGTGACCGGGCTGCCGAATTCGCGCTCTGGATCTGCGAATCGATCCGGGCAGGCGCTGAGCACGAGCAGGAAGGAGAACATGCGGCCTCGTGGATTTCGCACGCAAAACGAGGAGGGATGACCTCATTGCAAGTTCCGGGCCAACCCGGCCGGCGGGCCGGCGGCGCCGCCGTGGATGCGCGGATCCCGCAGGTGCCGCCGAATAACGCCATGGGCCGGCGGGCTTGGCGCGCTTCGCCGCGAAGGGTGCGCTGGCACAAGGAGGCTGTGCTTTTTGGCACGGCTCCGCCCGACCGCCCGCGCCCGAGGTGCAGCTCGCCAGCCACAACCCCGCCGTCGCAGCCAGCCTCCGCGGGATGTTCGGGGTCGATCCCCTGGATCCGGTTGACACCGACCGCTGTACCGTGCGGTGAACGGGCGGGTGACGGTGCAGGCCTGCGACGGATCAGGGGGGGCTCGTCTGCCCGAAGTAATCGCTGCCCCAGCACCGGATGGCGCCATCGTCCCGAAGCGCGCAGCCGTGCCACTTCCCGACCGCCAACTGGGTGTACACGCCCGCCGGCGGCGAGCACTGGTCGAGGTTCACGGAGCCGCCGCTGTCCTCCCCTTCGCAGCCCCAGCAGCTCAGCGTGCCGTCGGTGCGAATGCCGCAGGTATGGTAGATGGAAGCAGCCACCTTCACGAAGGTGAACGCGGCGGGGGTGCACTGCCCGTGGTCGGTGGCCACGCCGGAAGACTCCCCTTCGCAGCCCCAGCACACCGCCGCCCCGGAGTCCGCCACCGCGCAGGAGTGGTAGCCGCCCGCACTCACGTCGGTGTAGGTGCCCGCGGCCGGGGAAGATTGCCCGAAGGCATCGGACCCCCAGCAGCTCAGCGTGCCATCGGCCAGGCGTGCGCAGGTGTGCTGCGAGCCGGCGCTGACCTGGAGCACCTCCTCCGCCGGAGCGTCGCACTGCCCGAGGTCGGTTTCACACCCCCAGCACGCGGCCACGCTGTCCGCCCCAACCGCGCAGGTGTGGTGCGTGCCGGCGCTCACCGAGGCGAAGAGCGACGCCGGAACATCGCATTGGCCCTCGTCTTCGTCGCCACAGCCCCAGCAGGCCACGAAGCCCTCCGCCGTGAGGCCGCAGGTGTGGTAGAAGGTGCCGGCGAGGCTGACAAACGTGCCATCCGTGGGCGTGGACTGCCCGTAGCTGTCGTCTCCCCAGCACACCGTGGCGTCGTCTGCGCGCACGCCGCAGCTGTTCACCCCGCCTGCCGCGACAGCCTTCCAGAGCGTGTCCGTGTCGAAACCGGTGTCGTCCCCCGAGTCGCCGCCGGTATCCGCCGAGTCGAGCGCGCAGTCGGGGGCGCCGGCGCAGTCGGGATCGTTGCAGTCGTACTCGCCATCCCGATCGTTGTCGGCGCCGTCGATGCACTCGCCCGAGGCATCGCCCTCGATGTCGGCGCAGGCAGCGAGCCCACAGAGGACGAACAGCTTCAAAAGGGAGCGCATCATGGGGGCCTCGGTCCGGGGCGAGCGAATGCACGATCCGTGCCAGCGTGACGCGGACCGCCGTGCAGGACGCGGCGCCGTCGCTACGGTCGCCACCCGCGCGCCATCGCGCTCGCGACGAACGGCATGAGCATCACGACCACGATCTCGGCGGTGTTGATCCTGGCGAAGGTGGGGAACCGGGAAATATCCAGCTCCAAGCCCTTGGACTGCCGCACGCGCAGCTTGATCAGCACGATCATCGGCCACATCTCGAGCGCGGCCGCCGCGCAGTAGAGCGCCATCTTCAGTTGGAACATCGGCGAGTGCAGGTAGAACGCCGTGCCTTTTTCCAGCCCGCCGAACGCGCGCGCCAGGCCGGAGCCGATCCAGAGGAGGGCGGCGACGCCCCAGAGATTATCCCCATAGAATGTGGTCGCGACATCTCCGGCGCGGAATCCGCGGCCCCGGATCCACACGCCGGTCAGGCCGATACCGAGGGCGATGTAGTGGGTGCCGGCAGCGAGAATGGTGAGGAGCATGGGCGCGTTTATTCGGGTGTTGGGCGATGCGGTAGGCCACGTCGCGTGGCCGCGATCGTGTCGCGATGCATCGCGGCGCGGCTTCGAGGGGGATCGCGCGGCGGGGGCGGGCGGCGGGGGCGGCGGGCGGCGCGCCGGCGGCGGGCGCCAACCGGGCTCGACCTACTCGCCGGAGTAGCCTCAGCCCGGTTGTACCTATCAACCGGGCTCGACCTACTCGCCGGCGTAGCCTCAGCCCGGTTGAACCTATCAACCGGGCTCGACCTACTCGCCGGAGTAGCCTCAGCCCGGTTGAACCTATCAACCGGGCTCGACCTACTCGCCGGAGTAGACTCAGCCCGGTTGGACCTATCAACCGGGCTCGACCTACTCGCCGGAGTAGCCTCAGCCCGGTTGAACCTATCAACCGGGCTCGACCTACTCGCCGGAGTAGACTCAGCCCGGTTGGACCTATCAACCGGGCTCGACCTACTCGCCGGAGTAGCCTCAGCCCGGTTGAACCTATCAACCGGGCTCGACCTACTCGCCGGAGTAGACTCAGCCCGGTTGGACCTATCAACCGGGCTCGACCTACTCGCGGGAGTAGCCTCAGCCCGGTTGAACCTATCAACCGGGCTCGACCTACTCGCCGGAGTAGCCTCAGCCCGGTTGTACCTATCAACCGGGCTCGACCTACTCGCGGGAGTAGCCTCAGCCCGGTTGGACCCGCGTCGCCCCTCCCAGCGCCGCCCCTCCCAGCGCCGCCCGCGGCCCTCCGGCGCACAATTCACGCGCCGGCCCTTGTCGCCCGTCGCAGGGTGCGTACGCTCCTCCGCCATGAAAACCTACCACATCACCTGGGCGACCAAGGGCCGACAACCGGCGTTTCCCACCGAAGAAGCCCGTCGCGCGGTGCTGCACGCCATCGCGAGCGTGGCCGGAACGTTCATCGTGCTCTTCGCGATCGTGGACGATCACGTGCACATCGTCCTCCGAATGGACGCGGCCCGACTCGCGGCCATCCAGGCCAGCCTGACCCGGGTACTCATCAACCGCGCGGCGGTCGAGCTCGCGCCACCATACGTTCGTGATGTCGCGACACGAGCGCATATGAGCAACCTCGTCGGCTATTGCCTCGGGCAGTTCGAGCACCACGGCCTCGCCGACGACCCGGCCACGGCCACGGGTAGCTGCTTCCCCGATCTTGTGGGCGCGCGCCGGATTCCCGAGCTGTCCCTGCCCATCACGGCCGCGTTGCCACGTTTTCGCCAGCGCGACGCCTACGCAGCCGTGGGCCTCGACGCCAAATTGGTGCCCGCGGACGACGCCACGGTTCGCGGTCTCGGCCCCGCCCGCCTCGCCGAAGCCGTGGCCCACACCTTCGGTCTGGCGGCCGACCTCGCGGGGGAGCGCCCGCAGGCCGTGCGCGCGCGCCGCACGCTTGCGCGCCTGGCTTACGACGTCGGCCTGCGCCCCAACGACGTGGCGATCGCCCTCGGCATCACGCCAACCGCCGCCGCGCGCCTGCGAAACCGTAGGGTGGACGAGCTCGATGTCCGCGCCATACGTCTGCGAATCGCGCTGGAAGCCGCCGCCGCGCGCCCCGCCGCCGCGCGCCTCGCCGAGCGAATCGACGCCTCCGCCCCGAACGTCGTCCGCGAACCGCCGCCGCCGCCCTACCTGGTAGAGCCGCCGCCGCTACAGCCGATAATGCATCGTGTACTGGGCGAGCAGCGCGTCGCGTTCGGCGCGTAACGCCCGCACTTGCAGCCCGGTGTGGTCGATCACGGCGGCGATGGCCTTGCCGTTACCGGGATCCTCGATCGCGATGGTGAGCACGTCGCCATCGCGACGCACCGGGATGACGAGGTACTGGCGCACCAGCCAGGTGGGCAGGAGATCGAGGATCGGGGCCTCGATGCGCATGTAGACGAGGTCGATCTCGTAGGCAGGTGCCGGGGGGGCCTCGGTCGGGGCGGCGGCGCTGCCGTCGTCGAACACGGAGCCCTGTGGCACGCCTTCGCTCGCCGCGAGCGCCGCGGAGAGCTCTGGTTGCACCTCGGGCTTCGGCGCGGGGGCGGCGAGTACGGTGGACGCGGGCCGCTCGACGTGGGGGCGCGGCTCGGGGGTGGTTGCCGGCGCGGCGGGCGCTGCCTTTGAAGGGGGCGCAACCGCCTTCGCCGCAGACGCTGCGACCGCCTGCGGGGCGGGCTTCGCGCTCGCCTCCGAGGGGTTCGCGGCGGCGGGCGCGGCCCGGCCCTCCGGCCCGACCGGGGCGTTACGGGGGCCGGGGCCCCCGTCCCCATCTTCTTCGCCCACTACGCCTGGAATCGGCCGCCCGCTGAACACCGGCTTGCGCTTGCCGAGGAAGGCCGCGATGCCCTCCTTCGCATCCGGCGCCGTGAACAGTCGTTGTTGAAGCTCCCGTTCCAAGGCGAGCCCGCTCTCCAGGGGCAAATCGGCGCCCGCCACCACCGCGCGCTTGATCAGCCCCACCGCGCCGGCCGCCCGTTGGGGCGCGCAGAAGCTTTTGGCATAGGCAATCACGCTCTGCCACCAGTCGTCCGCCGGGAATACGCCATGAACGAGGCCGATATGCTCGGCCTCCTCCACCGACAGGTTCTTGCCCTCCACCATCAGGTGCAGCGCCTTCGCCCGGCCCACGATGCGCGTGAGCCGCTGGGTGCCGCCGGTGCCCGGCAACACGCCGAGTGACACTTCCGGCAGCCCCACCAAAACCGGCTTCTCGCCGCTCTCGCGACCGATCCGAAGGTCGCAGGCCAACGCGATCTCCAAGCCGCCGCCGACACAGTGACCGTTGAGCGCCGCGATCACCAGCTTGGGCGTGTTTTCCAATCGCAGCAAGGTTTCGTTGGCGTAGAGGCAGAAGTAATACTTCTCCTCTGGCTGCAACGACTGGAGGTAGCCGATGTCCGCGCCGGCGCAAAAGAACTTCTCGCCGGTGCCACGGATCACGATGACGTCGATCGCCGTGTCCATGCGAATGTCACACACGTGGGCATCCAGCTCGCGGTGCATCGCGTAGGAGTAGCCGTTGGCCGGGGGGTTGTTGAGGGTGAGCACCGCCACGCGGTCCACATTTTCACGGTGAACGAGCATCAGGCCTCCACGGATTCAAAAAGAGTCGCGACACCCTGGCCGACGCCGACGCACAGGGTCGCGACGCCATACCGAACGTTCCGCTCACGCATCGTGTGCAGTAGGGTGGCCACGATGCGCGCACCGGACATGCCGAGCGGGTGGCCGAGGGCGATCGCGCCGCCTTTGACATTTACGCGATCCGGCGAGAGCCCGAGCTCGCGAACGACCGCGAGCGACTGGGCCGCAAAGGCTTCGTTCAGCTCCCACAGGCCGATGTCGGCCACCGTGAGGCCGGCGCGGGCGAGCAATTTCTGCACCGCCGGCACGGGGCCGATGCCCATCACACGAGGGTCGACACCCGCAGACGCGCATCCGAGGACGCGACCCATCGGCTTGAGTCCGAGGTTTGCGGCTGTTTTTGCGTTTGTGACGATCATCGCCGCCGCGCCGTCGTTCAGCGTCGAGGAGTTTCCGGCCGTAACGCTGCCTCCCTTGCGGAACGCGGGCTTGAGCTTCGCGAGCGTTTCCACCGTGGTGTCGCCACGCGGGCCCTCATCGCGGGCAACCGGCGGATCCTTCGCGCGCGAGACAGGTAGGATCTCCGCCGAGAAATCCGCCGAAAAGGCACGCCGATGGCTCTCGGCCGCAAACGCGTCCTGATCCTCGCGCGAGATGCCGAAGCGCTCGACGACGTTCTCCGCCGTTTCCCCCATCGCCTCCAGCGGAAACAGCGCCTCCAACTTGGGGTTCGGGAAGCGCCACCCGAGTGAGGTATCAAAGCCGGTGAGGTTCCCGAACTTGGGGGCGACGTTGCCGCGGGGGAACACATACGGCGCGCGCGACATGCTCTCAACGCCGCCGGCCAGCATCAGCGACGCATCGCCGAGTCGTACCGCGCGGGCCGCCTGGTTCACGGCTTCGAGCCCGGAGGCGCAAAGCCGGTTCACCGTGTAGGCCGGCGTTGCCTGCGGTAAACCCGCGAGCAGGGTGGCCATGCGGGCCACGTTACGATTGTCTTCCCCCGCCTGGTTGGCGCAGCCGAGGGCCACCTCGTCGATCAACGTCGGATCGATCCCGGCGCGCTCCACCACCGCACGGAGCACGAGCGCCGCCAGATCATCGGCGCGAACCTCCGAGAGACCGCCGAGGAACCGGCCAATGGGCGTGCGGAGGGGCGTACAGACGACGGGGTGATCCACCAAAGCCTCGCGGGTGCGCCCTCGTATCCCGGTGTGGGGCGGCGCTCCGCTGAAGAGGGGCGGCGCCCCATGGAATGGGGTAGGTGGCGCCGCGATGTTCCCGCTGTTCGCCGCCCTCCTCGCTGCGCCCGCCTTCGCGGAGGAAGCCGCGCCGGCCGCGCCGCCGGGGCTCGTTGGAATTGCGGAGGTTTGGGGTGGATTCACCCTTCGAACGGACTCCGCGGGGGCCACCCCCACGCTGAACCTTCGGCGGCTGGCAGCGGGGGCGGAGTGGAGCCATGCGTCCGGCTTCCGGGCAAAGCTCCTGCTGGACGGCGCGCAAGCCGCGGGCATGGCGGAGCCGCAGATTGTGGTTCGCGACGCCTGGGCCGGAACCCGGAGCGCGGGGGGAACCGGTGTTTTCGGGCGGGTCGGCGCCGCCCGCGCCAGCTTCGGCGTGATGGACCGCTTCGAGGAAGGCCGCCGCTTCTGGGTGGCCGGGGACTCGGCGGAGCTGGAGCGGGTCGCGGGTTGGCAGCCGGAGTCGGCCGTGGCGGCGACCGTCGGCGGCTTCGGCAAGCGCTGGAGCGCGACAGCCGAGCTGGGTGACGCCGCGCCGCTCACGTCCACGGGCCTGAATTTCTCCGCAGTGGAAGCGCGCGGACGAGGCGAGCTGCATCTTGGCGGCGAGGATCTGGCCGTGCACACCGGGGCGAGCGTGGCCTACCGCCTCCCGGGGCTGGACGAAACTGACACGCGCTTGCTCGGCGAGGCCCACGTGGAGCTGGTGTCCCCGCGCCTGTCGGCGCTGATCTCGGGCGTTGGCGGGACCGAAGGCGCGGACGGTATGCCGCTCGCGGGCGCGATGGTCACGCTGGCGGCGCCGATCCCGGTCGGCGGCGAGGTCGTGCGTGAGGTCGGCTTCGTGGTGGGAGGGATCGCCTACGACCCGACGCTCACCGGCCTGCCGGACGCCGAAGACATCCCGGATGCGGAGCTGCGGGCGCGCGCGGGTGTGAACCTCACGTGGAAGGTCGGCGCGCGGAGCCTGGTCACGGGCTTGGGGTTCTCGGCCGTTTCGCCGCAGGACATCGCGTTGCCCGTCACCGAGACGCTCAACCTCGAAGCGGCGTGGCGGTTCTGACGCTGCTGTTGGGCATGCTGGCCGGGTGCGGCCTGCGGGATGTGCTGCCCGGCCCCGCGGTCTCCATGGGTCGCGACCGCGCTGCGTTTGAAATCGCGGCCGCGCCCCGCACCGCGGATGGCGCCGTCCTGGTCTACACCTCGGCCCCGGTCGTCCCGTACCCCGTCCTCCCGCTGCAGGTGTGGGGCCTCCGTTACGCGCTCGACCTCGTGCTCGTTTCCGACCACCCCGACTGGGTGATGCACGAATACGCGAGGATTGACCTTCCCGAACGCTCGTTCTGGCTCGCCAAGGACGCGGGGAGGGATCGCGAGCAGACCATCACTGCCGACATCCCCGGGATCGAGCGCTGGGTTCCGGAGGCCCCGGTTCGTCGGAACCAGGGGCGGCTAACGGTGGAGGACACCTCGACGCCCACGACTGCGAACCTCCACTTTTCATACATGAACCCGCTCGGCCAGCCGGTGGATGTGCGTTATTCCGGGCCCCTGCCAACGGCACCTTCGCAGCCACGAAACGGCAATACGATGGGGCATAGTCGCGCTTCGGTGGCGGCGCTGCTCGACCTGTACGCATTCCGGATCGGCGGCAAAGCCAGCATCACCATCGACGGGCATGCGCGAAAGCTGCACAAGCTCGCCGGGCTCATGCCCGAGGCCTACCTGCTTTCCCAGGTTCAAGGAGGCTTCGCGATCACGGACTTCGCGATGAGGGGGATGGCCGAGTCGTTCGTCGTCACGCGCCCTTGGGCGGCCGAGTCGTGGCCGACCGAAGACGGAGGCCTCGAAACCTGGACCGTCGCCGCCGACGGGTGGGCCGAGCGCCCCGGGCCGGTCACAACGCTCCGCTACCACTTCGTCGAGGGTGAGCTCGACCGGGCGCAAGTGCTCCAGGCTGGCGCGGACGAAGTGCTGGTGAACGTGGTGTTCACCCCCCGAGTTCCCGACGTGCGCCGCCGATTTTCTGGCGTGTCCGCCTCGCGCTTCGTGGTCGACATCAACGGCCAGCGCGGCCACGGCACCGGCTGCTTCTCCACCGAGTGGGTGGGCAACGGCCTCGAAACCCGCCTCCAGCCCAACGCGCCGCGTTGGTTCGCCGACCGCGCGCTCCTCGGCACCATACAGTACCGACCTGACGACCTCACCTGGGTCTCCGCCTGGCGCCGAGACCTCGAAACGGAGCCCTCATGTGGACGATAGCCGACCGCACCTTCACCTCCCGCCTCGTGCTTGGCACGGGGAAGTACCCCGACTTCGCCACGATGCAGGCGTGCCACCTCGCGAGCGAAACCGAGATGGTCACCCTCGCGATCCGGCGCGTGGACCTCTCCGCGCCGAAAGGGGAGAACATCCTCGACTTCATCGACCGCGAGCGCATCCACATCCTGCCCAACACGGCGGGCTGCTACACCGCGGAAGACGCGGTGCTCACCAGCAAGCTCGCGCGCGAATTACTGGGGACGAACTGGATCAAGCTGGAGGTCATCGGCGATCCCGATACGCTGTTCCCCGACGTGGAAGGCACACTCGAAGCCGCGCGCGTGCTCGTTCGCGACGGCTTCGTGGTGCTCCCGTACATCACGGACGATCCGGTCGCGTGCAAGCGCCTCGCCGATATGGGCTGCGCCGCGGTGATGCCGCTCGCCGCCCCGATCGGCTCCGGCCTCGGCATCCGCAATCCCTGGAACCTGCAGATCATCCTCGAACAAGCCAAGGTACCGGTGATCGTGGACGCGGGCGTGGGCACCGCGAGCGATGTGGCGCTGGCGATGGAGATGGGCGTTTCCGGGGTGCTGCTCAACACCGCGGTGGCCGGCGCGCGAGACCCGGTGAAGATGGCGCTCGCGATGCGGTACGGCGTCGAAGGGGGCCGGCTGGCGTTTGAGGCCGGGCGAATCCCGAAGAAGCTGTACGCGACGGCGTCGAGCCCGGTGGAAGGGGTGGTGGGGAGGTAGGGGGGGCCCACTTCAGGTATACCCGAAGCCACCGCTTGCGCATCGGGCCATTTCAGCTATACTCGAAATCATGCCTCCCGACGTCCGGCGCCCCACGTACCTGACCGACGCCGAGCCCTGGATGGGCAAGCCGGTGATCAAGGTGCTGATCGGGCTGCGCCGCACCGGAAAAAGCGTGTTGCTTCGCCAGATCGCGGCGCGGCACGTGGACCGGGGCACGCCGGCCGCGCAGGTTCACCTGTTCGACATGGAGCGGATTGCGAACGCCGATCTCCGCACCGCCGAGTCGCTGCACGCCCGTCTGCGCAATGAGCCGCCGGGTGTGGTGCTCATCGACGAGGTTCAGGAGGTCGAGGGGTGGGAGCGCCTGACCGCTTCGTTGCTTGCCGAGGGGTGGGACGTTTGGTTGACCGGCTCCAACGCCCACTTGTTGTCCTCGGAGCTCGCGACCCTGCTCACCGGCCGGTACGTCGAGCTACCGGTGTTTCCGCTTTCGTACGGCGAGTTTCGTTCCTTTCGCCCCGCCGGATCCGTCGAGGCCGCCGACCTCGACCTGTACCTCGGCTGGGGCGGCTTACCAGGCTTACACGCGCTCGATCTTCGCGACGATCTCTCTCGGGAATACCTGAGGGCGGTGTTCGAGTCCATTCTCCTCAAGGACGTGGTGGCCCGCTTCGCGGTGCGAAACGTGCCGCTGCTCGAGCGCCTCACCCGCTTCGTGGCCTCCAGCATCGGGAGCCCACTTTCCGCGCTCTCGATCGTGCGCTTCCTGAAGTCACAGCGCCAATCCGTCACGGTGGAAACGGTGCAGGGCTACCTGTCGCACCTGGAGTCGGCGCTCCTGATCCACGGCGTTCGTCGCTGGGATGTACGCGGGAAACGCCACCTGGAGATCGCGGAGAAGTACTACCTCGGCGACACCGGCATGTTCATCGCGTTGCTGGACCGACCGGGCGACATCAACGCGGTGCTGGAGAACCTGGTGTTCCTTGAGCTGCGGCGGCGCGGATACCGTGTATCCGTCGGGCGGATCGGGGAGTATGAAATCGACTTTGTGGGGGAGCGCGCGGGCGAGACGGTGTACGTGCAGGTGGCCTACCTGTTGGCCGAGCCGTCCACCGTTGAGCGTGAGCTTCGCCCGCTGCGCGCGGTCCCCGACCACCACCCCAAGTGGCTGTTGACGATGGACAAGCATCCTGTCGCTTCCGACGACGGCGTGCGCCACATGGCGATCGGCCCGTTCCTGCTGGGGGCGCCGCTCTCGCGGTAGCGGGCGACGCGCGCCCCGCTACATCCCTCGCACGCGCACCCACTTCCCGCCCACGTCCACGTCTTCCGTCGTCAACCGCTCCTCCCAGCTCCGCCCCTCGCGCTGGTCGAAGATCAGCAGCCAACCTTCGCTCACGCCCACCGTGTCGAGATAGCTGGCGGTCTGTTTGAGCCCCTCGGCGCGCACCCGCTCAAGCGACACGTGTCGAGCCGGAACCCGCTTGATCTCGAACACGTGCTTCTCCCCTTCATACTCCAGCAGCAGGTCGAGGGCGCCGCGGCCCGCAGCGTACTCCCGCGTGATCCGCCCCCCGCCGTTCACAACGCGCTGGAGGAAGGCCATGAAGACCAGGTGGGGGACGGCTTCGAGGTAGCCGCGTTCAGCGCGCTCTTCCAGCACAGCCGCGTGCTCCCGCCACCACTCGGTGAAGGCCTCGACCAGCGCGGGCACGTCGAGCGTGCCGTCGGCGCGGGACCACTTCCACCAGGCGTCACGGAGGTTCCGCTGGGTTTGGTAGCTCAACTCTCGAGCCAGAACCTCCCTATAGAGCGGGTTGGCGATCGTGGCGCCCGACTTCGTGTCGGCGACCAGGCCTAGATCCAGGCAGAGGGTGTAATCGTCGCTCGCGTACGCCAGCTCCATGTCCCCCACCAAAACCGCCTGAACCACAGGAGCGACCCTCGGGTCCCGCAGTCGTTGCCCCAGCGCGTCGAGATGGGTGGTTCGAGCGAGCACCAGGGCTTCTTTCGCGACATCGATGTCGGCGGCGGTGATGGGCACACTCCGATCCAGGACCAGCCGCATCACGCAGTCACGAGCGAGGGCGTTGACGAGGAAGGGCTGCCCGCTGGTCCACCAGAAGGCGCGCTCCACCGCCTCTGGGGTGAACGCCTGCCCGGTGTCGGCGGTGTGCTGGGCGTACAGCGCAGCGACGTCCTCGTGGGTGAAGTTCCGCAGGGTGAGCGAACCGGCCTTGATGTTGAACGGAGAGCCTGGGTTTATCGGGCTGCCATCCTTGGCTTGCGTGAGGTAATCGCGAAGATCGCGCATCCCGATCAGGCCAACGGAAACCGGGAACTGCCCAACCCCGCGATCCATGAACCCCGCGCGAAGCTGGCGAAGCAGGCTTACGAGCGCAGCCCCGGAGACGACGTCGGCCTCGTCGAGGAGCAGGACGACGGGCGCCCGCACGCTCGCGCACCAGCTAGTCAGCCAGGCACCGAGCCTGTCACCGACGTTCCCCGTGAGCGCGTGGTCGATGTCCGGCGGCCAATGCTCGGCGGGCAACTGCCGGTTCGCGGCGCGCCCGATGGCCCGGAGCCAGGTCGGCTCCGCCTCGCCAAGCTCCGTCAACCCCTGGCTCGTCTCCAGCGTGGCCCACACCGCGACATACCCACGCTCGCGAAGCCGGGCCGCGAACGCCCGCATCGCCGTGGTCTTCCCTGTCTGGCGGGCGGCGTGCACGACGAAGTAAAGCTGCTCCTCCACCCACGGCACCAGGTCCGGAAGGCGCGCTTCCGCGGGGAGCATGTAGTGCCGCGCCTCGTCGCAGGGGCCGGTGGTATTGAAGGTGCGCGCCACGATTGAGCCGTAACCCGGGCTCGCTGGCGCTCCACGGGGCGCGCGATGAGGGCGAAATGCCCACCCGATCCGCGGCCGCGGTGCGCCCCTACCCACGCCTGACAAAGTGACCGGCTCGCCGCACTTGCGGCCGCGCGCACCGCCCCTACGTCTTTCGCCGCCGTCCAAGCGTCACCACAATCCCCCCCGCCAACGCGGCGATCGCCGCACCGGCCGCCGACCCGGCACCCGTGCTGCACCCGCACCCATCCCCGCTCGACAGGATCTGCGCCGCGCCCGTGCACTCGGTCCACGCCGTCCAGTCGCAGCCATCGCATTCGCGGGTGCGCACGCTGCCGTCGGAGCAGTCCTGCGTTTCCGCGTCGTCGCCTTCGCAGGAGCACTCCCCCCCGTCTACCGGGGTGAAGCTCAGCGCGTCGATCACCACGGTCTTCCCAGAATTTCCGGCGTCGTCGTAGCCATCCCCAACCCGGATGCTCTGGCTGCCCGTCGTGCTGAAGTGGAAGGCGCCGAGATAGAGCCAGCCCGCCGAAACGGAGCTTTCATCAACCGTTACGGTGTCGGTGATCCCGTCGTGCGAAACCTCCACCACCGCCCCCGCGGTGAGCCCCGTTTCATTCGGCACCCACATCGAAACGTCGTAGGTGCCGGCGCGCTCGAAGCGCAGGGGCCACGTCACCCCGTCGTCCACGCTCCCCGCCGCCTCATCGGACACGGTCGTGTACGCATGCCCATCATGCCCGTCGATCGAGGATAATCCGCCCTCTCCGCACGCGCAGGTGGCATCCTCCTCCACGACCGTCTCCCCTTCTTGGGCCACGAGGCAGGTTCCGCTACACTCCGCCAACGGGTGGTAGGACCACTCCTCCAGTTGCGACGCATTCCCGTCGAATACGTCCAGATCCACCGCCGTGCTGATCCCGCTCACCGAGCCGGTGGAGCTGTACTGCCAGAAGGTCCAGTCCGTCCACGGGTCGGCCACGTAGGGGCAGTCCGACGTCCAGTTCGCCGTCCACAGCGGGTGCTCAGTAAAATCGGCCTCTCCCGTCATCGTTCCCCAAGCCGAGGCCCCGGTGTAGATCATGGGCGTGACGCCGAGCGCTCCCTCCACCACGTCCATCCACGTTTGGATGTTGGCGTTCATCTGCGAGGTGGAGATCCCCTCGTTGTCCCCCAGCTCTACGTCGAGGGTGGGGGGCAGATCGCCATCTTCCAGCTCCCCCATCTCGTCGAGCAGCATCTCGGCCTGCGCCACCGGATCGTCGCTGCCTGAGAAGTACTGATAAACGCCACGACGAACGCCGACGCGCTTCGCTTCGCTCCAGTTCGTCGTGAACTTGGTGTCGTAGGTGCCGAGCCCGTGCGAAACGCGGATGATCGCGAACTCCACGCCGGAGGCCGCCACAGAATCCCAGTTGATTGTGCTCTGCCAATACGACACGTCGATCCCCTGCGTGAGCTCGGCGTTGTCGGCGCATACCTTCGAGTAGGCGGCGAACGATGGATCTGCGAAGTCGCGGGGCTCGGACGCATCGGGGGCGTTGAGCCCTTGCGACGTTTCGGCGGCACACGCGAACAGGAGCACGAGCACGTCCGAGACCTAACCTCGCCGCGGTGCCTTGCCCGCTGCCCGCCCGCTACGGGAGCTGCTTCACCATGTCTTCGTAGGTTTCGGGGCGGCGATCGCGGTAGAACTGCCACGTTTCGCGGACCTCACGGATCTGGTCGAGATCGCAGGTGGCCACCACCAGCTCGTCGTCGTTCTCGCTGCCCGTTGCGAGGAAGGCGCCGCGCGGGTCGCAGATGTAGCTGGTCCCATAGAACCGGCCGATTCCCCAGGGCGCCTCGGTGCCCACCCGGTTGCTCGCCGCCATGAAGTAGCCGTTCGCCACCGCGTGGGCCGGCTGCTCCAGCTTCCACAGGTACTGGCTCAGCCCAGCCACCGTTGCGCTCGGGTTGAACACGATCTCCGCGCCATGAAGGCCGAGAAGCCGCGCGCCCTCCGGGAAGTGCCGGTCGTAGCAGATGTACGCGCCGATGCGGGCGTACTTCGTCTGGAAGGTAGGGTAGCCGAGGTTCCCCGGCTTGAAGTAGTACTTCTCCCAGAAGCCCGAGGTCTGCGGGATGTGGTTCTTGCGGTAGATGCCGAGCGTGGTGCCATCGGCATCGAGGATCACGGCGGTGTTGTAGTACACGCCCGCCATCGCTTCTTCGTAGATCGGCACGACCATCGCCATGTCGTACTTCTTGGCGTACGCACGGAGACGTTCCACGGTCGGGCCGTTCGCCGGCTCCGCAGCTCGGTACCACCTCCGGTCCTGCCCGGGACAGAAGTACGGGCCGTTGAAGATCTCCTGCAACCCGAGGATCTGCACGCCCTGCTCGCCCGCGCGCTCGATGAACGGCAGGTGCTTCTGGAACATCGCCTCCTGGATCTCGGCCACCGGCACAGACTCGTCGTTGATGGGGTTGCTGGCCTGGATCAAGCCGACTTTCACATTGCGCGACATGGGGGAACCTCGGGGAGGGCGGGAGGGTACCACGGTCTGGGCGGCGAGGCACCCGTTGTGCGCTTCGCACCAAGGGTGCCGACCCCTTAGCGCCGGGCTGGCCCGCCCGGAGGGATGAAGGGCCAGTCCCAAGCGACGGCGGCAACAGGTCCGCGAACCCACAAGGCCCGCCTGGCATCGCGGTGCGGTCAGAAGCACAAAAAATACCGCCCCGCCGCTTGCCCCCCGCCCCGAACCGCGAAAAGAGAGCGGGTCCCGGAGCCCCCATGTTCTTGTCTCTCCTCCTCGCCTGTTCCGTCACGCCCGTCGTGGGCGACGCGCCTGCTGCAGAGGACTCCGCTACCGACACCGCGGGGGACACCGGCTCGAACATCGGCGACACCGACACGGGGGATACCGCCGAGTCGGAGCCCACGACCGACTGGAGCGCCTACACCGGAGAGCGCAACTTCTACGCCTCGGTCTGGGGGTACGAGTGCGACGACACGACGGGTGATGAAGGCGTGGAGCTCACCGAAGGCAGCGACTACGACGCGCTTGTGGAGCTCTGCCCGCTCTGCACGCACTTCTACGAGAACACGCCGACGGTAGAGGCGGTGTGCGACGGCTACCTCGGCCTCGGCACGACGTACCGGGCGCTCCTCGTCACGGACGGGGGGATCGCGGCCTACTTCTACAGCCAGGGCGACAGCGGCCCCTCCGAGTCGGCGAGCGACAACAGCGTTTCGTTCGACGGCGAGCTGGCTGAGTTCGACTACGAGATCGACGTGTACGGCGTGCCCGTGAGCGTGACCGGCTCCATGACCTTCGTCATGAACGCGCCCTGATGGGGTCGCGCCGCGTGATTCACCGCGGGCGGGTTGGCGAATTCGGGATCGACACGGTGACGTTGCCCAACGGCGTGACCGTGGACCTCGAAGTGCTGCACCACCCCGGCGCCGCCGCCGTGGTGCCCCTTCACGCCGACGGTTCCGTCACGCTCATCCGCCAGTTCCGGCATGCCGCCGGCGGCACGATCTGGGAGATCCCAGCCGGAAAGCTAGAGCCCGGGGAGGACCCGCTGCTCTGCGCGCAGCGGGAGCTCGAAGAAGAAGCTGGCGTTTCCAGCGGCGTCTTGCGCCACCTCACGACCATCCTCACCACGCCCGGCTTCACCGACGAGGTGATCCACCTCTACGTCGCAACCGAGCTTGGCGAAGTCCCGTCGCGCCTGGAGGCCGACGAGGTGATCGAGCGCCACCGCATCCCGGGCCCCGAGGTGATCGCGATGATTCGTCGCGGCGAAATTACGGACGCGAAGAGCATCGTTGGGCTGTTGCTGGCGCTGACGTAGCGCCGATCAGCGCAGGGCCCCGCTCAGCGCCGGAGCGTGAACTCGCAGCCACCCTTGCAGGATCCCGTGATCTTGTCGGCCTTCACGACGGTGCCGACGCAGTCCTTCACCGAATTATCGTTCGCGAAGGTAACGACATCGCCCTCGACGGTGCCCGAGTAGGGCATCCCCATCGTCATGCCGCCGACGGACTCGTAGTCGAGGGTGAGCTCACACTCGTTCACCGTGATCACCACCGGCGTGTTCATCTGGGGACAATCGCCGCTCCAGGCCCAGTCGTCCCCCTCGTTCACGGTCTCGCAGGCCGGGGCGGTGTCCTCGCCTGCGGAGTCGCCCGTTTCGGCGGTGTCGCCGGTTCCGGTATCGGCGCTGGTGTCGGCCGAGTCGGCGGCGGTGGCACAGGAGATGGCGAGCAGGACGACGAACAGGGAAACGAAGCGCATACGAAGGGCTCTGTTGAGAACAGGACAGCTAGCGCGAGCGGGCCGGCGCGGCACCGGTAATTCTGGTCGCTACACGGAATGGTGGAGGCCGGGATGGAGCGCGAAACCCTCCACCGCCTCCTGCGCGGATACGCCGGGGACCCGGGGCGCTACCGGGGGTGATGCCGGGGGTGATGCCGGGGGTCAGGCGTGGTCGAAACGATCACACTCGCCGCCGGGCGGGCCGTCGCGTACGGGAGCGGCTCATTCCCGGCTTCGCATGAGCCTGATCCTCACCCTCGCCGCGCTGGGCTGCTCACCGCGCACGACGAGGGGAGCGGACACGACGAGGGGCAGTGAAGGGAGGACCGGCGGGGCGACGCGCGCCGCCGCGTCCCGTGGTGGGGCGGGCGTGGCGGCGCGTCGCGGCGCGGACGAAGGGGGCGGCGCGGGCGCCGGAGGTCGTGGCCGGGCGGGGTCAGGCCGACGCTGCCCGCACGCGGTCAAGCCGCCATTGCCCGCATGCGGTCGCGACACGGCCGCCACCCGCTCACGATTCTCACATCGCCGCGGGCGGCAGGTCCCCCTGCCCGCAATGAGAACGTTTCTATCCGGATTTTCTCATATCACCGAGGGCGAGGGCCTCGCCCTGCCCGATCTGAGAATTCCGGCCCAAATTATTCTCATTGCCGAGGTGGGCCCTCTCATAACGCCGGGGGCGACTCTCACAACGCGGCGGGGGGCGCGTCCCTCCCTCATTTATGAGAAACCTGTCGCGACACGCCATCTCACCGACGGCCCTCCCCAGCGATCCGAGCGTGCAGCTCCGCCCGCGCGACTTCCCTGGTCATACGGTCTCCTTTCTGGCCTTTTCCGCGAACGTCTCCCGCATCCGCACGGCCACCACCGCCCCGGAGAGGAGCGTGAGCGCCGCCGCTCCCCACACGGCCGCCGGCACGCCGAACGCGTCGGCGACCAGACCCGCCGCCAGCGCCCCGATGGCGTAGCCGAGATCGCGCCAGAGGCGGTACACACCCACGGACGAAGCCCTCCACGAGGGATGGGCGACGTCGCCGATCGCCGCGAGCAACGTCGGATACACCATCGCGGTGCCAACCCCGAGCAACACCTGCCCCAGCGCGAAGGCCGGCACCCCGGCGCCGGTCGCGACCACGGCGATGCCCACCGCCTGCACCGCCATGCCCCCCGCGATCAGCCACTTTCGACCGACCCGATCGGAGAGCGCCCCCGTAACGAGCTGCGACGCGCCCCACACGGCGGGGTAGAGCGCCGCCAACCAGCCGATCTCCGCCAGACCGAGTCCGGCGGCCGCGAAAATGAGCGGGAACAGACCCCACGCCATCCCGTCGTTGAGGTTGTTGACGAGGCCAGCCTGGGTGACCGAGGAGAGCTCCCGGTCGGTCAGCGTCGTGCGCCAGAACACCTCGCGTTGGGAGGGGGCGTCGTCGGGCGCGAGGGCTCCTGCGAGCGCCGCCTCATGCCGAACATGCGCGTGGCTCTCTTTGACGAGGAGGGCCGACAACCCCAGGCCAAAGGCCACGTACCCCACGCCGAGGTAGAACGGCTCGGGCCGCAGGCTCCAGTTCGCCGCGACGTACCCCGTCGCGAGCGCGGAGCCGGCGACCGCGAAGTAGCCGGCGAACTCGTTGAGGCCCATCGCGAGCCCGCGGTTTTTCGGGCCGGCGAGGTCGATCTTCATGATCACCGTCGTGGACCACGTGAGCCCCTGGCTGACGCCGAGCAGGAGGTTCGCGAACAGCACCCACGCCCACGACGGCGCCCACATCAGCAGGAACGGGACCGGCGCCGCCACCAGCCACCCGCCCACCAGCACGGCCTTGCGACCGCGCGCATCCGAGAGCCGGCCGGCGACGTAGTTCGTCAGCGCCTTGCTCACGCCAAAAACGACGATGAACGAGAGGATCGCGACCTTGGCTTCGAGGTGAAACTCCTCCGCAGCCAGCGGCGACAGGATGGTGCGCTCCATGCCAACCATGGCGCCAACGAAGGCGTTGACGACGACGAGAAGCGAAAACTGGGCGAGGTTGGCGCGTAGTCCCAGCTCGGGAGGCGTCACGGCCCCGCCGCCAACGCGACACCCGCCGCGCGCCAGTCCGGCGGCCCCGTATCGAGGCGCAAGGCGGTGAACCCCTCCTCGCGGAGCACTCGAACCGCCTCGATCGCCAACACGCAGTACGGACCGCGGCAATACGCGACCACTTCGCGGTCCCGCGGCAGCTCCGTGAGCCGCGCGCGCAGCTCCGCGAGCGGCACGGAGCGCGCGTTCGGCAGGTGGCCAGCCTGGAACTCCTCAACGGGTCGTACGTCGAGCACGGTCACCGCCCCCGACAGCGCCCGCCGCAGCACCTCGGCCGCGTCAACCGCCTCCAACGCGCCGCGCGCCGCCAGAAAAGCGCGGGTCGTCGCCTCAACCTCGGCCAGCCTCGACTCCGCCAGCCCACGCAGCCCGAGGTAGAAGCCCTCCACGCCCGGTGCCAGCCGGTACGTTACGTACAAGCCACCTTTCTCGGCCTCGATGAGCCGGGATGCGCGCAGCACCTGCAGGTGCTGGGAGGCGTTCGCCAGCGAGAGGCAGGCCTGATCCGCCAACACCTCGACGGTGCGCGGGCCCTGGCACAAGATGTCGAGCAGCTCCAGCCGCTTGGGGCTCGCGACGGCCTTGCCGATGCGGGCGAACTGCTCGAAGACTTCGTCCTTGAAGCGGCGGGAAGGGGACATCAGGCGGGCCTCGGCTCAGTAATCAATAGATTACTTGATTATACGGGGACGCCGACCCAGTCAAGCGCCGCGCTGGGGCCGACACGGGGGTCCGCCTCTACACGCGCCTGTCCGTAGCGGCCGGCCCCGTGCCGGCCGATTCGCAGCGGCAACCCGCGAAGGTGAGCGAAACCCGCGCGGCCCAGCCCCCCGGCCTGCACCTTCGCCCTTAGAAGCCCCAAACCTCGGCTTCGTAGCACACACCCGCCTCAATATCGCTGCACTCGGACTCGTAGAGGCAGCTCAATTCGGCGTCGAAGGCGTCCCGCTTTTGGGTGTCGGTCCACTCGTCGTACAGGTCGTGCTGCGCCGTGCAGGACTCCTTGCACTCATCGGACGACATGCGCTCCGTACCTTCGTTTTCGCACGCGACCAGCTTGTCGCAGACCTCGTCGCACGTCGGCGTACAGCCCAGAATGATCAGCAGGAACGTCACGTTATCCTAGTAGTGGGGCTGGCAGAAGCCCTTGTCCATGTTGTCGCAGGAGGTGGTGGCCACGCAGTCCATCCACAGGGCCGCCTGCTTCTCGTTCGCGATGTCGATCTTCGTGTCGGTGTTGCTGTTCGGATCGTACGTGCCGACCGTTCCGGTGTTGGTCATCGCCTCTTCGCAGGTGGCCTGGCACTCCACGATGAGCCGGTTCGCGCCCTCTTCCCCTTCGAAGTCCGGCACGTTGATGTTGCACTGATCCTGGCCGCTGCCGTACAGCGTTTCGCACGTGGTGCGGCAGGTGGGGCCACAGCCGAGCAGGGAGCCGAGAATCGCAAACACCACCACGACCATGGGGGCCTCCGAAGGCCGCTCAGGGTAGTCGGGTAGGCGGCCCCGGTCAATGCGCGTTCTGCACGTCACCCCCTGCTATCCGCCGACGTGGGCCTACGGCGGCATCCCTCGCGTGGTGCACGCGCTGGCGCGGGCCCAGCGCTCGCAGGGGATAGGCGTTCGCGTTTGGACAACCGACGCGTTCGACGCCGACTCCCGGGCGTCGGTCCCGTCTCGGCGCGAGGAGTCCGGCATCGACGTTCGCGTCACCCGCCTCGCCAGCAACCGCCTCGCGTGGCGGCACCAGCTCTACGTTCCCACCGCGCTCCCTCCGCTCGACGACGTAGATGTCGTGCACCTCCACAGCCACCGCCACCTGCTGAACTGGTTGGCATTTCATGCCGCTCGATCGAGAGGAATCCCGGTGGTGCTCACGCCCAACGGCACGGCGCCGCGCCTGGAACGCAAGGTGTTCGTCAAGCGTGCCTGGGACACACTCTTCGACGGCGACGTGCCCACCCGCGCCGACCACGTAATCGCGGTTTCCAAGGCCGAGGTCCGACAGTTGTTGGCGCTCGGCGTGAGCGCCGACCGGATCGAGCGCATCCCCAATCCGATCCACCTCGAGGAGTTCGCCGAGCTGCCCGCGCGGGGGAGTTTTCGCGCGGCGCAGGGGCTGGGTGCGGGGCCGATCGTGGCGTACCTCGGGCAGATCACGCCACGGAAGGGCGTCGAGCGCCTGGTGGCCGCGTTCGGGGAGGGGCTCGCTGGCGCAACGCTGGTTGTGGCCGGCGCGGCGCGGGGAATGGCGCTCCCGGAATCGCCCCACGTTCGCTACACCGGCACGCTGGAAGGTCCCGACCGGCTCGCGTTGCTCGTGGACGCAGACGTGCTCGTTTATCCATCCACCGACGAGATCTTCGGCCTCGTACCGCTTGAAGGTCTCCTTTGCGGCGCCCCCGTGATCGTCGGCGGCGACTGCGGCTGCGGGGAGCTGATCGGGGAGGCCGGCGCGGGCCTGCTCACCCGCGTGGGAGACGCGGCCGAGCTCCGGGCCCACATCCACACCCTGCTCGCGGATCGGGAGCGCGCCTCGGCGATGGTGGAGCGCGGACGCCGATATGTCACGGCACACCTCGATCCGGCGCGGGTGGCGGGCGCCCACATCGAGCTCTACCAGCGTATGTTGCGCGCTTGATGAAGCCGCGCCTCGTCCTCGCGCTGTTGGTGCTCGCCGTCGTGGCCACGGCAGGCGTCGCGTGGGAGGCCCCCTTCACCTACGACGACAAGATCGAGGTGATCGGCAACCCCGCCGTGCGCGACGTCGCGCACCCGGAAGCCATCCTCCGATACAACGCCGGCCGCGCCGTATTGCTCTACACGTACGCGGCAAACTGGGCGTACGGGGGCTTCGACCCGAGGGGGTATCACGTCGTCTCCATCGCGCTGCACGCCCTGAACGCGGGTTTGGCGTGGCGCCTGCTCACGCGGCTGCTCACCCCCTTCCGCGCGGCGCTGGCCGCGTCCATCTGGGCGCTCCACCCGATGACCACGCAGGGCGTCACCTACATCTCCGGTCGGTCGGACGCGCTGGTGGCCACGTGGTTGCTGCTCGCCGCCTCCTGGTGGATCGACGATTCACGCACGCCGAACCGGAAGAAACGGGTGGGGGTGTGGATGGTAACCGCCCTTGCGCTGCTCACCAAAGAGACCGGCGTCGCGATCCCCTTCGTGCTGCTTGCCGCCGACTGGGCGCTCGTCGCGGGCGCGCGTTGGAAGCTGTTGGAGTGGCGCCGGTACGCGCCGTTCGGGGTGTTGATCCTCGGGATGGGCGCCGCTCGGGTGGCGCTCCAGGGTTGGCCGGTGCCAGAAGTGCCGCGCGCGCTGGTGGACCATGCGCTCAGCCAGGCGGACGCCTGGGCGTTGTACCTGAAGTTGTGGCTCGTGCCTTGGGGGCAGTCGATCCTGCACGGGCTCCCGGGCACCGCCTCGGTCGGCGGCGCGGTGTGGTTCACGGCCTGGGCGGTAGCGGCGGGGCTCGCGCTGCGTGCCGGCGGGATTCCGGCGTTCGCGGGCGCAGTCTGGGCGCTGCCGCTCGCCGTTTCCAGCGCGTTCGTACTGAAGGAAACGATGGCGGAGCACCGCGCCTACCTCGCCGGGCTGGGGCTCTGGATCTTCGTGGTGAGCCGGCTCCCGGAGCGGAAGGCGCTCTTCGCCCTGCCGCTAATCTTCGGGGCCCTCACCGTGCGACGCAACCTCGAATGGCGCGATGAACCCACGCTCTGGGCCGATGCGGTGGAGGTGTGGCCCGAGAGCGCCGACGCCTGGCGCGGGTATGGGCTCGCGCTGAAGTTCGCGAAGCGCTGGGAGGAGTCCGAGGCGGCGAACCAGCGGGTGTTCGACCTCGACCCCACGCGCATCGAGGCGCTCGACGACATCGGGATCGCCCTTGTGCAACGCAGGGATCTCATCGGCGCGCGGGAGGCGTGGGAAGCCGCGCTGAAAATCCGCCCCGGCCATTGCGCGGCGCTGAACAACCTCGCCGGACTGCGAGCGCAGGAGGGGGACCGCGTCGGGGCCGCAAGCGGGTGGGAAGGCACGCTGCGGGTGTGCCCCGACGACGCGACGGCCCACATGAACCTGGGCTTCGTGTATCTGGCGTTGCGGGAGCAGGATCGTGCGATCGACCACCTGGAGGCGTACCTGCGCGTGGACCCGGGGGGACCGTACGTGACGCGGTGCGAGAAGGCTTTGGCGAAGCTGGGGGTTCGGCGGTAGCGGGGGCCTACGGTGAGGGCGCCGGACGGCGCGGGGCGAGAGAGCCGCAGCGGGGAGGGCTGGGCGTTGTGCGGATCCTTGTCCCTTTGCCAGGCGAAACGCGCGGCACAACGCGGTGCGGCCGGCGGCACCGCATCGAGTCATCGCAACTACGCGCCCACAACGCCCGTTGGCCCCGAGTAACGGCCGGCGTCACCTTCAGGCGGGGAAACGCGGCTTTCGCGACGCGCTCGCCAGTGTCGCGACACTACTACACTCGGGCCGGCGCCGCGCGCCCGTCGACCTCCACCCAGGCGGGGCCGCGACGCGCACGGGGAAACACCGCTTTTCGCGACGCGCTCGCTCGTGTCGTGACCCATCTACACTCGCGCCGGCATCGCGCGCCCATCTACCGTCGCCCAGGCGGACGATTCCCCCAGGGTGCCGCCTCACCCCTCGACAATTGTCCGCGCGCCGAGCGCGGGGTCGCGTCGCGCACCGTGAAACGCCCGTTTTCGCCATGCGCTCGCTCGTGTCGCGACACCACCACACTCGCGCCGGCGCCGCGCGCCCATCTCGGGGCCAACGCTCGTGCGGCGCATCGCGGGCCGCCACCGCGCGTTCGTGCCGGGGTGAGCGCTCACCCGGCCAGCAACGCGCGCTCGCGGGGCCGGCGCGCGCCTCGCCGGCCGCACGGCTGTCGCGACAACAACACGCGCGCACCGATTCGCGGCGTTCGCCCGTCTGGGGCGCGGTCGCGATCGGCGACGGGCGCCTGATAGCGGCGCGGCG
>BJHF01000091.1 GCA_014191855.1 Deltaproteobacteria bacterium
CCTCCGTCCAGCAATGGTCGATCTCGCCCTCTTCTACGCACTCAAAGCCCGCGACGCACTGCCCCGGGTCGCAGTCGCCCTCCCCCTCGCCGCACGGCCCGCACACCGACGACGCGCAATAGTCCTTCGCCCCGGGGGTGCCGCAGCTCTCGCTCGCCTGAACCTCGCTGGAAAACAGATCACCCTCGAACAGCGCCACACCCATCGCGAGCACGAGGACGATGCAGGCACCGCAGCCCAGTCTCGTCCGCACGACCTCAGAAACCACGCTGTGGTTTCGTCCGGTGTCGTCGATCATGTTGCCTCCGGCTCCAAATCTGGTCACCGCGGCGGGATTGTCGATTGCCGTTTACATCCGTTGCAGGATCGCGCCCACCGTCGGGCCGGAGAAGGCCTGACGCCTACAACACAATGCTGTCGTCCGCCACGCCGGTCGCCACCAGCGCCTGCACCTGCGTCTCGAGGATCTCCGGCGCGATCGCCCCCTGCATCACGAGGATCTCGCCCACCCGCGGCGTTTCCCGGCGTTGCTCCACGAGGAGCAGGTCTACGTCAAGCGCCGTGAGGTAGTCGAGCGAAACCGCCACCTGTCCGAACGACACCTTCGTCTGGGACTGCCGGGTGAGCACCTCCAGCACCTGCTTCACGTTCATCTTCCGGGCGCGCAACGCCAACTGTCCGATACGCGGGCGGCGCTGCTCCTGGTAGTCCAACGCGAGGATGAGCTGCTCAGGGGTCACAAAACCCTCGCGAACGAGGTGCAGGCCAAGGCTGAGACGCATGGACGCTCCGGGGAAAAAAGGGGAAGCTCGCAGAGGAGGGCTTCGGTCAGGCTCACCCGACCTTGAGCCCGCCGCTACAAAAATCGAAACTCCCCGATCGCTCCGACATCCTCGCCCGTAGGATGCCCCATGCCCACTCGCCGTGACTTTCTCGGGGTCTTGACGATCCCCGCCGTCGCCTGCATCTCCGGTACGAACGGCGCGGGCGACCCTGCCTCGGGCGAGATTGACGAGACCGACGACACGCCCATCGACGCGATCACCTCCAACGCCGACTTCTACAAGGTGGCGATCAGCGGCTTCCTGCCCGACGAGGCCTGGCTCGCCGCCTGGACGCTCACCATCCGCGACGACGACGGGAACGAGGTGACGCTCACGCTCGCTGACATCCTGGCGATCGGGGGCGCCGAGCAGGAGCGCACCCTCGCCTGCATCGGAGGCGGAAGCTCCCGAACGACAAGCAACGCGATGTGGACCGCGATCCGACTCGACGCGCTGCTCGAAGCCCTCGGCCTCAACCCCGACGCGCGCCTGCAGTGGGTTCGGTTCACCAGCGGCGACGGCTACTCCACCTCCGTGCCGCGCTCCGACCTCGCCGCCGGCCTCGCCCTCGCCACCGGCATGAACGGCGTGCCGCTCCCGGCGGATCACGGCGCCCCGCTGCGCGCGCTCGTCCCCAACCGCTACGGGATGAAGAACCCCAAGTGGATCACGCGGATCGACTTTGTCGAGGCGTTTGAGGAGGGGTTCTGGGAGGCCCGCGGCTGGTCGCAGGACGCGGAGTACCTCGTACAGTCCTGGTTCCGCGCGCCCTCCTACGGCGCTACCGTTTCGGCAGCCGGTGCCTGGATCAACGGGACCGCCTTCGCCGGGGAGGCGGGCATCACCAAGGTTGAGCTCACCGATGACGACGGGAAGACCTGGCAAACGGCCGACATCACCTACCCGGGCGGGCCCGGGGTTTGGACGCTCTGGCAGCTCTTCTGGGTGCCCCCGGCCCCCGGAGACTACACGCTCCGTATCCGGGCCACCGCCGCCGACGGTCGCGTACAAGCCGACCTCGAACCCTACGATCTCGACCTCGACGGCCTCGAAGCCTTCGACACGATCCTCGTCATCGCCGAGTAGTTCCGCGCGCCCAACGTCCCGTACGCGCCGCTCAGCGACAAACGGCCACGCGCCCCAGCCACGCGCCCGCCTCCGCCTCGATCCCGGCGACGCCCCCCGTATCTGGGCCTACCGCGCCCCCGAGGAACAGCGCCCCGTCGAGCCTCGCCGTCACCCGGGTGCCCCGCACCGACACCTCCAATTCGTGCCGTCCACCCGCAGGAACGTCGCGACCCACCACCGGGGTGTTCGGAAGCTGCACCAGATTCAGCGCCCCCCCTTCGAAGTGCACCGCCCAACCGACTGCACCATCCTCGCTCCCCCGCACCCGCACCCCGAAGGCGCCTTCTCCCTCCAGGCGTACGCGCACGTCACCGCTCGCCTCCGGGAACACCAGGCTTCCCGCCTGCCAGACCCGCGCGCCGCCGTCCGCCGATGTCACCCGCAGGCTCCCCGACCACCCCTCCATCGGGGCCCCGAGGGAGCCCTGAAACAAGGATTCGCCGTCGCAACCCCAGTCGTCTGCGCCGGTGTCGGATGGGTCCGCCTCAGCGGGCACCGTCGCGACGTGAAGCATCGCGGGCGACGCCTTCACGGCTGGCTCCGGGGCGGGCGGCAACCCCACCAGACGCAGCGTTGAGTCTGCGCTGTACGCGCCGAACAACGCGAGCTGGGCGAGATCCTCGTCCACCCCTTCGGCGAGCAGCGCGGCGTTCGCGCCGGTCACCCCCTTCTTCACCTGGTGCTGCCCGCAGCCCAGCGGCACCGCCTCATTGCCCGCCACCTTCGTCCACGACGACGATACCGCCCCATCCGGGCACCGCACCTGAAGCAGGTGAACCCCCTCGTACAACATGCCTTTGCTGGCGAACCGACTCCCATCCACCAGCACCAACACCCCGCGCGCATCGCCAACCAGATCCAGGCTGGAATCGCCGACGCCCCCCTCGGAGCGAAGCGCCCGCAGCACCGCCATCCCCTCGTCGTCGAGCAGCCCGTCGTCCTCAGGGTCCCAGCCGCCGACCCGCCACATCCGCCGCCACGCCTCCATGCCCTGGCTCGCGAGCCCACCCCGCCAGGCTCGCACCCCGGCGTAGTAGTGGAGCCGCGCGAGCTCCTTGGGCGGCACCAGCAGGCTGGACGCTCCGGCCGCATCTTCCGCACCACGGAGCGCTTCTCCTGCCGCCGCCTCGTCGTGAACCACGAGCGCCCGTCGCGCCATTTCCAAGGCCACCGGCAACGAGTCGGGCGCGGCGAGCGCGGGAGTCGAGGCCAGGGTCAGTACGAAGAGCACGGCACGGCGGATACCACGCCGCGCGCCTCCGCATCAACCCGCGGCGTCAAACGCCTTTGAGCGCCTCGGCGCACTCGTTTGCCAAACGCGTGAGCACCGATTCGGAGAGCCGCAGGTCAGCAAAGTGATCTGCAGACTCCACCCCCGGCTGATCCGGCAGGTAGTCCCCAAGGAGTTGGCGCGCGAGGGCCCAGCAGCCCATGATCGCGTTGCGCAGATCCGCCTCCCGCGGCGACTCGGTTCGGCCGGCCGAATGGTGGCTCCGCATCATCACCTGCGCGAGCGGCGGGCAGCCCCACTTCTGGCCGGCCGCGAACCCCACCGCCTCATGATTTGCGGCGATGCCCGGCACCTCCGCTGCGAGCCGCCCCATGCCGCCGGGGTGCTGAAGCAGGCGCCACACCATCACGCACTCTCCAAGATTATGCAGGAGCGCCGCCACATAGGCGTCTTCCGGCCGGGCGAAGCCTTCCCACTCCGCGAGCCGACGGGTGAGCTGAGCGGTGAGCGTGGCGTTCTGCCACATCGCGGAGAGCACCGACTTCGCTTCGGCGGAAGGCACGTCGAACGCCTTTCGCATCAGCGTTTCCATCATCAGCGCGAAAACCTGCTTGTTGCCGACGCGCACGATCGCGTCCCGCAGGTTCGTCACCATCTTCGGCGAGCGATAATAGGCCATGTTACTGGCCGTTATGATCGCCTGAACCAGCACGAGGTCTTGCGACGCAAACCGCTCCACGTCGATGGTGGAGCAGTCCTCGCGGCGCATGAGCGCGTCCAACTTCTCAAAGCGCGAGTCCAGAACCGGCAGATCCGGCGTGGCGGCGACGGTGCGGGACGCCACGCTGGACGCGGCGGGGCGGGTCGGCGGCGCGGGGATGGGCGCGCGAGCTCCAGACGGAGTGGCGCTCGGGGCCCACAGCGCCGCAGCAGCGGGGGCGTGGAACGCGGGGACCGTACGTTCTCCACGGGCAATCGAGAGGATGGACGCGGCCGAAGGTCCCGCGGGCGAGGCCAGCGGCGCCGACAGCACCGGCGCAGACAGTACCGGCGCAGACAGCACCGGCGCCGCGATCGCGGGGCTGACCGAGAAGTCCGACCCGCCCGAGGCCCGTGGCTCCGCAGGCAGCGCAGCGAGGCGCTGGACCGCCTCCCAAACGGCGTTCAACCCGTCGTCCTCAAGCACCACGTCCACCCGGTGGATGCGCATGAGTTCGACGACCTGCCGAACGTCGGTACCGTCGGCAACCACCACGACGCCCGACTCAGGATGTCGGCTACGGAAGCCCTGAACCTGGGAAACGGTGCTCCCATCGGCCTGGGCGAACACCACCGCCGAGGGAACGCCCCTCCCGATCGTTTCGCAGGCATCCGAAGAGCCCACCCGCACCGCGCAACCGGCAAGGGCCAACCGCCCTGCGAGCCGCAGCGCCGCTTCTTCCGAGCCCGAGGCGATCCACACTTCACCGTTCAGCGACATGATCCTCAAATCGTACCCGGCGCTTCGGCGCGAGGGTAGGGATCTGAAGCGAACTTGACGGATGAACGGCAACAGGGCGATGTCGCAGGCCCGGCCCCCTTCGCCGCGCGCTCCTCGCAGGACATCGCGACGCCGCCGCGCTTTCGCGCCGATGGCAGGCTACGTTCCACCTGGGGGGCACCGTCGCGCATGCGCTTCATCCATACGTCCGACTGGCATTTGGGTCACCAACTAAAAGACATGGATCGTACATCGGAACATGCCGCGTTTCTGGCCTGGCTGATCGAGCGGATTCACGACGAAGCGCCCGATGCGTTGTTGATCGCGGGAGACGTGTTCGACCGCCCCCACCCAACGGCCACCGCGCAGCGAGCCTGGTTCCAGTTCCTGCTCGCGGCGCACACCGCGCGCCCCACGATGGCGATCGTCGTCATCGCGGGGAACCACGACTCCGGCGCCCGGCTCGACGCACCCGCGGAGCTCCTCGGCCACTTCAAGGTCCACGTTGTCGGCGCCGTCCCCCGCCTGGAAGCAAACGCGCTGCACGCGGCCGGGATGCTGGTCCCGGTATCCGCACCCGATGGCACGCTCCTCGCCCGAATCGCCGCCGTTCCCTATCTTCGTCCTTCCGATCTCCCCGGAGGCGAGAATCCCGACCGCTGGGTGGAGGCCATCCGTGCGATCTACGCCGCCGTGTTCGCCGAAGCCCCCGACGATGGCGTGCCCTTGCTCGCGATGGGCCACAGCTACATGGTCGGCGGCTCGATCTCCGAGGGATCGGAGCGAAAGGTGCTCAACGGCAACCTCCACGCGCTGCCCGACGACATCTTCCCGGCCCACGTTGCGTATGCCGCGCTCGGGCACCTCCACCTGCCGCAGAAGGTTGGCGGGCGCGACAACGTTCGTTATTCGGGTTCGCCGATCCCGCTCGCACTGGATGAACGGGCGTATAAACACCAGATCTACGTCGTCGATCTGGTGTCGGGTGCTCCGGCCGTTGCCCGCAGCGTACGCATCCCGCGCACCGTGGCGGTGCCCCGCGTCCCGGAGGAAGGCTCTCTCTCGCTGCCAGAGGCGGTCGCGGCCCTGGGTGCGTTTCCTGCCGAAGAACCAGCCTGGATCGAGGTGTTCGTGAAGCTCGCCCCGGGGGAGGCCGATGCGCTCGGGCAGCTCCAGGAGGTGATGGTCAACAAGGTGGCGAAGGTGCTGTCGGTACGGCGGGAGGGCGGCACCTCCACGGCGGGCGCAGCCGATCTCACCGAGATCGCCTCGCTCGCCGATCTGGCACCGGAGGACCTCCTCCGAAAAAAGTGGGCGGATCATTGGCCGGACGACCCGCTTCCCGACGAGGTGGCCGCACTCTTCCACGAGGTTGTGGACCTGGTTGAACAAGACAAGCTCAACTCAGGGAGCGCCTCGTGAAGATCCTCGCCATCCGCGGCAAGAACCTCGCCAGCTTGCCCGAGCTCGACCTGCCCTTCAACACCGGCCACCTGGCGAACGCCGGCACCTTCGCGATCTCCGGGCCCACCGGCGCCGGAAAGTCTACGATCTTCGATGCGCTCTGCCTGGCGCTGTTCGGCCGCACACCCCGGTACGGCGGCGGCGGACACCTCGTCGGCGAGGCCAAGGAGGAGGACGAGGAGAAGCTGAAATCCGGCGATCCGCGCGGCATCCTCCGGCGCGGCACCGGAGAGGGCTGGGCGGAGGCGGACTTCACCGACCGCGAAGGCAACGCCTATCGAGCGAGATGGACGATCCGCCGGGCGGGCAAGCGATCAACCGGGCGGATGCAGCCGGCGCTGCACTCGATCCAGGCGCTTCCCTCTGGGGACATGCTCGTGTCGGGCCTGGGCCCCGTGGCGGAGTGGATGGGCAAGAACGTCGGGCTCACGCTTGAGCAGTTCACGCGCTCCGTGATGTTGCCGCAGGGAGAATTCGCCGCATTCCTGAAGGCCGATGCGAAGGACAGGGCCTCGCTTCTGGAGAAGGTGACCAACAGCGAGGAGTACCGCGCGATCGGAAAAAAGGCCTTTGACCGCTGGCGCGAGGAGTCGGGAAAACTCAAGGAGATCACCCTTCAACAAGAGGGCATCCTCGTGATGCAGCCGGAAGAGCGCGCGGCGGCGGAGGCTGCGCTTCAGACGACGCAGGAAGCGGCCGCCTCCGCGAAGATCGAGCTGGAGGCCGCGTCGGCGGCGGTTGCGTGGTTCCAACGGCGGGAGGCGCTCGGCGCTCGGGTGGCGGAGGCGCAAGCAGCCGTGACGCAGGCCGAGGCCGCTTGGACGGCCGCCGGCGTTGCCCGGGGCGACCTGGAGCGCACCGACCTTGTGGAGCCCCACCGAGCCGCGGTCGAGGCCGCGCGGGCGGGGCTCTCGCGGGCTGCCGAGGCAGAGCGTGGATCCATGGCGGCGGCGGCGGCGGCGGCGGCCGCACGAGAGCAATATGAGGTCGCGACAGCGTCGGCGGCGACAGCGGCGTCCGCCGCGGCGGCCGCCGGCCAGGCCCTGGCCCACGCGCGCCCGCTCCTGGACGAAGCGCGCACGCGCGACGCCCGGCTCGTGGAGCTCACCAAGCAGGCCACCGCTGCTCAGAACGCGGCGAATCAGGCGGCGAACGATCTGGCCGCGTCCCGGGTGGCCTGCACGCAGGCTGAAACAAGCCTGAATTCCCTCCGCCTGGAGGCCAGCGCGGCCGCAACGTGGCTCGCGGCGCACGCCGAAGTGGCCGGGCTGGCCGAGCGCTGGACCCTGGCCGAAAAGCTGCTGGCCGACTTCGGCTCGGCCAAGGCGGAGCTCTCGAAGCTGACCGCGGCGCGCGTGGAGCTCGCCGCTGCAGTGAATCAGACGGCGGGAGCCGCTGCGGGCGCGTTGGGGAAGGCCAAAGCCGAAGCGGAGAAACACGCAGCGGCGGTGGGTGAGCTCGCGGCGGCCGAGGTCGCGGCAGCCACGCCCTCCCCCGCCGCGCTCGCCGACGCGCGCACAACCGTCGATGCCGCGCGCGCGCGCCTCCAGCGGCTGGGCGCGCTCGCCCACGAGGCAGAGCGTGCCGCCACCGACGCGGAGCAAGCCCGAATCGAGGCCAGCACGGCCCGAGCCCAGGCCGCCACCCACCGCGCCACCGCCGAAGCGAGCGGCACGCGCATCGCCGAGCTCACGCCGCGCCTGGATGAGGCCACTCGCACGCGCGATCAGGCGCTACAAACCTGCAATCTGGCAATACACCGCCCCGCGCTCGTGGAGGGCGAAGCCTGTCCGCTCTGCGGCGCGCTCGAACATCCGTTCGCCGCGCTGCCTCCAGCGCTGGATGCACTCCTGAGCGAGCTGAAGGCCCGCGTCATCGCCCTCACCGCCGACCTCGCGAACGAAGCCACGTCGCGAGCCCAGGCGCTCGCGCACGCCTCCGCCGCCGACACGCTCGCGCAGCGCGCCGACGGCCGCGCCCAAGAAACCACCGCCGCGGAGGCCCGACTCACGGAAGCGTGGCGTGCCGAAGGGCGCGAGGATCAACCCCGTGATGTGGCGCTCGCCCCGGAACGCGCAGACCTGCAGCGGCTGGCGTCGGCGCTGGCCGGAATGGAGGAACGGGCGAAACTGGCGCGGGCCGCTGAGGCGGAAGCGCGGCGCGTCGAGCGGGAGGCTCGGGCCGCGAAGGAGGCCGCCGAGGTGGCCCAACGGCAGGCGCACGCCGCAGCGGAGGCGGCCGCCCTCGCGCTCCAACGCAATGTCGAGGCGGCGGCGGCCCAATCGGAGCGGCAAGACGCCGCGCTGGGGGAGCTCGCCCCTTCGTTCACCGGGTGGGCCGCCTGGGAGGCCAGGCTCCACGCCGACCCGACCGGCTTCCGCGACCAACGCAAGGACGATGTCGCCTCCTTCCGCAGCCGCATCTCCACGCGTGATCGGGCGAACGAGGGCATCGGAAAAGCCGAGGTGGAAGTCGCGGGGCTCACGAAGCGTACGGCGGAGATCGGCGCCACCGCGACCGACACCGCGACCACCGCTACGGCGCAGCGGGCGCTGCTCGCGACCGAGCAGGGCGAACGCGCGGCGCTGCTCAACGGTGAGTCGGCGGACGCCGTGGAGCGGCGCCTCACTGAGGCCGCGAGCGCCACGGGCGAAGCGGCGAAGGAGGCGCACGCAGCGAGCCAGAAGGCGGGAGAAACCTCTGCAGCGCTCACGGCCAGCGCCGAAGCGGCGCGTCTCGCGGCGGGCTCCCTGCGCACGGAAGCGGACTCGTTTGTAGCCGCACGTGACGAGGCCCTCGCGGGGATCGGCTTCGGGCTCCCCGAAGCGGAGGCGCGCCTCGCCCGCGATCCCCGCACGGTGAAGGCCGAACGCGTGCGGTTGGCTGAGCTCACCCGGGTGCTGGTCGAGGCCCGGCTCGCGCTTCAGAGTCGCGAGGGGGACCTCCGCGTGCATGACGCGGCCGGCCGCCCCGAGATGACCCCCGAGATCGCCGAGGCCCAACGAGCCGAAGCGCAGGAGCGAGCGGACAGCGCGACTCGCAACATCGGCGGCCTGCAGCAAGCGCTCCGTGCGGATGACGAGGCACGCGCCCGCCAAGCCACGTTCGGCGACGAGAAGGATCGTCTCACCGCCGTGGTGCACCGATGGAGCCGGCTGCGAGAGGTGATCGGCGATGCCAACGGAAGCGTCTTCTCCAAGTTCGCCCAGTCGATCACGCTCAACCTCCTCGTCGCGCAGGCGAACGTTCAGCTCGCGATGCTGGCGCCGCGCTACCGCCTGCAGCGCGTGCCCAACCTCGATCTGGAGCTCCAGGTGATCGACCTCGACAACGCCGACGACGTCCGGCCGCTCACCAGCTTGTCGGGCGGCGAGACGTTCCTCGCCTCGCTGGCGCTGGCGCTGGGGCTCGCCGCCATCGCTTCCAAAGGGCTCAAGATTGGCTCGCTGTTCATCGACGAAGGCTTCGGCACCTTGGACGCCGAAACCCTCAAGGTGGCGATCAGCGTGTTGGAGGGCCTGCGCGCCTCCGGTCGCCAGGTCGGCGTCATCTCCCACGTCGAAGGCCTGGCCGACCAGCTCGGGGCGGGGGTGTACGTGAAGAAGGTCACGTCCACGCGAAGCGAGCTGCAGATCGGGCCGAGGAACGGGCGGGCGGAAGACTGAGCGGCACCGGTTAACGGAGCCTCGATGCCGCTCCCCCTTCCGCTTCCGCCCTTTACCTGCGACATTCCGGCCGCCCAGGCCCGCATGCGGCAGGGGCGGTTCGAGAACGAGCGGGTCACGCCCGAGGCGCCGCGCTTCGTCGTGAGCAACGCCGCGCAGCTTCTACGGGCGCCGTCCACGGAAGCCCCCGTGCTCCAACAGCTCGGGTACGGCGTGAAGCTGGCCGTCGTCGCGCAACATTGCGCGGAGGGCTGGGCGCTCGTCATCTCGCCCTACGGAACCATCGAGTTTGCCGTTGGCTACGTGCGTGACGAACACCTGGGGGCCGCGCTGCTCACCGAGGCGGAGTTGGCGGCCAAACGCCGCGGGGTAATCACGCCCGTGGAAGCGGCCGCATGGGCGATGATCGAGGCGGTGTACTTCCCGACGCCGGCACACCTCGCCGCCGCTATGCGAGCCCAACTCACCGCGCGGGACACGCTCATGGACGTGACGATGTCCCCGTGCGACCTTCACTTCGGCAGTTGCGCCGTGCTCGATATGGGCGTGTACAACCTAGATAAACTGCCAGTGCCGCCCTCGATCGCCCGGATCGAGCGCGCGCCCTGGTGGTCGTTGCCCGCCGATGGGGGCCCGGCAGAGCCGGCGCTGTTCCGAGCCGCCTATGTGCACGCAACGAACCAGTGTGACTGCTGCGGCTGTGGCGTCTGCCAAACCACGCTCGCGGTGCTCGTCCAGCCGCTTTCGGGCACTGAGACCCCCGTGTTTGGAAGCTCCCGCCGGCCTCCTGAGTCGTGGTTCGACGAGCTACCCGAACAGACGTGTACGCGCGCCGAGGCGGTAGCGAGGGCGTCCGCTCTCTGGCAGGTTCCAACAACCATAGACAGCGACAAGCCGGCGATGATCGAGCCCGGTCACTGCGTGGCCGGAACCGACGGCGCGACGTGGTGGGTACAGCCGTTCGACTTTCGCACGACGGATAGCGGGCAGCACCGTTCGTACCGGATCTCCAAAAGCGGAGCGGTCACCGCCCGCACCGAGAACGTGCCCGTTGCGCTCCGCGACTTCGATGGGGACGGCGACGCGGAGACCCTGTGGGCCTGCCCTTATGGCGGGTACGGCCGCGCGGAAGAGTGGTCGAGCCGAATCGGGCCGGGCGGCGTCGTCGCTCCGGGGTTCAAGAACTGGTGATCGGCGCTCCGGCGCAAAACGCAAGAACGCCCACTCCTCCTTTCCGAGAAGCGGGCGTTCTACTTTCTCATTCTGTGTGGTCGGGGTGACAGGAATCGAACCTGCGACCTCTTGGTCCCGAACCAAGCGCTCTACCAGGCTGAGCTACACCCCGTTCGGCCGCGCATGTAGTCCCGCTGCGCCGAGGCGTCAAGCGGAATAGATCGCCCCGCTCCCTTCACCGGCCGATGACGCAGCAGCCTGTACGCGCCTCCAACCCCGAGAACTTCCCCGCCGAGGTGGACGTCGCGATCATCGGCGCGGGGCCCGCCGGCACGAGCGCGGCGGCGCTCCTGCACGATCGCGGGTGGCGCACCTGCATCGTGGAGCGGGAGACGTTTCCGCGCTTCGTGATCGGCGAGAGCCTGCTCGCGCGGTGCATGGATCTGCTGGACGAGGCGGGGCTGCTCGACGCGGTGAAAGCCAGGGACTACTTCGTAAAACGGGGCGCGCTGTTCGTGCGCGGCGGCGAGCAGGCCGACATCGACTTCGCCGACCAGTTCACCCCCGGCTGGACGTGGACGTGGCAGGTTCCCCGCGCCGACTTCGACCTTACGCTGGCCAATGCCGTTGTGGACCGCGGTGTCCCCCTGTTCTACGGCCACGAGGTCACCGCGGTCACCACCGCGCCCACCCCGTCGCTGCGGGTCCACGGGCCCAGCGGCGAGCACACGCTCCGCGCGCGCCACATCATCGACGCGAGCGGCTACGGCCGCGTGCTTCCCCGGCTCCTCGGCCTCGATCGCCCCTCCTCGCTGCCCGAACGGAAGTCGCTGTTCGCCCACGTGCGCCACGACGCACGCCCGGAGGGCGCCCTGGCCAACCGCATCTGGGTGGTGCTCCACCCGAAGGGCGCATGGGTGTGGTTGATCCCGCTCTCCGACGGCATCACCTCGGTGGGCCTCGTGGCGGAGCCCAGCTTCTTCGCGAATTGGCCGGGGACCGATGAGGAGATTTTCCGGGCGGCGCTCCTGGAGGAGCCCAACTGCCGCGCGCGCCTCGCTGACATGGAGCTGGTCTTCGCGCCGCGCGCGCTCCAGGGCTACTCAGCGGCGGTCAGCCAGCTCTGCGGCCCTGGCTTCACCCTTGTCGGCAACGCCACCGAGTTCCTCGATCCGGTGTTCTCCTCCGGTGTAACCCTGGCGCTGGAGAGCGCAAACCGCGCTGCGAAGCTGGTGGATCGTGAGCTGCGCGGCGAACGCGTGGATTGGGCGCAGGAGTACGGCGCTTACCTCATGCGCGGCGTGGAGACCTTCCGCGCGTTCGTCCTCGGCTGGTACACCGGCGAGTTCCCTGAGATCCTGTTCTCCCCCAACCAGAACCAGGCGATCCGCGAGCAGATCACCTCGGTGCTCGCCGGCTACGTGTGGGACGAGAGCAACCCCTTCGTGAAGCAACCCGCGCGACGCATGAAACAGGTGTTGCGCATCGTACGGCACGTCAATGGTTGAATTCAGCTTCATCAAGGAGTTTGACGAGGGGGACGTGCACCTTGGAGCACTCGCATCTGGCGCCGATCCCGCGGACGCTGCGACCGAACGCCCCGGCCTCACCGTGATCGGCGCCTGGGCCTTCGAAGGCGCGCTCGGCGTGCTCGCGATGGCGAACGCGGCGCAGGAGGGGGCCACGGTGGGCGAGGTGGCGCTGCGTCGTCACGGTCCGATTCCCCCTCGGGGGCAGCTCCACGGGCACGCGACGCTCCTCGGCACCTGGGATCTGGGTCCGATGGCGCTCCTCCGGGTTCACGTCGGGTTTTCCACCCCATCGGGGGCTCCTGTCGCAGAGGCCACCCTCGGCTTCTACCTGCACGGGCGCGGCGGGTTCGGAGGCGAGCGCCCCCCCCGCTCCCCGCGGTCCCCCCTCCCCGACCGGCAGCCTGACCGCACGCTCCCGGTGAACATCCTCGGGGACGCGGCCGAGCGGTACAGCCTCCTCGGCGACCGCAACCCCATCCACCTTCACCCGGATGCAGCCGCAGCGTGGCCAGCGCTCACGCAGGGGCGCCCGATCCTTCACGGCCTCGGTGGTGTCGCCCTCGTGGAGCGGGCGCTGGCGAACGCGGAAGCTGCCCCAATCGCCAGCCTGCGGTGCCGCCTGTCACGACCCATCTGGCCGGGCGACGCGCTGACACTTGAAACCTGGCGTAACGGCGCCGCGCGGCAGCTCCGCTTGCGGCGCGGCGAGGAGGACGTTTGGAGCGATGCGGGCGCCGAGATCGGCGCGGACTAACCGCCCCCCTCGCTTACGTACGTCACCCCGAACCGCCCCTTGATACAGAGGTTTCCGTTGGTAACGCTCACCTCCGGCGGCGACATCACCCGCACGATCCGGTTGTCTTGCACCGTGAGCTCCAGGGTGCAGCCCACGCCGCAGTAGGGGCAGATGGTGCGGGTCGTGGTCTGCTTCGCTTCGTCCCACTTGCCCGCGTCGCGCAGGTCGGCCTCGCTTTTGAACATCAGCGCGCCCGTCGGGCACACGTTGATACAGTTGCCGCAGTACACACACGCCGAATCCGGCAGGCCCACGTTGTACTCGGTGCTGATGCGCGCCTCGAATCCCCGGCCCGCCACGGCGATTGCGAAGGTGTTCTGCGCGTCGGTTCCGCAGGCCTCAACACACTTGTAGCATGTGATACATTTGCCATAATCACGGATATAAAGTTCGTTGTCCACCTTACGCGGCTGATGAACCGTCGCGGCCTCGGCGCCCGCTGGAACGTGGTGATGCCCCGGATGGTGGGCATCCCGCTCGTTCGCGTTCGCAGGCGGGCCGTGAGGGCCGAAGCGCGCGGGCTCGGCGCCATAGCGCTTGGCATAGGCGAGGAGATCCGGCGCCGTCGATGTATCAACCGATGACTGGAGCAGCTCCAGCACCATTCGCCGGCTCGTGCGCACCCGTGGTGTATCGGTATGTATCACCATGCCTTCTTCGGCTTTGCGCGCGCAAGAGGGCACGAGCGTGCGCGCGCCCTCCAGCTCGACCACGCACATGCGGCACACGTTCACGGGCGTAAGGTTCGCCGCCCAACACAAGGTGGGTGTATCAATCCCGAGCGCCGTCGCGGCGTCGAGGAGGGTGGCGCCTTCCGGCACCTCGATGGACTGCCCGTCCACCGTGAGCGTGACCGCGCGGATCATGCGCCCTCCCACAAGTCCGGGAACCGTTTCATCGCCGACTCGATCGCGGAGGAGGCCGTTTGACCCAGGCCGCAGATGCTCGCGTCCTTCATGCACTGACTCAGATCGGCGAACAACGCCTGCTCCCGTGATACATCGCCGTGCGGGCGCCGGTTGGAGATGCGGGCCAGCAGCTCTTCCTGGCGCACCGTGCCCACGCGGCAGGGCACACACTGCCCACAGCTCTCATCCCGGAAGAAGCCCGCGATGCGCTGGAGGTGCGGGAGCAACGAGGCCGTGTCGTCAAACAACACAACGACGCCGCTCCCGAGCGTTGCGCCGATCCGCCGTGTGTCCTCGAAGGTGAGCGGCACGTCGAGGTCGTCCGGGCCCACGAACGTGCCGGCCGCGCCGCCGAGCAGGATGGCCCGCAGCGCCCGACCGTTGGCCACCCCGCCGGCCAGCTCGATCAACGCCCGAAGCGTGGTGCCCGAGGCCACCTCGTAGATGCCGGGCCGCGAAACATGACCGGACAAACAGAAGAGTCGCGTGCCCGTGGACTGCGCGGTGCCGACCTTCGCGAACGCGGCACCGCCGTTCAGCACGATGTCTGGCACGTTGCACAACGTCTCCACGTTGTTGATCAGCGTGGGCTTGCCGAACAGGCCCACCTCCACCGGGAACGGCGGCTTCGAGCGCGGCTCACCACGGAACCCCTCGATCGAGGCGAACAACGCGGTCTCTTCGCCGCAGATGTAGGCACCCGCCCCCTGCCGTAGCTCCAGGTGAAAGCTGAAGCCCCGCCCGAGGATGTCGGCGCCCAGGAACCCATGGGCTTCCGCCTGCGAGATGGCGTGCTTCAGGCGCGCCGTAGCCAGCGGGTACTCGCCTCGAACATACAGGATCCCGCGCTCACAGGCCGCGGCGAACGCGGCGATGGTCATCGCCTCCACGAGCCGGAACGGATCGCCTTCCATGAGTACGCGGTCCTTGAACGTGCCCGGCTCCGACTCGTCGGCGTTGCACACCAGCCAATGGGGGCGCACCGGCTGCGACGCCACGGCCTGCCACTTCCGCCCCGTCGGAAACGCCGCCCCGCCGCGCCCCATCAGCTTCGACTCCGTGACCTCGCGGATCACGGCGTTCGGGCCCATCTCCATTGCCCGACGCAGCGCTTCGTACCCGCCCGCCGCGCGGTAGGCGCCCAGGCTCCCCGGGTCCACGACGCCAACCCGACGAAGCAGCCGCAGCGAAACGCCCGGAATCGCCGGCGCCGCTTCCGCCCGCTCGGGCCCCGCTCCCGCCCTGGCCGCCGCCACCAGCTCGTCCACCGTTGCGTTGCCCCACGACGCCGTAAGCGGCGTCTCCCCTGCCTTCGTCACCATCGCCGCCGGCGCGCGCTCGCAAAGGCCAAGGCACGGCGAGCGCACCCACATTGCACCGTCCCGCGGCGTACCTGCCGGACCGAGTCGGGCCTCCGCGGCTGCGCACAGCGCCTCCGCACCGCCCAGCGCACACGCCACGTCCTCGCACACATGCACTACCGTTTGCGGCCGGGGAGACGTGGCGAACAAGGAGTAGAAGCTCGCCACCCCGTACGCCTCCGCCGGCGGTACGAGCAGCCTCCGGCACGCCTCGCCCAGCCCTCCCGGTGAAACCCAGCCGACCCGCGCCTGCAACGCATGAAGCACCGGCAGCAGCAGGTGCCGGCGCGCCTCGGCGTCGCGCAGGCCGCTTGGCTCATCGGGAGCGCAGTCCACCCCAAGCACGGCGTTCACCGCCGCGACCTCTTCAGGCGTGGGCGGCGTGGAGATCGGATGCAGGTCCATGGGGTCGGTCTCGCTCCACACGGATGGCCGTCGCCTTGAACTCCGCAGTTCCGGCCTTCGGATCGGTGGCTTCGATGGTGAGGAGGTTGGTGTCTACGTCGTCGGCGTCGTGGTAGGTCATGAACGCGAGCCCGGCGTGTAGCCCGGGATCGATGCGGGCGGTCACCCGCACGGCCGCGCGGCGGCTGGTAACCGTTACCGTGGCGCCCTCCTCGATGCCGAGGCGGGCGCAGTCTGCCGGGGCGAGGTCGATCGTTTCGCGCTTCCGAAGCGGGTTCTTGTACTGGCTCGTCTGCACGCCGGTGTTGTATTCGTCCAGCCGGCGCCCGGTCGTGAGTCGGATCGGGTACTCGTCGGTGAGCTGGTCAACGGGCGGATCGGGATCCACGAGCGTGAACGGCGCCGCCCGCCCGCCGCGGGGCTGTGCCCAAAGCCGCTCGTGTAAAAATCGGGTTCCCGGGTGGTCTTCGGTCGGGCAAGGCCACTGAATCCCGTCCATCGCTTCCAGGCGCGCCCAGCTCATGCCCCCGTGCATCGGCGAGAGCAGTCGCAGCTCATCCCAGAGCTGCTCGGGCGTGGGGTTTCCCATGTCGTGGCCCAGGCGCTTGCTCAGCTCGGCGAGGATCCACACGTCGTCCCGCGCTTCGCCCGGAGGATCAAGCGCCTTCCGACAGCGTTGTACGCGCCGCTCGGAGTTAGTGACCGTCCCATCCGTTTCCACCCAGGCCGCCGAGCCCGGGAACACGACGTCCGCCAGCTCCGCGGTGCGCGTCATGAACATGTCCTGCACAATGAGGATGTCTCGCGACGTGAGCAGCCCCTTGATGTGCCCCGCGTCCGCCTCCGACTGCGCCGGGTTCTCGCCGATCACGTACAACGCGCGCAGCTCGTTTCGGCGCATCGCCTCGAACATCTCGGTGAGGTGCCAGCCCTTTTTGGGCGGGACCGGGCGGCCCCACAAGGCATCGTACCGGGCGCGCACCACGTCGTCTTCGACGTCCTGAAACCCCGGGAGCTTGTGCGGCAAGGCACCCATGTCGCCGCCGCCCTGCACGTTGTTCTGGCCGCGAAGCGGGTTGATCCCCGAGCCCGGCCTCCCCACATGGCCCGTGAGCAGGCCGAGGTGGATGAGCGAAAGCACGTTGTCCACCGCGTTGTGGTGCTCGGTGATGCCGAGGGTCCAGCACAATTGCGCACGATCGGCGCGGGCGTAGGCGTGAGCCAACCCCCGGATGAGCGCGGCGGGCACGCCCGTCGTGGCCTCCCCGCGCTCCAACGTCCACGGCTCGACATGCGCCTTGAAGGCTTCGTATCCCTCCGTCGCGTTCGCGAGGAAGGCGTCGTGCGTGAGCCCGGCGTGGATGATCTCCCGGGCTACCGCCAGCGCCAGCTCGATGTCGGTGCCAACCCGCAGCCGCAAGTGGCTGTCCGCCCAATCCGCCGTGCTCGTACGCCGGGGATCGATGACGAACAGCTTGGCGCCGTTCCGAATGCCCTTGAGCACGTGATGGAAGAAGATCGGGTGAGCATCCCGGGCGTTGCTCCCCCACAAGACAATGACATCCGTCTCCTCCACGTCGCTGTACGAGGAGGTTCCGCCGCCTGCACCGAAGACCGTCGCCAGACCGACGACGCTAGGCGCGTGTCACGTTCGATTACACGAGTCGATGTTGTTCGAGCCCACCGTCGCCCGGATGAACTTCTGCGCGAAGTAGTTCATCTCATTCGTCGCTTTGCTACAACTGAAGATGCCAAAGGTCGTGGGCCCGTGGGCGGCGACCGCGCGCTGGATTCCGGTGGCCGCCACCCCCAGGGCTTCATCCCAGGAGGCCCGGCGGAGCGCCCCGCCTTCGCGAACCAGCGGGTGGGTGAGGCGGGCGTGGTTCTGTCGTGCCATGGAGTGCTCCGGAGCGCTGGGATTGTAGCCCGGCCGGGCCCCTCGGGTGCCCCGTGCAGGCTACCCTTCGAGCGCTTGGCAGGAGTCCGTGTGAGCCCCCGAATGGTCGATGCCCTGGAGCGTGCCGCGGTGTTCGGCCTCTACGGCTGGTTGTTGTGGCGGATTGTGAGCGCCGACACCCTTGAGTTCGGCTCCTTCCAGCTCATCAGCGAAGGCATGATCGTCGTGTTCACGCTGATCCGGCGCCCCGCGGTCGCCATCAGCCACCGGCTCGGCGACTGGTTCCTCGCGTTCGCAGGCACGAGCCTTCCACTGCTCGTGACCGGCGGGCTCGGCGAGGGGCACCTCCCCATCCGCATCGTCACGGTGGTGTGGCTCCTCGGTTTCGTCACGCAGGTGGCGGCCAAGCTGTGGCTGGGGCGCAACTTCGGGCTCGTGGCGGCCCGACGGGAGCTGGTGGCCGGCGGCCCCTACCGATACGTGAGACATCCGATGTATCTCGGCTACCTGCTGACACATCTCGCGGTGGCAGGAATGAATCCATCAGCGATCAACCTGATACTCTACACAATCTGTTGGATGTGTCAGGTGCCCCGGCTGATGGCCGAGGAGCGGCTGCTGGGGGAGGATGAGATGTATCAAAAGTATCGCGAGCAGGTGCGGTGGAGGTTGGTGCCTGGGGTTTGGTGAGGGGGGCGACGCCGCGGCATGGGCGACGAACGGGCGCCAGCGAGCAGCCCCAACGCGACATCGCTTGCTGGGCGCCGCGAAACGCCGGTAGCCACGCTTCGCGCGCAAAGCCACTTCGATCCAGCACCCGCCCCGAGGCCGCGTTTCCCTCCCAGGTGTGCGCCTCAACCCGTCTGATTCCGTGCTCCTCCGCCGCCTGGAGGAGCGCGCCGACCGCAGCCGTCGCGAGGCCGAGCCCCCAGGAGGACGGCGCGATCCGGAATGACGGCGGGCTGGACGGGATCGCTCTCCCAGCTCGAGGCGACGCTCTCCGCAGATTGGGGGTTTCTCCCGGCTCGGCGCCGACGTAACGCAAGGGCCAGCCGCCCCTGCGGTGGGCACCGGAGTTGCCCATGTACTGCCGCCTTTGTCTACGAGTCTTCCCCAGCTTTCCCGAGCATTCCCCCGCGGCGGCGCCGATGACCTGCCCCGATTGCGGCGCCATTGAGCTCGTGCCCGACGTGGCCACGGCAGAGGATCGTCTCCACGATCATCTCGTACGGTTCGGCGGCGACATCGTCCTGTTGGAGGCCCTCGCCGCCGCAGGTGCCACCGTACACGGCTTCTCGCACGGGCAGACCCAGCCGGGCTTCGAGGCCTTCGAGGGAATCTTCCAGCCCCACGAACTCTCGCTCTCCATCGGCGCCGGCTTCACATGGGTTTTGGTCACACCGCCGCGAAGCGAGCCGTGGTCCTGGAGAATCCGCGTTCCGGTGCAGATTCGTGGCACTGGCGAGCGCGCCCTCCCGCATGTGTTGCGCGCCATCCATGACACGGAGGTGGCCCCCGGCCTCCGCGCTGAGGGATTCACGCCCGAACCCTGGCCCGCTCCCGAAGCGGCCCCGAACGCCTATCTCGCGATCTGGTCGCGATCTGTCGGGAATCCTGCGGCAGCGGCCGCATTCGTGCACGCCGTCGCGCGCCTCCAAACGGAAGTGTCGGCCGACGACTTCCTGTGGGAGCGCAGCTTCGGCGACTTGGGCGCGATGACGGCGTTTGCGAGCCGACTCCCACCCGGCGTCCACGTCACCCAGCTCACGCCGTGGGGCATCAGCCTCGCCGCCGCCGATCGCCGCGATCTCGGCTGCATCGGTGGAGACGGGCGGGGTCGGATCTATGTGTACCTCGTGCTGCCCCATGGCTTCGGGGCTAGGGCAGCGCGTCGCCGCGAAGCCGTGGCCTTGGAGTGGTTCGAGACGAACGGGGCAGAGTCGTGGCGCGCCCACGGCTTCACGGAGGCGCGCTTCGACGGGCCTGCCCCGTTCGACGCCGGCCGACGGCGGCGCTGGGCGGTTCGCCTCGTTCTCCAGTTTTCTCCGGGTGAAGACGCCGAAGGCCGCCTTGCCTGGGCGGCGGAGCACGGCGTGTTGGAGCTGGAGTGAGGGCCAGCTCCTTACCGCACGGCCGCCGCGACCGTAACCGCAGTGGAGAAAGCGCCATGTCCGACACCGTCCCCTTGGTCATTGCCATCGTGTCCACCCGGATTCCGGTTGTGCCGGAGCGGGGCACCTACCCCCGCCGTATGAGCACGCCGCCGAAGGAGTACCCACGGTATGAGTACGCGATCTACCTTGTGAATCACGGAACCGAGCCCATCGCGGCCACCCTTACGACCGGCGGATTTGCCAGCGACGACGACACGCTTTCGGACCTGATGCCAAGCTCCTCCGCGGTTGAGGTGGGGGCCCGCGCGGCAGTCCTGCTCGAACGGCCCGACGAAGGGGCGTTCGACTTCACGTTCTACTACGACCTCACCTTCACCCCGCCGGGCGGGGCTTCCTTGCGCGGCATCTTTGGCGTTTCGCGGTGGGGCGGCGGCGCGCTCGACCGAACCGAGGAGGAGCCGATCCTCGGCGTTCACGCGCGGGTGATTCGGGCGAGAGAATGGCGTGATCCCTCGTACTTCGAGGTCCCTGCCCGACGAGGGTCTTGACCGAGGCGAACAGCCGGCGCACGCTGGCCCCCGATGTTGCTCGCCCACGAACCCGACGGCTTCGACCAGCTACGCGTCCCGACGCCCGACGATCCGCTGCGCATCCTCTTCAGCGGCTGCCTGGCGGGGCAGCCGTGCGGCGTCGACGGAACCGACTACGGCCTCGGCGCCGTGCTGCGGGATTGGGTTTCTCTGCCCACGGTCCGGATGTTCACCTTCTGCCCCGAGGATTTCGCGCTCGGCACACCGCGAACCATGCCCGACATCCACGGCGGCGATGGGCGAGCGGTGCTGGCCGGCAGGGCCAGGGTGCTCGACGAGCACGGGACCGATCTCACAGAGAAGATGCTCGCCGGGGCCGCTGCGATGCTCGCTCATGCCCGGCGGCACGCCGTCGAGGTGTGTGTGCTCACAGACTCCAGCGCCGCATGCGGCACGCAGGTGATCTCCGACGGGTGTCGGTTGGTGGCTGTCCGCAAACACCAGAGGGGCCTGGGCGTGGCGGCCGCGCTGCTGCACGAGCACGGCTACCCGGTCGTAGCCCAACGTGATTTTCGCTCGATCGGGCGGCTCCACCGCTTGGTCGACCCAACCTTCGTTCCCGCGCCGGGCTTGCTCGATCACCATGAACACGACTGGTGCCGAGCGTACTTCGGCGAAGCGGGCACCCGGTGACGCGAACGAGGGCGGAGAGCCCGCCAGGGGATACATGACCGCTCGCCCGGACCGTCGATGAGGCCCCACCAGCTCTCCACCTTCCTCTCGCACCAGACGCTGTTCAAGGACCTCTCCCTCGCGGAAACGCAGTCCGTCGCGGCGCGGATGGAGGTTTTGGAGTTCGAGGACGACGACGAGATCTTCGCCGAGGGCCAGCCGTGCGATGGGTGGTACGTGATCGTCGAGGGGGAGGTTGCCATCGTGAAGAGCGGCGTAGGCGGCCTCGATCACGACCTGGCCCAACTGGAGTCCGGCGAGGGCTTCGGGGAGATGGGGTTGATTGACGATGCACCGCGGTTGGCCACCGCCACGGCGGTGGGGGAGACCACCCTTGCGCGGCTCCCGTTGGGAGCCTTCCGGGCGATGATGAAGGACGAAGGCTCCGTAGCCGCACGGATCGTGCTCGCGATGGCGCGCGTGCTTGTGCAACGTCAACGCGCGCTTACGGCGATCTTGACCGATCTGGTCGACGATCCCGAGACCGCCGCACCCGGGCCTCGGGAGATGATGTCGCTCCTGCTGTTGCGGTAGCGCTCCCCGGCGGCGCCGCGATCGGCCGCAAGCCAGCCTGACCTTGCCACCAGGCCCCGCCGATCGCCCCCACCCGGTTAGCCCCCAACCCCGATGAAGCTCCGCACGCTCGGCCTCGCCGCCCTCGCCGCCCTGGGCGCGTGCGCGGGCGGTGGCTGGCTTCTCTGGTCTCAGCGCGCTCCGCCTCCACCAAACTGGAAAACATCGCCGGTTACCCAGCGGGACGTGCAGAAGGTCGTCTCGTCCACCGGAGCGCTCACCGCCGACCCGAGCATCGACGTGGGTACGCAGGTGAGCGGGATCGTGGCGGAGCTCCTGGTGGACTTCAACGACAAGGTCAAGGCTGGGCAGGTGCTCGCGCGCATCGATCCCACCTTGCTCGAAGCGGATGTCGCCGCCGCAAACGCCCGGCTTGCCGAGGCTTCCGCCCACCAGGGGCAGGTGGAGCTGGAGCTGCGACGAATCTCGGCGCTCCACGACAAGCAGGCCGCCACCGACCAGGAGTTGGAGGTCTCGAAGGCCAACGCCGCGGTGGCCGACGCCCAGGTGCGCACCGCCAAGGTGGCCGTCGATCGCACCCGGAGAAACCTCGATTACGCCACGATCACCGCGCCGGTGGATGGCACGATCATCAAGCGCAGCGTCACCCTCGGGCAAACGGTGAACGCCGGCTTCTCGGCGCCGACGCTGTTCTCGTTGGCGAAAGACCTCACGCACATGATCATCCTCGCCAACGTGGATGAGTCCGATGTCGGGCTGGTTCACGAAGGTCAAACGGCAAAGTTTACGGTGCAGGCCTGGCCCGAGCGCACGTTCGTGGGTACCGTACGCCAGGTGCGGATGGACGCGAAGCTGGAGCAGGGCGTCGTCACCTACACCACCGTGATCGCGGTGGACAACGCGGACGGGGCCCTTTTCCCGAGCATGACCGCCACCGTGGAGTTCATCGTCTCAGAGGCGATCGGCGTGTTGTGTGCTCCCAACGCCGCGCTCCGCTTCAAACCCGACGCGGGAACGCTGACGGTGGGTGAGGTTCCGGAGGGGTCGATGGCCGCGGCGGAGGCCGCGCCGGCGGGTGGTGGCGGCTCAGCCAGCGGGGGCGGTTGGGGCGGCGGTGGGAGAGGCGGCGGGGGCGGCCGTAAAAGGGGCGGCGAGGCTACGTCTGGTGTGCTCTGGACGCCGGACAACGCGGCGCTCCGCGCGATCGTGGTCAAGACAGGCATTCGCGGCTCCGAGTGCACCGAAGTGAGCGCGGAGGGACTCGTGGCCGACACCGAGGTCGTCCTGGGCGTAGACCGCAGCGCCGACGCCAAGACCGGCAGCCCGTTCTCCGCGAAGGGCAGCGGCGGCCCCGGCAAGCCCGGCGGCTTCTGATGGGTGCTGCGCCGGTCGTGGAGATCCGTGGCCTGCGCCGGACATTCCCGGTGGTGGACGGCGAAATCGTCGCGCTCGAAGGGGTGGATCTGGTAGTGAAGCGGGGCGAGATGGTGGCGATCATGGGCACCTCCGGGTCCGGAAAGTCCTCGCTGCTGAACCTGCTGGGCTGCCTCGATCGGCCCACTTCAGGCAGCTACCGCCTCGACGGGGTGGCCGTGGAAGGGCTCGACGACGATGCGCTCGCCGACCTTCGAAACGCGCGCCTCGGCTTCGTGTTCCAGGGGTTCAACCTGCTCGCCCGCACATCGGCGTTGGAGCAGGTGATGCTGCCGATGCTCTACGACCGGCACCATCGTTTTGCGGATCCCGAGGCCCGGGCCCGCGCCGCCTTGGAGCGCGTCGGCCTGGGCCACCGGCTGCACCACCAGCCGAATGAGCTCTCCGGCGGCCAACAACAGCGCGTTGCCGTCGCGCGGGCGCTCGTCACCGAACCCGCGCTGTTGCTCGCCGATGAGCCGACGGGGAACCTGGATTCTCGCACGACGATCGACGTGATGGCGCTGTTGCAGGGGCTGCACGCGCAGGGCGTGACCATGCTCATCGTCACGCACGAGCACGATGTCGCCGACTACTGCGATCGTGCGATCACCCTTCGCGACGGGCGAATCGTACGAGACATTTCAGTTGTGTCACGAAACGCAGCCTCAGACCTGGCTCGGATCGATACGGAGCGGGAAGCATGACGCTCCGGCGGCTCACGAGCGTCGCGCTGGACAGCATCCGGCGACACGCGGCGCGGTCGTTGCTCACGATGCTCGGCGTCGTGATCGGCGTGGCTTCGGTGGTCGTCATGGTGGCGATTGGGCGCGGCGCCGAAGCCGAGGTGACCGCGAAGATCGCCAGCCTCGGCACGAACCTCGTCGTTGTAACCCCAGGTTCACAGAGCAAGACGGGCGTGAGCGGCGGCGCCAACAGCATGGACAGCCTCACTCTGGACGACGTGACCCGGATCACCCGGGAGTCGCAGGAGATCGCGCTTTTGAGCCCGGTCATCCAGACGATGGGCATGGTGGTGGCCGGCAACAACAACTGGCGAACGCAGGCCTACGGCGTCGACACCTCGTACTTCACGATTCGCGGCTGGAAGGTCGCCTCGGGGCGGGGGCTCGAAGAGACCGACATGCGGGGCAACCGCAAGCTCGTGGTGCTCGGGAAAACGCCGGTAGACATGCTGTTTGGGGACGAAGACCCGGTGGGGAAGACCATCCGGCTCCGCAACATCCCCCTTGAGGTGGTGGGCGTGCTCTCGCCGAAGGGGCCGACGGCGGACGGCAACGACCAGGACGACGTCGCGTTGATCCCGTACACCACGGTGCGCGCCCGGTTCGCGGGTCGCAGCTACATCGCCCAGATCCTCCTGAGCACGCCGGTCGAAGCCGCCATCCCGGACGCGATGAAAGAAGTGCGGGCGATCCTGCGTGAATCGCACGGCCTCGCCGCCCGCGCCGAGGACGACTTCACCATCCGCGACCAGAGCCAGATCGCCGCCACCGCGCGGGGGGCAACCGAGGTGATGACGACGCTGCTGCTCGTGGTGGCGAGCGTCTCGCTTATCGTCGGAGGTATCGGAATCATGAACATCATGCTTGTGTCCGTCACCGAGCGCACGCGGGAGATCGGGATTCGTCGCGCACTTGGGGCGAGACGTCGCGATGTGTTGCTGCAGTTTCTCGTCGAGGCCACAGTGCTCTCCGGCCTCGGCGGCGTGCTCGGCGCGGCGCTCGGCATCGTCGTGACGAAGATCGTCGGGGCGTACACCAACTGGGCTACCGAGATCACGGCGGACAGCCTCGGCGTGGCGCTCGCGTTCTCCGTCGGCGTCGGCATCTTCTTCGGCTGGTACCCAGCCCGGCGCGCCGCCGCGCTCGATCCCATCGACGCGCTGCGGTATCAGTGAGGCCCTCATGATCTTGCTCTTCCTTGGTGTTGCCCTCGCGAACCCGATCGACCTCGACGCCGCGTTGAAGCTCGCGACTCGGGATGGAGTGGACGCGAAGGAGGCGGCGATCGCCCGTCGCGCCGCAGAGAGCACCCTGGCGCGAAGGCGGCTCGCTGGCCTGCCGAGCTTCAGCGCTTCCGCCTCGGCGGGGGCGAGCGTCGCGGGGGACTCGGGCTTTGGCACCAGCGCCGGCGTCGGTCTTGCTTCGGCAACCCCCCTGTACGCGGGGGGCGCCATCGCCGCAGATCGTGACGCCGCGCTTGCCTCGGTCGAAGCGGCGGAAGCGGACGAAAGCCGGGTGATCCAGGATCTCACCC
>BJHF01000092.1 GCA_014191855.1 Deltaproteobacteria bacterium
GGGAAACCCGCCGGAACGAAGAGCGCGCAACCATCCGGTGGCTATTCTCGGCAGAGGACGCACGAGCCAAACTCGGGCGCGCCTACCCGCAAATCAACCAGTCATGATCCCTGAGACGAGGTACTAGCCTCAGCGGGGAGCGCTCCGGCACCCCCTCCAGCTCCGCATAGCCGCTGAGCGCGGTGACGGGACCGCGAACATCGTGCGAGAACGCTGACAACAACAGCTCGCGGTCGATGACCCGCTCCCACAGCGAGCGCTCGTCCTTCACGGGCGCAGCGCCGCGCGAAGCGCCGCCCAGGAGGCCGGCGGGAGCCACCGCGACGCATCCCCGCCCGCCGCCACGATCTCCCGCATCAGCGAGCTGGACACGAAGGCCAGCGCCGGGTCTGTGAGCACGAACACGGTTTCGATCGCCGGCGCCATGCCGCGGTTCGCGTGGGCGATCGGGGCCTCGAAGCCGAGATCCGTCGCATCCCGCAGGCCGCGGAGGATCGCCGCGGCGCCGAGCTTCCGGGCGTGCTCAACGGTGAGCCCCTCGTAGGTATCGACCCGCACATTCCCGAGGCTGGCGCAGGCCGCTTCGACAAGTTGAACCCTTGTTTCCAACGATAGCGTGCGCGACTTGGCGGGGTTGTGGCCGATGGAGACCACCACCTCGTCGAACAACGCGAGCCCGCGCCGGACCACATCGACGTGGCCGAGGGTGATCGGGTCGAAGGTGCCAGCGAACACCGCAGTGCGCATGCGCGGGGCTTATCCCGGCGGGACCACATCGAGCGGCGCCGGCGCCACAGGCCGCGGCACGCTCACTTCGGGGGCGGCTGGGGTCGCCGGCGCCGCCTCCGCCGGCACCCCCTCCACCCCCGGCATCGGGGCCGCCCCCGAGCTCTCCAGATCCCACCAACCGCCCTCGCGTTTTCCATAATACCGCACGAGCAGCGCCTTGAATCGCTTGGCTTCGCGCATGGTCTTGAACGCTGGGTCCACCCGGATGTCCTGCTGGAACTCGATGTTGTGCAGCGTGTCGAGCTTTCGCATGGTCTTGAGCGACTTTTCGAGGAACTTGTACGATTCCGCCTCGTTGCCCATCAGCGCGTAGATCTTGGCCCGGTGCAGGTCGGCATACGGATCGTCCGGGATCTCGACTTCCATCTGCCGCATCACCTCCAGCGCCTCGTCGAAGCGCCCCTGGTGGCCGTAGCAGAGCGCGAGGTTGATCTTCGTGTTCGGCTCGTTCGGATCGAGCATCAGCGCGGTGCGGTAGAGCTCCTCTTCCTTCTGGTAGTCGCCCCGGCGTTTGTACACGAGGGCGAGGTTGTTCCACTGTGCGCCGCCCGTGCCATCGATCTTCAGCATGTGGTCGTAGGTGAGCTCGGCGCCTTCGAAGTCCATCGCGAGGTACTGATAGTAGGCCTTGATCGAGAGGCCATAGAGATTGTCGGGGTCGAGCTTCAACAACTGGTTGCTGATGTCGATGGCCTCCGTGATCTCCTGCCGGTCCTTCCGGGCATCCTCCGTGTCGTACCAGTCAGTGAGCCCCCAGCCTTCCTCGACCTCCACCGCCTCGAGGTGCTCGGCCTGTTGCCCGTCCGGCGTCGCGAGCGGATCGGCCAGATCGTCGATGCTCGGCTCGTCGGGCTGGTCCTGAGGAACGAGGTTTTCCGTCTTTCCCAGCTCCTCGATCTTGATCGACGCGGCCTCGCCCTTCTGCGAGCGCGCGTCGTCGCCCCGCCGTTTCGCGCCCACCCGACGCCCCCCACCGGCCTTCGTAATCGGCCCGGCGCTGCCGGAGGGCAGGTAGAAGCTCTCCACCTCGGTTGTTCCCGTGGGCCGCTCGCCCTTGAGCGCCACCACCCCCTGCTCCTTCCCCGCGTAGTCCCCGTTGAGCAGGCGCGTGAGGTACTCGGGCGAAGGCTCGGGCGGCGGCGGGGGGCCACCTCCGGCGAACAACGCGCTGAGAATCGACAACAGCAGCATGATCTGCAGGCCGAGCACGGTGACCGCAGCCATGACCAAGGGGAAGACGAGATTGGCCTCCTCGAAGATGAAGCGAGCCAGCCGAAACCTGCGAACGAGGCTGGCTTTGATGTCGACCCGCCCCTCCCGGAGCTGCACCGACTCGCGACCGACAGGCCGCTCCCCCGTGGCATCGCGCAGCACGATTGTGCCCTTCGTACGCCCCGCGGTGACGTGCACCGGCCCCTCGTTCATCGACTGACCGGGCTCGATGACCGCGTCCCCGACCGGGCGGTCGTTGACCCGAAGGGTGACGTGCAGCGCTTCCCGCCCCTTGGGGGTCGATTCGTCGATCACGAGCCCAAGGTAGCATAGTGGGCGAACATGCCTACAGCGGGGATCGTCATCATCGGCAATGAGCTCCTTACCGGGAAGTTCGCCGACGAGAACACGCCCTGGCTGGTGCAGCGCCTCCGAACCCTCGGGTGCGACCTGCAGCGCGTCGCCATCGTTATTGACACGGTGGAGGCGATCGCCGAAGAAGTAGCCATGCAGTCATCAAGGTTTGACTGGGTGTTCACGACGGGCGGGGTGGGGCCGACCCACGACGATGTGACCTTTGAGGGCGTGGCCGCAGCGTTCGGGGCGGGCGTGGCGCACCACCCGGTGCTGGTGTCGATCCTCCAACGCAGGCTGGGGGAGCGCTGCAACACCGCGGCGCTGCGGATGGCACTGGTGCCCGAGGGGGCCGAGCTCTGGTGGGATGGGGACGTGATCTACCCCCTGACCGTGATGCGCAATGTGTGCATCTTCCCCGGCGTGCCTTCGTTGTTGAAGCTGAAGTTCGACAAGGTGGCCCATCGTTTCGCTGGAGTGCCGGTCTCGACCGCGCGGCTGGTCACCTTGCGTACGGAGCCCGAGATCGCCGACGCGCTGACGGCAGCGGCCGGACGTTGGCCAGCCGTGGCGATCGGCAGCTACCCGCGTCTGGAGGAAACGCCGATGGTGGTGATCGTGACGTTGGAGAGCCGGGATGACGCCGCGCTCGCCGAGTGCGGGGCGTTTCTCCGCGGCGCGGGCCTCGACCTCGCCTGAACGGTTACCCGCGGCCGGTGAACCGCCGCGCCGCCCTCTCCGTCGGAGCCGCCAACCTGCTCGGGCGGGTGTCGGGCTTGGCGCGCGACGTCATCTTCGCCGCAATGTTCGGCGCCGGAAAGGAAAGCGACGCCTATAACGCCGCGCTTCGGGTGCCCCAGCTCCTCAGGGAGCTCACCGCGGAAGGCTCCCTCCAGAACGTGGTGGTGCCCGCGTTCGCCGAAACGACCACGAAGGAGGGAATCGACGCGGCCTGGCGCCTGGCGAGCGCGGTGCTGGGCGTATTGCTGCTGTTTCTCGGCCTCGCAACAGCCATGTTCTGGCTCGGCGCTGAGCTCTGGGTGCGGCTGGTGGCGGACGGGTTTACGGCCGATCCGGCCAAGTTCGCCCTCGCCACCACGCTCACCCGCTGGCTGGCCCCGTTCCTGGCCGGCCTGTCCCTGGCGGCCTTTTTCGGCGGGCTCCTCAACGTGCGAGGGCGTTTCTTCGTGCCGGCGATGGCGCAGAACGTGCTGAACTTCGGGGTGATCGCGGCGTGTGTCGGCGCGAACGCCTTCGAACGGACCACCGGGCTGCCGGCGATCGTGGGCGTAGCTGGCGCCACGACCTTGTCCGGCTTCGTACAGGTGCTTCTCTGTGTGCCTCCGCTCTGGCGCGAGGGGTTCCGGTTCCGCCCCACGTTCCACGGGCACCCCGCGCTCAAGAAGCTGCTCGTCTTCTTCGCCACCGCGTTCGTCGGCGTCGTAACGGTGCAGTTCAACCTGCTCGTAGAGAGCCAGTGGGCCAGCCGCTTCGGGGACGGGGTGCTGACATGGTTGTTGGGGAGCTTCCGCCTGGTGCAACTCCCGCTCGCCCTCGTGGCCGGCAGCCTCGTTACCGCGATGTTGCCGATGCTCTCCGGGCAGTTGGCCCGCGGCGACCACGCGGCGGCGGGGGACTCGCTCAACCGGACGCTCCGAACGCACGCCTTTCTCGTCATTCCCGCCGCCGTCGGCCTCGGCGTGCTGGCGGAGCCGATCGTGGCGCTGGTGTACGAGCGCGGCGCGTTCGACCACGCCGATACCGTCGGCACGGCGTCGATGCTCCAGATGTACGCCCTCGCCTGCTATGGCATCTGCCTGCACCGGATGCTGGTGCCGGTGTTCTACGCCACGAACCAGCCCCGTTGGCCGATGTGGCTCAGCCTCGCAGCGATGGCGGCGAAGGTGCCGGTGGTGCTGCTCCTCACGCTCGGGCTCGGGCTCGGCGCGACGGCGCTTCCCCTCTCGCACGCCATCACCGTCAGCCTCGAATGTGTCGGTCTTTTTGCAGGTCTACGGCTGCTTCTCGCCGGGCGTGGCCTGTGGATGTATCACGCGCGTATCGCGGTCGCGGTGACGGCGATGGGGGCTGTGGCGTGGGCGCTGGCGTCGCGGGTGCATGTGTTGCTCGCGGTCGGGGCGGCGGCCGCGGTGTACCTCGCGCTTGGCGCCGCGCTCGGGGTGCTGTCGCTCCCTTCCTTCGGCAAACCAGCGATTCCGCCGTTCGTAGACCCGGAGACGACCCGGTGGCTGGAGGCGGTCCGGGTGGGGCCGGTTACGGCCGATGGGGACGGACTGCGGGTCGGGTTTGAGCCCATCCGCGTATACGTATGCACGGAGCAGGGGGCGCTGGTGCTGCGAGCGGACCCCGGGGCGCTGGCGCGGTGTGCAAGCCGGGAGCTGGCCGCAGAAGGGTGTTTCTTGGGCATTGAACCGGGCCCCCACCCGAGGCTGGTGATGCTCGATGCAGGTGGGATGCGTTGGCATGTATCCGCGGGTGCGTTGGCGGAGGGGGCGCCCGTTCGGCTGGAGCTGCCGCCGGCCAAGCGGAGCTGAGCGTGCTCCGGCTCCCCCGCCCGCTCGTGGTCCCATTCGCGCGGTGGCACGCCGCCCGAGCGCATCTGCATAACGTCGGAGGCCAGGCGATCGTCGTGTTGCCGGGGGTGTTCGATCCGGTGCTCACGAAGGTGGGCGCGTGGCTCGCCGGGGAGCTGCCTGGGTGGGTGCGGCCCGGGGAGCGCTGGTTGGAGATCGGCACCGGGTCGGGCGTGGTGGCCTGCGCGTTGGCGCGGGCGGAGGCGCGGGTGACGGCGTCGGACATCGACCCAGCGGCGGTGAGGAACGCAAGGCTCAATGCCGCGTTGACCGGCGTGATGGTGGATGTGCGCGAGGGTGACCTGTTCGCGCCGGTAGCGGGTGAGCGCTTCGACGTCGTGGTGGCGAACCTGCCGTTCTGGCCGGGGAACGGGGGCGGGCTGCCGCTGGGGCGCGCCTTCTCAGGCGGGGAGGACTTCGCGCTGTTACGGCGGTTTGTCGCGGAGTTTGGGGGCATCGCGCCGACCGCGTACACCGTGCTCAGCGAGGCGTTCGCGGCGTTTCCCGAGGCGCGGGCCGCGTTGGGGTCCGGCGCGAGACTCGTGCGGCGCCAGCGGTATCGCGGGGAGTGGATGGACCTTTTTGAGCTGGGGGCGTGCCGGTAGGGAGCGAAGGTAGCGAACCCGCTGGAGGCGAAGCGCGATGCTGAGCAGACCTCGCCTGACGATGGCGGATAGGCCGCCAGCATCGCCCGCATCCTTTGCCTTCAGGGGGTTTGAATCACCAACCGCACCCCCGGGCGAACATGTCGTCCCCCGCGGCGTCGTACGCCTCCGACCAATAGCCCCAGAAGTCCTGGGTTCGTGCCGCGAAGTCCGCGACCTCGGCGTCGGTTTCGCCCGCCCTCGTCATTTCTTCACCGGTGGGGTCGATGCGGCCAGCCTCGGTGCCCAGCCCCGGAACCCGCGTCGACAAACGCCCGATCCCCTCACCTTCCGCCCACGGATCCGCCTCGACGTCCCACGGCAAGAGCGCGGCCTGATCGGACCAGGCCTCGACGAACGTCACCTCCCCCGCGTCGTTGAAGGTGAACTCCTCGTAGATCGGGCAGGCCTGACCCTCGTAGTCGATGGACACCCGGCAGCGACCGAAGGGTTGCACCTCGAACGCGCGACAATCACGCGTCGGTACGGTCGTTCCGGGGAAGGCCGCCAATACCAGCTCGTCCACCGCCAGGGTGAGCTCCGCGCCGTAGCCGGTGAGCAACAGCCATGGGGGCCATTCCCATCGCGCCACAAGCTCCGCGTAGGTCGGCTCACTTTCGGGATCGGCGCTGGCGTCCAGCGTGTCGAAGTAGCGTTGTCCCTGCTCGATATACTCGTCGTCGGTGCGGGTAGGCGCAAGACAGTTGGACAAGGCGCCGGGCATGTCGCACGGATCGGGGGACGCGGCGCTCTCGGCGCAAGCTGCGAGCGAACCGACGAGGGCGGCGGCAATCCGGTGGGGGAGCATGGGCCCGTATACCCCGGGAACCGGCGGGCGATCATCGATCGGGGTGATGCTCGCGAACCGCCCGGTGTCGGGCGCCAGGACGCGCCGACCGTGGCCTCGAAAACGGCGTGTGGCCGTTGGGGTAGGCCGTGCGGCGAACGGCTTGACGCGCTTCGCCCCCAACGCTATCGTTTCCCTTGGCACGGCGGAGACCCTCATGTTTTTCGCCCTCCTCGGCGCGCCCATCGCAAGCGCCTTTTGCGGCTACTACGCCGGTCACGATGGCGAAGCCGTCGTAAACGCACAGAGCGTCGTCGTCGTGGGGTGGACTGGCACCGATGTGGCGTTGACCCTGGCCAGCGACTTCTCTGGGAACGCCGCGGACTTTGCGCTCCTGGTGCCCGTGCCGGCCGTGCTCGGGCCGGAGAACGTAGAGGAGCTGAGCCCGGACGTGCTCACCCGCCTCGACGGGTACTCGGCGCCCCGACTCGTGTCCCACCCGGTCGGCTCTTTGGGCTGTTTCGACGACACGGAGCTCTCGCGGGCCAGCCAGGCTTCGGTCACGGGGCCGGCGCTGGTGATGGGCTGCGAGGGAGACAGCCAAACGACGACATCCGGTGGCTCCGAGGAGCTGACCGAGAGCGTGACTGTAGAAGCGCAGTTCGTAACGGGGGTGTACGAGATCCTGGTGCTGAGCGCGGAGGACTCGGGTGGGCTGCAACGCTGGCTTGATACGAACGGATTTTCCGTGCCGACGGAAGCCGGTGCCATACTCCAGTCCTACATCGACCAGGGGGACAGCTTCCTCGTGGCGCGGGTTTGGGTGGGCGCCTCGGGAGACAGCGGTAGTGGAGACTCCGGCCCCGCCGTGGACACCGGCGGCTCGTACACCGGGGACTCTGCGACGCCGGAGTTTGCTTCCGCGGAGTGGTTGCCTCCCCTCCAGATTCGGTACCCCTCGACCACGCTCACGCTCCCCCTCCGCCTCGGCGCCCTTTCCTCGGCCGGGAGCCAGGACCTGCTGATCTACGGCCTCGTACCCCACAGCTTCGGGGCGCTCGCCATCAGCAACCTACCGGAGGGCGTGCCCGAGGACGAATGCCTGTTCTCACCGCAGGGCGTTCACGAGTTTTCGGAATTCTACGAGGAGCGCTTCGATGAGGCCGTGGCGCGCAACGGCGGGTCAGCTTGGGCGCTCGAATACGCATGGGAGCCGGAGCAGTGCGATCCCTGCACCTCGGAGCCTCTGGCGCAGGGGCTGATCGCCGAGCTCGCGCCGGGGGTTGACCCGGCGGATACGTTCTTCTCCAGGCTGCACCTGCGCTACACCCCGGCCGGCATGACCGAGGACCTCGCGCTGTACACCTCGCACATCCACGATACCGACCAGGAGCGCTACATCGCCTACTCCAGCTACACCGCCGCCTTCTTCCCGATCTGCGACTTCGGCTGGGTGGACGGCGATGCGACGTGCAGCGCGATGGGCACGGAGAGCGGCACGTGTGGGGCGGTGCCGCTTTTGGTGGTGACGGCGGGTGCGCTGCTCCGTTTGCGGCGGAAGAAGCAGCGGTAAGGCGCGTTGGGCGCCGATCCGCGGTACACTGCCCGGATGCGCCCTCCCATGCTGACCTTCCTGGTGTTGAGCCTGCTCGTTGGCTGCGAACCGCAGTCCGCAGACCCGGTGAACAAGGACCCCGACACAGCCTCGGACCCCGACACGGCGGAGCCGTGCGTGCCGACCGAGGAAACCTGCAACGGCATCGACGACAATTGCGACGGCACCATCGACGAGGGGCTCACCGAGCCGTGGTTCGCCGACGTAGACGACGACGGATTTGGTGACCCCGCGGCCGGGGTGGACGTCTGCGAGGCCCCGGAGGGCTTCGTGGCAAACGACGCCGACTGTGACGACAGCAACGGAGGGATTTTTCCCGGCGCTCCCGAGCTTTGCAACGAGATTGACGATGATTGTGACACGCTCGTGGACGAGGGTGTTGGCGACTACTGGTACGCGGACTCCGATCTGGATGGCTTCGGGGACCCCGAGGCCGGACTCCAGGCCTGTGAGGCTCCGCCCGGGTACCTCACCGACGCGACCGATTGCGACGACACAGATACGGCCGTGAACCCCGATGCGCTGGAGGTGTGCAACGGCGTAGACGACGACTGCGACGCCGCGATTGACGAGGATGACGCCGGCGACGCCCTCACCTGGTATGCGGACGTAGACGGCGACGGCTTCGGCGATGACACCCTCCCAACCTACGCCTGTTCGGCGCCGACCGGATTCGTGGCCGACGCGACCGATTGCGACGATGGCGACGCATTGGTATTTCCGGGGGCTACCGAGCTATGCAACGGAATCGACGACGACTGCGACGGCGGCGTGGACGAAGACGACGCGGCAGACGCCGCGATCTGGTACGAGGACGCGGACCATGACGGATATGGCGGAGCCGGGACGACGACGGCGTGCGACGCCCCCGCGGGCTATGTCAACAACGCGGACGACTGTGACGACACGGTGGGGGAGACCTACCCGGGGGCCCCCGAACAATGCAACGACGTCGATGACGACTGCAACGGGAGCATCGACGACGGGGTAACCACGAGCACGTGGTACGCCGACGCCGACGGGGACACCTACGGCGATGCACGGAGCACGATCGACGATTGCGCCGTACCGAGCGGGTATGTCGGCGACGCGAGCGACTGCGACGATGCGCAGGCCTCTGTCAACCCGGGCGAAGTGGAGGCATGCAACGGCATCGACGACGACTGCGACGGGAGCGTGGATGAAGGGGCCGCTTCCGGCTCGACGGCCTGGTACACCGACAGCGACGCGGACGGGTATGGGGACGCCGGCTCGTCCACCCTCGCTTGCGACCCGCCGGCGGGCACCGTCGGGGACGACAGCGACTGCGACGACGGCGACGACACGGTGAACCCCGGAGCCGCCGAGACCTGCGATGGGCGCGACGAGGATTGCGACGGCGTGGCCGACGACGGCGTCGCGACCTCGACCTGGTACGTAGACGCCGACGGCGACGGCTACGGAGACCCATGGCTGACCACCACCGACTGCGCGGCGCCCGTCGGATATGTCGCCTCTAACGATGACTGCGACGATACGAACTCAGGCATCCATCCCTACGCGACGGAGCTTTGCGACAGCGTGGACCAGGACTGCGACGGTGCGATCGACGAGGGGTTGTCGACGTACACGTGGTGGGCCGACGCGGACGGCGACAGCTACGGGGACGCGAGCGTGAGCACCACGAGCTGCACCGCACCGGCCGGGTACGTGCGGGATGACGACGACTGTGAGGACGGGGACGCAGCGATCAACCCCGGGGCGACGGAGGATTGTGACACCCTTGACAATGATTGCTCCGGCTACGCGGACGACGGAGGCTTGTGCCCCTGCGACGTAGAGTATTACGGTGGCGAGCCGTACATGTACTGCGATACGGCGGTCGTGTGGGCCGACGCGCGGACCGAGTGCCTCACCTACGGCTACGATCTGGTCGCGATCAACGACGTGGCGGAGGACGCCTGGATCTTCGCCACGGCCACGAGCTACGGTTTTGGCAGCAACAGCCATTTTACCTGGATCGGCTTCAACGACCGCACGAGCGAAGGGAGCTGGGCTTGGTCGAACGGGGACGCGGTGACGTACACGCACTGGAATTCCGGAGAGCCCAACGACGCTTCCGGCGAAGACTGCGCGCACATCTGGCCGAGCGGAACGTGGAACGACATCCCATGTACGGGGTATCCGACACCGTTTGTGTGTGAGCCTTAGCCCGGCAACGCGCGCCCGATCACGGCCGAATCCGAATCGATCGCACCGTTACGTTGCGATCGCCGCCCCACGCATCCACCGCATCGTCGTCGAAGGTGACGGTGAGGAGTTCGCCAACCGACACGGGTCCGAGGTCAACCACGACGCCCGCCTCGGGGGCTTCGACTTCGCGCATGTGGATGCCGACTGTGAGCTTCACCAGGGGGAAACGGCCGGCGGCCGCGGTGCCAGAAACGGTCAGCAGCAGGCGACCGGGCTCGGGGCTGGTGAATGTGGCCTCACCATTGCTGTAGAACGACAAGCCTTGGGCCTCCACCTGCACGGCGGCGCCCACCAGCTCGCCGTAGCCCAGCGGGAGAGTACGATCGCCGGGCAGCACGAGCTGCACGCGGTCCGGCCAGTGTCCGGCGACAGAGCGAAGGCTCGAGCCGAGGCCGACCACGTCGCCGTGTCTGGACCAGATCACGATGTCGAAGGAGCCGGGGAATACGGGGTGGGGCACGACGAGGCGAGCCGCTTCACGGAATGCGGGGGGACGCGCGCCATCCATCCAGTCGGGGCCGGCGACCGCGAAGACGATGTGGTGCTCATCGAGGATCGGGGCCAGGGTTTCCGCAGCGAGGCCGCCTTCGCGGTGCAAGCGGGCGATGGAGTCGGTGCCCAGCCCGGCGAGGTCCACGAGCGGGTTGTCGGTGTAGAAGGCCGCGGCCCCGAGGTCGTGGACCGCGACGGGCACGCCCGGCCAGTCCGCGGCGATCCAGCGCGCGACGGTGACATCGGCATCGAGGGTGAAGCGGGCTCCCGGGACGAAGCTGGACCACGCGGCGGTGGTGCGAGCCCCGAGATCGGGGAGGACCAGGCCGAGAATCCAGATGGCGACGATGGCGGGACCGGAGCGGAAGCGGCGGGCGAGCGCGGGGACCAGCACGAGGACGCCCAAGCCGATCAGCCACGCCTCGTAGCGGTAGAGCCAGCCGATCCGGCCGAACAGGAGCTGCGCCGCGGCAGCCACGAGGAAGGTCACCGCCCGGCGGCGCGAGCGATTGTCCAGCCCAAACGCAAGGAGGAGCGAAATGGCTAGCATCAGGGCGAGGAGGGCCTGACCGTCGGCACACGCTTCGCGAAGCCCGGCGGCCCACTGGCGCGCGACCCACGCCTTCTTCAGGATCGGGTTGGGCAAGAAGTCGCCCGCCTGCGAGAGGGAGAACGCCCCGAAACCGAGAATGGCGCACCCGGACCCGGCGACGGCGGCCAGGCTGGGTCGCCACGCGCGCGGGCCGTTCGCGATCGTGAGGCCGACGACGACGAAGGTGGTCTCGTAGCGCGTGAGCGTGGCGGCGGCGGCGAGCATGGCCACGAGGGTGACGTTCGTGCGCGTAGCCGGCGCCTCCACGGCGCGAAGGAGCGCGAGCACGAGCCCGAGGTGCAGCACATGCTCCATGCCGAGGCCCGCGAGGAACGGGAGCGGAACGGCCACGACGAGGGCGAGGAGCGTGGCCCCCGCTGCCCGCGAGGACGCGCCAGCGTCGCGAAGGAAAGCCGCGGCGGCGAAGCAAACGATCCCAAGCGCCACGGCGTTGCCGACGAGGGCGACGACCGGGGACGGGCCGGCGACCAGGAGGCTCAGCGCCATGAGCGCCGTCCACGCGGGCGACGACGACGCGGAAGCAAACTCGCCCGGATTTACGCCCCAGGTGCCAGATTCCACCAGTGATCGGGCAAGGCCAAGGTGGATGTAGGCATCGTCGAGCGGGAAGATCCACTCGCCGCAGGTGGCGACGGTAGACCGGAGCAACACGGCCAGGCCGGCCAGGGAGAGGGCCCAGGCCAAGAGCGGGAGCGAGCGCTGGGAGGACGCCGCGATGGGCCGCTACCTGCGCTTCAACCAAGGCGACGAGGCCGCGCCCATCGCCCCGACCCGTTTCCACCGCCGCGCCACTGGAGCTTCGCCCACCCTATTTGGCCGACTGCGCCACGGGCTCCCGGTCGTTCTTCCCGCGCGTTTCGCTCACGATCATCGAGGTACGCCCCGTCATGATGTCGAGGAGCTTGCGGACCCGCGTGAACACGCCTTCCTGCACGTAGGGAACGCCGTGGCGGGCACAGATCGCGCGCACCCGAGTTGCCGCCTTCTGGTAGGCCAGAGGCGGAAGATCGGGCCAGAGGTGGTGCTCGATCTGATAGTTGAGGAAGCCGTGCAGAAAGTCGTTCACGGCCCCGCCCGTGCGGAAGTTCACCGAGCCGAGCACCTGCCGAACGTAGAACTCGGCGCGATCGCTGGGCGGGCGATCGAACCGGTGCATGTCATCGCCGGCGTGGTTCGGAACCACCACGATGAACGTGTGCAATCCGGTGAGCAACTCGGCCATCACGGTGTTCGCGGCCACCGAGAAGGCCGCCCAGGCGCTGATGGGCAAGAACAGCGCCGGCAACAGCACCATTCGCAGCAAAATGTAGGGCGCCACCACATCGCGCCAGAAGGCCCGACCATCGGCGTTGAACGGACTCCAAACCCGGGTGAGGTCCACATCGGTGTGGACACCCGCCGTATCGGGCGGGCGGCGCTCCTCGCGGCGCTTCTTCTCTCTGCGGAGCAAGGCGTGGGTGTTCGGTGCGTAGTAGGCGAACTTCCATGTGAACGCGTAGATCGCCACCACGAGCAGCTTCACCCACTGCGGTTTGGTGCTCACACGGATGCGCTGCACCTGCTCTTCCACGAGGTCGGGGTCGGAAAGCTCCCCGGTATGGTAGTGGTGGAGCTTGTTGTGCTCGTAGTCCCACGCTTCGGGATCGAGCCAGTCGAACCAGTCGAACCAACGACGGGCTCCCTTCGCGAAGCCCCGGCTCGTTTCGGCCGGCGGCACATCCGGCAGTCGATCGAGCGCACGGTGCGAAGTGTGATGGGCCACGATGGTCCAACGCGAGGTCATCCCGAGGGAGATCAGCGCGGCGGAGAACGGGTTGGGCGCGATCCACGACGTGGCGTACCCGAGCAGAGTGAACGCCGAGCCCCAGCGAGCCTGGCCACGGAGGTGCGCTCGGGCCTCCCCCGCCACGTCGGCCTCGACCTCAACCCGCAGCGCATCCAGCTCACGCGCGAACCCAGCGTAGTCGAGAGCGGGAAGGGCATCGGCCAAGGAGAACCCCGAGAGCGCGGGCCCCTATGCGATGACACCGATAGGGGCTACTCGTCCCCGCGCTCGATCACCTCGTCGTCCTCTTCAGGCTGGGTGAGCGCCCCGTCAAGACGTTGCAACTTCCGCTGCAAGGTACGCCGATGCAGGCCCAGGCGGCGCGCGGCGTGGGAAATGTTCCCGTCTGTTCCCTCGAGCGCCTTACGGATGTGCTCCCGCTCGACGTCCTCAAGCTGCGTCGCCGGGGCGGGCGCGGCCAAAAGCCGTCGTAACGTGGCAACGATCTCCTCGGGGGTGGTGGGCTTCGTGCGGAAGTCGGCGGCGCCATGCTTCACGGACTCGACGGCGGCTGGGATCGACCCGAAGCCAGTGAGTACGATGGTGCGGCAAAGCGGGGCTCGAAGGGACAACATCTTCACGACATCCACCCCATCCCCGTCGAGTAATCGCAGATCCACGACCGCACCGTGCGGCGGGCGGCTGCGAACGCTCACCTCGGCCTGCGCCGCGCCCGCCGCCGTTTGCACGGCAAAACCCGACCGACGGAGCGTCCGCGCCAGCGCGTCCCGATGAACTTCGTCGTCCTCGACCACGAGAATTGTCTCCATCAGGGCCTCCCGACGTAGGGAATGGTAGCAAGCCGGAGGGTCACTCGGCCACCCCCCGCCGGTCCGCGAACAAACTTCAGTTCCCCGCCCCACCTGCGCGCGAACGATCGCGCCACGAAGAGCCCCAGCCCGCGCCCCTCCCGACCGCCATCCTCCCACGCGCTGTAGAACGGCTGGCCCGCCCTCGCGATGGTTTCCAGGGATGGCCCCGGCCCGCAATCGTCGACTTCCACCTGGGCCCAACCATCAGGGAGCTGGCTTGCCCGGATCTCAATCGGCCCACCGGCTCGCCGCGCATTGTCCAACAACGACCAGCAGATTCCGCGCCAGGTATCGGGATCCCCTCGAATACCGACGGCATCGAGCTCCTGCGGCACGTCGAGCAAAAGCTCCCCTCGGTCCAGCCCCGCCGCCTGCCAGTCGCCCACCCACCGCCGGAGCGCCACTCCCAACGACTCGACTTCAAGCGACACGGTCATCGAGGTGGTGCCGCGCACACGATCGAGGATCTCCCTGCACCGCTGCACCTGCCCGCGCAGGGTGCGGAGCACGGGGGTGGCCTCTTCCGGCTCCTCGAGCGCCTCACCGGCCAACATGTCGATCGACGAGAGCGGAGTGCCCAGCTCGTGCGCGATGCCGGCCGCCATCATCCCGAGCGCCACCAGCCGCTCGTCGCGGGCGCGTTCGTCCAGAGCTTGCTGGAGGCGAGACTCCCGATCGTCCAACAAGGAGCGCAAATACACGACGAAGCCCGTGATCGTGAGCGCAGAGGCATCGAAGATGATGACCCGCGTGAGCTGGCGCACGTGCATGCGCGCCGTGAGCGGATCGATCACGTCGACGAGCGCCGGCCCGAACACGACGAGGCCGTTGTGGATGAGGATCAGCGCGACGGCTGCAGCCCACGCGCGACGGGTGGAGAGGCCCAACGACCAGGGGATGACGAACTGGATCAACATGTCCAAGGCGGGATGATCCGCCGCTTTCAGCGCAAAGGCCGCACCGAGCATGAACATGAGATCCACGACCACATGCGCCTCGACCGCCCAGGTGTAGACCCCCCGGATGCGAATCCAGGCGGTTTCCCCGATCTCGATGAGCAGCACCACGGTCAGCACCACCGCGCCTGGGAGCAGCGACATCGTCGGATCCGCCGCACGCTCCAGCCCCATCGCCAGCCCCACAAGCACGAGCGCCGCACGCCGGAACGACCGAAGCCACTGCAAGGCGGTGCGGGGGGACTGCCAGCCGGGAAGCACGCAGCAGGGTGGCACGGCGCGAGGCGACGCGCAACGCCGCACACCCAGCCTCCGCCTGTGTTAGCCCGCGGCCCAATGGACCGCCTCCTTTCCCTCCGCGACGCTCATCCCTACCTCCGGTTGTTCCGCGGGCGCACCTTCGTCATCAAGGTATCGGGGGCGATCCTCGATAAACCGGCCGCGCGGGACGCACTGGCGGAGGACATCGCGCTGCTCCACCACGTCGGCATCCGCGTTGCGCTGGTGCACGGCGGCGGCCCGCAGCTCGATGCGTGGAGCGAACGCCTCGGGATTCCCCGGGAAGTCGTGGCTGGGCGGCGGATCACCGACGCGGCGACGCTGGAGCTGGCGAGGATGGTGTTCCGCGGACAGCTCAACAGCGAGCTCGTGAGCGCGCTCGCCGCCCATGGCGTGAAGGCGGTTGGGCTCTCCGGCGGCGACGGCATGAGCATCGTGGGGGCCCGGCGCCCGCCCCGGACCATGCGGGATGCCTCGACCGGCGCCGAAACCTCGGTGGACTATGGGTTTGTGGGCGACATCAACCGCGTGGACGACACGGTGCCGCGCCTCCTGTTGGAGAACGGCATCGTCCCCGTGTTCTGTTCGCTGGTGGCGGACGCGAACGGCGCCTTGCTCAACACCAACGCCGACACCATCGCTTCGCGTCTCGCGATCGCGATCAAGGCCGAGAAGCTGATCCTGTGCACCACGGTGGCCGGGTTGTTGGAGGATCGGGACGATCCCCGCCGCCTGGTCTCCTTCGGTGACCTTGGTACCGTGGACGAGCTCATTCGGCAGGGCGTGGTGTCCGGCGGCATGCTCCCGAAGCTCGCCGCGGTGAAAGATGCGCTCCAAGGCGGTGTTCCTCGCGTGCACATGATCGACGGCACCCGCCCGCAGGCGCTGTTGCTTGAGGTGTTCACCAACGAGGGCTGCGGCACCATGCTCGTGGCCCACCGCGACGACGAATGAAGGCGGTCGCGCCGTGAACCGGGCGCTCCCCCTTTTGGAGCGCCTCGTGGCTGCGCGGAGCCCCTCCCGTGAAGAGGAGCCTGCGGTCGCGGTCTTCGAGGCCTGGGCGGCGTCGAATGGCCTGGCCGTGGAGGCCATGGGTCTGAATCGCGCGGTCCGAAAGGCCGGCCGGGCGCCCGGCCCGACGCTGCTCCTGCTCTCGCACCTCGACACCGTGCCGGCCACCGCGGCGTGGAGCCGCGATCCGTGGGCGCCCACCCGGGAAGGCGACCGGCTGTACGGCCTCGGCGCCAACGACGCGAAGGGCTGCCTGGCCGCAATGATGTGCGCGTTCATCGAGGCGAACGTGGAGCGGGGGCAGGTGATTCTCGTCGCCGCCGCCGAGGAGGAGGTGGGCCGCAACGGCTTCGAGGTGTTCCAGCCGCAGCTCCCCGCGTTCGACGCAGCGATCATCGGAGAGCCCACGGGGCTCGATGTCGCGACCGCACAGAACGGGCTGCTGGTGCTGGACTGCGTGGCGCTGGGAGCGGCGGGACACGCCGCGCGCCCCCACCTCGCCAACAACGCGATCTACACGATGTGTCGAGACATTCTGGCGATTGAGGGCATGGTCTTCGACCGTCTTCACCCGGTGGCCGGGCGCACGACCCACGCGGTGACCGTGGCGGCGGCCGGCGACCGGCACAACGTGATTCCGGGCGAGGCCCGCTGGACAATCGATCTGCGGACGACGGATGCATACTCGCCGGAAGAGCTCACCGCGATGGTACGGGCACGCGTAGATTCCGAAGTGACCGTACGAAGCTCCCGTTTCGGCGCGGTAAGCACGCCAGCCGGCGCCCAGATCCTGGCCGCAGCCCGCCGGGCGTGGCCCGACGCGGTGGAGTTCGCCTCCCCCACCCTCTCGGACTGGGCGCACCTGCGCGGCGTGCCCGCTGTGAAGTGGGGCCCCGGTCGCTCGGAGGTGAGCCACACCGCCGACGAGTGGGTAGACGTGAGAATGGTCGAAGCGGCGGTGGGCGCGTATTCCCGCGCGATCGAAGCCTACTTCGCTGAGGATTCCTGATGCGCCTTTGGGACAAGGGCGGCGAGTTGGACGCCGCGGTGGCGGAGTTCACCGTCGGTGACGACCCCACAGTGGACCTTGCGTGGGCGGCGCACGACGTGATCGGATCGGCGGCGCACGTGTCGGTGCTGGAGGCCGCGGGCCAGCTCACGTATCCGGAGGCGGCCAAGCTCCGCTTCGGACTCAACCTCGTGCTTGACGACATTCGCTGCGGACGGTTCACGATCGGGCGCGACGAAGAAGACGTGCACACCGCCATCGAAGCCCGACTTACCGCGCGGCTCGGCCCGGTGGCCGGCAAGATCCACACCGGGCGAAGCCGCAACGACCAGGTGCTCACCGCGCTGCGCCTCTGGATGCTCGACGAGCTGGACGGCATCGAGGCAGAATGGCACGCCCTTGCGCAAGCATGGCTGAGTTTTGGGGCAGCCCATCGAGATGTTCCGCTCACCGGCTACACCCACTTGCAACCCGCGATGCCTTCGTCGTACGGCCTGTGGTCCGCTGGTTATGCCGCGGCCCTCCTCGATCTCCTCCCGCTCTTGGATGCCGCCCGGGCCGTTGTGGACCGGTGTCCGCTCGGATCGGCCGCCGGCTACGGCACCCCCCTCCCCCTCGACCGCGCGCTCGGCGCCCGATTGTTGGGGTTCTCCGCGGTGGAGGCCCCGGTTACGACGCCGCAGCTCACCCGCGGTCTCGTGGAGTCCGCCCTCCTGGGGGCGCTCGGCGCGGCCACCGCGTTGATCGCACGTTGGTCGTGGGATCTGGTCATCTTTACCTCAGCGGAATTCGCGCTCATACGCCTGCCGGACGCATTCACGACCGGCAGCTCGATCATGCCGCAGAAGCGGAACCCCGACGTCGCGGAGCTTTTGCGGGCCACGGCGGTAGGCGTGCGCGCAGCGCGTCGCGAGATCGAAGACCTCGTGGCGCTCCCGGGCGGCTACCAGCGCGACGTTCAGTTGACGAAAGCGCCTTTGCTTCGCGGGGTTCGCGCGAGCAGGCAAGCCCTGCGCATCGCGGCGCACCTCGCCCCGGCGCTCACGCCGACGCCGCGACCGCTCGACCCCACCCTGTTCGCCGCCGCTGAGGCCTACCGGCGCGACAAGCCCTTTCGCGAAGCGTACGGTGACGTGGCGGCGGAGCTCAAGGCTGGCACCTTCGCCGCGCAACCTTCCCCCCCGCCCGCGTGGGACGTCGAGGTGTTGCACGCGAGGGTGGCCGCCCCAACCAGGGATCGCTGGGCGGCCTGGAACGCGCTGGTCGCGCCGGTCTAGCCCGCGGGTTTCACGACCGATTGCGCGCCGACGATTGACGCTCCGCCCGGCGCGGGTGTACCGTTCCACCCGTGGCTTCTCCGTGGTCTCCGCTCCCCCGCGGCCCAGGCGGCGTGCTCCTGCTGCTCCTGGCAGCGGGCTGCAACGAGTATGGCCTCGTTCACCATACCGAACTTGAAACGCCTCTGGAAACCGACACCGACTTCGATGTCGAAGGGGACACGGCGGTGGCCCGTTCGTGCCCAACGCTGCCCGAGCTCCCGGGAACCTCGCCGATCGACGAATCGTGCGACGCCGAACCGCAGACGGGCCCGCTCACGACGCTCGTGGAGTGGTCGCGTTCCGACTTCGGTACGATGCAGCAGTACACCCAGGTGGTGGTGGCCCCGCTGGTCGGCCAGCTCACCGACGACGACGGCGATGGGCTCATCACCCGCGACGACCACCCGGACGTGGTGGTGGTCGCCGATGACGATGGTGCCGACAACGCGGATCATTTTGGGTTGTTGGCGGTGCTCGACGGCGTGGATGGGACCACCGTGGTGGCCATCTCCAGCGTGTCGACGGACGAAGCCGAAGTGCACCCCTACCGGTACGCCACGCCCGCGCTGGCCGACCTGGATGCCGACGGCACCCCCGAGATCATCACCGTTGTACGGGTGAACATGGCCCCGGGTGAACCCGACTCCGGCGGGGGAGGCTCGGGCGAGGACAGCGGCGGCGGCACTGGCCCCCCCGGCGAGGAGGACTCGGGCGAAAGCGACGCGATTGGGCCGCCGGCTCCCGACGACGTTCCCCCCGATCCCAACGACGCCTGCGCGGTAGCCGCGTTCCACGCCGATGGATCCCTGTTATGGCTCTCCGCGCACGCGGTGGAATGTGCTGGACACCTGATCGCGACCGCCGACCTCAACGGCGACGGGTACGGCGAGGTGCTCGTGGACGACGCCGTGCTCGACTACGACGGCTCGCTGCGCTGGGAGATGACCGGCGGTGCGGGCTTCGGGGCCTACAGCGAGATGGGGAGCGACCCCGTCGCCATCGACCTCGACGTGGACGGAGCGCCAGAGGTGCTTGACGGCCGCACCGTCTACACCGGTGAAGGGGACATTCGCTGCGAGATCCCCGCCGACGATCCGGACGGCTTTCCGGCCGCGGCGGATCTGGATGGCGACGGTCTCGGCGAATTCATCCTCGTGGGGGACGGGCAGGTGCACATCTACGAGGATGACTGCACGCCGGCCGCTTCGTGGGTGCTGTACGGCAGCGGGAACGGCGGCCCCCCGACGGTCGCGGACTTCGACGGCGACGGGACTCCCGAGATCGGCATGGCAAACGCCGAAGTATACGCCGTATACGAGGCCGATGGAACCCTGCTCTGGAGCCAACCCTGCACCGACGAGTCCTCCCACGCAACCGGGTCGAGCGTGTTCGACTTCGACGGCGATGGGCGCTCTGAGGTGCTCTACGGCGACGAGGTGGCGCTTTGGGTGTTCGACGGCGCAACCGGCGCGGTTCGCTTGGAAGATCACAGCCATACGTCTCGCACCCTGCATGAATTCCCGATCGCGGCCGACGTGGACGGCGACGGCGAGACCGAGATCGTTGTGCCACAGGGTGGAGGACACTACGGGACAGAGCTGGGCGGCGTTTATGTGCTGGGTTCGGCGGGCGATCCCTGGCTTGGCGACCGACAGGTGTGGAACCAGCACGCCTGGACGCTCACCAATATTCGGGACGACCTCACGCTCCCCTACCCGGCGCCGCCCAACTGGCCGTTCTCCAACACCTTCCGAAGCGGCGACCTCGGCGCTTCCGCCGGCGGCGCGCTCCCGGACGCAATCGGCGTGATCCAGGTGTGCGACGAGCTCTGCCTAACGGACGAGATCGGCGTTGAAGTTCGACTCTGGAACGGCGGCATGGGCCCGATGCGCGCGGGCGTGCCGATGACCGTGTACGCAGAGGTGCGCGGGCGGGAGTACCCACTGGCCACCCTGACCAGCGAGGACGTGGTGGAGTCCGGCGGCGCCACGAGCACCTTTTCATTCGCGCTCTCCGCACCCCTGATTCCGGACGGAATCCTCGTGCTTCGCGTAGACGACGACGGCGAAGGCGGCCAGCAAGTCGCCGAGTGCCACGAAGACAACAACAGCATGCGGATCGAAGACGTGTTCTGCCCCTGATCTCGCGCTTCGAGATCAGTCCGGGCGCAGCTCCGATTGCGCTTCACACACGGCGGACTCGGTGAGGCAGGCGCACGGATAATCATTCCAGGCGCTGCCGCTCCACTTGATCATCGCGCAGTCTTCTTCGGTCGTTGCCACACACTCACCGCCGTGACCATTGTTCGGCTCGCCGTCGCTCCAGTTGGTGTACGTGACCGGCGATCCGTCGCTCCACCCCCAGCTTCCCTCCGACGCGGCGTCCGAGAACCCAATCCACCAGGAAGGACCGCTCGGATAGGTGAGCACGCTCGCCTCCACCCATTCCCCTTCCGGCGCGGAATCGAAGGTGACCAGCCGATATCCGTACGTGGCACACAGGTCGTCGGCCGTTTGCCAGTCCGACGTTGCCGTGCAGAACATGTAGGCATGCTGTGTGTCGGGCCACCACGCCACATCGCAAGGGCAGACGCCGCCGTTATCGGCCGAGCCATCGCAGTCGTTGTCGATCGTGTCACACTCTTCGGCCGCGAGCGGGCTCACGTCTACGCTGTAGTCGTCACAGTCGCCTGCAACCGTCGTCCACCCCGGGATGACACAGCCAGGCTTCATCGTGGCGTCGTCCCCATACCCATCCCCGTCGAAGTCGAGGTAGATCGTGGTTGTGCCATCCTCGTCAAGCTCGCCGTCGCAGTCGTTGTCGATCGAATCGCAGCCGTCGCTGGCGCCGGGGTGAATCGCGGCGTCTTCGTCGTCGCAATCGCCGCTCAGGGAGACGAAGCCCGGGGACCCATCGCAAGCGGGGCGCGCGTCGTCGCCGTAGGTATCGCCATCCTCGTCGACGAAGCCGGGTTGTTCCAGCCCTTCGTCGACCTGGCCGTCGCAGTCCTGATCACGACCATCGCAGAGCTCGTCGGCGCCGGGGCGGATGGACGGGTCGCGAGGCGCGCAGTCATTCTCATTCGGGGCGCCGTCATCATCGTCGTCGGCTGCGCCCTCCGCACTTTCCTTTGTAGCGCCAACGCAAGCCGAGAGCAGAACCAGCAGCATGCATGTGAAGAATTGAGGCAAGTGGCAGCTCCGGGCGAACAGAATGTAGCACGAGCCGCGACGCGAGGGCGCGCTTGACGCCCAACGACGCCGCGTTGTAGCGTTCCCGGATGCGCCCCTCCCTGCCGTTCATCGTCGTCTCCACACAAACGCTGGCTGCGATCCTCGGCTGCGGGATCGTCGGCCTCCCCGCGAAGGTAGACGCGCTCCGTGCTGACGTGGACCGCCAGGGCGCGGAGATCGAGGCGTTCAAGCGCACCGTCGAGACCGACTATGTGAGCGTGACGCGCCGGACGCTGGAGATGGGGAAGACCGGAACGCAGGTGTGCAACGAGAGCGGGCAGGCGTGCCTGTTCTTGAGCACGGCCAAGGCGGTGGACGTGAAGACCTCCGAGTTCGTGGGGTACACGACGTTCTTTTGCGACTCCTCCAGAATCAAGGTGAACAGTTCGTGTACGCACGGCTTTGTCTTGACCGAAGGCCGCTTCACCAAAGCCCGCGAAAGCACCTCGACCGCGCGATACTCGGGCGACTTGTGCCTGAACGACAAAGAATATCAGAGCGTGTATTGTATCGATACGATTGAGTAATCCTCGGCCAGCGTAGCCGACTACTCGCCGGAAAGCGCCGCCTCGAGCCGCGCGGAGGACCGGCGAAAATCAGCGGCCAACTGGCTCGCCAACGCTTCCTGGACCGCCAGGGCCAGGGGGGCGTGGGTGTTGAAGAGCAGCGTGAACGCGCTGCTGCTGAGCGTGGCCACGCGAGTGCGGCCCACGCCGGTGCAGGTGGCGCTGCGCGGCCCATCGTCGACGAGCGCGACGGTACCGAAGAACACGCCCGGGGCCTGCTTTCCCAGAGAAACCCACCCGTCCTGCCGGGAAACGGCGACCTCGCCTTCCAGCAGGAGGTGAACGGAGTCCCCTCCCCGGCCTTCCTCGGTGAACACGTGGCCATCCGCGTAGTTCTGCTCGATCATGGAGTACGCGAGCGCCTCCATCTGATCGTTCGGCAGGGCGGCGAGCGCGGGCATCGCGCGAAGGGCGTTGATGAGCTTCATGCTACGACTCCGGCGCGGCGAAGAGGGCGAAGAACGATTCGAACAGGCCGCGGCGGCGCTCGGGGGCATCCCCTCCTCCAGCCGACACCTGCTCAAAACGGGCGTCGGCGGCGCGGAGGCGTGTGGCGATGGAGCGGTTGATGCCGCGAAGCAAGTGGGCGGCCGCCACGGGGTGCTCGGTGCGGAGCCGCGCGTAGACCTCACGATCCAGGATCAGGCAGGTCATATCTCCGTTCGCCGTGAGCGTAGCCGTCGCGGGGCCGCGATCGATCCAGGCGACCTCGCCGAGCATCGAGCCGGGGCCGACCTCGCCGAGCTCGTTCTCCCCCGAGCGGACCCGCGCGCGCCCGGCCCACGCGAGGATCAAGCCTTCAACCGGCTGCCCCTGCGCGACGATCGGCGCGCCATCATCGACCTCGACCTCACGAAACGCCGCGACCAACGCGGCGAGATTCACGCCCCGAAGTTGATCGACCAACTGCGGGAACCGCGCTGAAAAGCTGTGGACGTCGAGGGTCATGGGGACTCCGCGCGGGCGGCTGTAACACGATCGCCGTTGGGAAACGGACGGGCCGGGGCCACGGGCGCCTGTCTACCTCGCCCAGTCCACCAACATCCCGGGCGCTTCAGCGAACCACTCGTGACCGATGAACACTGGCACAAACGTCTCCACCTCCACCCCATCGACGATCAGGCGATCGGCGTAGGCTTGCATCGTAAACGCCGGCACGATTTTATCACCCCCTCCGTGCAGAAAGAGGGTCGGCGGGTGGTCCTCGGGGAGCGCATCTGGCAGCACACACGCAATGCCGACACACGTGGCCCAGCTCGCGCTCAGAATCACGAGGCGACGCATCCGACCGGGGTAAGAAAGCGCCATGCGGCTGGTCATGTAGCCGCCGCTGGATATTCCGAACGCAACCATGGACTCCGCGTTCAACGGGCCAAAGTCTCCGGCTTCGATCCCTGCGAAGAGGGATTGCATCAGGATGTCATCCGGAGCACCGTCCCACTCCCCCGCAAACGGCGGCACGTTGGTGTTCCACGCGCCGAGCCCGGCAGCAGGCGCCTCGGGCGTGATCACCGCCAAGCCAGCCGCCAGGAGCTGATCCGTGGCCTCCACCTGGAACAGCCCGCCCGCCGGCGTGTCGGCGCTCGCCTCCCAGTTCAGCTCGGCGCTCGCCAGGCTGCCCTGAAAGCCAATCGCGACCGGCCAGCCCGCCTCTGGAGCCTCACCCTCGGGAAGCTGCCAGTGAACCCGGCGATCTTCGACACCGTCTGCCAGGATGCTGGTCTCGTGGCTACAAGAGAGAACGCCGTCGGTGACCGCGCATCGCGCCGAGGTGGCTTCCGCGCTCACGCACCCGCCAGCCAGCAATCCCGGCAAAAGGACAAGGCGCTTCATGGCGCCACCGGCACGCCGGGGGGCTGCAGGTACTCGAGGACGCCATCCTCGCGGAGCAAGTACAACGCATTGGTCGCGAGCCAGCCGCCGGAGCCCCACGCAACGTCGACCACCGGCCCGACCCAGTTCGCGATGAGCGTGAGGTGATCGCCGTCCACTCGGTAGAGCGCTGGCTCGGCTTCACCAGAGACGATGTAGTTCCGATGCAGGCGATCGCAGGTGAGGCCGCGCGGCCGCACGAGTCCGGTGAGGATCACCGTCTCATCCAGGCGCAGCGCGCCAGCGGCGTCGGCCCAGAGGACACCCTCATCCGTGACGATGGACGTGAGGGCGCCGGGATGCAACGGCTCTTTCGTCGGTTTCGAGGTGGGGGAGTCGACGATCGCGCCGGTCTGATCGACCAACTTGGGTCCGGTCTTCGTGCTGACGATGAACGTGCCCGGCTCCGGACCCCAGTCGATCTGCGTGGCGCCGGCGAGCCCGGTGGTGAGCACGTAGGGCGCGTCGAGGTAGCGGGAGAGGCAGCCGGTGAGAGCGAGGAGGGGCAGGAGGGTGAGCGGGCGGCGAGGCATCAGCGAGGGTGGGGCTTTGTAATTGGTTGGGGTGGCCGGGGAGCGAGGCGGCGAAGCGGAACGGGGCGACGCGCCAGGCCCGGTCCCGGGGGCCAGGGGGCGTAGCGGCGCGTCGCGGGTGCGATGGGGGCGAAGGTCGGGGGGTGCGATGCGCCGCCGAGGCCCGCCGCGGGCCCCTCGCCTGACCAAGGGACCGGTTCGCGCGCATCGCCCAAGCCCAACTCGGGCGGACACGGGGGTCCGCCCCTACACGAGACGCT
>BJHF01000093.1:0-6271 GCA_014191855.1 Deltaproteobacteria bacterium
CGGGCGGAGCACCCGAATCTGCTGCGACACGGCGCCCGGCTGCTCGCGATGGATCACGCGCAGGCGTTGCCGTGGTGCCGGGGGCAAGAGGCCGAGCCTGGAATCGCGGAGCACCATGTGGCCACGGCGCTGCGATTGCCCCCAGCGGGTATCCGGCTGCCGGAGCTGGAGATTCAGGCCGCGGTGGACGCGGCGCCCACCGAGTGGTGGCCGTCCGAAGCCGCTCGGGAAGCCACGCTGGGCGCGTTGATCGAGCGGGCGCGTCGCCTCGCGCAAGGAGCTCTGCCGTGACCAACCGCCCCTTCCACTACGCGCCCATCCGCGCATGTCTCCGGGGACCCGGCAGCGATTCCCGGACGATCGCGGTCCTTTGTGTTCCCCTTCACGGCGATCCGGTGCTCGCCCGGATGGACCTCCCGCCGGTGCCGGACGCGGCGTTGATTCGCGAGGGCTGCGATGCGCTTTTTGCGGAGGCCGTGCGCGCCGCGGCGGGCCGGGCGGAGCGCCCCAGAGCGCTGATCGACTGGTGGGTCGGCCGAGCCGCTTGCACCGCGGACGGCGTTTACCTCGACATGCCCATGTCGGGCGCTGGGGGAGACCCGCAAGCAGAGGCAGACGCCATACTTGCACGACGAATTGCGGGTTGAACGGTCCGTTCCAGATCGACAACAGCCGTGCGCCGGGGGGTGAGTTAGCCGGCGGCATGTCTCCTGCCCTCGACCGCGCTTCATCCCGGGTGCTCGCAGGCGAACGGATCGACCGCTCCGATGCGGCCACGCTCTGGAACGAAGCCGACGACGCCCTGCTCAGCCGCCTCGCCACGCACGTCCGCGCAAGGTTCCACGCCCCGGATCGCGCCACCTACGTGATCATGGCCATCGTGAACTACACCAACGTGTGCGTTGCGCGTTGCGACTATTGTGCCTTCTACAAGTTCCCCGGCGAGGCCGGCACCTACGTCCTCTCCTTCGAGGACGTGGTCAAGCGCATCGACGTCGTGGCGGGACACGGCGGCCAGCTCGTGGGCTTCAACGGTGGCTTTCATCCGGAACTCGGCGTCGAGGACTACTGCAATCTGTTCCGGCGGCTCCACGCGCACTACGGCGACAAGCTGGCCTTCTATGAGATGACCATCGCGGAGTTCATGTTCGTCGCCAAGCGGAGCAAGCTCAGCTACGACGAGGCGGTTTCGCAGTTCCGCGCGGCCGGTACCCGTTGGATCACCGGCGGCGGTGCCGAAGTGCTGGACGACGCGTTCCGGCTGCGACACAGCCCCGGAAAGTACAAGGTCGAGGACTTCTATGACGCACAGCGGGCAGTGCTGGAAGGTGGGCTCGGCAGCACCGCGACGATGGTGATCGGCTTCGATGAGACGCTTGAGGAGCGCCTCAACCACCTGGAGCGGCTCCGCGCCTTTCAGGACGAGCGCATCGCGGCCGGGCGGCAGCTCTCCTCGTTCCTCTGCTGGACCTACAAGCCGTACAACACCGAGCTGGGCGGCCACGAGGTGCCTACCCAGGAGTACCTGCGGCACCTCGCGCTGTGCCGCATCTACCTCGACAACATCGTGAACATCCGCACCAGCGTGCTCACGCGCAACGAAGACGCGCTGCTTGGCCTCCAGTACGGCGCCAACGACTTCGACCTGCCGACGGAAGACGAGGTGACCCAGAAGGCGGGCGCCACCGTGTCACTCGACTTTGAGCACATCCTCGACGCGGCGCGGCGCATCGGCTTTACCCCGGTGCAACGCGGGGCGTGGCAGATCGGCGGGGGCACGAGCGAGAGCGCTTCCGCTTAGGCACGGAGATCGCCTGAGGCTGTTTCGGGCGCGCAACGCGAAGGCGGGCATGACCCAGCCGTCGCAGCAAGCCTCCGCGGGATTCTCGGGGTCTACCCTCCGATACCGGATGTCCACCGGCCGTTGGACCGTGAGGTGAAGGTGCGGGTGACGGTGCAGGCCGGCGGCGCCGAGCGGAGTCTTCGACGCGAGCGCGCCGACGGACTGCGCCGGCAGGACCCGGCGCTAACCTGGGTTCTTGCTTCGGTGTCCGCGGGTGTCGCTGCGCCGCCCCGAGGCTCCCGCCGCGACGGCGCAGCGTCTTGCACGGCGATCGCGTACGGGCCAACATCGCATCACAGGGACCACGGCACCGGCTCTTGAGCCATCCACGCCGTCACCGCCGCCGCCACGCCCTCCGAGATGCGCTCGCCCAACTGCGGGTGCCAGCCGGCCGCGTGCGGCGTCACGATCACCCGGGGGTGGTCGAAGCGAGCGAGGTTCGTCGGTTCTTCGGGGAAGGTGTCCACCGCGAGCCCGCCGAGGTGGCCCTCCACGACGGCGGCGTAGGCCGCATCGGCGTCGAGCAGCTTTCCGCGCGCCGTGTTCACGAGGATCGCGCCCCGACGAAGCCCGGCGATCACCCCCGCGTTCACCATGTTCCGGTTGCTGTGGGTGAGGCTCGCATGCAGGGTGAGCACGTCTACGTCGAGGGGGAGCGGCTGCCCGTCGCGCACCTCCACGACCTCGGCGTCGAAGGCGCGCAATACGGTCGCGACCTTGGTGCCGATCACCCCCATGCCGACGACGGCCACGCGGCCGAGCAGCCGCGCGTCGTAGCGGTTGAGGTGGGCGCGGTCCCACACGCCGGCGCGGGCCGTCTCAGCAAACGGCCCAAAACGGCGGTTGAGCGCGAGGATCATGCCGAGGGCTGTTTCAACCACGGCGTCGCGGCGCACCAGGGGCAATCGGGCACAGCGCACGCCGGCGGCGCGCAAGGCGGGGACATCGAGGTTGTCGAAGCCGGAGGTCGTCGTGATCACGAGGCGGGCGCGTGGCACGCTCACCGGGACGACGCGCTGCGTGCTGGGGACGACGACGATGTCGGCCACCGTGGGATCGTCGATCACGCGAACCGTGGGGGGGAGGCCCACAAGGGGGCCCTGCTCGTAGTCGGCCTGGCCCCAGCGGCAGAGGGTAACGGTCATGGCCTCGGTCTAGCCGGGTGGGGGCTGCGGTGCCCCCGCCGGCGAGGTATCCTGCGAGTATGCCGCTGCCGCCGCACGTCGCCGCTTCGCTCGCGAGGTTTCGCGCTTCGCTGGTCGCTCGCTTTGAGGGGCGCGTTCGCGAGACAACCCTTTTCGGCTCGTACGCCCGCGGCGAGGCCCACGAGGACAGCGATGTGGACGTGCTCGTCGTCGTGGATGACCTCACGGAGTCGGAGCGGCGGGAGGTGATGGACCTCTCCTGGGCCGCCGACTACGCCGACCCCGACGGCGAGTGGGCGGGCCTCTCGCCGCTCCCGTTCTCGACGGCGGACGTCGCGCGGTTGCGGTCGCTTGAACGCCGGCTTTGGACCGAGATCGCGCGAGATGGGGTGCCGCTGTGACCGACGACAGCCGCGCTCCCGACTCATGAAGTACAGGCACGACGCCGACTACACGGCCGAGTTTGCGTTCACCGCGACCGGCGCTGGGGAGGAGGTTCAAGCCGCGGAGCGCTTCATCGCGGCGGCGCGGGCCTGCCTCGCGGCGGGCGGCTGGACTGCCCCCTAAACCCGGCGAAATACCAATATAAAGTTGTTCGCTGGCATCGCGATCCTCTGCGTGAGCTCAAGCTCGGGCGAGATCGCAGCCAACGCCGCGACATCGCGCACACCCCAGCGCGGATCACGCGCTTTCAAGCTCTCGTCGAAGGCCACGTTGCTGTCGGAGGTGTGCTTGCCGTCGATCGTGTACGGACCGTAGGTGACGAGCGGGCCGCCCGGCGCGAGCGCGGATGCGGCGCCGCGAAACAGCCCCTCGGCCACCGCCCACGGTGAAATGTGCACGAGGTTCGCGCAGAAGATGCCGTCCCACGGGCCGGGCAGGAACGGGTCGGTGGCGGCGTTGAACGCGAGGGCTGGAAGCAGGCGCGGCCCCAGCTCGGCCTCGGCGGCCCAGGCGTCGATGCTCACGAGGTGCGCGGCTTCGACGTCCGTGGGCTGCCAGGTGAGCCAGGGCATCGCCGCGGCGAAAAACGCCGCGTGTTCGCCGGAGCCGCTCGCGACCTCAAGCACACGCGCGGTGGGCGGGGCGAGGACCTCGCGGAGAACGGCGAGGATGGGATCGCGGTTGCGCGAGGTGGCGGGGAACTGGAGCTTCATGCGAGCAGAGCGTAGCGCGTGGACCTACGGCATCATCGGCAGGATCGTGATCGCCGACCAGAACCGTCGCGATACGCCGCAACGTTCGCCCAGTCAAGGCAACCGGGCCGCGCGTATCGCCCAGCCCGCCCCCCCTCACCCGCTCGCCAGCACCCCTGCCAACCACTCCACTCCCTCCACCAAGCGCGGACCCGGTCGCCCAAAGTAGCGCTCCTCCGCCGCGAAAACCCTTCGATTCCGCACGGCTGGCACGTCGGCCCAGCCGGCCCGTTCGTACACCTTGTCCGGCCGCTGCCGCTCGTGGGGCACGCCGCACCAAGAGGTCAGGATCACGTCGGGCGCGGCTTCGGGCACGCGCGCGTCCTCGATGGGCGTGCTCCGAACGTCGAGGTGGGCGAACGCGGATTCCCCCCCTGCGATGCGGATCATCTCGGTGGTCCAGCAGCGCGCTCCCGGCACGATCACCGGCTTCGGCCACCACTCCAGGCACACTTTGGGGCGAACCTGCCGGGAGCCGGCGACCCCGGCAACCGCGTCCAGTCGCGCCTGCATCCCGGCCACCACCTCGGCCGCGCGCCCCCCGAGGCCCAACAATCGGCCTACCACGCGGATGTTCTCGAACACGCCAGCCAGGCTCTGGGCGTCGATGACGATGTGGGGCACCCCCGCGGCATCCAGGCGCGCCACGTTCTTTTCCATCCCGGGCACGGACAACGAGGACAATACGAGGTCGGGGTGGAGCGCGAGGATGGTCGGAACATCCACGTCGATGTCGGGGCCGACGCGCGGAAGGCCGAGGATGCTCTCAGGGAAGTCGCTGGATCGGTCGAGGCCGACCAGCACATCGGCGGCGCCGAGCGCCCAGAGGATCTCGGTATTGCTGGGGCACAGGCTCACGACGCGCATCGCATGACGCTATCCGATCCCTCCATTTTTTGGTTGGGTCCGGGGATACCAGGGCAGCATGGCGAAGGTGAAGTCGGTATTCGTGTGCCAGCAGTGCGGGCACGGCTCCCCCATGTGGATCGGGCGATGCCCGGCGTGCAGCGAGTGGAATTCGCTCGTGGAGGAGGTGCAGCAGCCTGGGGAGAAGGCGGGGCGGGCGCGCGGCGGGCCCTCGAAGGCGCGGCCGATCACCGAGGTTGGGAGGGACGAAGGCGGGGAAGTGCGGCTGCGGATCGGCGTCAGCGAGTTAGACCGCGTGCTGGGCGGCGGCCTCGTCACTGGATCGCTCACGCTGGTGGGGGGAGACCCTGGCGTCGGAAAAAGCACGTTGTTGCTCACCACCGCCGATGCGTTCGCGAAGAAGGGCATCCGGGTGCTCTACGTCAGCGCGGAGGAGTCGGCGCGGCAGGTGCGGCTGAGAGCGGAGCGGCTCGGGGTGCTGAGCAGCAGCCTGTACCTGCTGGCGGAAACGTCGTTCGACGCGGTGATTGCGGCAGTGGAAGACGTGAAGCCGAAGATCCTCGTGCTCGACTCGGTGCAGACGCTCCACAACGCCGAATTGGGGGGCCTACCCGGCAGCATCGGCCAGGTGAAGGAGGTGGGCTACCAGGCGATGCGGCTCGCGAAAGGGAGGGACATCGCCACGTTCCTCATCGGGCACGTCACGAAGGATGGCACGCTGGCGGGGCCGCGCACGCTGGAGCACATGGTGGACACGGTGCTGTACGTCGAGGGGGATGGCGCGACGACGCTTCGCGTGGTTCGGGCAACGAAGAACCGTTTCGGGAGCACCGGCGAGATCGGCCTGTTCGAGATGCGGGAGGAGGGGCTCGTGGAGGTGCCGGATGCGAGCGCGCGGCTGTTGCGGGAGCGTTTGCCGGACGCGGCGGGGACGGTCGTTACCTGCGCGATGGTCGGTTCGCGGCCGGTGCTGGTGGAGGTGCAGGCGCTGGTTGGGCGTCCAACGCAGGGCAACCCCGCGCGAACGGTGCTCGGCTTCGAGCGGGGGCGGCTCCAGATGTTGCTGGCGGTGCTGGCACGGGAGGGGCTCGACCTCTCGGATCGGGACGTGTTCGTGAGCGTGGCCGGCGGGCTCAGCGTGGAAGAGCCGGCAGCCGACCTGGCGGTGGCGATGGCGATCGTGTCGAGCGCGAAGGTGGAGCCGCTGCCGGCGGACCTGC
>BJHF01000093.1:6281-24952 GCA_014191855.1 Deltaproteobacteria bacterium
GTGTTCGGCGAGGTGGGCCTGGTCGGGGAGGTGCGCGGGGTGGGGATGCCGCAGCTCCGGCTGCGGGAGGCGGAGCGGCACGGGCTCCGGCGCGCCTGGGTGCCGATGGGGGCGGTGGAGGAGGGGAGCCGGCTGAAGATGGAGGGGATTCGGCGGGTGGGGGATCTTTTGCGGCGGTAGCCTCCCCTACCCCACCAAAATCAAAAACCCCACCGCGATCGCCGCACAAAGCGACCCGGCGCCAAAGGCTGCGGCAGGCGCCACCGCATCCCACAACCATCCAAAACCGACAGACGCGGGGAGCGCCATGAGCCCCGCGACCATGTGGTAGACGCCGAACGCGGTGCCCTTCGACTCGGGCCCGGAGCGCGCCGAAACCAGCGCCTTCTCCGCGCCTTCGCTCAGCCCGGCGTACAGCCCCCAGGCGGCGAAGAGTCCGACGACCGCGATATAGGGCTCTTCCGAGGCCGGCATGCTCCGCGTGACCTCGCCACCCGAGGTGGCCATGGCCGAGGCGGCAAAGATCGCGTCCCAACGGAGCGCTGCGAAGGCGAAGCCGGCGAACACCATCGCGTGCGCCGTCCAGCCGAGGACGACCATCGCGTGCGCGCCGAGGCGGGTGCCGAGCGGCACCGCCGCGAAGGACGAAGCCGACTTCACGAGGTGCAAGCCCGCCCAGAGCAGCGGAACCGCCCACAGCGGCACGAAGCGGCCTGCGAAGAGGAGCAGGAACATCTCACTGGCGAGGCCGAGTCGCGACAGTGCGACGAGCGCTAGGAGCGCGTAGAGGCGGCCGGGGAGCGGGGCCGCGGGGGGGGCTTCGTTGGCCGGACGGGCGGCGGCGACACGGGCAGCGGCGGCGACCACCCCCGCCTTGGCGCGCGGCATATCGGCGTTGGCCGCCCGTACGGCGACGACGGCCAGCGCCACGACCAGCACGCCCGGGATGGCGCTCCAGGCGAACACCTCCGCCGACGTGAAGCCGAGCCAATGAATCAGGTACGCCGCCACGAGTGCGCCGAGGATCGTCCCCGCGTGGTCGAGCGCGCGGTGCACCGAAAAGGCTGCGGCCTGGGCGTCCGCGGGGGTGGCCGCTGCCAGGAGCGCGTCCCGCGGCGCCGTGCGGAGGCCTTTTCCGACGCGGTCCACGATGCGGAGCGCGAGGACGCCCCCGGCGGTCGTGGCCAACGCCATCAACGGCCGCGCCAGGTTGCTCACGGTGTACCCGCCGATCACCAGGGCGCCGTGTTTGCCCGTACGATCCGCGACCCAGCCGCCGAGCAGCTTCAAAACGCTCGCGAGGGCGGTGGCCGTTCCCTCGATCGCGCCCAACGTCGCCGCCGGCGCGCCGATCGCCCCGGTGATCAGCGACGGCAACAACGGCAGCACCATCTCCGACGCCGCGTCGTTGAGGAAGCTCACCGCGCCGAGCCACCACGCCGCCGGAGGGAGGGGCGAGCGGGACTTCACCGGTGCAACGTGACCTCTTCGTAGCCCTCCGGCTCCACCTGGATGGTGCTGTGCCAGATCCCGAACTCGTCCTTGAGGCACCCGGCGGCCGCCCGGAGCACCGCCCCCGGCTCATGCCCCGGTCCCGCTACGACGTGGCCGCTCATGGCGACGATGCCGCTGGTGATCGTCCACACGTGGATGTCGTGCACGCCGGTGACGCCCGGCAGCGCCAACAAGTGCGCACGCACCCGCTCGGTGTCGATGTGCGCGGGCGCGGTTTCCATCAGCACCAGCACGCACTCCTTGAGCAGGTAATAGGCGCTGCGAAGCACCAGAAGCGCGATGAGCGCGCTCGCGACCGGGTCGGCCCACGTCCACCCCTTCCACCACACCAGCGCGCCGGCCACGATGGCGCCGGCGCTGCCCAGGGAGTCGGAGAGCAGATGCAGCCAGGCGCCGCGGACGTTGAGCCCCGACCGGTCGGCGCCGTGCAGGATCGCCAGCCCGGCGAGGTTCACAAGCAGCCCGCCGCCCGCGATGAGCATCATCGGCCCGGCCTGCAGCGTGATCGGGTTTCCGAAGCGTTGCACCGCTTCAACCAGCACTCCGACGCCGATCGCGATGAGCGCGGCGCCGTTCACGACGGCCGCGAGCACCTCGGCGCGGTGGTAGCCGTAGGTTCGTTTGTCGTCCCCCGGGAGCTGGGCGATGCGCAGCGCGAGGAGCGTGACGCCGAGCGCCGCGGCGTCGCTCAGCATGTGCCCCGCGTCGGCCACGAGGGCGAGCGAGCCGTAGGCCCAGCCCCCGACCGCCTCCACGCCCATGTACAAGACGCCGAGGATCAACGTGGCGAGGAGCCGGCGCTCATCGCGAATTCGGGAGTGGCTGTGACCGTGGCCGGCGTCGGATTCGGGGACGGCGCGGGGCGCGGGGCCGTGGCTGTGATCGTGACCGTGAGCCTGAGGATCGTGGCCGTGTTCGTGTTCGTGAGGCTCGTGGCCGTGATCGTGGGCGTGATCAGGAGCCGCGGGGGCGTGACCGTGATCATGCGCGTGCCCATTTCCGGCGTGATCATGCGGGTCTTGAGCTCGGCCAGCCATCGCGGGCCCTCGTATCTCCGCGCGCCACGCGGGGTTACACGAACGGCGTGGAAACGACCGCGCGGGCACTGCAGGACCGGCCAATCTTCGCGTCGTTACTCAGCCAACGCGGAGCGTGCAGGGCGCTTGTCGCAGTGGCGATCTTGCAGATTGCGCTGGTGGCGCTGGGGCTCCCCGGCTGGCCCTGCCCCATCCTGGCGGCCACCGGCATTCCCTGTCCGGGCTGTGGGCTTACACACGCCTGCGTCGCGCTCTTGAGGGGTGACTGGCAAACGTCGCTCACGACGAATCCGGTGGCGCCGGCGGTCCTCGTCTCGGTCGGTCTGGTGCTGGTTTCGGCAGTGCTGCCCGCCGCGCGGCTCGCGGGCTTCGTCAGCGTCGTCGCCCGGATCGAGCGTGCAACCCGGATCACGTGGATCTCGCTTGCGGTGATGCTGATCGCATGGGTCTTGAGGTTGGTGTAGCATCGCGGGGCTCAAAGGTGCTCCCCATGATCGGACTACTCGCCATCCCCGTTTCCCTCGTAAACCTCGGCTGCCTGATCTTCGTTCTCACGAAGCTCTTCCCCCGCGAAGGCGTGGGCAAGGGCATCCTCGGCATCATCTGCGGCCTCTACACGTTCATCTGGGGCTGGCAGAACAAAGAGACGGAGAAGCTGGACACCGTGATGATGGTGTGGAGCGGCTGCATCGTGCTGAACATCATCATCAACGTGATCGCGCGGTCGAGCATGAGCTAACGGTTACGACCGCGGGATGACGCTCCGCCTGCCCCTGGCCCTCCTCGCGTTCTCGACCCTCGCCTGCGCAGCAGCGGAGGAGACCGGCGGCGCCGAGACGGGCGGGGGCAGTCGCGACACGGACGAGAACGGGAGCGACTCGGGCCGCGACGACACCGGCGGGGGCGAAGCGAATCGCGTCGTGATGGAGACGACGCTCGGCGCGATCACGTTGGAGCTGAACGCGGAGGCGGCCCCGATCACCACGGAGAACTTCCTCACCTACGTGGACGAAGGTTTCTTCGATGGCGACGACGACGCCGGCGCGACCACGTTCCACCGCGTGATCTCGGGGTTCATGATCCAGGGGGGCGGCTACACGGCCTCTGGCGCCGAGAAGATGACCCACGAGGCGATTGAGCTTGAGTCGAAGAACGGGCTCTCGAACCTGCGCGGGACGATCGCGATGGCGCGGACCACGCAACCGGACACCGCCACGAGCCAGTTCTTCATCAACCACGTGGACAATGCGTCGCTCGACTATCAGAGCGCCCGCAATCCGGGGTACGCCGTGTTCGGCGAGGTGGTCGACGGGATGGACGTCGTGGACGCGATCGCGGACGTCGCGACCGACGCCAGCGACAAGCCGACGACGACGGTGGCGATCGAGGACTGCGAGCGGGAATAGCCCCCGCGGTCGGCTCGCGACGAGGCATCCCCCCGGATTTGGGACAACCGCCGGGGTATCCCAGGTAATCTGCGACTATCGAACGCGTTTTGGCCGCTCGCCTCGACGACCGCGGCCGACGAACGCCGGGAATTTGGCGGCGGTCGCGCTGCCGTCCCATGAGAGACGCGATTCCGTCGCAATTTGGCAGGGATACCCACCACGAGTGTCGCATTTTGGGGGGATAGGTGAGCCCGGCGGAGGCAGACGCCCCCTGTGCGCATCACGCGGTGCCGCCACGGCCGGCGGAACGGGGGTCCGCCGCTACGGAGTCGGGGTAGCAGCCGTCACGATCGTCCTGACCCCGCCACCAGGCGCTGATGATCCGGCATCATGCAGCGGTTCTGGACGACCTCGATGCCGGCCTCGCGGAGCCGCGTGGCCGCGCCGTCGTGGGCAATCCCAAGCTGGAACCACACGACGCGCGGGCGCCAGGGAAGCGCGACGATCTCCTCGGCGATGGCCGGGAGCGCGTCGGAGCGGCGAAACACCTCGATCACCTCGACAGGACCAAGCTCAGCGAGGCTCGCGACTCCAGGTGCGCCGAGCCACGGCGTGCCAGCCAGCTTCGGGTTCACGCCGACGACGCGCCAGCCCTGCTCGCTGAGGTACTTCGGCACGTAGTAGGCGGCCTCCCAGGCATCGGACTTCGCGCCGAGCACGGCGACCGAGCGGTTCTCGGTGAGGATGCGGCGGAGGTCGGCGTCGGAGGTATGCATTCAGGCCCTTATCGCGAGGCCGGCGGGCTCTCCAGCGACGCCAGCACGCGCTCGACCAGCTCCCTCCGGCGCTCCACCAGCGCCAACGCCAGCTTCGGCCGGAACAGTCGGACGGCGATCCCGCGGAAGGCTTCGCGTCGCAGGGTGAGCCGCTCGTCGAAGCGCAGCGCCGCGAGGCCGGTGAGCGGGCCGAGGGCGAGCATTCCCAGCGCCGCGAGCCACGCGGAAACGTCGGGGAAGTACGCGGGCAGGGCCAAACCCGCCGCGATCGCCCAGCCCGCATAGGTGAGGAACAACACCAGGAAGCCGAGCAAGAGCTTGATGGTGCCGATCACGTCCACGTGTCCGGCGGCAAGCTTGATCGAGGCGGGGCGGACCAGCCGATAGGGCAGCCAAGCCAGGAGCGCGCCCAGCAGCGCGACGGGGGCAAGGAGCACCAACGGGAACAAACCGGCCAGTGCGTCGCGCGGTTCCGCGGCTTCGATCGCGAACGGATCCTCCACGCCGACGGCCCGCAAGGCGCGGGAATAGCGCCGTACCTCCATGGCAAACGCCTCGGCGGCATCTGGATCGTCCTCCGCGAGCGCCTCCCACCGGACCGCGAGCGAGCGCGCCCGGACTTCACGCTCCGCGAGCGACGCCGTGCCGGTCCAGTGGGCCACGGCGAGAAACGCCCGCCACACCGCGGCGTCCTCCGCCTGCAGGACGACCTCAGCCAGCACCGCCGCGATCTTCGCCGTCAACGCGAGCACCGCCTCCCGATCCTCCGGGTTCCCCGGATTCACAACAAACGGCTCGCCGACGGCGACGGCCACCCCCGAGCGAAACACGTCCTTGTCCTCGAAGAGGAGCCCCACCGGCAGAATCGTGACCGGCACCCCGGCCCCGAGCGCGATGCGCGCCGCCCCGGTTTTCATCGGCTGAAGCGTCGTTTCGTCGTGCGACTTTCCCTCCGGGAACAGCGCTAACCAACCCCTAGCGGCCAGCAGCTCGTGGCACCGCTCGAACGTGCGCTCGTTCTGCCGTGTGTCGGCTTCGTGGGCGCGGAATACGGGCAGCGCCCCGAAGGACTCCACACACAAGCGGAAAAAGGGGTTGTCCCAGAAGGTGCTCTTTCCCAGGAAGCTGACCGGGCGATCGAGGGCGAGGCGCAGGATGAGCGGATCGAGGAGCCCGTTCGGGTGGTTCGCGACCACGATCACGGGGCCCGCCGACGGTACCCGGCCGGCGCCGGAGGCCGTACGGGAGGGATAAAACAACCGAACCAATCCCAACGCCCAGCCGCGAACCGCGGCGGCCAGCGCCGGACCGACCATCAGTCGGGCGCGGAGGCGGCGCCGGGCTGCCCCAACACGTCCACCAGCGAGTCTCGCAGCGCGGCGAGCAGGTCGGGGCTGCGGGCGTTGAACTCGTCGTCCACGCTCACATCGGTGACGCGAGCCAACACGTCGGCTCCGAAGGTGCGCTCGAGGTAGCGACTGTGGGCATCCTCGAACACGACGATCCGGTCGGCCCAGGCGACATCTGTCGCGCTAACGTGGCGACGCGCCCGCTCGGAGGTGCCCGCCGAGCGCACCGACATTCCCGGCGTACCCCGGTACATCCGCTCGGCGGCTACGCTGCGGGCGACGTTGAGGGTGCAGACGAAGAGGACGTTCATGGGGAGACACCGCCGTTAACGCGGAGCGCGGAGACTAGCCCGGTGGCGCTCGCGATGCGTCGCGACGCCCCTTCGCCGGCTCGCCCCCGGCGAGCCGCGGGACCGGGCCTGCCGCATCGCCCCACGCTACATGCCCGCCCATGGCCACCCCCCTGGCACCCCGCCGCGAAATCTTCGGGTGGGCGATGTTCGACTTCGCGAACAGCGCCTACACGACGGTGATCGTAACTGTGGTTTACTCCGTCGTTTTTCCGAAGTTGATCGTGGGGGATGGTCCGGACTACCGCCAGGGGAACCTGCTGTGGAGCGTGGCGCTGTCGTGCAGCTACGCGCTGGTCGTGCTCAGCGCGCCCATCCTCGGCGCGGTGATGGACCACGCCGGGCACCGAAAACGCTGGTTGGCCGGGAGCTGGTTGCTCACCGTGCTCGGCACGGCATCCCTGTACTTCGGCACGCCGGAGCACGTTTGGCTCGCGATGTTACTGATCGTGATCTCGAACTACGGCTTCTCGGTGGGCGAGTCCTTCACCTCCAGCTTCCTTCCCGAACTTGGACCGACCGAATCCTTGGGAAAGATCAGCGGCTTCGCGTGGGGTCTAGGCTACTTCGGCGGCCTGGTGTCCACCGCAGCCGTGATCTTCGGGCTGGGGCCGCAAACGCCTGAGAACTTCGAGCGGCTGCGCCTCGTAGGGCCGATTACCGCTGCCTTCTTCTTCGTCGGGGCGCTTCCGACGTTTGCGCTGCTGAAGGAGCGCGCGGTGCCCAAGCCGCTGCCCGCCGGACAAACCTGGCTGACGGTCGGCTTCTCCCAGCTCGCTGGCACCTTTCGCGCCCTGCGTTCCCATCGCGACCTGATGGTGTTCTTCGGCAGCTTCTTCTTCTCGATGGCGGGGCTCTCGATCGTCATCTCCTTCGCCTTCATCTACGGCGATCAGGTGATCCAGTGGTCGCCCACCAGCCAAACGTTGATGTTCGTGATCACCCAATTCACGGCCGCCATCGGCGCCGTGGCCTTCGGCTTCATCCAGTCCCGAATCGGGGACATGAAGACCTATGGGCTCACGCTGCTCATCTGGACCGGCACGGTGGGGTTGATCGCCTTCTCCCTTCCGATCGCGGGCGCCCTCGGCCTTGAACCCGAGCACTTCTTCCTCATCGTTGGCTGCTTCGCTGGCGGCTGCCTCGGCGCCACCCAGTCGGCGGCCCGCACCATTGTGGCGGTGATGAGCCCGCCCGACCGCGTCGGCGAGTTCTTCGGGCTCTGGGGCCTGTTCGGGAAACTGGCATCGATCGTCGGTCTCCTCTCGCTCGGCTTGCTTCAGTCGGCGCTGGGCCTGCAGAACGCGATCCTCGTATGTGGCGCGTTCTTCCTCGCTGCCTTCTTCGTTTCTCGGATGGTTCGGGTCGCGCCGAGCCCGGTGTCGCCATGACCGAACCCGCGCCGAACTTCATGGAGGCCTTCGACCTCGCCCGCGGCATGCAGCACGGCTTCTCCGCCCTGAAACGCTGTTTCCCCGTGCTGTTCGTGGGCGGCTGCCTCAAGGGCTGCACCGAGGGCGGCGGCGGGGGCGGCGGCGGCGACCTGGGTGACTCCATCGAGTCGTTCCAGAAGGGCGGCTCGGCAGGCGGTCCCGACGTGAAGGAGCTGTTCTCGGAGCTTGGCCTCGGTGAACTTGGCGAGATCGGCATCGGGGTGATCGTTGCGGCGGTGTTCATCGTCTTCGCCATCGTGCTCGTGTTCCGAGCGTGGATCCTTCCCGGCTGGGTGCGGCTGCACGAAGAGGTGCTCCGCACGGGGGAGGGTCAATTCGGCACGTTGCTCGGGGCGACCGACGTGTTTGCCTCCTCGCTCGCCTGGGGGGTGATTGAGGGGCTGATGTACATCGTGTGGATCGCGCTGATCGCGGGCCCCTACTTCCTGTTGTTCGTTGTTCCCGTGGAGCAGCATCGCCTGGTCGGGGTGATCGCCTCCGCATGGGGAGTCGGCATGCTTGGAGCGGGAATCTACCTGTTCTTGAGCACCGCCTTCGTGAACCACGTCATCGCGTTCGAGGGCCTCGGCGTCGTGGATGCAGTGGCGCGATCGTTCGACCTCGCGGCGGGCAACCGGCTGTGGTTGGCGCTGTACACGTTTCTGTATTGGATGGTCGGCGTGGTGATGGCGGTGGTTGGCTTGTGTATGTGCTGCATCGGCACCCTGGTTACCCAGCCCGTGGGCATCGTGATTCGGGACTTCGGCTTCACCGAGGGTTTTTTGAGGTTCACCCGCCCGGCCGACGAGCTGGCCGGCTGGACGATTCACCAGTGGGGTAAGCCCTGATCGGCGCCTGGGTTCCCCTACGGCTCGCGCTGGACTGTCAAACCCAGCAGCGCGTAGACATCTGCACCTACATCCGGGGCTCTCTCGACGCGCAGGAGGTGGTGGCGGTCGTGCCGCTGAGCGAGGCGCAGGTGGTGCTGCACCTCAACGCGACTTCGGAAGGCACGACAGACTTTGTGCAGCTCCGGGCGGTGAACGACGTGAAGGCCGGCGTTGCCGGCGCGCCGGTGAGCTTCGAGCAGGACGTGCAGTTGGATTATCGGCTGCCGGTTGACGAGCACCGGTCGGGCCTCGATCCGGTGTTGTTGAGGGTGCTGGCCCCGTACCTGAGCCTCGCGGTGCCCGGGGCGGTCAGCGTTTCGGTTACGACGCCGAATGGTGCCGACAAGGCGACGACGAAGACCTCGCCGTGGGGCTTCAAGGTGTGGGGCGGCGGCTGGGGCAACTGGTCGGATCACTACCGCAGCCTCAGCGTGTGGTCGGGCCTCTCCTTGTCGAGAAAAACTAACGACAACGCCCAGGACGTGTGGGTGAATGTGGAGCGCAGCATCGAGCTGCAACCTTCGCTGGTGGTGAACTCAACCGAGGTGGAGCTGACTTCGGACTCCAGCTCCGTGGTGGGCGCGCTGACCGCAGGCTGGAACCTGAACAATCACTGGACGCTCGGCGGCACCTTGCGGGGCGGTCACGACGATCCCGAGGGGCAATACCTTGGCACCGGCCGCGCCCACGTTGGGGTGGAATACAACCTGTTTCCTTCCGATGATCCGCGGGGAAACCGGCTTGCCGTCGCCTGGCTTGTGGGCGGGCAGGGCGATGCCTACAACCAGACGAACACCCTCGGCCAGGACGTTGCGTTCTTCCCCACTCAGCTCCTGTTGGGCTCCGGGTCGGTTCGGGTAGACACCTTGTCCCTCAGCCTGGACCTCTCCGTGAAGTCGCAGATCGCGCCGTTCTTCGAGCGATATGTGCTGGGGGCGAGCGTCGAGACCGACCTCACGCTCGGCGACCACGTTGATCTCCAGTTGGAGTTCAGCGCCACCCAGCAGGCGATCCCTGGCCCCTCGACGATTGACACCTCGGACTACGAGGAGGTGACCCGCGCCTCCTACGCCGAGCCGCTGGAGATGAACGGCTGGCTGAACCTTCGTTTCCACTGGGACAACACGAACAGCGCGCGGAACAACCGCTTTGAGACCGTGGGGGATGTGCAGACGACGGGGGGGCTGTAGGCGCCGCCGGGCTCGGGCGACGCGTGCGCGGGGTGCCTGGACCGGGACTGCGGGCTACGGCACGAGTGAGGCCGGTGGGTAGCGGATGCTCTGGGCGCTGTTCGGGTGCACGTACGCAGAGAAGCCCACGTTCGACGTGCTGGTGGTCTCCATCGACGGCACGCCGCGCGCGCTCTTGGACGAGGAGTGGGCCACGCTTGAGGTGCTCCCCGCCATCGCCGCTGAAGGCAGCCACCAGAACCTGATTGTGCAGGGCGTAACGGACACGGTGGCCTCGCACGCCCGCATGCTCACGGGGTTCGGCCCGGAGATTACCGGAGTCACCTCCGCCCGCCACTTCGGCACGATCCCAGAGGGCCTCTCGATCCCCGAGCGGTTGCGGGCGCGGTTCGGCCCCGACCTGCGGATCCTCTTCGAGGTGAACAAGCCGTACATGCTGGGGATCGAGGACGACACCCAGGCGTTCTGGCACCTCGCGCAAGCGTGCGACGTGGCCGCCAACCACGCGATGCCGGTGGACGTGACACCGCACATGCTCGATGCCCTCGCGGGCGTCGGCGAGGCCCCGTTCTTCGCCTTTTTCCACTGGGCCGCCGTGGACGAAGCCGGCCACCAGTTCGACGAGGGCTCCGCCGAGCAGCGCGCCGCCCTGCACGAGGTGGACGCCAACCTGGGCCAGGTGCGCGACGCGCTCGTTGCGATGGGGCGCTGGGAGCGCACCCTGGTCTATGTGACGACTGACCACGGTTTTCCTCCCGGAGGCCACTCCCACTACGAGGGCGCGGAGGCCGTGTGGCTCATCACCACGGATCCCGAGGTGGGCCTGGGCAACTACCTGGACCAGCTCCCTTGGACGATTCTGGATCGGTATGGGGTGACGGTGACGGAGCCGGCGCCGCCGTTGGGGGGGCTTTGACGGGCTATACTTCCACGACCGTAAACGCATCTCCCCCTTCCCCGGCGTCGCCCGCCCGGAACTTCCGTACGCCGCGCAGCCGCCGCAGCCGGTCGCGCAGCCCCGACTTGAGCGCGCCCGTGCCGTGGCCGTGGAGCAGGTAGCCGTACCGCTCCCCCCGCCCCATCAGCCCCGCCACGAAGCGCTCCACCTCCAATTCGGCTTCTTCGAGGCGCATCCCGCGCAGATCGCAGGTGTTGGAGGCGAGGCGCACCGCCGCACCCGACTCGTCGACGGTGCTGCGCGGCGTCGGCTTCTCCGCTTCGACCGCCTCGGCCCGCCGCCGCTCCTTCGCCGACTCGTGCGGCGCTCCCAACTTCGCCAGCGGCACCCGCAGCTTCATCGCGCGCACCTGCACCTCGGCGTTGTCCCCCTGGATGCTCAGCACATCCCCGTGCTGGCCGACGGTCGCCACCCAAACACGGCGCCCAACCTCCGCCTTGTACGCCGCGATCGCGTCGGCCGCCTCGCCCTCGTCCAGCTCGCCGCGGGCCAGGCGCAGCGTCGCGAGCGCGTCGTTTGCGGCGCGCAGGCTCGGCGCCTGGTGCACCGACTTCACGAGCTCGCGCAGCTCCTCTTCGAGCGCCTTGAGCCTGAGCTTCGTCGCCTCCACCATCCGGGCCCGCTCCCCCGCGAGCTGGGCTTCCAACTTGACTTCACGCGCGCGGAGCGCCGCCTCCCGCGCATGAAGTCCAGCGTCTTGCGCCTCCAACTGCCGCGCCGTCCGCGCCACCACGTCTCGCTCGGCGTCGAGCTGCTCGGCCAGCCGGGCTAGCTTCGCCGCGCCTGCGTCCAACAGCGTGTTCGCCCGCTCAATCACCGCGGCTGGCAGGCCCATGCGCTGCGCGATCACCAGCCCCTGGCTCCCCGTGGCCGTGTTCGGGACCAGGCGATAGGTCGGCTTTCCCTCCGAGAACTCCATGCCGGCGATGGCGATACGCGAGTCGGCGAGCGCCTTGAGCTCGGGGTAGTGCGTCGTGATCACCACGCGCGCGTCCCGCTCCACGAGCGCCTCCACCACCGCCCCCGCCAGCGCCGCCCCTTGCGCGGGGTCCGTCCCTACCGCGACCTCGTCTACCAGCAGGAGCGCGCCCGGCGCCGCCACCGCGAGCGCCTCCCGCAGCACCGCGAGGTGCCCGCTGAACGTGGAGAGATCGGCCGATACGCTCTGGAGATCGCCGATGTCCGCGAGGATGGGGTCGAAGATGTCCACCCGGCTCCCCTCCCCCGCCGGAATGGGGATCGCGGCGCGGGTGAGCAGGGCGCAGAGGCCGATGGTCTTGAGCGCCACCGTCTTGCCGCCCGCGTTCGGGCCCGTGAGCACCAGGCAGCGCTGGGCGCTGTCGAGGGCGAGATCGTTGCCGACGACAGGCACGCCGCGCAGGGCGAGGAGGGGGTGCCGCGCCTTCTTCACGCGGATCACGCCGCCAACGCCGATCTCGGGGATCGTGCCCTCCCACCGCAAGCCCATTTCGGACCGCGCCGCCGCGGCGTCCAGCTCGCCGGTCGCCTCCAGGGCCGCGAGGCCGGCGCCGGCGACGCCTGACACGAGCGCCGAGAGCTCCCCGAGGATGCGGAGGGTTTCCTGGTCGAGCCCGTCCTGGGCCTCCCGAAGGTCGTTCTGCAATTCCACGGTTTGGCCCGGCTCTACGAACGCCGTCTCCCCGCTAGCGCTGGTTCCGTGAACGATGCCGAGCCCGCGCCGGTGCGCCATCTTCACCGGCACCACGAGGCGGCCGCTGCGCTCGGTGACGAAGCGCTCCATCAGCATGTCGCCCCAGCCTTCATCGGCCAGCAAGCTCGCGAAGGTGTCGTGTACCCGCGCGCGGAGTGACAAGACCCGCTGCCGGAGCGCCGCGAGCTGGGGCCAGGCCCGGTCCGCCAGGGTGCCGTCGGCGTCGAAGGCGCCCTGAAGGCGTGCGACGACGGGCCGATTCGCATCGATGATCGCAGTGTATGCGTGGAGGCGTGCGCTCGTGCGGCCGGCGAGCCAGTCGTGCAGCACGAGCACGCCGGCGAGGCCGCGACCGACCGAGATGAGCGCCCAGGACTCCAGCATCATCCCCCGCGAAGCGCGGCCCAGGGCGTCGCGAACATCGCCGACGGCATCGACCGGGACCGCCTCTCCACGCAGCTTGGCCGCGGTGATCTCCTCCACCAGGGCGAAGGCTTCCAAAACCTGCGCGCGGCCGGCCAGCGGCATCATGGCGCGCGCACGCTCCGCGCCCATCGGCGTGCGGGCGAGCTCGACGAGGGCGCTGCGAACGGCGTCCCAGTCGAGGGTGGTGAGGGTGCGAGCGGCGAGATCCATGGCGGGCGCCCGAGTAAGCACCGCGGGGCGCGGCGCAAGGTAGACTGGGCGGATGTGCCTCGCCCTCCTCGCGTTCCTGGCCTGTCCTACGACCACCGACACCCCGGGTGACCTCGCCACCGAATCGGGCGGAGACACGGGCGAGGACTCCGCGGCGGACAGCGGCGAGGACACGGCCGGAGACACCGGGACCGACAGCGGTGGAGATACGGCAGGAGATACCAGCGATACCGCAGAGCCCGGCCCCGACTGGGTTCGCGTCGATGCCGACGGCGGGGTGCGCGAGCGCAGCGTGGATGTGGCCGTCGCAACCGATGGGACCGCGTTCGTGTCCTGGGTGGATGGGAGCGACGTGTGCTGGGCACGCCGGTCCACGGACGGCGGTGTGACGTGGGGCGATCCCGCGGCGGTGAACGCCGATGGCACGACGGCGAGCGTCGCGATGGCGCGGCGTCCGTACGTGGTCACCGACGGGAGCCGGGTGGCGGTCGCCTTCGTGGACCTCGATTCAAGGCTGGTGGAGGTCTACGCTTCTGACGCTGCTAACCTCGATTTTGAGCACGTGGCGACGCTCGGTGCCGCGTCCGACAACAACGACTTCGCCAAGCCGGTGTTCGTCGACGGCGATCTCGTGGTCGAGTGGCAAACGTACAACGCCGAGGGGGCGATGGTGCTCGCTCGCGAGTCGACGGGCTGGGGGGAGGAGCCGGCGGATGACACCATTCCCGGCGTTCCCTGCGAGTGTTGCCCCAACGACGTGTTCGCGGCCAGCACGGGCGAGCTGCTGGTCGCCTTCCGCAACAACGACGACGACCTTCGCGAGCACTGGGTGTCGATCTTCCCGGGTGGCGAGAGCGCGGAAGTCACGGACATCGAGGGGGACCTCGCGACGTGCCCGATGCAGGGACCGCGGATCGCGGAAGCCCCGGGTGGCTTGCTGATCGTATGGGCGGACGCTTCGATGGACGGGCGAACCTGGCTGGAGTCGAGCGATGACTTCGGGCGAACCTGGAGCAACGAGCGGGACATCCTCGGGCGGACCGGTACCGGCAGCCCCACGATCGCGACGGGCCTCGACGGCCGCGTGTTCGTGACGACGGAGAGCGGGAGGATCTCGATTTTCGCGTTGAGCGACGATGGGGGCACGAGCTTCAGCGCACCCGAAACGCTCGCGAGCCCGAGCGGAGATCTCGGCTTTGGCCAAGTGGAATCCGGCGGAGGCGTTACCCTGGTGGGCGGCAGCGGGGCGGATGGCAGCGCCTGGGTTTACCGACCCCGATGAGTCCGCCCGTGTGAGTCGGTAGAAGTCACGGCTGCGAACCGCCCAACAATGATGTACATACGCTGCACTTCGGAGCCGCCCGTGACCCTCCCCCGCGTTGCCCTGCTCGTCATCTTCGCCGCCGGGTGCCCGGCCGAAACCAAGGATTCCACCGGCGATACGGGCGGCGCGGATACGGGCGACAGCGCCGCGGACTCCTCGGAAACGGGCGACACGTCGGAGACAGGCGATACGGCCGAGACGGGTGACACCGACAGCGGCGACACCGACAGCGGCGACACCGATACGGCCGCGGAGTGCGCGACGGTCAACTCCGGCGAGGACTGGGCCTGGACGGGCGCCTGCCCCCAGATGACGACGCCCGTGGTCATCACGGTGAAGGGCTGCGAGCTGAGCCTCGACTACGACGCCGTAGGCGGCATGACGATGGGGATGCCGTATTCGGGAACGGTGAGCGGCGATGTCGTGACTTTCGCCGATGATAATTCGGTCGATGGTTGCGTCGGCACCGTCGCATCGGCCGACAAGATCACCGGCTCGTGTAAGGGCGGCTGCACGTTCACGCTGCGTCGTTAGTCGCATGTCGCTCCTCCTGTTGTTCGCCTGCACCTCCGCCGACATCGAAGCACCCGCCCCCACGCCGGAGCCGACGCAAACCGCGCTTGGAAGCGGCGACGGGGAGCTGGACACGACCTCCGCCCAGTGGAGCTACATCCTCGGTAAAGACGAGCGGCTGGACGATCCGCGCGATCTCGGCTTCGATCCCCTCGGCAACCTCTGGATCGCGAACCGGAAGGACGATCGCACGTTCATCGTCTCCGACCCGGGCTCCAAGGAAGCCACCTCCGAGCGCAGAAAAGATGGGTACGCCGAGCACTTCATGGAGGAGACCGCGGCGTTCGCATTTGAGGACGAGAGCGGCGCCGACAACTTCGGCAACGAATTCGGGAGCTGCGGCGAGTCGGAGAACACCTACAACGACACGGCGCGGCCCGACCGCTTCATGGGTCCCGTATTGTGGTCCGCCGAGCTGGACATCTTCGCCGAGCAGAACCCGTTCGGGCTCGGGAGCCACCTCGACATGCTCCACGAGAGCCCGCTCTGCGTCGGCCTCGCGTGGGAGCACGACAACGTATACTGGGTGTTCGACGGGTACAACGACGCGATCGTGCGCTACGACTTCGAGACCAACCACGGCATCGGTCAGGACGACCACTCGGACGGCATCGTGTTCCGGCTGTCGGAGCCCAAGGTGGCACGGGTGGAGAACGCGCCCGGCCACATGGAGATCGACCGCGAAACCGGGATCCTCTACGTGGCGGACGCAGGGAACGGGCGCGTGCTCTGGCTGGACACGGCGAGCGGTGAGCAGGGGGACAAGCTCCGGGTAACCGAAGAGCCGATCAGCACTTTTGCCGAATGGGACGGCGTGGAGTGGGGCGAACTGGTGACCGACCTCGATCAACCTGGCGCGCTCGCCCTCGACCGCGAGGGGAACCTCTACGTTGGCGACTTTGAGACCGGCGTCCTGCACGCTTACGCGCTCGACGGCACCGAGCTGCAATCGCTCGACACGGGCTGGGGGAAGGGCGCCGTTTACGGGATGGAGATCGGCCCGGATGGGGCGTTGTGGGTGGTGAACCACGCCGAGCCTGCGGTGATGAGGCTCGGAACCGGCGACTGAAACACGAGCCGATCTTCCGAATAGGGATGGTTCAACGCCAAGTGGTGGGCATGGAGGCACAGGCGATCGGCGGCGGCGAGCGCCTCGGGCGGGCCGTAGAGCGTGTCGCCGAGGATGGGGTGGCCGAGCGCCGCCAGGTGCACCCGGAGCTGGTGTTGGCGTCCGGTCGTGGGGCGCAGCTCTACGAGGGTAGAGGCTGCTTCTCGGGCGATCACGGTCCAACGGGTGTGGGATTGGCGGCCGGTGGCGGAAACGCGCTGAAGCGGCGGGCGCGCGAGGTCGGGCTCGATGCCCAGATCAACCTCGCCCGAGTCGGGCTGCAGGTTTCCAGACACCCGTGCCACGTAGACCTTCTCGACGGTGCGAGCCTGGAACTGCGCGCGCAGCGCGGCTTCTGACTTACGACGGAGCGCGAAGACGAGCAGGCCCGAAGTCGAGAGGTCGAGGCGATGAACGACTTGGGCGAGCGGCCACCGAGCGAGGACGCGGGCGTACGCGCTGTCGTGGTGGGCGGGATCGACGCCCGGCACCGAGAATAGCCCTGCTGGTTTGTCGATGACCACGAGGTCGCGGTCCTCGTGGAGCACCGTGAGCCAGGGCTCCCGCGGCGGGTCGTAGACCAGCGGCGGAAGCTCGGTCACCGCAGCAGGCCTGAGGGGTGCGCGCCGAGGGTGTCGCAGCGCGCGAGCCACGCGGCGAGGCCGGCGGCGTCTGGACGGCGGGCGCGGGCCGCGCGGAGGAGGCGGTTCTTGGGGGTGTGGCCCGCGTCGACGAACTCCACCACGTCCACCGCGAAGCCCTGCGCCTCCAGCCAGTCCACCCGGAGCGCGTCGGTGAGCGTAGATGCGTGCTCACGCAGCAACATGCCGTGCCGATAAGCCGGCGTCGGCCCCCCGCGATTCCGCTTCATCTCCGCCGCCACCTCGGCCTGGCAGCACGGCACGACGAACAGCGCCGTCGCACCCAGGGACTGCGCGGTGGCCAACGCCTCGTCGGTTGCACCGTCGCACGCGTGGAGCGCGAGGACCAGATCCGGCGGACCGCCGAGGCGCTCCGTGAGGCCCACCGCGCCGGCGATGGTGCTCTGCGAGAATTCAAGGCCGGGGAGGCCAAGCTCGGCCGCACGTTGCACGCACCGAGCCACCAGATCTTCGCGGACGTCGACGCCGTGGATCCGGAACGGCACGCCGGCGCCCCGCAGCGCATCAGCCAGAACAAAACTCAGGTACGCATTGCCGCACGCGAGGTCGAGCACCCGCAGCGGCGACGCTTCGGTGACACCCCGCTTCGCCGCGGCCTCCCAGGCGGGGCGCAACAGCTCAACGAGGTGGCTCACCTGCTTGTACTTCTTGGCGTTCTGCGCGGAGATCGTTCCGTCCGCGTTCTGGATGCCGAGCACGCGGAGCAGGGGGCCGTTCGTATCGGGGCGCAGTCCACGCGCCTTGCCGGCCATCCCCTTCTCCGCCGCTTCCGCCGCGCCGATCTCGCGGGCGCTGCCGTGGCGCGCGTCGAGCACGACCCGCCCCCCGTCGGCTCGAACGAGCGTGATCTTCACGAAGCCATCCTTCGCGGCGCGCAGCACGTTTGCGATCAGGAGCTCGCGCGCGGCGTCGTCCAGCGGCGCGCCGCCCTCGATCACCTGCTCCCCTCCCCCGCCGGTACGAGCCAGGACCAACCTGGAGAACCCGCCGTCGAGGGCGGCACGGAGAGACTGCTTCAGACGCTGGATGGGGTGCACGGCGGCGGCGTAGCCCGGAGGGAGGACCGGGGGAGGGTCAGAACCCGTAGTAGGACACCGAAAACTGCGGCGCCAGTGAGAGAGCGGACCCGAACGTGCGGGCCGCGAACCGCCCCTCCCACGCCCACGTTGCGAAGCGAAGTCCTGCGCCAAGCTTGGCTTCTACCTCGAATCCGCGAGCGCTCGAGATCGTCGGCGCCACCTCCCCGAAGCCATACAGCTCTTCTGAGCCTACTGTGAGGGTAAGCGGCAACCCCGCTCCCAGGGAGGTGTACGACTCCCGGTAGCTGTCGAAGCGCCCGAGCAACCCCGCATAGGCTGCCCACGTGGGACGCCGCACGCCGATGCGCCCGACGAGGTCGAGCTGGCCGCCCTGAAGCCCACCCCCAACGCAGCCGGCGGGGCGCAGAAACACGTCACCGCCCCAGGTTTTCGTCCCGTAGTTCACGCCGCCTTCGAGGCTACCGAACCCCGATGCACCCTGTCCGACCAGCCAGTCCGCACCGACAGCGCCGGCGACAAATGGAGTCCAACGGATCTCATCCTTCGGTGCGGCGGCGAGCGCCGCCGTAGCCAGAAGCAGCAGCGTCATGCTGGGAACCCTCGTCGTGAACCTACTCCGTCAGTGAAGCCGCGCAATCCCGGGCAGGCTTACCGACCGCTCCACATACCCGAAGCCCGTCCCGATGTCGGTCGAGAGCTCCCAGCGCACGTCTCCATCCGGGCCGAAGTCGGTCACGACGCCGTTCGACGACCAGGTGACCAACAGGCTC
>BJHF01000094.1 GCA_014191855.1 Deltaproteobacteria bacterium
TGTGGACGTCGGGCGGTGGCCATGTCATACTAAACCAGTTGGTTAAGTACGTGCGCGACCCCCTGAGCCAGACTTTCGCCGCGCTCGCCGATCCCACGCGGCGCGCCATGCTCGCCCGCCTCTCCCATGGCGAGGCGAGCGTGTCGGAGATCGCGGCGCCGTTCCTGGGAAAGATGAGCCTGCCGGCGGTGAGCAAACACCTCCAGGTGCTCGAGCGCGCCGGCCTCGTCACCAAGACGCGTGAGGCCCAATGGCGTCCCTGCCGCATCAACGCCGAGCCGCTTCGGGAGGCCAACGATTGGATGGAGCCGTACCGCGAGCTCTGGGAAGAGCGACTCGATCGCCTCGGCGAGTACCTCAAGACCGTTTCCGTAAACAACCCCTCCCCCAACCCGAATCCGGAAGTCCCCGATGTTCTCAAACGATGAAGCCAGCGTCCTTCGCCTCCACCGCGTGTACGCCGCCCCGGTGGCCGCGGTGTGGGAGGCCTGGACCGACCCGGCGCAAGTAGTGAAGTGGTGGGGCCCCCGCGGCTTCACGATCACCCACCACGACGCCGATCTCCGCGCGGGTGGCCAGTGGCGGTTCACGATGCACGGGCCCGACGGAAAGGACTATCCGAACGTCACGAAATACCTGGAGGTGGAGCCGCGCGCGCGGCTGGTGTATGACCACGGGAGCGCCGACGATGCGCCGCCGATGTTCCGGGTAACGGCGACGTTCACCGAAGAGGCCGGTGGCACACGACTCGACTTCCAGATGCGTTTTGCCTCGCCCGAGGTGGCTCGCCAGAGCGCCGAGTTCATCAAACGAGCCGGGGGCGAATCCACGTGGGATCGGCTGGCCGAGCACCTCGACGACGCGCGCGGTTACCGACGCTTCTACCTCAACCGCAGCTTCGACGCGCCGATCGAGCGCCTCTACGAGCTGTGGACGAAGCCCGAGCACCTCGCGAGCTGGCTGGCGCCCACCGGATCGACGATGGAGTTCTTCCGCGCGGACATCCGGCCCGGCGGCAGCTCGTTCTACGTGATGCGGAACGAACACTTCGTCATGTACGGGCGCGCGGAGTATCGTGAGCTTGAGCCGCCCAAACGCCTCGTCTATACCCAGCAGTTCTGCGACGAGCACGAGCAGCCGTCGCGCCATCCGCTCGCGCCGACGTGGCCGTCCACGATGCTCACCACCGTTCGCTTCGCCGTCGAAGGCCCGAACCGCACGCGGGTCACGGTGCAGTGGGAGCCGTACGAGGCCGACGCGACGGAGGTGGAGACGTTCGTGGGCGGCCGGGCCGGCATGACGCAAGGGTGGACGGGCTCCCTTGACAAGCTTGAGGCGACGTTGGCAGCGGGTTGAAGCGGCGCGGACGCGATTCACACGCCCGTTTCGGCGGCCCGCTTGAGGTCGGCCGCGTAGGCCTCGAAGATCGGCACGAAGTCGGGCAGGCTTCCGGCGATCATCGGCAACATGAGGCCTGCGAACACCTCGTCCATCGCGAACCGGGTTCCCCCGGCCGGGAGCGCGGTGAGGCGGAACGTGCGAACACCGCGGAACATCGGGGCGAAGCCGTCGCTCCAGGCCATCTGTTCACCGGCCACCACATCGCTGACCTTCAGCTTGAACGTGCGTCCTGGCGAGGCGACGGCCACCAGCGAGACCGTGCCGCCCGCCGCGATCTCGCCGTCAATGTTCGTGAGCGTGGAGTTCCAGCGGCGCTGCGCGGCGACATCGGTCAACAGCGCCCAGACGGCGGCGGGCGGCGCCGCGATCTCGGCGGACACGGCGGTGCTCATGCGGAAGGTGGTTCGGGTGGTGGTGGCTTGAATGGGAGCGGTCATGGGTCGCCTCGGGTTGGGGAACACGCACATCCTATGCGGAGGACTCCCCCGTGATAATCCCCTGGGGGGATGGCACACTGATATCGGATCGATAACAATGGCGCGGTGCGCCACGATCTGAACGACGTTGCCGTGTTCACCGCCGTGGTGCGCCTGTCGGGGTTCACCGCCGCGGGGCGGGAGCTCGGATTACCGGGTTCGGCGGTGAGCAAACGCGTAGCTCGGCTGGAGGAGCAGCTCGGCTTCCCGCTCTTGTTGCGCACGACCCGCAGCGTCGGTCTCACGGAGGCGGGGCGGAGGTTCTACGAGCACACCTCCCGAATTCCAACGCTCCTCGAAGATGCCGTCCGCGCCGCCCTCGGCAGCCAGAACGCCGCTTCCGGCACCCTCCGCATCACGGCGCCTCCCGACGATGCGGGAGTGATCTGGAGCCTCCTCACGGGCTTTCTCCAGACTCACCCGGCGGTGGATCTTGAGCTGACGCACACGTTGGAGCGCGTGGACCTCGTGGCGGCGAACATCGATGTTGCGCTCCGGGGCGGGCCCGCGCCCGACACTACGGAGTTCACGGCCCACAAGCTCTTCGAGTCACGCATCTTGCTAGCGGCCAGTCCGGACTACCTCAAACGCCGGGGCACCCCGCTTCAGGCGGAGGATCTCGCGGTTCACGACGGTATCTGTATGGATCCGTGGGCGCCCAACGCCATCCGCCGCGTGGTGGGCGATGGCGGGTATGTGCGCGTGCACCTCCGCAATCGTGTGCGGGCGAACAGCCTGGAGACCGCGCGCCGGGCCGCGGTTGATGGCCTCGGGATCGCTCCGCTCCTGGCGCTCACCTGCCGCGCGGAGCTTGATCGCGGCACGCTCGTCGAGGTGCTTCGCGGCGCGTTGCCCGACACCGCGCCGTTCTGGGCGCTGACGCCGAAGGGGCGCACCCGCTCTGGAGCCGCCACTGCGCTCCTGGACTGGTTGGTGGCGAGGACGGACATCGCGGGCGGGCCCGGATGAGCGGTAGCGGCTCTCTGGTTCGCGGCCGTGCGCGCCCACGCCGTGCAGCCTGCTGAAGGAATTCTGAGGGCTCGAGGCCCGGTGACGCGGGGCGACCGGAGCGTGGGTCGCGCCTCTCAGCGCACCCCTTCTGGCGTGTCCAACACGGGCTCGTGGTCCTGGTTGCCCGTCATATGCCATCGCGCCGGAACGCCGTCCCCGTCCGCATCGACGCTGGCGCGCACCGTGCAGGCCGTGTCCGGCCCGACCACCTCGAACGTCGCCAGCACGGGCTGGCCAGGATCCCAACCGTACAACGCCCAATGGGGCTCGACCGACCACGGCGCCGGCGTCGCCGACAACTGGCTTTCCGGACGCGGCCACGGCGGTGCCGGCGGGCAGGCATCGAACGCCGACTCGTAGGCCATCACCGCGTTGTGAGCGTCCTCGGTGGACGCAGACGGAGGGGCCGAAAGCGCGGATTCCGGTGATGTGGGCGCAGTCGCGACCGACACGGGTTTCGCACAACTGAGGAGCATGAGGGCAAGGGGGAACATCGGAACCTCAGACTGCATCGGTTAATCACATCGTCGCCGTGGCGGCCGCGCATCACCGCACGCTAGGGGTTCCGGGTGGACGAGGCGGTGAACAGCGGCAAACGGTACCAACGTCAGGCCACATGGTCGAGCTGGCGGGGCTCTTGCGGTAGGGGCGGCGGCCTGCACGCCGCACGCCGCCCGGGGACGTTTTGAGTGCTCCCCGGGCCGCCCGGTACGGATGCAGGCGCGCGCGCGACCGACGATGGCGAAACAGTTGGGAATCAAGCGCGATGCTGAGCGAGTCGCGCCTGAGCAAGGCGAATAGGCCGCCAGCATCGCCCGGAACAAACGCCCCCGGTTTCTGCCGAGGGCGCCGCGCTCCACGGAGGCGGAGCGCCGGGCGCGGGCGTGACGCGCTTCGCAAATCGAGGACCAAGGAGGAATAAGCATGGGCGATCCTGAAGCGGAGGCTTGGCGTTCGGGCTGGACCGGCACCGAAGTGCCGCTGCCCGACATTCGCGCTCGCGTGACCGCCCAGGTTGCGAGACACCGCCGCGCAAACATCCTCTTCTTCGCGTTGAACGCGGGCGGCGTGATCGCGAATCTCCTCGGACAAGACGATCCGATCGTTCGGTGGTTGATCATCGCCTGGAGCGTGGTGCTCTCGGTTGGGCTCCTGTGGATCCAGCGCGGGATCGCCTGCCCGCCCAGTGGGAGCCCGCGCGAAGCGCTCGCTTATCTCGAACGCCGGATCCGGATGGAGCGCCAGGGAGCCCACCTCGCGCGCTGGATGTACCCACCGCTGATGATCTTCGTGGCGATCTACTATCGTGACCTCTTCGGGGAGGACGCGATCGTGGTGAAGCTCGTTTTGCGAGCCATGTTCGGAGCGCTCGTCGTTGGGATGATCTCGGCGCCGTGGTGGGTGCGCCGCTTCACCGCTGCTCAGCAGGCCGAGATCAACGCATGGCGGAAGTGGCTGGACGAGCAGCCGGTCGGCACGTGACCCGCTGCCCGCCGATGGACATCCGCGCCTCCGCCGACCATGCCCCTCGGGAGGTGACTCTTCGGCGAGCATCCCCTTCGGAATGTGACCGCAGTCGCCGCCAAGGCCGTAGAGCGGCCGTGCTCCACCCAAATAACCGGCGTTGTGTCGTTGGGCATCGAGGCGAATCCGGGCGAGGCCGGCCTCGGTGTCACGCCCAGGGTGGGATGGTCCGCGGCTTGTCACGCTCGGAGGGGGATGGTCGGTCGGCCCGCCCCACTGGCGCGTCCCGTGAACGCGCCGCGCCCTGTTCTCCGAAAGAAATCGGCTTGCGATGCCGCGCCTGCCCGCCTATGCTGGGGGCTCCCCGGAGAGCCCCATCCTGAGTATCCTGCCGTTTGCGTTCCTCGCAGGCTGCCCGGCGGACGCAGGCGCCGGGCTGGGCGGAGATTCGGCCGGTTCGACGGAGGATACCGCAAGCGACCCGCAGGACACGGGTGTGGACGACCCCGCGGTAGAGGGCGGTCCGTGGTGCTACACGTTCCGCGCCTCTGGCGATGCCGGGGGCACAGGCGAGTCACAGGTCGAACAACTGGAGATCGACATGTCCACTGGCGTGGGAACCACGTGGATGACCTACGGCGGCGCGGGCGTGACGACCTCGTTTTCCACGTCAGGCGTTGCCTGGAATGGCCATACCTTCGTGGTCGGCTACTACGACGGCAACGGCTGGCGTTGGATGGAATTGGCTCCGTCCACGGGCCTGGCCACGGACTACGGGGGGGTGGAAACCCCTTGGGTGGCGTGGAGCGGCGGCGACTACATCGTCCAGTACCACGCGTACCCCGATGCCTCCCGGTACTCGGACCTGGCGGACATCGTGGCGGATTCCCCGTCGGGCTCCATCAACATCCGGGGCGCCACTCGCTTCACCGTGGCCGACGGCAAGCTCTACGGCATGTGGCACAGCACTGCAGAGATGCTGTTGTTCGACGCGGTAACGGGGAACCCCATGGGATCGATCCCGCTGGAGGGCTACAACACCTGGGTGTGGGGCATCTCCGTCTTCGACGACTGGATGTTCGCGATCGACGACGGCCGGCAGTACGGCTTCGAGCGCATCGGCTGGTTCGATCGGGGGACAGGCGAGCTCATCGCCGATGTGCCAGTTCCGGGGAACGTGCCCGGCCGCCGGTACTCGGGCCTCCACTGCACGACGACGCCATTGGCGGGGGAATAGCGCCGGCGCATGCTACCAAGCCCCGTGCTCCTCCTCCTCGCCACTGCGGTTCGGCAGCCTGCAATGCATCGAAGTGGTCGAGTCCACGACGTTGCTGCTGCAAACGCCGCTTGTCGCCGGCCTGGAGGGTGGCTTCGGTTGGTGAGCGGGTGCCCGCAGGCGGCGCCGCGAGGGGCCGCGATCCGCGCCTGAGGAGGGGGACGTGGCCGCGCCCCTCGCCCTGCTGTTCGCACTTTCGCGTCCTACGTTGTGGGTTAGACGACGAACATGCGCCTGTGCCTCCCGCTGCTCCTCCTCGCCTGCCCCGTTGCCGAAGACACCCAGCCCGGAGACACCGCATCCGCGCCTGACACGGGGCCGGTCGATACCGGCGACCCGGACACCGGCGACAGCGGCGACCCGGACACCGGCGCAACTCTCGGCCTCGATTGCGGCGAGCTCCTCGTCCCGTGGCCGGTGGCCAGCGGCGAGGACGCCTGGACCGCCGCTCGGCTCGCGGGCCCGCCCATCGTCGAGGTGGTGAGCCTTGAGGACGCAGCGCTGGGGTGGTCGAGAGACGCAGCCCAGGAATTTGGTTGCCCGACGGTGACGGAGGACGAGGCGCTCGGCTCCGTGATCATCAGCGGCGACTGCGGCAACGCCATCGGAGCCTGGTCGGGCACCGCGACCTTCGTGACCGGCACAGGTGGCGACTACGTTGCCACCTACGAGGATTTCTCCTTCGAGAGCTACACGATGGGCATGCGCCTCGCGGCCGATGGCACCTGGGGCGCCGACGCGACCTCTTTCTTCTTCGACCTCGCCCTCGACTACAACGAGGGCGAGGAAGGCGAGGACTGGGGCGTCATGGCGTGGGCGCTTGAGGGCAACTTCGGCGAGGACACGCACATGGAAGGGCGGGTGGACATCACCGACAGCCCGGAGGGCGCAGGCAGCTTCTGCATCGTCGTCGATGAGGCGGCGTACTCGGGCACCTGCCTGGAGGAGTTGCCAAGCACCCTCGAGATCCAAGGGAGCGCCTACGCCGAGGTCGTGTTCGACCCCGACGCCGATCCGGTGTGCGACGGGTGCGCGTCGGTGACAATCGACGGGGAGGACGAGGGGTTGCTCTGCCGTTGAGCGCGAGCTGGGGGGTGACCCCCCAACTTCCGTTCCTGTAGCTGGAACCCCTTGTGTCCGCGACGCTTCGCGCGCTACGCTCACCAGACTCGCACCTCCCGGAGCGAACGTGAACCTCGGACCCGACGCGCCACCCAGCCTCCCCGGCGCCCTCGGCACTGCGGGGGAGGGTGCGTCGTTGTGGCGGGACACCCGTCGGAACGTTGAGATCAACGTCGGCAAGATCTGCAACAACAAATGTGTGTTTTGCCTGGACGGTCTGCCGGCCACCGAGATGCGCCGGTACATGCCGTACCCCGAGATGAAGGGCGAGATTCAGCGCTGGTTCGACGCGGGCACGCGCTCGGTCGGCTTCCTCGGCGGCGAACCGACCACGTACCCGTGGATCCTCGACGCGATCCGCTTCGCGCGGGACCTTGGCTACACCCGCATCGCGCTGGCCACCAACGGTACCAAGTTCTTCCGCCACGAATTCGTCGATCGGCTGCTGGACGCCGGGCTTACACGTGTCACGATGTCGATGCACGGCCACAACGCGAAGCTGGAGGATGCGCTCACGATGGTGCCCGGCAACTTCGAGAAGAAGAAATCCGGGTTGACGTACCTTTTGGAGCAGCGAGCGGCGGGCAAGCTGCGCGACAACGTGTCGGTGAACGTGGTGGTGAACGCCTGGAACTACCGGTTCTTGCCGAACATCCTGCGCTTCTTCTTTGAGCTCGGGCTCGACGACGTGCGCGCCAACTTCGTGCGGGCGGAGGGCTACGCCGAAACGGAAACGGCGCTCATCCCCAAGCTCACCGACGTGGTGCCGTACGTGCTCAAGGCGGTGCTGCTCAACGAGTACCACTACAAACGCACCTTCACGCTGGGTAGTTTCCCGCTGTGTGTGCTGCCCCGCGAGCTGATCTCCAACCAGGCGCTCGCCCGCAAGTACGTCGGCGAGTTCCGCGATCTGGACACCGACTGCTCGATCAAGACGCTCACGTCCGACGGGTTCCCCGATGGCATCGCCACCATCGAGGACGGCCGCGCGCGCTTCAACTGGCAGGATCGCAAGAAGTACGACCTCAAGGCCCAGCCCGAAGCGCGCTGTGGCGGCTGCAAATACGCCACCGTGTGTGAGGGGGTGTGGAAGAACTACCTGCCTATTCACGGCGAAGGCGAGCTGCGCGCGATCAAGTAGCCGCATGCGGTGGACGGACCTTCGGGTGGGCTACGGCTGCAACCAGCGCTGCCGGTTCTGCGATCAGGGGAGCGCGCGTGAGTTGTTGGGCGATGCCAACACCGAGGCAGTAAAGGCGGCGCTGGCCGCGATTCCGCACCGCGAAGGCGTGATCCTGGCTGGCGGGGAGGTCACGCTGCGGCCGGACCTGCCCGCGTTGGTACAGGCGGCGCGCGCCCTCGGCTTCAAGCGGGTTGCGCTGCAGACGAACGGGCACATCCTTGCCTCCAAGGGGGCGGCTTCGGGATTACGGAGCCTGGGGCTGACGGACGTGGCCGTGGCCATCCACGCCCCCGACGCGGAGACACACGACTGGCTCACGGGGGTTGAGGGATCGTTTCGACGGGCGGCTGCGGCCGCGCGTCAGGCGCACGCTTCCGGGCTTACGCTGTACCTTTCCGTGGTGCTCACGCGTACCACCACGCAGCTCGCGGCGCGGATGGTGCTATTGGCTCGGTCGCTGGGCGCGGGCACGATCCGGTTCACGCCGTGTCGCGAAGAAGGTGCCGCGATCGCCGAAGCGCGGATGTTGGCGCCGAGACTTTCGCTGGTTGCAGAGGCGCTCGTGGCGGCGGCCGAGGTGGGTCGCGACGCGGGCGTGGTGGTGGAGGTCGTGGGGGTGCCGCTTTGCCTCGCGCCGGAGCTCCGGGCGTTGGCGGCGGATCGGTTGGATGGGCGGTCGCCGGATCGGGTGTCGGCGATTGGGGAGGGGGAGCAGCGGGAGGCGCGTGCGTACGGCGACGATTGTGTTCGGTGTACGCTGCGATCCGTCTGCCCCGGCGTGGAGGCGGCCTACCTTCGCCGCTGGGGCGGGGACGAGTTGGCGGCGGTGGGCGTTTCAGCCCGGGTAACGCCGGAGATCGTGGAGGTAGTGGTGGAGCCCGGGGAGACGGGCCGCGCGCTCAAGCAGCGGCTCGTGAAGGCGCAAGCGACGGGCGCGGCGGGGGTGCGGTTCGTGGGGGGCGCGGCCAGCACGCACCCGGAATTGGGAGCGTTGCGTAAGGAGTGTGAGCGGTTGGGGTTGGGATTGCGTTAGGCTCCGGATGCGAGGAGTGGCGCACGGACTACACCTGTCGGTGAGGGCGAGGGCTGTGCGGCCACGCCCATGGGGCGTTCGTCTGTAAGACCGAGGAGTGCGCGATTTAGTGTACGAAGGTCCGGGGCCGAACGGCGCGGCGGGCCCGCTCAGGCCGGATCCCCCGGCTTCCAGCTCGATTTGCGGTAGCTGGGCCCGGGGTCCTGGTTCGATGCGGGCTTTGAGCGAATATATCGATACACCGAACGAAGATCGCCTTCCGACGCGCTCTGGAAATTCTCCCACGGCATCTTGGAGAACGCGTACACGCGCCCGTGCTTGATCCGCGCGACGAACGCATCCTCGTCGAGCCTTCCGGTGACGCCGAACTCTGGATCGGAGGTGAGGTTGGGAGGCGTGAACACCATGTCCGAGCCCGGCTCGGGGCTCGGATCCGACATCCCGCCCACGAATGGCGGGCCGGTGGGCTTGAACGTGCTCAGATCGATGTCGCTGTGGCAACCGGCGCACAGCATCACGTGCTCGGCGAGGTACTCCCCGCGAGCCACGCTCGGCTCCGCTCCCGCGGGCACGTAGGTCGGCGCCGGGGTCAGATCGGGGCCGAGCGGCAACAGCAGGAGCAACAAGGACAACATCCCGTCATCCGGCGCGGGAATCTCCCGCCTCACCGGGGGGATCGACCGCAAGTACGAGATGATCGCGGCGGTGTCTTCGTTCGACACGTTTGCGACGGACGTGGCCATCATAAGCGAGAGCTTCCCGGTTGAAAGCACGCCCGTCTGGATCGTGCGCGCCAGCTCGGCGTCGGTGCGCGCGCCGATGCCGGTCTCGAGGTCGGGCGTGAGGTTGGCGGAGTACATGCGACCCATCGGGCCCATGTCAAACTCAAATCCTCCCGTAACCGGCGTAGTGGGCGTGTTCTTCGCTGGCTCGCTTCGGGGGTAGTCGCCGTGGCACTGCGTACAGTGGGCAGGACCGTACACGAGGTAACGCCCGCGTTCGATCACCTCAGGGTCGGTGCTCGCCACCACGGCGGGGTACGGCGTGTCCGGGAAGTGGATCAGCGCGTCGCTTCGGAGCCGGGCGTAGGTCACTACGCCCACAATTCCCAGCACCACCAGGCCGAGGAGACCGCCGCATCCGAGCGACACTTTCTTCAACGCCCCCACGAGCCCTCCGATCCGGAGTGCAGGCTACGGCAACGAGCGGTCCAGAGTCAAGCGGCGCGGGCACGGTCCCCGTCGGCGGCGCTACGCTCCGCGCTTACCGCTTCTGTACCACGAACGCCGCGATACCCGGGTTGGCCTCCACCGCCGCGACCAGCGCGCGGAGCTTCGGCCATGCGTCCAGGGTGGAGCCCGGGATGTGGTCGTAGGTGCCCGCCAAAACGGCCTTGAGCACCACCGCGAGCTTGATGTCCGCCACGCTCATCGCCGCACCTTCGAGGAACGGACCGGCGACCCGCCCGGAGATGGTCGCGGCCCAGGTGGCCAGCCAACCGCTCGCAAACGCTTCGCGCGTGGTGCGCTTGTCCTCGTCCGACAGGCCGGCGGGGAGCGCCACCTTGTATCGAAGATCCTCGCACGACTGCATCACGGCCTCGTGCTCAGCGGCCGCCCAGGGATCCGCCGGATGCAGCCCGTGCTTCCGACCGACGTACGCGAGGATGGCGTTGGACTGGGCCAGGGTGCGCCCATCTTCCGTCAGGATGGGCAGCGCGCCGTACGGCGTTGTGGGCTTCAGCGCCATCCATTCCGGGCGATCGAGGCGGATGTCCTCAAAGGGAATGCCGGCGGCGGCGAGCGCGAGACGGCATTCCTGACCGCGGCTGCCATCGAAGTTGAAGTAGGTGAGCGAGGTGGCCATGCGACGTCCGGGAGGGCGCGGAGGGTAACCGGAAACGGGGGCTCCGCACCCCGCGCTGGAGGCGATGGAATTGGCGATGGTGTCTGAGGCGGAGCGACGGTGCGGCCCTACGGCCACGCATCCTCGCAAGCGGGGCCCTCCCCGCTCACCGCCGCCCGCTCAACCACGATCGTCGCAGCCGCTCCCCGCACGTTTTTCGCAGGCTCGCGCGGCAACGACCGCTGTTGAAGCAAGCGAGCTGCGCGGGGGTCGGCGGCGCTGCGCGCGCTTCAAAGTCGGTGTCCAGGAGGGCCGAAACCCTCGCCGCGGTGGCGGGGCATCCAGTGAAAATGCCGGTCAGCTCGGAGTTCCGGGACATGTCGCTGCCAGCCCAGTTCGCCGACCCGACGCCCCACACGCGCGCTGCGCCGATGTCGGCCACGAACACCTTCATGTGCAGCTCCTGCCCCGGCGCGACGTCGTAGAGGCGGGTGGGCACGCCGGCGCCGGCCAGCTTGGCTACCGATGCGGCGTTGTCGGCGGTCACGCAGTCCACACCGTACAACGCCCGCTCCGGGTCCACGGCCACGGTTACCGAGGCGCCGCGCTCCTGCGCCGCCACCACGCCATCGACGAGCTTGCCAGCGGTGAACAGCAACATCGCCACGCGCAGCCGGTCCCCGCGCTCCAGACGCTCCAGGATCGTGAGCAACGCGGGCTCGAGGGGGTGCGCGTCCGGGGTGTTCACGAACACCTCCACGTCGCAAGAATCGGCGCCCTCCCGAACGGCGGCGGCTCGGGACATCGCCTGCGCCAACGCCGAGCCGTGGCGAACGAGCGGAGCGTCTTCGGCCGTGCGCGGATCGGGCCCGTGCGCGCGCACCGCCCGGCTCCACGAGGCCTCAAACGCGTCCTCCAGCCGCGCGACCGCCGGGCCCGAAACCCGTACCATCAAATCGTGGTTGGTAGCTACCGCATCGGCCAGGTTCATGCCGCCGAAGATCGCCGTGCGGCCGTCCACCACGAGGTACTTGGTGTGGTCGATCGAGCCGGCTGAGGCCTCAGGGCGGAGGATGGGGATGCCCCGCGAGCGGGCCTCGTCGAACACGGGGTGCAGCCACACGTCCTCGGTGGCGAAGGTCCCGGGTTCGCGGCGATCTTCGGCGACCTCAAAGCGAGTGCTCAGCACGCGCACCCGTACGCCCGCGGCGCGGCGCTCGGCGAGCGCGTCGACGATCTCGAGGCCGATCCCCGCTGGATCTCCGGGTGCGACCGACTCGCCGCCGAGCATGTACATGCTGAGGAGCACCTCGTCCTGGGCCGAGCGGATGAGCTGGAGCACGGCGGGAAACACCGCTTCGGAGTCCACCAACACGTCCACCGCGCTGGCGGTCGGGCGGAGCCCTGCGGCCGCGGCGGCGATCAGCGTGGCGAGCGCGATCCCCGCGCCAATGCGGAGCTTCCAGCCTCGGCCACGGCCGGCAACGCTGGACATGTGGTGGGCCTCAGCACCGCCGCCGCGGCAAGTCCCGCGCTCGCTCGTGTGCGGCGGGCGTCGCGAACCCCTTGGCCGTTGAGTGCGCCCACGTCTTCTCGATGTACGCTCGGGCGTCTGGAGTTTCGCAGGCGGTGTTTCCGTGGTCGACGTTCACCTTCCCGATGCGGTCGGCCGATGCCAGCGCCGCCACCCGAAGCTCCGGGCTCCGGCAACCGATCTCGATCACGGCGCGGTTCATCACCTCGCGTACGGCGTTGGGCGCGGTGTGGATGGACCGCTCGATCTCGTGGAGCATCGCGGCAAAGTAGGCGTCGGGAGCCTGTTCATCGCGGAGCGCGAGCTGTGCGATGAGCGGCCAGGCGGCGCGTTGCTGCCCGGCATCGGCCGAAGTTCGCCACTGCTCCGCCTTCGCGAGCCCCGACGGGCCCTCCGCGGGCAACGTTGCCGCATAGTTTCCACAGCTCATGGCGGCCGAAGCCTCGCGCGCCCAGCGGTCGAGCGCGGTCGAGTCCATCTGGCGCGGATCGACGATCTTCATCGCGAGGTTACGCGCGTCGAAGTTACCGGTTTCCCAGAGGGCGAGCGCGAGCTCGTGATCCACGTCGATCCGCTTCATCAGCACCTTGAGGGTGGCGAAGCTGGTGCCGAACATGGGTGCTTCCGCGCCGTGGCGCGCGTAGGTCTTCCGCGCCTGCTCGGTGCCGGCCGCTTCGAGCTGAGCCATGGTTTCGGCGAGCGTCATGCGCGGACGGGGCGGCTTGGCCGCCCGCTTGGTCGGGGTTGAGGGAGTCATGCGCGCAGTCTACCGCTTCCTCGGCGCCGCGAGCGGCTCACTTCAGCGGGTATGCGCGGTGCACTCCGGCGGCGATCGCAGTGGAGAGCGCAGCTGAATCGCCGTGGCCATGAGTTGGATGCTGGCAATCACGCCGGCCTGGTTCGGGTTGGTGGGCATCCCGTTCACGTTCACGGGGTCGGTCTCGCTTCGGCTGCTGTTCATCGCGTCGGCGTCCGCCTCGGCGCCGTGCCTCGTGAGCGGGCGGCAGCGCCCATGATTGCGCCGGCTGGGGTGCCCGGACCTGCGACAAAGCGCCGCAGCAATTGGACGATGGAGGCCCCGCGAAGAGCTTCCCGAGATCGCCGCCTTTTCGTAGCGCCCGCAACGCAAGCGAAAATGGCCACCCGAAGCGCTCACGGGTGCGCGGCGACGGGACTACAATCGGGCCCCGGATCGCCCCCTCCTCCCCGCCGACGCGGAGCCGCGCCATGCTCATCGAACACAACCGCTGGACTGAAGCGCGCGGATGGGAGTCTGGCCCGCTTGGCCGACTCGGGGAGGGGGCACAGCTCGTGCTGCTCTTCGGCAGCAGGGCGCTCCTGGGTCGGGAGGGTCAGGTCAACGACGTACAACGCGCCTTTCCAGGCGCCCATGTGGTCGGCTGCTCCACGGCCGGGGAGATCCACGGCACGGAGGTAAGCGATGATTCGTTGGTGCTCACCGCCGTTCGGTTCGAGCATACCCGCGTCGCAACCGCGAAAACGCGCATTGAAGGAAGCACAGACGGCTACGGAGCCGGGCGGCGCCTCGGACGGAGTCTTCCCCAGGACGGACTCGTGCACGTGTTCGTGCTCTCGGACGGGCTCGGGTTGAACGGGAGCGAGCTCGTGCGGGGGCTGACGGAGACGCTTCCGCCGGAGGTGTCGCTCACGGGGGGCTTGTCGGGCGACGGGGCCTCCTTTGCGCAGACGGTCGTGCTCTGCGACGGGGCGGCGGAGTCGAACGTGGTCGCAGCCGTGGGGTTTTACGGGGCGCGGCTGGAGGTGGGCTACGCGTCCCAGGGAGGATGGGACCAATTCGGCCCCGAACGGCTCATCACCCGCGCGCAGGGAAACGTGCTGTACGAGCTGGATCGCCGCTCGGCGCTCGACCTGTACAAGTCCTACCTGGGGGCCCACTCCGCGGGTTTGCCAGCCACCGGGCTGCTCTTTCCGCTGAGCCTCCGCACCGCCGACGGTCAGACGGGCCTGGTGCGCACCATTCTGGCCGTGAACGAGGCTGAAGGGAGCATGACCTTTGCGGGGGACATGCCCGAGGGCGCGTACGCGCGGCTCATGCGCGCCAACTTCGACCGGCTGATCGATGGCTCCACCGGGGCCGCGCGGTCGAGCTCGGCCGGCGTGCGGGGCGAGCCCGACCTCGCGGTGCTGATCAGTTGCGTGGGCCGCAAGCTCGTGCTCAAGCAGCGCATCGAGGAGGAAGTGGAGGGTGTACGGGATGTACTGGGCGCCGGCACGGTGCTGACCGGCTTCTATTCCTACGGGGAGATCTCGCCCTTCACGCCCGGAGCGAAGTGTTCGCTACACAACCAGACCATGACGATCACCACCTTCAAGGAAACCTAACGAGTGGCGACGCTGCACAGCCTGCTCAAGCGGCAGCTCAAGGGGGAGGCCCTCGAGGGCCTGAGCCCCCGCTGGCAGGCGTTGCTTGAAGCCGTGAACACCGCCTATTGGCAGTTCGACGAAGATCGTACGATGCTCGAGCGCTCGATGGAGCTGAGCTCGCAGGAGTTGGTGCAGGCCAACGCCGAGCGGCTGGCCGCCAGCGATGACCGTTTTTTCTCCACCTTCAACCAGGCCGCCGTGGGGCTGGCGCACGTTTCGCCTTCGGGCCAACTGCTGCTCGTGAACCGCAAGCTCTGCGAGATGCTCCGGTACACGGAGGCGGAGCTGAAGGGCCGCCGCGTGGGGGACCTCAGCCACGAGGACGACAGGGAGGTGAGCCGCGATCTGGAAGCGCGGCTGAAGCGCGGTGAGATCCGCGAGTTCGTCGTGCAGAAGCGGTTCATGCGGCGCGACGGCGCGGTGGTGTGGGTGAACTTGACGGTGGCCCGCGTACGCGGAGATCAGCGGCAGCCCGACTACGACATCGCCGTGCTGGAGGACGTGACCGAGCGCAAACGGATCGAGATCGAGCTGCACCGCATGGCCAAGTACGATCCGCTCTCCGGCCTGCCGAACCGGAATCTGCTCAAAGATCGGATGACGCTGGCCATTTCCCGTGCGAGGCGGCTCAAACAGCCGCTCGGCTTCGCGCTGTTCGATCTCGACCGGTTCAAGGAGATCAACGACACCCTGGGACATCCTGCGGGGGACGAGCTCCTCGCCTCCCTGGCGGCGCGGCTGGTGAGCCTCGTTCGCGACACCGACACCGTGGCTCGGCTCGGCGGCGACGAGTTCACCGCGATCTTCGAGGGCTGCCAAACGCCCGAGCAGGTCCGCGAAGGGGCGATGCGCCTGTTGTCGCTGTTCGACAAGCCATTCGCGATCGGCGGCCGTGAGCTCTACGCCTCCGGGAGCATCGGCGTGGCCATCTTCCCGGCGGACGGATCGACCTTCGACGAGCTGCTCAAACACGCAGACATTGCGATGTATGCGGCAAAACGTGAAGGCGGCGCGGCGCTCCGGCTCTACTCGCCCGAGCTGCACGCGGCTTCGCCCGACGGGTTCAGCATGCACGCCGAGCTGCGCCGGGCGCTCGACCGCGGGGAGTTCGAGCTCCACTACCAGCCCAAGATCGCCGTTCCCACCGGGCGCATCGTCGGCGTGGAGGCGCTTTTGCGGTGGCGCAGCCCCGATCGTGGCCTCGTCGGCCCCTCCGACTTCATCCACCTCGCAGAAGAGACGGGGTTGATCGAGCCGATCGGGAATTGGGTAATCGAGGAGGCGTGCCGCGCGCTCGCGGCGTGGCGCGCGGAGGGGGCCGGGGAGATCAGCGTAGCGGTGAACCTCTCCTCGCGGCAGTTCCAGAACCGCGGATTGGTGGACGTCGTAGCGCGGGCCCTGGAGAAGTCGGCGTTGCCTGCGGCCTGCCTGGTGCTCGAGATCACGGAGACCGTGATGATGGAGCGGGCGGGGCAGGCCCGAGAGGTGCTCGACGCGCTGGTGGCCACCGGGGTGCGGGTGGCCATCGACGACTTCGGCACGGGCTACGCCAGCCTCTCCTACCTCCGCCGCTTCCCCGTTCACTCCGTGAAGATCGACCGCGAGTTCGTTCGTGACATCGAAAGCGACGCGGGGGATGCCGCGATCGTTCGCGCCATCGTGCACCTGGCCCACTCGCTCGGGCTGCTCGCCGTCGCCGAAGGTGTAGAAAATCAAGCTCAATTGCACTTTCTCGCTGAGCTCGGCTGCGATGAGTATCAGGGCTTCCACTTCTCGGCGGCGCTGCCGGTCCGGGAGGTTGGAGCGATGCTCCTGGGGGCGCCGCGATGCCCCCCCGCCGGGGCCTGACCCGGGCAAACGGGCCGCGGGCATCGCCCCGTTCCCCCCCCCCACCGGTCCACCATGAGTTCACAAAGTCAACGCAAGCGTCGCGACGGCGGCGCGCTGAAGGCCGTTACCCACAGCGCGTGCCGCGCTCGCGTGATGCCCTGGTATGGTTGGCGCTCGCGGCGGGGTTCGCGGGGTTGGCGTTCACCCTGGGCGGCCAAGCGGGGGCGCTGCTGAGCCGACCGGGGCGAAACGCGGTGGACCTGGTGCCGATCTGGTGCCACGCCCGCGCGCTCGTCGCGGGTGAATGGGACTGCGGGCCCGAGGTGATGCGCGTGGTGTTTGGTCGGGCGCCGATCGGCCCCGACCTTGGGCAGTCCGGCGCCTACTACTACCCGCCTACCACCGCGCTCTTGTTCCTCGTCTCGACCACCGGCACCTTCGAGCAGGCCGCACGCGGCTTCCGGGCGTTGTCTGTGCTCTCCCTGCTCGGCGCCGGCTTCGCGATCGCGTTCACCGCGCCCCCACGGAGCCGCTTGCTGGGCGTTGCTGGCGGGGTGGCGGTCGCCGCGGCGTTCTTCGCGCTGCGCATCTCAAGGGGATCGTTGTTGGCGGGCCAGACAGGGCCGCTCATGGTCGGAATCTCTGCAGCGGCGCTGTGGGCTGCGGGCCGCCAACGGGATCGCCTCTCCGGCACGCTGGCGGCGGTCGGGCTGGCGCTCAAGCTCTCCCCGGTGCTGTTGCTACCCGCGCTGTTTCGGCGGCGCGCCTGGGTTCTCGTCTTCGGAGTCGTGGTTTTTGGGCTCAGCGTGGTGGTGATGAGCCTCACCGGTCACGACTCCCCGACCCGCTGGTTCCTGGGCGCGCTCGCCTTCACCGACCGCCCGATGCATGCCGCCTGGGCCGGCCAGGAGCCGCCGTGGGTGCTCGTGCTCTGGCGTTGGCGCCTGTGGGGGCTCGGGGTACCCACCGCCTTTTTGGTGCTGTGGTCAGCGGTTCGCCCGGCGGGTCGCGACCATGAAGTGGCGACGGCGTTCGTCCTTATGGCGTTTGGAGGCGCGGTGATGGCGGGGAGCCAGCAAACGCATGAGGCGTTGGTGCTGCTGCCCGCGCTGGGGTGGGTGCTGGTGTGGCCGGTGCAGGAGGGGCCGCGCTGGCGCTCGCTGGCGGTGAGCCTCCTGCTCGCGGCATACATGGTCAAGCTGGGCGTGGGATCTTCCTTTTCCCCGCCGAACAGCCTCGCCTGGCTGCCGATCGCCGCGCTCACCTGGTGCGGCTGCGTCGCGCGGTGGGCGTGGTCGAGGCGGCGCGCCGTGAGCGGCGGGCCGCAGGCGTCGGCTTACGCGCCAACCTCCGCGCCGATTCTTGCGCCGACCTCGACCCAGATCGCCGCTTCGAGCTGATTCATCCCTTCGACGATCGCCGCCCCGAAGGCGGTCGGACGGGCGTGCCTTCGGAGCACCGTCATCCCGTCGTGGTTCACCCTGCACACCTCCGCGTAACGACGGGGGTCGGCCTCGGGGTCGTTCGCGGCGATCATCGCGCGGTGAATGCGCGCCACCGGAAGAAAGGCGTGTACCGCCAGCAATACGCCCCACAGCGGGCGCGGATCCGGGCGCACGGGGCTGGGGTAGAGCTCCTCGCTGTTCTCGATGACCGCGTTGCTCCACGCCAGCAAGTTCACCTTGCTGTGCTGCACCTCGTGAACGAGGGCCTCGGTCATGGTGAGGGAGTTGGTGTTCAACGACAGATAAACGAGGCCGATGGCCTCCTGGTACGAGGCGGAGAAGCTCACCTCGCCGGGGGTTCCCACCGGCACGATCCCGGCGAGGAGGGTGGCGTGTTCGGCCGCGAGCTCGGGCGCATAGCGCTCGATGCGGGCGCGGGCGGTATTGATGGAGGCGAGCCAGGCCTCGACGGGCGCATCGCCGAAGCTGAGGGTGTTCCCAGCTTTGTCGGGGTGCGCCTCGATGGAGGCGAGCGGGTTGGTGTCGGCGCCAAGCAGCCAGCCGCCGTGTTGGAGGGGCCAGCACGTCGGCGTGGGCTCGGGAGCCAGGTGCCACTCCTCCGGCGGGCGCAGGCTCACGACGCCGGACTCGAAGAGCACGCCGACGAGCGGGGGGGAGAAGTGCCGGTCGGCTGCGAGGAAGGGCGAGGTGAGGCGCGAGACGGGCGCGCTCCAGAACAGCCCCTCCTCGGGCAGGAGGCGGCGCCGGGCGAGATCGAGGAGCAGGTGCGGGAGTGCGCTCAGCAGATCGCCTGCGGCAAGCGGCGCGCCGACGGTGGGGACGGCGAGGGCGCCGAGGAAGGCGGCCGGATCGCGGCGAAGGATCTCGCCCAGCGCGTCGCGAACGTTCAGCCAGGCGGAGTAGCCCCAGGGAGGGAGCGGGTGGGGCCAATCGAGCAGCTTCCGGGCCAACTGTTTGAGCTGGCGGCTGCGCCATGGGCCGAGCTTGTCGGCCGGCGGGCACGGCCAGGTGAATGGGGCGTCGGGGAGCGGCGAGGGGGGCGACACGAGCGGGGACACGTGCGTCGGTAACCCGGGCGCTACTCCACCCCGCAGGCCTCGGTGAACCACGTCGGCGAGCCGGTCCACTCGGCTACCCACTCCGGCGGGTCGGCCACGGGGGTGGGGACGAGGGTTTCATCGGTTGGGAGGCGAAAATCGGAGACCTCACAGTCGTCGCCGACGCACCGCACCGAAACCTCTCCCTCGACGTGGAGCCCGCTCACCCGACCCTCCTCCGGGGTGAGGCAGGTCCAGCTCGTCGCGGTGCCGACGGGCTCCATCTCGCCCCACGTCGTTGGCTTCGCGACGCCGAGGTGCTCCAGCAGGCCATGTGCGAGGTTCACCGTCGACCATGGCGTGGCTGCGTCGCCGACGAATCCCTGCTCGCGCCAGTCGTCGGCCAACGCCGGAGGCGAGATATAAACGGGGACATACGCCGTGTACTCGGTGGGAACTCCGTTGTGCCCGCAGTTGAGCGCGGTATCCTCGCCGACGCGCTTCACGCAGGGGTTCTCTCCGTGATCGCCAAGCACCACGAGGCGAAGATCATCCAGGCGGTCCGCGGACTTCACGGCATCGAGCACCCGGCGGAGGCGCTCGTCGAACATCTCCTCGCGAAACGCCTCCACCTTGTCCTGGGTGACTTGCCACCACAGCGGGCGCCAGCGCGCCTCTTCGTCGGCGTGGCGCACGGAGGTGAGCTGCAGGAAGCTAAGGTAGAAGGCGCTATCCGTCCACGCGGCGCGGCGATCGGCGTCTGCCTCTACCAGCTTCGCGCTCACGGCCACCTGCCACAAGGCCTCGCAAGCCTCCGAGGTGGGCGTTGCCCAACAGCGGGGTTCGTGCCCGCCCGGCTCCAGCGCGTTGAGGAACAGCTCCACCGGCCGGTCCGAAAAGCCTACCTCAAACGAGAAGTCATCGATGGCGTGGTGCACCGGGCGCTCGGCCTCCGAGACGTCGGGGAGCTCGTAGTCGTGCAGAGTGGTTTCCCACAGCACGTCGCTGCCCTGGGGGAATTGGGTCCGGAACAGGGAGCAAACTTCCTTGCCGCTGCGGCTGAGCATCCCGTTGTCCGCTCCCCAGATGTAGGTACCGCCGGAGGCGTCGCGAATGCTCTGGAGCACGGAGGGGTCGCCACAATCCGGCTGCTGGTTCGCGCGTTTGGTGCCGACGGTGTTCTGGGGCCACAGGAAGCGGCTGTGCGATTCCCCGGTCCAACTGCTGGGCGCCACCGCCCCCTCCAGGCACGAAACGTCCAGCCCGAAATCGCCGGTGATGGAGGTCATCCGCCCACACCAGTCGGTCGTGTCGGCCATGGCCTTTCCGAGGGTATCGACCACAAACACGACGACGATCGCGTGTTCGTTGCGTGGATCTCCCGGGGTACACGCGGAGAGCACGAGCAGCGCGGGCCAGACGCGAGCCATCGGCTGGGCATATCCGAATGGACCCGCCGACGCGCGCAACGTGGTCCTGCGCTACGTTTGCGTCGTGCCCCCCTTTGCATCGACCGGCGTGATCCTCCTCGTTGGCCTCGCCGGGTGCGTGCACGGCGCCGCGGCCGGCGCGCCGCCCGAGTCCGCGGGTGTCGTCCCAAGCGCGACCGACAAGCCGGACATCGTGTTCATCCTGGGCGACGACCTCGACCTTGCTTCGATGGTGGAGCTGCCTCGCCTGCGCGGGTTGATTGGCGATCAAGGCGCCACCTTCACCAACGACTTCGTGTCGCTGTCGCTCTGCTGCCCCTCCCGCTGCACGACGCTGACGGGCCAGTACGGGCACAACACCGGCGTGCTGGCGAACACGGGCACGAACGGTGGATTCGCGGCGTTCCACCGGACGGCGGAGGCACACACCATCGCCACGGAGCTCCGCGCCGCCGGGTACGTGACCGGCCTGTTCGGTAAGTACCTCAACGGGTACCCGGACTCCAAGGATGCGCGCTGGATCCCTCCCGGGTGGACCACGTGGTTCGCGGTAACCGGCAATGGCGGGTACTCCGGCTTCAACTACACGGTGAACGAGGATGGACGCGCCGTTCGCCGCGGGCAGCGCGAAGAAGACTACCTTGTGGACGTGCTCGGCGACCGCGCCGGCCGCTTCCTGGAGGGCGCCGGCGCGAGCCCTGCCTTCGCCTGGGTGGCCCCCATGGTTCCGCACACCCCCGCCACGCCGGCGCCCCGGTACGCTGGCCGGTACAAGGGCGTTCGTGCCCCGCAAACTCCAAACTTCAACGAGGCGGAGATCTCCGACAAGCCAAGCCCGCTTTCGGGCCGCGGGCTGCTGTCCGCCAAGGCCATCGCCGGCATCGACAACCTGTACCGAAAACGGCTCACGTCGGCGTTGGCACTGGAGGATCTCGCGCAGCACCTCGTCGACGTGCAACGCGCGCGCGGGCGGCTGGATCAGACCTATCTGGTGTTCACCTCCGACAATGGGTTCCATCTGGGCGAGCACCGGATGGCGCGCGGAAAAGAGACCGAGTACGACGAGGATCTGCGCGTGCCCCTGCTGGTTCGCGGGCCGGGCATCACGCCAGGAACCACCGTCACACAGCTCGCGGTGAACACCGATCTCGCGCCGACCTTCGCGGCGATGGCCGGACTGTCGTCGCTTCCGGGCGCCGACGGTCGCTCATGGCTGGGGCTCGCGACGGGGCAGCCGGTGCCCGTGTGGCGGGATGCCTTCCTGATCGAGCGCGCCGGGCAAGACGCACAGGAGCCCGAGGACGACGGGCGGGTGAAGCGGCGCCTCCCGGCCTTCAGCGGCGTGCGGACCGCGGCGTGGAAGTACGTCGAATTCGACGACGGGCAGCGGGAGCTGTACGACCTCGTTGCGGACCCGTACGAGCTCAACAACCTCGGTGGAACCGCACATGCGATGTTCCCCGAGCTCTCCAGGCGGGTCGCCGAGCTCGCCCGATGTTCGGGCGATTCTTGCCGCAGCGCCGAGAATCCCGTGTTGGCCACGTCGGAGCCGCCCCTGCAGCCGTGATTCGGCGCGGGCCTCCCCCGGGCTACAATCGCAGATCGTGCTGTTCCTCCTCGCCTGCAGCAGCGTTGCGCCAACGCTATCGCTCCCCGTCGCGCCTTCGGGGGAGCATGGCGTGTCGCTCCCGCTGGCGAGCTTGCTCACGCCCACGGCATTCGGCGCGTCCAACGACGTTTTATGTCCATGGGCGCGAGGGGAGGTCGCGGCGGCGGCGTCGATGCCGCGATGGATCGCGGAGGGTCGGCTCACCTGGCGGGTGCTTCGTCCGGAGGAACCGGCCACGTTCAGTGGGCTGCCGCTCGCGGAGGGGCGCGTGATCATCGAGGGGCTGGAGGCGCTCGAAGCGCGCTGCGGCGCGGAGCCGGGGCGGCGCAACTACCTGATCGCGGCCTCCGGCTCCACTGCCAGCGGGGCGGTGACCAAGAGCATGTACGAGGTTGGGAAGCTGAAGTTCGAGGAGCCGTGGTGCCTGGTTTCCGATCCGACGCCGGAGGTGGTTCCCGGGGCATGGCCTCGCCCGCGGGTCGAAGTGGCCAAGCCGGATGCGCCGACGCCGGCGGCCTCCGCCGATTCCGCGTTCCACACGCGGTCGCGCTTGCTCGACTTCCTCGCTGGAGGCAGCGGCGAATCCGGCGAGGCGCAACCGGAGTACTTCACGATCGTGGTCCAGGATCCGCCCAAACTGCTCAGCTCGATGGGCGAACTGAAGGAGCCCTGGCAACCGTGGTTGATCCGCGCGCGGCCGTCGGAGCTCGTTGTCGCGCTGCCCGATCGCGCGCCGTGGGCGAGCGCAGTGGCCGTACTCGACGCCGCGCACGGCGTTGGCAGTGCAACGGTGTTGGCGATGTTGATCGCCGAGGAGGGTGCGGCCCCCGCGGCGACGGACGCGCCGGCGGCTTCCGTGCGCGCATCTGCGGAGGTTACCGGCCCCTGGGATGGGATGGTGGCGGCGTTGCCGATCGCCGTGCCGAGGTATCGGTGAAGGCGGGCCGGGCGCTGGGCGCCGCGGCAGTGGCCGTTCTCGGCGTGGGTTCGGCCTGGATCGTGGCGGTGACCCGCGCGCCGCCGAGCGCCGAGGTGATCGTGGGCCTCGCGGCTGAAGCGCGGACGCGGCAGGCCGGGGAGGAGGGGATCCAGGCGATCTCCGACGCGCGGGTTGAGAACGAGGACCTGACCGTCGTCGTGTTGGAGCAGTGCACGCCATTCACATTCGCTTGGTTCGCGAACGATCGCTGGTATGTACGGGTCGAGACCACGCCGGAGGGGGGCGAATCGGAGGTGTTCTGGATGGAGATCGCGCGGTTCACGTCGGGGCCGGCGCTGATCCAGGCCCGCGCGTCTGGGCCGCCGCCGGGCTGCGTGGGACGATAGGGTTTGAGGTCACCCTCGGGTTCCGATGCACTCCGTGTTGTGGCTGACGCTCCATGCCGACGCCGCTGAGCCCACACCGGCGTTGGAGGACGATTCACTGCGTGCCGTCTGTGAGCGCGCGATCGGAGCGTGGGAGCTGGGCCCAGGCGTCGTGATCGCCTGGGTTGGCCCGCATGGGAGCGGCGTGGTCGGCTGCGGGGCCAGCGGCAATTCGGGGAGCCCCGAGGTGACCGAGCACACGGTGTTTGAGCTGGGCTCGCTCACGAAGCTGTTCACCGCCTCGCTCCTCGGCGACATGGTGGATCGTGGAGAGGTTCGCTTGGACGAGCCGTTGTCTGCGTTTGCGCCGGGGGGGCCTGCAGCGTTCGCTTCGTCCGCCATCGGCGGCGCCACGTTGGAGCAGCTCGCGACCCACACCTCGGGGCTCCCGCGGCTGGTCACCTCGCCGCGAGGGCTGGGTCAGGTCATGTTTTTCAGGGGGAATCCCTACCGAGGCCTTGGCCCCGACTCAGTCTGGACGGACGTCCTGGGCGTGGATGAGGCTCCCCCCAAGCCGGCGTACCTCTACTCCAACCTCGGCGCAGCCGTCCTTGGCCAGGCGCTGGCCGCTCGCGCGGGAAAGCCCTATTCCGACCTCGTTGCCGAGCGAGTCCTGATTCCTCTCGGCATGAACGCGACGACGTTCACCCGCGTTGAGGCGGACGCCGGCGGGCACTCGGTGAACGGCCTCACCACGCCGGCATGGACTCTCGACGGTTTCGCGCCCGCGGGGGGCCTGCGCGCTCCAGCGGCCGACGTTCTGCGCTTCCTGAGCGCGAACCTCGATCAAACGGCGCCGGGATCGCTCACGGCGCAGCGCGGCAGGCTGGGATGGCACGCGTCGGAGCGCCGCGGGCACGCCGTGCTGGAACACAGCGGCGGAACGGGAGGTTTCGCCTCGTTCCTGGCGATGTCCCCCGAGCGTCGCCTGGGTGTGTTCGTGGTCGCCAACGCCACCTCGCGGGTCGATGGGCTCGGCCGATGGCTGCTCGATACCGGCGGGCCTCCGGCGCCCCCGGGGGTGGGCTGGCCCGGGGGGCTCGCGGTCGCTCTGCTCGGCCTGCACGCGTCGCTCACGTTGCTGTTGCCGAGGTGGGGCCTGGCCATATGGCCGGTCGTGCACAGCCGAGGCGATGCGGCGGCGGCGCTCTGGTCGACGGCGGCGATCATGGCGATTGTGGCGACCATGGTGGATCTGCGCGGATTTCCCCTGGCTATGGTGCTCGGCGTCGGCGTCGTCAGCCTCGCAGCGCACGCCTGGGCCCTTTGGCGCGTTCATCGCGCGCCCGATCCGCTGCGTCCCTGGCCCG
>BJHF01000095.1 GCA_014191855.1 Deltaproteobacteria bacterium
ACCCGGTGGGAGGGCATGCCGTCGGGGCGCCGAAAGCTCTCCACAAGTTGGGGGTACCGGTAGACCTTGTCGCCGCGGCGGTTGGTGACGAACCGGATGTGCATGACGCTGTGCCTACCACATATGGCGCATAACGTCAATATAAACATATGTTATTCTATGCTGTGTGTGCCTACAGCGATGGAAAACCCAGGTTCTAAAAGGATCGGTGATCAACTTGGGCCGGCCCACCCGCCCCTCAACGAGAGCGAAAAGGCGCCAAACGCTCTCGTTGCGCCCACGGTGAGGCCTCACCCCCGATGCAACGAGAGAAAACGTTCCTGAATCCTCTCTTTGCGCCCCTAGTGGCGCCTCACCCCGGAGGCAACGAGAGTCGGCGCACTCCACCACCGCCCGTCCCGGGTTTGCGCCTTTGCGGCTTTGCGTGACCCTTCTCCGGCCCGTCCGCGATGGCCCCCTACCCACCTTGTCCCTCGCTACCTGGCGGCGAAGTGCAGCGAGCTGCGGCCTCGCCCAGCCGATTCTCGGCCCCGCCCCCTCCTCTCCCCTCTCCCCCTCCGTGGTCTCCGTGTCCTCCGTGGTGTAATTCTGCGTCACGACGGCGATATTGGCCACCAAGCCCCCGTGCTAAGCAGAGCCCATGCTCTTGGCCCTCGCCGCCCTCGCCTGCTGCGACAACGTCGCAACCATCGAGTATTATGGCGGCGGCACCTCGTTCATGTCGCTGTCCGGCGCTGACGGCGTGATCCTTGAGGGTAGCGCGGTCGGCGCAACCGCCAAGCCGGCGTACGGTGACGACCCGGTCAGTCAGGTCGAGGCCAACCGCAGCGAGTGCCGCGGCGACGAAGCGGCCGATCCGGAGTGGGGAACCACCACGGTGCGCGTGTGCATCCCCGGCGAGATCGGAGACTGTGGCCCAGGAATCGTGTGTTTTCTCGCCGACATTCCTGGCGAAGCCGTCGGGGCAAGCACCTCCTCTTCGATTTCCGGCACCTTCGCATTCGTGCTCGACAGCGACACAGGCGTCGACGTCGAGGCCCAAATCAGCGCGCCGGAGGTGAACACCGGCGAAGCGAGCTTCGTGATCGCGGATGTGACCCCGGACCCCGACTCCTGCCTCGCGCCCTTCCAGCCCACCAACGGCACCGCTTCCTGGGACTTCGACGCCGATCCCCGCTGGACCGAAACAACGCCCGAGCAGCTCCCCTATTAGCGACCCCCCGCCCCTACTCCCCCCCCGCCTCCCCCGAGTCCAAGGTTCCCGCCGACCGCGCCGCCAAAAAGGCATCCATGAACCCCTGGATGTCCCCGTCCAAAAACCGGTCCGTGTCGCCCGTTTCCATGCGCGTACGCACGTCCTTCACCATGCGGTAGGGGTTCAGCACGTAGCTTCGGATCTGGCTCCCCCACTCGATTTTCTTCTTTTGGGAGTTCGCCGTGTCCGTAAGCGCCTGCCGACGCTCCACCTCTTGCTGGTAGAGCTTGGCGCGCAGCATTTTCATAGCCGAAGCCTTGTTCTTGAGCTGGCTGCGCTCCTGCTGGCACTTCACCACGATGCCCGAAGGATGGTGAATGATGCGCACGGCCGAGTCGGTCATGTTGACGTGCTGCCCGCCCGCGCCGCCCGAACGCATCGTCTGGATCTCGAGGTCCTTGTCGTCGATCTTCACTTCGATCGTGTCGTCGATGTCCGGGTAGGCGCCCACGGACGCAAACGCGGTTTGCCGCCGCGCGTTCGCGTCGAAAGGACTGATGCGAACCAGGCGGTGAACGCCGATCTCGCCCTTGAGATACCCGTAGGCGTAGTCCCCCTCGATTTCGATGGTGCAGGACTTGATCCCCGCATCCTCATTGGGCTGTTCGTCCACGATCGTGGCCTTGAAGCCGCGGCGATCCGCCCAGCGCAGGTACATGCGCTTGAGCATGTCGGCCCAGTCGGCCGCGTCGGTGCCGCCCGCACCCGAGTTGATCTCAAGCACGGCGCCCGCTTCGTCGGCCTCGTCGGCCAACAAGCGGCGCACCTCATGCTCTTTCAGCAGAGGGTCGAGCGTCGTGAGCATCACCCCCGCTTCCCGCTCGGAGTCGGCATCGTGCAGCTCCTCGGCGAGCTCCAGCAGCGTTTCCGCGTCGGAGATCTGCCGATCCAACGCCTCAAAGCGGTTCAGGACCCGCTCCAACGTCGTCTTCTCGCGGAGGATCTCGCGCGCCTTCGCCGCGTCTGTCCAGAATTCGGCGAAGCCCGCCTGGTGTTCGAGATCCGCTACGCGCGCGCGCTTGGACTCGACGTCAAAGATGCCCCCGGAGCGCGTCGACTCGCGCCCGGAGCGCCCGCGCTCGATCAGTAAGGTCCGATGCCATGCGCGGCGGCTATCACGCCCGCGCAGGCCCGCCTTCAGAAGACCTTGAAGTCCCCCGCATCCCAATCGCCCGGGAGTGACTCCGTACACCAGTACAGCGCGTAGTCCCCATCCCCGTCTACATTGCTGAGGCCCTGCACCTCAAACGTGTCCTCATCCCCATCCGGGATCGAGTACGCCCCACGCACGGAGTTGTACGGCGTCCAACCCAGGGAAGTGAAGCCGCCTGCCAGCTCGGGCGAGGGCCACTCCCGCGGCTTCATGTCCGCGGTGCTGCCCGTGAGGTCATTGGGATACCAGCTGGTCTCGGCCACATAGCTGTCCATCGCCGCGTAGTACGCCAGCTCCGCCACACGAATGCCCTCGACGTTCGGCGGCACCTCCGCACGCTTGGCCCGGAGCTGGGACTCCCGCCACGCCGGAACCGCGATCGCCGCGAGGATGCCGACGATCGCGACGGTGATCATCAGCTCCGTGAGGGAGTAGCCGGCGCGGTTGGGCATGGGGACAGGGTACCACCGAGCGTACGCGCGATCAACCCGGACGGCGCCACGCCGAGCACGGCGAGTAATCGCTGCTCCTCCGCCGCCATCGTCGCGTCCTCTCCAGGCCGCTCGTGGTCGTGCCCCAACAGGTGCAAAAGCCCGTGCACCAACAACACGCGCAGCTCCGTGTGGAGATCGTGACCGAGCGCCGCCGCCTGCCTCGCCGCCGTGTCCAGGCTGATCACCACGTCCCCCAAAACCAGATCGTCGCCCATCGGGAAGCTCAGCACGTCCGTCGGGGCATCCTTGCCTCGCCATTGAAGGTTCAACCCCTGGATGAACGCATCGTCGCAGAGCATCACGCTCAGCTCCGCACGCCGGCGCCCCACCCCCACCAGCAACGCCACGGCGTCCGAGCGCAGCGCGCGGGTCGGGTGTTTCACCCCCTCAGCCCGGACGGCGACCGGCACCTACGCGTCGTCCACGTCGGGCAGGTTGCGCTCTCGAGGCGGAACATCCACGGCCTCGTAGTCCTCGACGCTGCCCGAATCGCTACCAAGCCGCGGGGGCCGGAGCGGGTTCACGATCTCCAAGGTGATCGTGCCCTGGCGCGGCACCGCGGGCACCTTGCCACCCCCCGAGGAGATCGCCTTGGTGGCCGGATACTCGATCCGGTGGTGGTAGATGCCGAGCAACACGGCGACGAAGGCGTCGCTGATCTGGTACAGCTCCCGCACCGTGAGCGGGCACTCCTCAAGCTGACCGTCCGCCATCACCTGGTTCACGATCGCCTGGATCATCGCACGCATCCGCTCTTCGGAGGGCTCCTTGATCGTGCGGCACGCCGCTTCCACCTTATCGGCGAGCATGATGATGCCAGCCTCTCGAGTGTTTGGCTTCGGCCCTGGATAACGGAAGAGGGCTTCCTCGACCGGTTGCCCGTCGGCCTGCTCCTTCGCGCGGTTGTGGAAATACAGGATGATGCCGGTACCGTGATGCATGAAGATATTGTCGTAGATCGGCTTCGGCAGCTTGTGTTGGCGCGCCAGGGCGCCGCCTTCCCGCACGTGATTGATGATTACCTGCGCCGACTGCTCCGGTGAGAGGCGATCGTGGCGATTGTTGCCATCCCGCTGGTTCTCGACGAAGTACTGGGGCTTTACGCCCTTCCCGATGTCGTGGAAGTAGCAGGCCACTCGGGCGAGCAGCGCGTTCGCGCCGGTCGCTTCGCAGGCCGCCTCGCTCAGCGAACCGACGATGACGCTATGGTGGTAGGTACCGGGCGCCTGCAGCATCAGCCGCCGCAAAAGCGGGTGATTGAGGTTCGCGAGCTCAAACAGCTTGTAGTCCGTGAGGAAGCCGAACAGCTCCATGACCGGCACGAGTCCCAGGGTCAGCATGGCGCTTACGAGCCCGGAGCCGACGGCGGCCAGCGCCTGTCCTGCGGCGCTCGTCCAGTCCAAGCCAGTCGTCGCGTCGGTGGGGCTCTGCATCCGCACCAGCATCAGGATGAGCACCAGGCCAGCGCCGACGACGCCGGACAGCAACCCGGCTCGCAGCACGTTCAACCGCTCGCGCGCCTGGCCAACCGCGGAGGCGGCTACCAGCGCAGTAACCAGGTACCACGAGGCATACAGCGCGCTCTGATCCATCAGCGCGCCGGAGAGCAGGGACGCCACCACGGCGAAGATCAGCGCACTCTCGCTGTTCACGAGGATGCGCACCAACATGGCACCACCGGCGACGGGCACCAGGAGTCCGATCGTCGACGCGTCGTCATGCCCGGGTAGGCGCATCAACTGCGCGGAGCTCACCGCAAGGCGGCCGGCCAGGAGCACGAACAGGAGCACGATCCCCATCGCCTCGAGCTCCGCCTGCTTGCGCGCGAACTTCCGGATGGTGCCGCGTGCGAACGCGACCGGTGCGAGCGCGACCGTGGCGACGTAGGCCAGCCACAGCCCGAAGCGCCAGCTCGCCGCTGCATGACGATCCGCTTCGCGCAACGTCACCAACATGCTGGCCTGGCGGCGATCAATCACGTCCCCCGCTCGCACGATGCGCGTGCCGCGACGCACCTCGCCGCGCACCGACTCCACGGCTGCCGCGGCCGCGGCGCGCCGCTCTTCGGTAACGATGGCGTTGTAGGAGAGGTTCGGCCGCACCAGCGCGCGCGCAACGGACGCCGCCGCCTGCACGACCGCCGCGTCGGGATTCCCAGCGAAGCGCTCCAGCACGAACAACGAAACCGCCTGCCGCGCTTCCTCCGGGGAGCGGACCTGCGAGAGGTCGGTGAGCGGGCCCTCCTCGCGGCGCCCCTCGAAGCCCGATACGACGGTGATCGCTTTCCCGCTGGCTGGCAACGCCGCAGGATCTCGCAAAACATACCGTTCGAGGCCGACGCTTAGGCTCTCGTCCACCATGGCTTCGGCCTGGGGCGAGAAACCATCTTCTGCCAACACCCAGAGCACCTCGGACGATAGCGTGACGTCGAGGGAGGCCGTGAAGTCGCGGAGGATCTCGGTGCGAGCTTCGGCCACCATGTGTGGATCGCGCCGCGCGCCCCGGGGCGAGCTTGCAGCCGCTGAGCCGCGCCGCCGCGCCATGTCGAACGCCTGGGCCACGCGCCCGCGAAGCCGCTGCACCAGGTCGGGGTCGGCGTCGAACACCGGGGCCACGGCCAGCCCAGCAGCCGCTCGCCGTTCCGCCGTCGCAGACTCATCGACGAAGGGAAACGCGAAGGGTGCGAGCACATCGTCCGAGGCAACTTCCCCTTCGAGGAGCCCCGCGCCTACGTCGGCGCGAAAGTCGGTGAGCAAGCCGGCGGCGGCCAGGCAGAACACCACCACCGCGAAACCTCGCCGGAACGGGTGCTCCGGCGCGAACAGGCGGGTCAAAAGCTCACGTAGGCCCATGTCGCTCCAACCCGGTACGCTACCCCGGCGGCCCAGGGTTAGACAGGGGGATGCGCATCGGCATCCCGAGGGAAACGTATGTAGGTGAGGGTCGAGTGGCCGCGTCCCCCTCCGCCGTTCGGGCGCTCGTCGGCGCGGGCCACGAGGTCTGGATTGAACAATCGGCCGGTGCCGCCAGCGGTTTCGCCGACGACGAGTACATCCGGGCGGGCGCGAGCATCTCGCCGACGGCGGAGGAGACCTTCGACCGGGCCCAGCTCGTCTGGAAGGTACTTCGGCCTACCCCTTTTGAGGCGCGCGCGCTGCGTCGCGATCATGTCGTCGCCGCGATGTTCCACGCTGGGCCGCCTACCGAGGGATTCACGGCGCTGGCGCTCGAGCGCGCCCGCGTCGATTCGGGAGCGTTCCCGGTGCTCGCCGCCATGTCCGAGATCGCGGGTCGGCTCGCGGTGGATGCGGCGACAATGGCGCTTGGCTCGCCAAGTGGCGGTCGCGGGCTGCTGCTTGGCGGCGTTCCGGGGGTGGCCCCGGCGCGCGTCGTGATCCTGGGCGCCGGCACGGCGGGCCGCAGCGCGGCGCTCGTCGCCTCCGCGGTCGGCGCGGACGTGGAGGTGCTGGACGTGGACGTGGAGCGGCTGCGCGCCCTGCGAATCGCGGGCGTGCGGACGCTGTGGGCGACTCCCCACCACATCGAGCGCGCGCTCATCCAGGCAGACGTCGTGATCGCAGCCGTACGCTCCGAAGACGGCACCGCGCCCCGGGTCGCGACGCGCGCCCACCTCTCGCTGATGCAGCCCGGCGCGGTCGTCGTGGATCTGTCGATCCTTGATGGCGGCGCGTTCGAGTCCACGCCGATCACAGAGCTGGGGCGGCCAACCGTGGTGATCGACGGCATCGTGCACGTCGGCGTGCCCAACTTCGCCGGCGGCGTGCCGCGGACAGCGAGCCTCGCTTTGTCGCAAGCCGGACTGGGGTTTGTGTTGCACGCGGCGGGGTGAGTGGCTGAGCCTCTGCGACGCGATGCCCCGCCACGCCCGCTCGCCCCGAGATCAGGCCTACGGCATCGCCCCGATCCCCTACTCCTTCTTGTCCCCGCTGATGTTCTTCTGCCGCACCATTTTCAGCGCCATCGTGAACAGTACGCTCGACACGTTGCGATTTCGCGACAGCGCCTCCAGGTCGCGCTTCTGAAGCTGTGACACCAGAGGCACGGCTACGCTCGGCGGCGTACGCGGATTGTTCACCAGCGCAACCTTGATGGGGTACTTGCGCATGAACTCCCGGTTCGCGCTGATCTCCCGCAAAACGTCCATCGCGAGGTTGCGATTCCCGGCCGCGTTGGCCGCTTCGTTGTCGGTCATCCGCCCCGACTTCACCACCGCGAGCGCAACCTGTTTGTTTCGATCCCGCAGGAGAATTGCGCGCGTTTCCTTGTTCCCCAAGTAGGCCAACTTGATCTTCTTGCCCGGGGCCATCGCCGCGATCTTCTTCTCGATGCTCACCCGCATCTCCGGGGGCAGGTCGCTCCCGCCCTCCTCGAGCAGGTCCATCGAGAATTCTTCGTCGTTGTTGAAGTTGAACTGGAACGTGGGGCCGCCCTTCTCCACCGGCATCGCGTCCAGGTTGAACATCTCCAACTTCTGCCTTGCGATCAAATTCGGCGAGGGGCGGCCGGAGAGCGCGGCTTCGATCTCGGCGTCGAGGTCGAACGCGGCGGAGGATGCAGGCTTCGCCGCCGGCGCCGGCGGCGGGCTGGCGAACTGGGGCACGCCCCCTCCCCGCTCGTCTGGCAGGTCGGGCAGCGCATGCTCCATTCGCAAGAAGGAGATCGCCCGCTCCAACGCCGGTGTCGGCGTGGCGGGATTCCCGTTCAGCGCCACAATCACGTCGGGCGTGATCAACAACCGCTCGTGATCGTCGCACATCGCCTCGGCCCCCGTCGTGTCGGCCCGGGAGGCCAACATCACGGCCGTGCGGTCGTTGAGGTTGCGATGGTGGCGGAGCAGCACATCTACCGCCGGCTCAGGGCGAAATTCCGCGAGGAACTCGATCACCTTGCTGTGGGTGCGGCTGCTCAGCGCGCCGGCGACCTCCGGAAACGCACGCAGGGTCGCGACGGCCTGGTCGCGCAGCGGGGCATCGCCGGTTGCGGCACAGACATAGAGGACGGCGAGCTGAACGTCCCAGCTCGCCGCGAGCGAGCCCTTCGCGGCCGCCATCCGGGAAGCGGCCGGGGCCGCGGGCCCCACCTGGTCCCGCAAGTTGTGCGGGATGCCCAGCTTGTCCCAGGGGATATCCGTCATGTCGTAAGCTCCCAGGCGCGGCGGAGGCCGCGCAGCGTCAGCGCCGAGTCTACCCTGTCGAAGCTCGTGCACAGCGGCGCGAAGCGCTCCACCAGCCCGCCAGTCGCCACGCAATACGCGTGGACGCCCAGCTCGGCGCGGATGCGCGCCACCAGCCCGTCCACCAGGCCCGCATAGCCGAGCACAGCCCCGGACTGCATCGCAGACACGGTGTCCCGCCCGATGGCCGAGGACGGCGCTTCAAGGCGAACCTGCGGCAGCCGCGCGGTGTGGCTCACCAGGGCCTGCAGCGCCGTGCCCGCCCCCGGGGCGATGGCGCCCCCGATGAACGCGCCGCTTGAATCCAGCACATCGAACGTCGTGGCGGTGCCAAGATCCACGCTGATGAGCGGCCCCGGAGACCACTCCAGCGCCCCCAGCACGTTTACCAGCCGGTCGGGCCCAACCCGCTCGGGGTGCGGCAGCTTGACGATCACCCCTGGGATGTTCGTTCCTTCAAAGACCCGAATCCGCGTGTGCAGTCGGTGTGCCGCATCCGCCCAACGCGCCACGGCCGTCGGCACCACGCTCGCCGTGGCGATGCCCTCGATCACCCCGCCTCCCGCATCCACGACCACTCGCGCCGCCCAGGCGCCCCAGTCCCGGTGCTCCGCCGTTGGGGCTCGGGCGGCGCCCACCAGGGTGCGGCCCTGCCACAGACCCAGCTCGGTCTTGGTGTTGCCGATGTCCACCGTGAGCACCATGCCCGCGAGTCTATCGGGTTACCGGCGGCCTGTGTTCGACGCGGCCACCCAGCGCATCCTGCCGTCGTCGCGCCTCGCCCACCTCCACCTGTACCGGCACGGGGAGGTCGAAACCGGCGTGGCTCGTGTTTGCCGTGGACAGCTCGACGTCGCGCTGAGCGACCGCGGCCGTGAACAAACCTTCACTGCCGTGCAGCGATTCCTCACGATGCACGGCGCGCCGAACCGGGTGCTCACCTCCGATCTGCATCGGTGCCGCGCCATGGCCGAGCAGTTCGGCGTTCAACCCGAGCTGTTGCCGGGGCTGCGCGAGCAGGACATGGGCGACTGGGAGGGCCGAACCTGGGAGTCGCTCACGGAAGCCGATGGCCCGGCGGTCACGGCGTACTGGGCCGACTACGTGAACGCGCGCCCAACGGGCGGCGAATCCTGGGCGGCGGCGTGCGAGCGCGTAGTCGCCACGTGGGGCGCGCTGGGTCCGCTTCAGGGGCGGATCGTCGTATGCACACACGTCGGCCCGATCCGGGCCCTCTTGTGTTCGTGGCTCGGCCTCCCCCCGGGCGAAGGCTTGCGATTCGCGCCGGGATACGCCACGGAAACCCGCGTACTGCTCGCCGAAGCGGGCGCGGTGCTCGAAGCGATGGGCGCGTAGGCTCCGATGCTCTCCCGCTGGTTCCACCGCCCCACGCTCCACGCCCCCGACCGCCACCACGCCAAAAAGGTTGGTTGGTTGGAGCTGTTCTACGATCTCATCTTTGCCGCCGGGGTGCTGCAGCTCGCCGATTTACTCGCCGATCGCGGAACTTTCGGCGACTTCGCAACCTTCGCCCTTCACTTTACGCCGCTGTGGATCGCCTGGACCGGCTTCACGTTCTACGCGAACCGCTTCAATGTCGACGACGTGGTGCATCGGGTGCTGGTGATCGCGAACATGTTCGCCGTCGGCGCCATGGCCATCACCTCGCGCTCCGCGATGGACGGTCATCCCGCCACCTTCGCCCTGGCGTACGCCCTCGCGAACACGTTGCTTGGGGCGCTCTACCTGCGGGCCTGGCGCCAGGTTCCCGAAGCGCGCGACTACGCCGTGTACTGGGGGGGCACGTTCGTAGCCAGCGGCGCATTGTTCGCGATCTCGGCGCTGATTCCGACGCCGTGGGGCTATGCGTTCTGGGCGTTGGGCATCGCGGCGATCTTCCTCGCCCCCCTCGCCGGTCCGGCCGTGACCCTCACGGAGCGCTACCCCCTCGACATGGAGCACCTCGCCGAGCGCTACGGGCTGCTCACGATCATCGTGCTTGGCGAGAGCTTCGTAAAGGTGTTGTCCCACCTCAGCGCCCCCGGCCACGAGGCGCTCGTTGGCGACCAACTCAAGGGGGTGTACAACCTGGGCATCACCTGCTCCTTATGGTGGTTGTACTTCGATGACGTCGCCGGTGCCAACGTCAAGCCGGGGCGCTCGCCCTTCATCCTGTGGTTGTTCGGCCACCTGCCGCTCACGCTCGGGCTGGCCGCCGTGGGGGTGGCGCTGAAAGGCGCGATCAGCCTCGGCCTCAACGACCCGGCCGATGCGTCCACCCGCTGGTTGCTGGCCGGCTCCCTGGCCCTCGTGTTCATGGCGGTGGCGCTGATCGATGCAGCCACCGACCGTCCGATGGTCCAGATGAACGAGCAGGCGCGCATCGCCTCAAAGTGGGTGTCGGCCCTGGTGTTGCTGCTGGTGGCGCAGGTTGGCGGGTCGATGACGGGCGGGGTTTTCCTTGGCATCGTCACCGCCATCTGCGCGGCCCAGGTGGGCTTCGACCTCATGGTGGCTCCGTTGGGTCAGCAGGACCCGCGCGCGGTCGCGATCTCTACTGCGGAGGTAGCGAGGATGCGTCGCGATGGTACGGCCGTCCGGGTGGCGACCTCCGCCGCGGCGCGCCGGAGCCCGGGCGAGGCGGTTCGGGTGGGCGCCCCACCGGAGCTGCGTCGCGACCTGTACTTCTTCTTCCTGGAGGGCGGCTGGGGACGAGTCTTCGCCTCGTTCGCCTTCATCTACCTCGCATTGAACGTATGTTTCGCCGGCCTCTACATGCTGGAGCCCTCGGGAGTTGGCGGCTCGCAATCCCCCAGCTTCGTCGATGCGTTCTACTTCTCGGTGCAAACACTCGGCACCATCGGCTACGGCGTGCTGCATCCGGTCGGCCAGTGGGCGAACCTCGTCGTGACCATCGAAGCGGCCGTGGGAATGCTGTTCGCCGCGCTGGCCACGGGCACGGTGCTGGCCAAAGCCGCGCGTCCCCGCGCCGCCGTGTTGTTCTCCGACACCGCCGTAATCTCCCGACACGACGGGGTACCCACCCTGATGTTCCGAGCCGCAAACGCCCGAGGCAACGACGTGGTGGACGCGCAGGTGTCGTTGGCGGTCATCATGGATTCGGTGAGCCAGGAGGGCCGCCACATGCGGCGCGTGCGCGATCTGAAGCTGGTTCGCGACCGGCAACCCATGTTCGCGCTTAGCTGGACCATCTTCCACCCGATCGACGAGAACAGCCCGCTGTTCAACGCCAACTTGTCGCCGAACGGAGAGGTGATCGGGCTCGTGGTTACGCTTATGGGTCACGATGGCACCTACGGCCAGACCATCTACGCCCGCAAGATCTACGCCGCGGCGGATCTGCGGCCGGGCCATCGCTTCGTGGACGTGATGGGGCAGCTCCCCGATGGCCGCCTGCTCCTCGATCTGGCGAAGATCCACGATACGGAGCCTGAGACCTAGGTTCAGGGCGATGCGAGCGGCCCGGTTTCTTGGCCGCGCGCTTGCCCAAACGCATCGCGGCGCCTGCGAAGATAGGTTCTCGGTATGGGTGCGGCCCCGACCAGCAAAACGTTCGCGCGTCGCGCCGCCGCGCGGGCCGCGCTGCTCCTGGCCGGGGTGGCGATCGCGCTCGGTGCCACCGAAGCGTACCTCCGGATCTCCGGCCTCGGCAGCCCCACCTCGGGCGCCGACGTGAACTTGAAGTGGGAGCCGACATCTCCCTACCTTCAGCGCACCACGCTCCCGGCGACCGTGTTCGCGCCCAACTACGTCGGCGCGCAAGTGTACCGGAGCGTCGTGAGCGGCGCTGAGGTTCACCGCGTGGAGGTCCGCACTTCCGCCGCCGGATTGCGCGGCCCCGACGCGGATCCGGCCCACCGCTACCCGCGCGTCCTCGGGATCGGGGATTCGCTCACGTTCGGGCAGGGCGTGGAGGAGAACGACACGTTCCTCGCGGTTTTCGGTCGGCAGGCGCCGCTGCGGCTGGAGGTGCTCAACGCGGGAGTCCCGTCCTGGAATCTGGCCGCCGAGGTGGCGTGGCTGGAGGAGCTGGGCTGGCCGCTCACGCCCGACCTCGTGCTCATCTGCACCTACGTGAACGACGTGGAGGCCTCGGTGCTGCTCCCCCCCGAGGGCGGCGACCACCCGATCCGGCTGTTGTCACCTGACTGGGCCGAGGCGGCGACCGGCCTGCGTAGCCGATCCAACCTCGCGAACCTCGTGGGGCGGCACTTCGACCGGGCGCGGATGGCACGAGCGGTGGCCGCCGTAAAGCAAAGTCGGCGGAGCCCGAACACGACGTACCTCGAGGAGCTGCGGGCCAGCCTCGACCCCGCCGCGATCGGCGCGCAGTATTCCGCGCTGAAGTCCACTTGCGCCGCCCACGCGGTCCCCTGCATCGTGGTGATGCTCCCCGTGCTCGTAGATGGTGCGGCGGACCGGGGCACAGACCTTGTCGATCACCTCGCCCGGCTCGCCACAGAAGCGGGACTCCCCGTTGTACGCGTCGATCGCGCGCTCGACGGGCTCACCCCTTTCGATCGCTTCGTGCTCCCCGCCGACCAGCACCCCAGCCGTGCGGCCCACGCCGCCATCGGTCGGGAATTGGCGGCCGAGCTTCGGGGCTCACACTCCCTTGACGAGCTGTCGCGCCGGGCGGTAGAGTAGCGACCGATGTTGGTCGGACGTTCGCCCCATGTCTCGATGGCTGTGGGCGCTTTGGTCGCCGTGCTCTCGCACGGGTGCAGTCGCGCCGTGGCCGATGATTGTCGCACGAGAGAAGCCGGGATGTACGATCCCGCCACGTTCACGAACGTGGACGAGTGCGCGGAATGCCACCCGCAGCACTACGACGAGTGGCAGGGTTCGGCGCACGCCTACGCAGTGGTGGATCCCGTGTTCTGGGCGGGCAACGAGATCAGCTACGAAACCAACGGGATCGAGAACTTCTGCATCACCTGCCACTCGCCCGTTTCGGACATCACCAACTCCGACCCCGAAGTGCATCAGTCCAGCCAGGCGGAGGTGATTCCCCAGGCGCAGCACGGCGTGGACTGCCAGAGCTGCCATCGCATCTACGACGTGACGAACGGCGGCAAGCAGCTCACGTTCTGCGAGGACTACTACTTCGGTCCGTTCGCCGATCCGGGAGGGGCGCCGCACGGCGTGGAGGAGGAGGACGTGTTCACGACCCCTGCCTACTGCCGCCCCTGTCACGACGTCAACATCTCGAACGAAACGCATGACGGCCTTACCCAGATCGAGTTTACCTACACCGAATGGGCGGAAGCCAACGAAGCAGCGGGCGGCAGCGACACGAACGCCGTGATCCAGACGTGCCAGGACTGCCACATGCCCACGTACACGGGCGAGGCCGCGGTGGGCTGGGGCGAGCGCGAGCTCCACGAGCATCGCTTCGCGGGGGTGGACGTGGCGCTCCTGCCCTTCGCCGACTCGCACCAGCAGTATCGGGCGATGCAGCGCCTGCTCAGCACCGCTGCGGCGCTCAGCGCCGAGCAAGAAGGCAACAGCATCCGCGTCGAAGTCACGAACAAAAATGGAGGGCACTCCTTGCCTTCTGGCGCGGCGCACGCGCGCGAGGTTTGGGTGCACATCACGGTCGCTGGTGCCGACGGCGCGGTGTACCTGGAATCGGGAGACACCGACGCGAACGGCGACCTTCGCGACGGCCACAGCGACATCGATCCCTACGGCGATCCATGGGTGTCCTCTGGTGAATCGGCGTTCCGCCAGGGCTTGTACGACAAGAACGGGAACGAGGTGCTCGCGGCGTACGGGAGCGTCACCACGGTCGAGCGCGACATGCTTGAGGCGGGTGAAGTGCGGGACGTGATCTACAATCTCCAGGGCCTCGTGCCGGCAGAGGCGAGCTACCCGATCGCCGTGAACGTGGAATTGCTGTTTCGCCCAGCCGGAACCTACTTACTTCGGGAGCTTGGGCTCGATCCGGCGCTCGCCGCGCTGGTGCCGGTCACGACGCTCGCGGAGACCTCGTTCACCATCGACGGCGGGCTCTGAAGTGCGCGCGATCCCGCTGGTGGCCTGTCTGTTCGCGTGCGTAGGCGGCGAGAGCGCTGCGCCCAGCCCCACCGACACAGCGCGGGACTCCGCCACCGACTCGGGTGGCGACACGGGGACGGGCTGCCCAACCGACCGCTTGATCCCCGTCGTCGTGACCGGCGCGGCGGCAACGGATCCGAACCAGGAAGTCGGCATCTTCGAATCCTCCAGCTTCCGCATGGGGGATGCCGCCCCTCTGACGCGCAGCCTGAACCAAGGCAACGGGAGCTGGATTTTGTGCCTCGAGTCCGACCCGCCCGCCGTACACCTCTACGAAAAAGCCTTCTTTGCGGCCTGGATCGACCTCGACGGCGACCGCGCGCTGGACGCGGGCGCGGAAGCGCTCTGCGACCGTGTGAGCGGCGGCGCGCTCGCTGAAGAGCTGTACTTTGAGGGGGGTGTTTGGCGGCTCGGCCTTCGGGGCGCACCCGGCGCGGCGCTCACGCCCGCGGCCCCGCTCGACGGCGACGCTTGCACGCGTTGACGGGCGTCGCCGCGCTCCTCCTCGGCGTGGCGGTGCTCCTGGGTGCGGGTTGCGAACGCGACGACACGGCGCTTCAAGCGTCACTGGGTGCAGCGGCGTCCTCCACGCTGAACCTGCGGCTGCTCCGAAGCCGCGATCAGGGAGCAAGCTGGCGGCTAGACGAGGCGGTCCTCGCACACGGCGTATCTTCGCTGCACGCCTGCACCGTCGAGGGCCGGGTGTGGGTGCCGGCGCTCCTCGACACGCGGTCCATCCCGTGGTGGGAAACCGCGTTCCCCATCCCCTTCCTCGACTCCTTCCAGTCCAGCGACCTCACCACCTGGACCGCGCACCGTTCGCCGCTGCGCGGGGACACCACGGGCGGCGTGGATCCCGCCTGCGTCGTGGGGCCAAGGGGGTTGGAGATGTGGTTCGCGGAAGTGCTCGGCAGCTTTGAGGATCCGGCGAAGGGCGATCACGTTTCCCAGATCTGGCGGAGTCGTTGGCTCGGGGACCGCTTTGGCGAAGCGGAGATCGTGACCACCGGTACGGGCCTCATCGACCCCGCGCCGATCTACATCGATGGCGCGCTCCGCTTGTTCCTCAACAAAGACGGCGACCACATCGTGGAGCTCGTAGGCGACACACTCGTGGACCGCTGGATGCGCGTCACGGTGCCCGCCGCGGTCGATCTCGGCGACCGCCGCTGGCTGCTCGGCCAGGCGCCGCGCGGCCCCGGAATGATGCCGGTCGCACGTGAGATCCTCGCCGACGGGCTAGGCGATCCCTTTCCGCTCGCGATCGACGCTGAGCTGCATAGCTGCGAGTCGCCTTCGATGACGACGCTCGGCCCCGAGTGGCTGTTGTTCTGCGTGCAAACGAACATTCCCGGGCAACCGCAGTGACGCGCCGGCAGGGGTGGATCCTCGCGACCACCTCAGTCATCGTGATCGTCGGAGTGCTCGGGCGCGCGGACCGCTATGCCGACGGCGACATGGGTCACCTCATCGCCGTGGAGATGCGGGTCGCCCAGCTATTTCGGGCGGGCGAGGTGTGGACGGCGCTCCGACTGTGGTGGGCGCTCATCACGCCCCAGCCGCCGCTGGGCTACCTGCCGGGAATCGTCAGCTACACGATTCTCGGCTTTTACGGCTGGATCGCGCCGCTCGTGATGGGCGTGTCGCTGCTCCTCATCTGGGATGCGTTCTGGCGGCTCTGGGGCCCTCGGGCGTGGATGGCCTGGCTTCCGCTCTGCGCCAGCCCGCTCGTGTGGCTCGCCGTCGAACAACACTCCCGCGACCTGCTGGCTGCGGCCACGCTCGCGCAGACTCTCTCCTGGTGGTTCGCTTCCGAGGGGCTCTCGCTCCGGCGCGCCGCGATCGGGTTCGGCGTGTGGCTGGGGCTGGGCTTCATGACCAAGTACACGTTCCCCATCTTCGCCGCGTTCGTGTGCCTCGCGGTCGGGCTCGGGCTGCTGTACAGGCCGAGGCTGGAGCGCTGGAAAAACCTTGGCTTTGGCGTGCTCGGCTTCGTGGCGCCCGCAGGCGCATGGTACGCCGTTCGCGGCGCGGCCGTGCTCCAGTACGTCGGCTTCTCCTCCGGCGAGAAGATGTCTGCAAACACCGCGAACTATCGCGACCCCGCAACACTTGAGAACCTCGCGTACTACCCGCTCGCCCTGCGAGATGCGCTGTCCCTACCCGGCGCGTTCCTGGTCGTGGCGGCCATCGCCCTCGGGTTTCGGCATCGGCAGCACCGCGGGCTCGTCGCGGTTTCGCTCGTCGGCGCTCTGGGGGGTCTCGCCGTGCTCTCGTCGCTTCCCGAGGCCATCGACCGCTACGCGATCCCCGCGTTCATCCTGCTCACTGGGTTGGTTCCGGCATTAGGCCCGCGTGTTTGGGCGGCGCTCCCGGTGCTGGCGGCTTTCCTCCCGATGTTGGCCTACACCGCGGGCCGGTTCAAGCCCGGCGCGCCCATCGTCACCGCCAGCTACGACCATCCCCTCGCATCCGCGGGCGCTATCGCCTGGCCATTCCCGCCTGCCTACCGCCCGAGTGACCTTGATCCCTCCTCGTGGCGGCTGCCCGAGGTCGTGGCGGCGCTGCGAGAAGCGCAGGGTCGCACGGACGGCACCATCGGCATTCTCTCCGGCCGCGGACCGACCGCCGGCCCGAACTTCGCGACGGTGCTCATCGCCGGCGCGCGCGCAGGCGTGTCGTACGACTACGCCACGATCAACACCCAGTTCAGCCCGGGCGCGCCCGAGGTTTTCGTAGGCCCGCTCTTCGATGGGGTGTGGCCGCCCTCCACCTTCACCATCCTCGTTGCCTTCCGCTCGGCCAACGGCGATACCGGGGTAGATCACTGGCTTGGCGCCCACACGCTGAGCACGCTGGCGCGTATCCCGGGCCCCGCCGGCGGATCGTCCACCATCTACCGCCTTTCCACCAGCGGCGGGCCAGGGAGCCCCCGCTGACGGGATAGCCGGGCGCGATGAACGCCTGGACGCCTGCCCTCTTGCTGTTGACGCTCGTTGCCTGTCCCAAACAAGCGCCCGTCGCCGCGCCGCCCGTAGTCACCGAGGCCCCCAGAACGCCGCCGGTTCGCGCGAATCCGCTCCTGACCCGGAGCCCCCGCCCCTACGCCCTTCCCCCGCTCCACGAGCTGGTGAACAGCGACTTCCTGCCGGCGTTCGAAGCGGGGATGGCGGAGCAGGCCGCAGAGGTCGCGGCCATCGCCGAGAACCCCGAGCCCGCCACCTTCGAGAACACGATCGTGGCTCTGGAGCGCTCCGGCGCCACCCTCACCCGCACCCAGAAGGCCTTCGGCGCCCTCAACTCCTCGTTCAGCAACGACGAACTGCAGGCCATTGACGAGGAGATGGCGCCGAGGATCGCCGCGCATGACGACGCCATCAAGATGAACGGCAAGCTCTTTGCCCGGATTGACGCGCTGTTCCAGAAGCGCGAAACCCTGGGCCTCGATCCCGAGTCGGCCCAGCTCCTTGCGCGCACTCACGCCACATTCGTTCGGAGCGGCGCCCAGCTTGGCCCGACGGAGAAAGTCGCGCTCGCCGCCATCAACGGCGAGCTCTCCACCCTCAGCACCTCCTTCGAGCAGCACGTACGGCGCGTGATGAAGGACAACGGCGTGGTGGTTGAGTCGCTCGCGGAGCTCGAAGGGCTCTCGCCCGAGGAGATCGGCGCGGCGTCGGTCGCAGCCACGGCGCGCGGCCTCGAAGGAAAGTGGCTGATCACGCTCCAGAACACGACCACGCAGCCCGTGCTCGGGGAGCTGAGCAACCGCGCGCTGCGGGAGCGGATCTTTCGTGCCTCTACGGAGCGTGCGCAGGGCGGCGCCGACGACAACACGGCGATCATCGTGCGCACCGTTGAGCTTCGGGCCCAGAAGGCGAAGCTGCTCGGCTACCCCACGTACGCGGCGTACGCGCTGGCAGACGAGACGGCAAGCACGCCGGCCAACGTGGATGCGATCCTCTCACGCCTGGGCGCGGCCGCGGTAAAGAAGGCGAAGAAAGAGGCAGCAGACCTACAGAAGATCATCGACGCCCAGGCGAAGGCAACGCGCACGCCGCGATTCGAGCTGCAGCCCTGGGACTGGGCGTTCTACGCCGAGCAAGACCGCAAGGCGCGCTTCGATTTCGACGAGGCCCAGGTAAAACCCTACTTTGAGCTCAACCGCGTGCTGATCGACGGCGCGTTCTACAGCGCCACGGCCCTCTACGGCATCACCTTCGTCGAGCAGACGGGACTCCCCACCTACGACCCCTCGGTGCGCGTGTTCGAGGTGTTCAACGCCGATGGTTCGAGCGTGGGCCTGTTGCTGCTCGACTACTTCCAGCGCGACAACAAGCAGGGCGGCGCCTGGATGGAGGCGCTGGTGGATCAGAGTCACCTCCTCGGGCAGAAGCCGGTGATCATCAACAACCTGAACGTTCCCGCACCCGCCCCGGGTCAGCCCGTGCTCCTCACCTTCGATGAGGTGACCACCCTCTTCCACGAGCTCGGGCACGGCCTCCACGGCCTCTTCGCCGATACGAACTACCCCTCGCTGTCCGGCACGGCCACGCCCCCCGACTTCGTGGAGTACCCCTCCCAATTCAACGAGATGTGGGCCAGCGAACCCATCGTTCTTGCCAACTACGCGAAGCACTACCAAACGGGCGAGCCGATGCCCAAGGCGCTGTTCGACCGGGTGGTGGCCGCCAGCAATTTCGGGGGCGGCTACGGCACCCTCGAGTACCTGGCGGCGGCCCGGATCGATCTCGCCTGGCACGAGTTGGGGGTCGGGCAGGCCCCGGCAGCCGATGGCGTGCTCGCCTTCGAGGCGGAGGTGCTCAAGAAGTCTGGGATGGCGTTCGCGCCCGTGCCGCCCCGTTATCACTCCACCTACTTCTCCCATGTGTTCACGATCGGCTACGAGTCGGCCTACTACGCCTACATCTGGAGCGAGGTGCTCGCCCGCGACACGGGCGCGTGGTTCCACGCCAATGGCGGCCTCACCCGCAAGAATGGCGACGTATACCGGGCGAAGATCCTGTCCCGGGGCCGGACGGCCGAGCCGAGCGTGCTCTTCGCCGACTTCTATGGAAAAGCGCCCGAGGTCGGCCCGTTGCTCGAGTACCGTGGGCTCTGACCGAATGTGATGAGCGGCGCATAGCCGCGGCTCAGCGGCGGAGGTAGCCTGCGGCGGGAGCGCCGCGCATGAGCCCGAAGGCCAGGGTATTCTTGATCACGACGTCGGCGGTCGTCGCGCTTGATCAGCTCACCAAGTACTGGGTGCGGGCGAACATCCGCCCGTACTCCAGCGCCGACGAGGTGGTGATCATCCCCAACTGGCTGAGCATCAGCCACGCGATCAACAAGGGCGCGGCCTTCTCCGCGCTCGCCGACTTCGAGTACCGGCTCGCCGTGTTCTTCACGTTCACGGCCATCGCGGTGGTGGTCATCGGCGTCGGCTACCGCATGATCGCTGCGAACGATCGGCTTGTCTCCGCGGCTCTCGGCACCCTGCTCGCCGGCGCGCTCGGGAATTTCATCGACCGCCTGTGGGCCGGGCAGGTCACCGACATGATCAAGGTCTACGCCGGGAGCGAGCCCGCGAAGTCGTGGTGCATCTCCCACTTCGGCATGTCGGTGTGGCCGATCTTCAACATCGCCGACACGGCGATCTGGGTCGGTGTCGGCGGCTTCTTGCTCGCGCACGCATTTGTGAAGGATCAACCCGCGGACAGCCCGCCTGCCGATGGCCCACAGGAATCGGCGCCCAGCTTGGACTGAGAGGTTCGCAGCGTGCACATCATCGCCGTGCAAACGCGGCGCCGTCGCGGCGGGAGGCTCGGGGGGCACTGCCATTCGCACCGGCGAACGAGCGAGAGGCAGAAACCAAGTAGATGCTGGGTCCTGCCGGCGCATCCCGCCGCCGCGCTCGCGGCGAAGCGCCACTCGGCGGCGACGGGCTACGCCGTCACCCGCCCGTTCATCGCCCCGGACAGCACTCGGTTGTCCGATGAAGCGAGCGATGTACCCCGAGAATCCCACGGAGGCTTGCTGCAACGGCTGCGTCGTGTCCATCGAGCCGTTTGGTGCCGAAACCAGGCTGAGGCGGCTGGATCCCTCAGTTCAGTTCACCCCGCCCCGCGTTCCCCATAGTTCCCACCGAGGATCGTCCCGCAGCGCCGCCAGCTCCGCCGCCTCGCGCAGCGCGGCGACGTCGGCGTCGGGCAGCATCGAGGTGCGCTCGACCCACTGGGCCGCCACCTCGCGCTCGCCGAGCCGGCCAAAGGCCCGCGCCATCAGCTCGCCGGCGGGCGCGCCCGCGCCGCGCGCGAACGCCAGCTCACCCAGCTCGATCGCACCGCGCACGACCCCCGCGTCGTACGCCGCCTTTGCGGCTACCAATAGCGCCCCGCCGTCGATCACCCGCCCGTCCGGCCCCGCCGCGACCGCGGCCAGCGCCGAGAACCGCCGCGCAGCGACGAACACGCCCACGAGCGCCGCGCCGGTAACGACGTTGGGATCCCGAATGAACGCGCCTCTCGCCTCGCGCACCGGATCCGGGTCGCTTCCGGCGCCCTGGCCGGGCGACTCCTCGGCCGCGGCGGTCGCTTCCCGCGGGCGAAAAGCGACGGATTGCCCGGCCGGCGCGCGCTTCGCCGCTTTGGTCGCCACAACCGGCGAAGGACCCATCTCCCGCACCGCCTGAACGGCGCGAAACACCGAGAACCCGCTAAGCACCGCCCACCACAGCATGTTCGCGTAAAGCGCCGTCGCCGCCGAGAGCGTACCCACCACCACGGTGATGATCCAGGGCAAACGCGGCGACCCGGGCACGAAGCGCATGCAGAGGTAGCGGGCCACATGCCCCCCATCCAGCGGCAGCATCGGGATGAGGTTCAACACGCCCCACCCGAAGGTGCACCACATGAGGTCGCTGCCCAGGAGCCGCAGGCCGGGCGGGAGGTCCACGGGCACCAACCACCACCCCAACAACACCAGGGCGCCCAATACGAAACCCGCGCCGGGCCCGGCGAGCGTGATGGCGATCTCGTGCCATACCGTGGTTTTCCGAACGGAATTCTGGAAGTAGGTCGTGCCGCCCATGCCGTGAAGCGAAACCCACGGCGCGTAGCCGAACGCACGTGCCATCAGCGCGTGCCCCATCTCGTGCACCAAAACCGCGATGAACACCGCGACGACCCACGAAACGACGCTCTCGATGCCGCGGCTACCCCCGCTGAGCCCGAACATCATCGTCAAGAACAGAAAGCTCGGCTCGATCCGAATCGGGACGCGAAACAGGGTCACGGGCGCTCCAGCCCTCTGGAGTAATCACCCGGCCGGCCGCGGGTCACGATTCGTAGTCGGAGAGCGGCGGACAGCTACACATCACGTTCTTGTCGCCGTACACATCGTTCACCCGACGGATCGGCGGCCAGAACTTGTAGGCATGCTGGTGCCGGCTCGGGAAAGCGGCGACCTCGCGCGTGTAGGGGTGAGGCCACTCGGCAGCCGTGAGGGTCGCCGCCGTGTGCGGGGCGTTCTTCAGCGGGTTATCCAGCTTCGGCCACTCGCCTCGTTCCACCTTGGCGATCTCCTCACGGATGGCGATCATCGCGTCGACGAAGCGGTCCAGCTCCACCTTGGCTTCGCTCTCCGTGGGCTCCACCATCAGCGTTCCCACAACGGGGAAGCTCACCGTGGGCGCATGGAAGCCGTAGTCCATCAACCGCTTCGCGACGTCCACCACCTCGATCCCGGTCGCCGCTTTCAGCGGGCGAAGGTCAAGAATACACTCATGGGCCACCCTCCCGTTCGCGCCCGTGTAGAGCACAGGGAAGTGCGGGGACAAGCGCGCGGCGAGGTAGTTGGCGCTGAGGATGGCGGTCTTCGTGGCGAGCGTGAGCCCCTCCGCGCCCATCATGAGAATGTAGGCCCAGCTGATCGGGAGAATGCTGGACGAGCCCCACGGGGCCGCGCTCACGGCGCCGATGGCCTGAGCCCCGCCCGTCGTGATCACCGGGTGCCCCGGGAGGAACGGCGCGAGGTGGGGACCGCAGCAGATGGGCCCCATTCCCGGACCGCCGCCGCCATGCGGGATGCAGAAGGTCTTGTGCAGGTTGATGTGGCATACGTCGGCGCCGATCTCGCCGGGCCGCACCAATCCAACCTGCGCGTTGAGGTTGGCGCCGTCCATGTACACCTGACCGCCGTGCTCGTGTACGATCGCGCAAATATCCTTGATCGCGGCCTCGAACACGCCGTGCGTGCTCGGGTAGGTGACCATGAGGCACGAGAGCTCGTCGCGATGCTCGGCCGCACGGGCGCGGAGATCGGCCACGTCGATGTTCCCCGAAGGGTCGCACTTCACGACCACGACCTTCATCCCGGCCAACGCCGCGGAGGCCGGGTTCGTGCCGTGCGCGCTCTGCGGGATCAGGCAGATGTTTCGCTGCTTATCTCCGCGCGATGCGTGGTACGCCCGGATCACCAGCAGCCCAGCATACTCGCCCTGGCTCCCGGCGTTCGGCTGAAGGGAGGTGGCCGCGAAGCCCGTGATGTCGGCCAGCCAGGCCTCCAGATCCTCAAAGAGCTGGGCGTAACCCTGGGTTTGTACCGTCGGTACGAAGGGGTGGATCGCCCCGATCCCCTTCCACGTCACCGGAATCATCTCGGCCGTTGCGTTGAGCTTCATCGTGCAGCTCCCGAGCGGGATCATCGTCGCGGTGAGCGAGAGATCCCGGCTTTGCAGGCGCCAGATGAAGCGCAGCATCTCCGTTTCGCTGTGGTAGCGGTGGAAGTGGCCGTGGGTGAGCATCGGCGCGGTGCGAACAAACTCCGGATGCAAGCGGCGGGGGCTCGCGAGGCCGCCGACCTCTCCCGCGACGCCGAACACCCCGAGCAGCGCGCCAAGGTCGGCCTCCGTCGTCGTCTCGTCGAGAGAAACGCCGACGTCCCCCCCGCCAAAGTTACGCAGGTTGATCTTCGCAGCCTCCGCGGCCGCAACGACCGCGTCCGACCGGCTTCCGGCGTGCACCCGCACCGTGTCGAAGAAGCTGTCCGCGCCGAGTGTGTACCCCGCGCCCTGGAGGCCGCTCGCGAGGGCGCTCGTGAGCGAGTGCACCCTCCCCGCGATGCGCCGAAGCCCGTCCGGACCGTGATACACCGCGTACATAGCGGAGATGATCGCAAGCAGCACCTGCGCGGTGCAGATGTTGCTCGTCGCCTTCTCGCGACGGATGTGTTGCTCGCGCGTTTGAAGCGTGAGGCGCAGGGCCGGCTTGCCATCGGCGTCGATGGTCACGCCGATGAGGCGACCGGGCATCGAGCGCTTATGCTCGTCCTTCGTTGCGAAGAACGCAGCGTGCGGTCCGCCGTAGCCCAACGGGACGCCGAAACGTTGCGAGCAGCCGACGACGATGTCCGCGCCCCAAGCGCCGGGGGGCTCCAGCAGCACCAAGGCCAGCAGGTCGGCGGCGACCGTAACCATCGCGCCGTGGGCACGAGCGCGCTGTACGAACGCTCGGTCATCCCAGATCGCACCGTCGGTGGCCGGGTATTGCAGCAGCACACCGAAGATGGGCGTCGTGAAGTCGAAGTGCGCCGGATCGGCGACGATCACCTGGATCCCGAGCGGCTCCGCCCGCGTCTTCACCACGTCGATCGTCTGCGGATGGCAATTGTCGGCGACCAGAAAGGCGTTGGCCTCCTCATTCTGGCGCGCGCCGTGGCTCATGGTCATGGCCTCGGCGGCGGCCGTTGCCTCGTCGAGCAACGATGCGTTCGCGATGGGCAGCCCAGTGAGATCCGCGATCATCGTCTGGAACAGGAGCAGCGCCTCCATGCGCCCCTGCGAGATCTCGGCCTGATAGGGGGTGTACTGCGTGTACCAGCCCGGGTTCTCCAGGATGTTGCGCAGGATCACGCCGGGCGTAATCGTGTCGCTGTAGCCCATGCCGATGTAGCTTTTGTACGCCTGGTTCCTCTCGACATAGCCGGCGATGCGCGCGAGGGCGGCTTCCTCCGAGTGCGCGGGCGGCAGCGCGAGCGGGCGGCTGGTCCGGATGTTCGCAGGGACGGTCTGCTCGATCAGCTCATCGAGCGAACCAACGCCAACCGCCGCCAGCATCGCCTCGATGTCGGCGCCGCCGGGCCCAAGGTGACGCGAAACGAACCGATCAGCAGAAGGAAGCACGTCGCGAAGCGCAGTGGACACGGGGCACCGGAGGGGGCGCGAACCTATCCCGAGGGGGCGAAGCGGGGAAGGGTCAAGCCAGCGCGCTTTTGGGCGCCGCGCGCGGCCCGGTCCCGTGATCGGGCGCCGTGGCGGCGCGGCGCGGCGAGAGCGCCTACTGCGAGGTCCAAACACAGAAATTGTCGAACCACACGCCACCGTCGTTATCGTTGGAATACACGCCTACCACCCCAGGCCCGGTGCCGTTGATCTCGGGGATCTCGGCGCGCAGCGCGACGGTTCCATTGACGAGCACTTCGGCGCTCGCGCCCTGCACGCGCACGCTCCAGGTCGCGAATGTGAGATCCT
>BJHF01000096.1 GCA_014191855.1 Deltaproteobacteria bacterium
CCCCCGCTCGGAACTCGGGGGTGAATTGACGCGGCGGACGGGGGGTCTTCTTCTCGGGGGCTTTCGGCTGCATGACGTGGACTCACAGTTCTTGGTGAATGTGTCCACTTTTTCGGATCACGATCACGCGCATTCATCGACTTCGTGCGACCGAGGCTCGCGGCCATGCTGGACGCTCCTGCGCGGTGAGCGTTGTGCCGCTGCTTCAATGCTGCGACTTCAACCGGAGCCCTCATCCCCCAAGCTCCCAGGCAAGCGCCCCCCTCAGGTCGGGCCTTCGCCACTCGAACCCCGCATCCTGCAGCCGCCGTGGAAGGACGTGCTGGCCGCCGAGGAGGAGCTCCCGCCCCATCTCACCGAACACTCCACGGATCGCGAACGCCGGCGCCGGCAGCAGCGCCGGACGCCCAAGCGCTTCGCCGAGCGCGTGCGCGAAGTCGCGCTGCCGGGTGATCCCGGGGGAGACGACGTTGATCGGACCGCGCCGGCGGTCATCGTCCATGGCGGTGGCGATGGTGTCCAGCACGTCATCGTCGGCGACCCAGGGCAGCCACTGCCTCCCACTCCCCACGGGCCCGCCGAGTCCGGCGCGAAACGGCGGGAGCATCTGCGCCAAGGCCCCCCCCCTCGCCGAGAGCACAACGCCCAGCCTCAGATGGACAACCCGGATCCCGGCATCCTCGGCCTCGGCCGTCGATGCTTCCCACACTTTGCACACCTCGGCCGCAAAGCCGCTCCCTGGCACGCCGTCCTCCGTGAGCTCCTCTTCCTCGCGGTCGCCGTAGATTCCGACTGCCGAGGCACTGATGAGCGTCCGCGGCCCCGGTTCCCCGGCGCGCCTCAGGTCGGCGAGCGTCCGGGCGATCAAGCGCGTGCCGAGCCTTCGACTTTCCATCACGTCAGCCTTGTGGGCGTCGGTCCATCGCTCGGCGATGGAGGCTCCGGCCAGATGAACCACCGTGTCGACGCCGAGGAGCCCGCCCGTATCGATCGATCCCGATCCAGGATCCCAGCCGATGTCGCCGACCTTTCCGCTACGCCCGAAGCGGCGGACGGGGTGGCCACCCGTGGTCAGAAATGCGCCGAGCGCGGTGCCGAGCAACCCCGTAGCACCGGTGATGGCGACCGTGCCCCCGCCGGGGTGCCGCGTGTGCGCGGCGAGGTCGGCGAGGGTCCGCGCGTGCCGAAACGAGAACAGGCGATCGAGGTCCCGCGCCATGCTCCTGCCGACGACGAGGCCGGCCGCGCCGAGGTCGTAGTCGATGTGGTCGATGAGCGTGCAGCCGCCGGGTGCCGGCTCAAACCGGTGCGTGTGAACCCAGCGCGAGAACGGGCCGCCCTCCATGGAGTCGATGAACTGGCGTCCCGGTTGGTAGCCCGAGTGGCGAGCCGTCCAGCTCACGCGGACAGGCCCGATCGGGATCGAGAGCTGCGCGACGCCACCGTCCGCGAGCAGCGTGTCCGCGCCGTCGGCGAAGGTCTGGCTGGTCACCCGCGTGTCCTGCCAGGGCGGGGTGAGCCTTGGGAAGGCGCCCGCCCGGGCGTGCCATGCAAATGCCTCCCCGCACGAGACGGGGAGATCGAGGGTGCGTTCAAAAACAGTCATTCGCTGTACCTTTTGAGATAGGCCCGGGTGTCCATCTTCCGCCGCGTGCTGTCGGACGACATGTACCGTACCGTGCCGAAGATGGGGCGCACCGGCCCCCACGGTCGGTCGTAGCGGCCGAAGCACCAGCTGATGCCGGACGCCGAGTTCGGGTCGCGTCCATCCAGCGCATATCGGTTGTTCAACTCCGTCAGCCGGGCGAAGGCCTCGGCGGGCGTCGGGCTCCACTCCACGACCTTCTTTGCCCAGAGCATTCGAAGGTAGCTTTGAATGTGCCCTTCGCGCACGAGCTGTCGTTGGGCGGCGTTCCACAGGGAGTCGTGGGTCGCCGCCATCGCCAGCGTCGGGAGATCGTAGAGCACCGGCCGGACGTCCTCGGCGTGCGCGGCGAGCACCGCGCGGGCCCACTGCGGCACGGACTCGTAGCTGTCGTACGTGTCCGGGCGGTGCCAGGCTTCGACGGCCCCGAGCTCTCGCCACGTGACGACCTCGTCGAGGAACATCTCCGCAGTCTCGGAGACGCCCCACCACCCGCTCTTCTTGCCGTTTGCCTGCCCTCTGGGCGCCTGCCGGGACCCACCCGCTGCGCCCAGCACCGCATCCACCACCTCGCACACGGCGAGATGCCCGAAGTGGAGGGCGCCGCCAAGGCCACTCGAAGCCCGATCGTCAAGCCGGGTCGGGCTCTCACCGTACCGAGAGAGCCCGTCCCCCACGAACTGGGCAAGGCGACGTCGTGCCGCAACCGGGCCGCTGTTCGTTCGCACCGGCGGCACGGTGTGGTCAATCGGCAGCGCGGCGAGCGCCTCGGGCGACGCGTCGAGCAGCGCGGGCGATGCGGCGGGCCAGACCTCGCCGAGCTCCGCCAGATCGACGAGGTCGGTCGCAGGTGCATCGCCGAGGGGTAGCTCGACGGGCCAGCGCTCCAGTTCGCCGGGGAGGTGCTTCTGGAGAAACCGCCGGAACGCGTGAGCCGTCGTGAATGGGCCAGGGGTCGCTGCGAGCGGGAACAGCCCGTGTCCGTCGACGGCGTCCAGCCGAACGTCCACGGCCCGGGCCGCGGCGCGCTGCCAACGGGGCAGGAAGTGGATCGGGCTCGCGTCGGTGACGACGATACAGGCACGCTTGGCAAAGGACGCGAGCATCCCGGCGCCTGCCTCCGGGGAGGGCTCGACCCACGGGTGGTAGCGCACCCCGGCCTCCGCGAAGTCCGCCTGATTGTCGCGCATCCCCTGCAAAATCGCGGCGTGGATGCGGTCGCTCGCCCAGCGGTAGCCGCAACGCAGGGGCTCGACGACGACGAGCGGGCGTTGGAGCCGGCCGGCTTCAGCGACTGCGTGCTCCAACGCCGGATTATACCGGGTGCGTCGGGCGGCGACCATCCAATAGAGGACGTACGCTCCTTCTCGCCGCTCGGGCAGGGCGTTCAGGCGAAGCAATCGGTGGGGGGAGAGCGACACGGGCGGCTACTCGAGCAGGCTCCGCAACATCCACGCAGTTTTTTCATGGACCTGGAGGCGCTGCGTCAACAGATCTGCCGTGGCCTCGTCGCCGGCATCGCCGACCACCGGAAAGATGGAGCGCGCCGTACGGATCACAGCTTCGTGGCCCTCGACGAGCTGCCGCACCATGTCCATTGCGACGGGGACCCCGTCGGCCTCGCGGATGGACGTGAGCTGGCCGAACTCGGAATAGCTCCCCGGTGCCGGGGCGCCGAGGGAGCGAATCCGCTCGGCGACGAGGTCCACCGCGGTCCACATCTCGGTGTACTGCCCCATGAACATCACGTGCAGCGTGTTGAACATCGGCCCGGTCACGTTCCAGTGGAAGTTGTGGGTCTTCAGGTAGAGGGTGTACGTGTCCGCCAGGAGTCGGGAAAGCCCCTCGACGATCTGGGTGCGTTGATCTTGTGGAATTCCGATGTCGATCTTCATGAGTTCCTCGGTTGGGGTGTTGTGGGAGCATTGCAGCGCGTCAGCGACTGCGGGGCCCACGGTAGGGGCCGACCGCCGATCGTGCGCAAAGGGAACGGACCGTTCACGCCGCACCATCTCGGTCTTGGGAGGGCGTGACAGATTCGGCCTCGAACCGGTGGTGTAGCGCGACCGGCGACAGCTTCCTCCGGAGCCGCAGATTGAGCAGCTCCACGCCGAAGGAGAACGCCATCGCGAAGTAGATGTACCCCTTCCCGATGTGCTGACCCATCCCCTCGGCGATGAGCATCACGCCGATGAGGATCAGGAAGGCGAGCGCGAGGATCTTCATCGTCGGATGGCGATCGACGAACTCCCCGATGCTTCGCGCGAACGCGAGCATCACGCCGACGGCGATCACCATGGCCACCACCATGATCGGGACGTGCTTCGCCATGCCCACGGCCGTGATGACCGAGTCGAGCGAGAAGACGATGTCGAGCACCAGGATCTGCGCGATGACCATCCCGAACGCCGCCGCCCCGACCGGGCCGGTCCGCTCTGAGTGCGCGACCTCCAGCTTGTCGTGCATCTCGTGCGTGGCCTTGGCGACGAGGAAGAGCCCGCCCCCGAGGAGGATGATGTCCCGTCCCGAGAACGTATGGCCGAGCAGGGCGAACAGCGGCGCGGTGAGACTCATCACCCACGCGATCGCGAACAGCAGCCCGAGGCGCGTGACCAGCGCCAGGGAAAGCCCGATCCGACGAGCGGGACCCTGCTGTGCGACGGGGAGTTTGCCCGCGAGGATCGACATGAAGATCACGTTGTCGATGCCGAGGACGATCTCCATCGCCGTCAGCGTGAGGAGGCTGATCCAGGTGTCGGGCTGGAAGAAGAGCGCGAGGTTCATGTTTCTCGGGAAGGGTCAGTTGCAAACTATATACACAACGTGTATATATCGCAACATGCTGATGTCCATCACCTCCCCGCGCGTCGAGCACGCCCCCGCCACCGGATCGGGCGGGTTCTCATGGAGATACCTCGATCTCGTGGACGATCGGGGGGATGGACTCGTGTTGATCTGGGGGTGGGGGCTGCCCTTCCTCTGTCCTCCAGTCACGGCCTCTCCGGTCGATCACCCGTCGATAAACCTGGCGGTTTATCGAGATGGAAGGGCGATGTTCTACCACCTTGAAGCCCTCGATCCGGGTCGTGTCTCCCGCTGCCCGGGAGGCTGGCGCTTCGGGGACAACTTGCTGCAAAGCCGACGCACCGCGGACGGGTGGGCCGTAGACGCAGAGCTGGATCTCCCCGTCGCAGGCAGCCACGCGCGCGCCCGGGGAGAGATCAGGCTCCGCGGACCCGCCGTGAACGGCATCGACGCCCGAGGGGGGCCGCACGTCTGGGCGCCGATCTCGATGGTGGCAGAGGCCACGGCGCACCTCAACTTCGGAGGCGAGGACGTCCGATTCTCCGGCCGTGGTTACCACGACGAGAACGTGGGCGAGCGCCCGATGCCAGCGCTCGGCATTCGCGAATGGGCCTGGGGGCGTGTCGCAGAGCCGGACTCCGAGGTGCTGCACTACCGGTGCGAGGGAGAGAGCGGAGCCGAAGGCCTGGAGGTGGTCATCGACGATGGCGGGCGCGCGACCGTCCGGCCGATCGAGATCTGGTCCGAGAGCGGACGGCTCGGGGGAACCTACGGGTTCGCCGGGTTCGATCGGCTCGCCTTCAACGGGCGCGTGATCCAGGCAGGGCCGTTGGTCGACGAGAGCGCGTTCTACCTGCGGTTTCCGCTGAGCACCACCACCGGCCGCGGCTGGGGCGAGCGTGTCCGGCCCGGCGCCATCGCGGCATGGTGGATGCGGCCCCTGGTGCGCATGTGCGTAACGACGCCGAATCGTCCGAGCGCGCTCCTGCCGCTGTTCTCAGGGCCAGCCGCGGATCGCCTCTCGCGAACCCTCTCCTGGTGGACGGGCCCCCGATGATCACCTGGCTACCTGCCTTTTTTCCCCTGGGGATGACGCTTGCAAACCTGTTTTTCTGGCCGCGTCTCCGGCCATCGGCAGCGCCCGCGGGCCGGCTCTCGGTGCTGATCCCGGCGAGAGACGAGGGTGCGAACATCGGCGCCTGCCTCGCCGCGGCCGTCGCGACCGAAGCGGACGAGATCGTCGTGTGCGACGACGTGTCCACCGACGACACTGCCGCGCAGGTGCTGGCCTGGGCAAAGCGCGACCCGCGCGTTCGCCTCTTGAGCGGGAGCGGCCCCCCGCCGGGCTGGCTCGGAAAGGCAGCAGCCTGCGAGCGTCTCCGGCGGGACGCCACCGGCGACTGGCTGCTCTTCGTCGACGCGGATGTCCGCCTCGCGCCGGACGCCTTCGCCCGTCTCGGAAGCGCGGGTACCGTTGACCTGCTGTCGGTCGTGCCACGGCAGGAGGTCGTCACCTTCGGCGAGCGCCTGGTTTTACCGCTCTTGCACCTGACGTATTCGAGCTGGCTCTTCCTGCCCGCGATCCGACGCAGTCGCGCAGCTGCGGTCATCGCGGCGAACGGTCAGGTGATGCTGGCCCGCGCCACGGCCCTGAGCGCCATCCAGGGGTTTGATCGCGTCCGCGCCGCCGTAGTCGACGACATGGCGCTCATGCGCGAGGTCCGCGCGGCCGGCGGCACCGTCGACTTTCGGGATGGCGACGGCGTCGCCACGTGCCGCATGTACCGCTCGACGCGCGAGGTGGTCGACGGCTTCTCCAAGAACCTCTACCCCGGCATCGGCGCTCACCCTCTGGCGTTGATCCTCGTGCTGTTCCTGTACTTCACGACCTTTCTGCTGCCCTGGGGCGCGCTCGCGTGGACCCCGTTGGCGTGGATCGGCGTCGGCGCAAACGTGACGCAGCGGCTCCTCCTCGCGGTCCGCTTCCGCTACCCCCTCGGTGACGCCTTGTTCCACCCGTTGTCGATCCTCGCGTTCTCCGGCATCGCCCTGCGCTCAGCCTGGTGGACGTGGATGGCCGCAGGTCGGTGGCGAGGTCGGCCAATCAACCGCTCAGCAGGGGTGGTTTGATGAACGCATCGCTCCGTACACGCGCGCCCATCGGCACGTTCTGGCCCCGCGTGGCCCGCGCCTACGGGTGGTGGCGTGTCTCGCGCGACCTCGATGGGCTCCACGTTGCGGGGCTCGAAGGGCTCGTGCGCGAGGTCGAGGATGGTCCAAGGTTGATCATCGCCAACCACGTGGCTTGGTGGGACGGGGTGGTGGCGTCCGCGCTCGGGCACGCGCTCGGGCTGGAGGTACGCCTCGTCACGCGAGCAGAGACCCTGGTGCAAAACCCGTGGATGCGCCACGCCGGCGTCATCCCCCTTCAGGGTGGCCTCGCGCTCCGGGGCAGCGTCCGCGAGGTGGCGGAGTTCCTCGACGGTCCACGCCGCGTCGCGTGGTTCTTTCCGCAAGGCCGACAGCGGCCCGACTCGGTGCGTCCGCTGGGCTTTCACGGCGGCGTTCGGCTGTTCACGGGCATCGCGCCCGCCCTCCCCGTCGCGCTCGCGTACCCTTTCCGCGAGGTGGAGGTCCCCGCCGCCGTGCTCGACGTGGGGGCCCCGCTCACCGAGGGCTTCGAGGCGGATGTCACGATGCGGCTGAATCGCATCGCCGAATTCGTCGAGGGTGATCCGCGCTACGTGGAGGTGATCGCCTCTCGCCGACATGCCCAACAAGGGGGATCCGGTTCGAGGCTCCTGGGAGCCGCCTCATGAAGAAGGCGGTCATCATCGGCGCGGGCCTAGGGGGCCTCGCCAGCGCGATTGAATTGGCTGGGCGAGGCTGGGAAGTGCGTGTGATCGAGGCCGCGGCGGAAGCGGGCGGCAAGGCCGGGATCGCGGTGGTCGACGGCGTGGAGTTCGACACGGGTCCCAGCCTGTTGACGTTGCCCGAGGTGCTCGACGGTGTGCTCCGAGCGGGGGGCAGCTCGCTCGGCGACGAGCTCGATCTACTCCCCTTGAACCCAGCGTTTCGCTACATCTGGCCCGGCGGCCCCACCCTCGACATGTATGCCGACCCGGCCGAAACCCTGGCGAGCGTCCGCGACGCCCTCGGCATGGCGGCAGAGGCTGAATTCGCCGACTTCCTGGCGTACTCCCGTCGCATCTGGGAGGCTGCCGCCTCGCGCTTCGTGTACGCCGAGGCGCCCACGGTCTTCGGCGTCCTGAGGATGGGGATGACTGGCCTCGCGGCGGTCTCGAAGATCGACGGAGTTCGCACGATGGAGGCTGCGATCCGTTCGCGCGTACGCACGCCGGCGTTGCGCGATGTGCTCGCCCGTTACGCGACCTACAACGGTTCCGACGCGAGGCGCGCCCCTGCGACGCTCAACTGCATCGCGCATGTGGAGCTCGGACTGGGTGGATGGGGTGTTCGAGGCGGGATGTACAGCGTTGTCCGGGCCCTTGAGCGAGTCGCGCGGCGCGGTGGCGTGGAGTTCGAGTACGGCCGCCGCGTCGAACGGGTGGACGTGAAGGGCGGGCACGCAGTCGCGGTGGATGGCGAGCCGGCCGACGTAGTGGTCGTGAACGCCGACGTCGGCGCGGTTACCGCGGGGCTCCTGCGCGTGGAACCCCGGCCCTCGCTCAACGTGGAGCCGCGTTCGATGTCGGGTTGGAACGCCGTCGTGCGCGCTCGCCGAGCGATGCGGGTCGGCCACACGGTCCTGTTCCCGGAGCGCCCCTACCTCGAAGAGTTCGCCGACGTCTTCGATCGCCGTCGCTGGCCTGCCGATCCGACGGTGTATGTGTGTGCGCAGGAGCGCTGCCACGCGCGCGGCGGCTGGCCCGAAGACGAGCCGTTGTTCCTCATGGTGAACGCGCCGGCTGGCGCCGAGGTCGATGGCGTCGAAGCCGTTGCGATGCGGCGCCTGGTCGGAGCGGGGCTCATCGCCATCGAGGATGCTGTCGTCTGGCGGCGCACGCCTCGCGACCTCGCGGAGCGGTTTCCCGGGAGCGAGGGCGCGCTCTACGGCGCTGCCAGCAACAGCATGTTCTCGGCCTTCACCCGGCCGGCCAACCGGGGGACGGTGCGCGGGCTTTACTACGCGTCCGGGAGCGCACATCCGGGGGGCGGAGTGCCACTGTGCCTGCAGTCCGGTCGGCAGGCGGCGGCGGACATCCTCGCGGACTTCGCGTGACGCCCTGACGCCCCGCCCATGACCACCCTCGACGTGCTCGTGCTCGGTGCCGGGCCTGCGGGCCTGGCCTTGGCCGCCGCGTGTGCGCGGGTGGGGCTGTCGGTGGCGGTGGCGGCACCCGACCCCGAAGCGCCGTGGATTCCGAACTATGGGGCCTGGGCTGCGGAACTTCCCGACGGCTGGCGGGGGTGGGCAGAGGCGGCGTGGCCCGAGGTGGTGGTGCACGTCGACGATGCGCGAAGGCATGTCTTGCCTGGGCCGTACGTCAAGGTGGACGGGCGACGCCTGCAGGCCTCGCTCCTTGCCGGGGTGCCCGACCGCCGGCGAGGCACGGCCGAGGATGCGCCGGCGGCTCGGGTCGTTGTGGATGCGACGGGAGCGGAGTCCCCGCGGGTGCCGCGGCGTGGCCGGGCTGACCCTGGCTGGCAGGTGGCCTGGGGGGAGGTACTCGAGGTGGATGGCGCGCCCCCCGAGGCGCTGCTCATGGACTGGCGCAATCCGGGTCCGTCGCCCGGCGAACCGCCGAGCTTTCTGTACGCGCTGCCCCTACCCGACGGCCGGTGGTTCGCCGAGGAGACCGTGCTGGTGTCCCGCCCCAAGGTGTCGCCAGAGGTTCTGCGCGCGCGGCTCAGCCGCCGGCTCGATCGGATGCAGGTGCGCGTGCGCGCCCGGCACGAGGTGGAGCGGTGTCGCATCCCCATGGGGATGCCCCTTCCCACCGGCTCCGTCCCGGCCTTTGGATCGGCCGCTGGCTTCATTCACCCGGCCACCGGCTACTCGCTTGCAACATCGTTGCGGTTGGCCGACCCGGCAGCACGTGCGATAGCCGGCGCCCTCGACGGCCGCGCCGGCGCGATGGGCCCGACCGCCGCGCTTCACGCCGCGTGCTGGCCGGTGGACCGCGTGCGCGCTTGGGCGTTCCACCGCTTTGGCATGGAGGCGCTGGTGCACATGGATCTCTCGTCCGTGCGGGAGTTCTTCGACGCCTTCTTCCAGCACCCCCCCGCGGTCTGGGGGGGGTGGCTCGCCGGCACTTTGCCCTCCGCCGGCATCGCAACGGCGATGCTTTCGCACTTCGGGCGCGTCGGCTGGCGCGTTCGCGGGCAGCTCGTCGCGACCTCCCTCGGACCCGATGGGCTGCGACTCGTGGGCGACCTCGTCAGCCCGCGATGACGGGTCGACGTCGACCCGCGACCGCTACCATCCAGGTGTGATCAGGCCCTCAGTGACCTCGCTGGCCTCTTCGTCTCCGCCGTCGCTCCACGCTCCTACGTCCTCGCCAGCGACCTCCAAAAGCCACGCGATCGTCCACGCCTGGACGGCGTCCTGCCGCGCCGGGTCGTGCGCACCACAGAGCGAGTCGCAAAGGCTGTCGGTGTCCGACTCGAAGTCGCAATGGGAGGCGGAGTTGACTGCGAGCCGACGAAGTCCGCTGGAGGTTGTCCACGCGCGGCCGTTGCCATCGGCGTTGCAGGCGGATGGCTCCCCGGCGAGGAGCAGCGTGGGGGCGGTGACCGACGGCGCAGCAGCGACTCCAAGGTCATCCACGTCCGTGCCGTCGAGCCCGACGAGCACCCAGGCGCCACCAACAGACGCGGCGAGCAGGCTGGCGAGTCCACCCGCGCTGTGCCCGACGTAGCCGACGCTCTCCGCTCCCTTCGCGATCGCGGCATCATGAAGGTCCCCGGTGAGGAACTCGGCGTTGACCTCCTGATCCGAGAGCGACGGAAGCTCGGGCACCCCGACCAGAAAGCCCCAGGAGGCGGCGCGGGCCGCGGCGGTGGCGTGGTTTTCGGGGCTCCGCGCAAACCCGTGTGACCAGGCGAGGGCGAACCCGTTGCCGCCGCTAGGTTCGTACCAGGTGACGGTCTCGCCCGCGAGCGTCTCGTCCGTGACGCTCACCTCGAAGGGGCCCGTGCCGCCGTCGTAGACGACCTGCCGTTCGGAATCGATGGTTCCAGCGCCCGACGAACACGCCATGAGGGCGAAAAGGGGGCCAACGCGGCCTATTCGAGCCGGCCAGTGCTTGATCATGACTCACCTCCGCCCCGAAAACCGGGGACATTCCGATGCCAACGTACTGCTGGGATCAAAGCCGGCGTCCGCCGCATGTAGTCGCGGTACGCCGGCTTCCGCCGCGCCATGTGCTCATCCAGCATCGCCACCCCGGACACGCGTACCAGCAGAAACGTCATCAGCAAAGGCGCGAAGACGAACAGCAGGCCGAGCGGCTGGTCCGCGCAGAAGAGCCAGAACCCCCACGCCACCAGCACCTCGCCGAAGTAGTTCGGGTGACGACTGGTTCGCCAGAGCCCCTCTTCCAGGACCTCACCCCGGCCTGGGCGCCGCTTCCAGGCGGCGAGCTGCGCGTCCGCGACTGCCTCATACCCAGCGCCGAAGAGGGCCAAAGCGGCACCGATGACGTCCAGCACCCCGATGGGGTCTGGCCCCGGTGCGCTCGCCGCGTACTGGAGCGGGGCCGACACAAGCAGAACCAGCGCCCCCTGGAGCAGGAAGACCTGAAAGTAGCTCAGCCACCAGTACCGTTCCGCCCCATAACGTAAACGAAACGCCGTATATCTCGCATCTTCCGGCTTCCCCCGAGACCGGGCCAGCAGGTAGAGCCAGAGACGCAGCGACCACGCCGCGACGACCGCCAGCACCAACCAACGCCCGGCTCCGGCGCCCGCCAGTCGCGCGGAGTTCGCCGTGACGAGGAGAAACCCGATCGACCACCACGGATCGACGACGCTCACGTCGCGTTTGAAGACGCTCCAGACCCAGAGCGTGGTCATGAGGCAGATCACAAGGAGCGCGTTCATCCCCATCATGCGTGCCTCCGCACCCAGGCGTCCGTTTCACGCCACTGTTCGAACAGCCAACGATCACGCGCCGTCGCCGGAATCTCGGCAGCAGGCACGCGGCGCAGACGCACGGCGATGGTCTTGCCGATCAGGTTCCCGCGCAAGAACGCCCCAAACGATGCGCTTCCCTCGAACCCGCTTTGATCGAGGAACACCACGTCCAGGCCGCGCTCGAGCAGGGCCAGCGGACCCCCGAGGCGAGGCGGTAGTACGTGCTGGTACCCCGCCGCAATCTTGGCGAGCTCCGGTCGATCGACCAGCGCCTCCCGAGCACGCGCCAGCTTTGACGAAGAGAACCGGGTGCCCTCGGGGTAGATCAGGACGCCATCGGCAGGTCCGAGATCCGCCGTGAGGGCCACGATCGCGGCCACCTCGGCGCCGCGATTCGCGCCGGTCCGGCTCAGAAACGCGTTCGGCAGCCGCTGGCCGACGATGTCCAGGCACGGATCCCAGAGGAGCTCCCGCTTCAGCACGTAGCGGAGCAGCACGCGATGTGGGTTTGCCACCAGCGCCGCTGCGAGCACGGTGTCGGCGGTGCTGGAGTGGCGGACGAACAGCAGAAACGGTCCCCGGGCGGCCAGCTCGGCCCCCTCGACCGTTACGCGCATTCCGAAAATCCGCACGGCGCCGCCCATGAGCGCGGACGTCCATCGCCGCTGGAGCGCCGCGTTCGATTCCCGCCAAACCACCTGGGGTCCGCGGCCGCGGGTCAACCAGATGCCGAACGCAGCGGCGACGCCCGCCAGCTCACACACAAGGTACAAGGCGAAGAAAGCCACGGCTCGAACCCGTGGAAGCCGTCGATCCCTGGCCCCGTCGACGATGCCGGCCAGCAGGAGCCACAACGGGAACAGCCCCAGCGTGAACGTGCCCAGGCATGAATACAGCGTGAGGCTTGCCGCCCGGCGCAGCCAACGACGCGGGTCCCCGTTCATCCGAGCACCCGCCTGCCGACGCCTGCGGAGATGCCCGTCAGGAACACGCCCCAGGCGATGTCCACGGGTACAAGCGCCCCCGGCCATCCTTCGATCACCGCCCAATTGGTAAGTTCATACGTGGCATAGCACACAAATCCGAGGCATCCGCCCCGCATCGCCGCAGCCTGGGACGTCGCGGCGGGGCGAACGGCCCACGTCATCACAACCGCCAGGTACATCCCATAGAACGCGGCGGCCGCCGGCAGGTACGGTTCGGCGCGTTGGAGAGGGCCGAGTGCGGCGTAGAACGGCCGGCCGACCTTGCCGATCCACGTCAGGTCCAGGGCCAGCATCGTCACGGCTGTAGCGAGGGTTGCCGCGACGAGGCGGAGCGGCGCCCGAGAAGCCTCAGCGCCAGCGTGCCCATCACTCATCGCCGCCTCCGGCCTTGACCCACCGGCGCCACTCGATGATCGGGCGGTCGGAAGGGAGGAGCACCTCCCCCATTTGGAGATGGGTCTGGCGCGGCTCCTGCGTGAGCACCACGCGCTTGTCCTGGTGCAGGATGTGCCGGTTGAACTGGTTGGACAGCCACGAGGCGAACCACCCGAGCCCTGGAAGCGTCACGTACGACTGGTAGAAGCGGAGGTAGAGACGCGTGTGCGTCGCGTCGACGGGCACGAATGCGATCATCGCCCAGACGTTGGCGCTGAGGCGGTTGCGCCAAAGTGTGGGTGCCAGCAGCTCCACGAAGAAGCCCTTCGCGTCGTAGGTGGCGGGGTCGTAGGTCACCCGGATGTGATCGCCGGTCACGGTGGTGAGCACGTCGAGCCGGTGCGGCACCGCCTTGCCGATGCTCGTCGCGTGAACGAACGGCAGGTGGGTGAAGTCGAGCTGATTCTCGACCGCGCGCGTGTAGTGTGCGTCCCAGTCGTCCGCGAAGCTGGCATAGACATACCGGTCATCGATCTCCGGGAACCAGGGCAGTTCGGGAAGGGCCTGAATGCCGCCGCTGGGCCTCTCCCCGTACCACAGCCAGACGAATCCCTTGGCCTCCCGGACCTCAAACGCGGTGGTTCGCATCGCCGACGGGATCGGCCCCTCCGTGCCGTTCGCCGGAATGCGGGTGCAAGCGCCCGCGCCGTCGAAGCGAAAGCCGTGGAACGGGCACTCCACGCACCCGTCCACGACGCGCCCGAGGCTCAGCGCGGCACCACGATGGGGGCACCGGTCCGATGCACAGCGAAGGACGCCTGCCGAGTCGCGCCAGAGCACGAGCGGCAGTCCGAGCCGGGTCACGCCGAGCGGCCGACCTGATGGAAGCTCGTGCGTCTCCAGGATGACGTACCAGCGGTCCCGGACGAGCTTGAGGTCGGTCGATGTACGTTCGGTGCCAGGCATCAGCGCAGCGACGCCCCCAACGAGAGCGTCCCGAAGCTGAGCCAGTTCGCGGTGTACCCGTCGCCGAAGCCCTCCGAATTCTTGGCGGTCCCGGACGCGCCACCGCCGATGTACCGCGCACAGAGGAAGACGTCGGTGCCGTGAGGCATCGCGAACCCGCCGCGGACCGACGCGTCCAGCAGGGCGCCGACGACGTCCACGTTCGAGCCGTTCAGGTACTTGATGGGCGCGTAGATGCCGGTCGCCTCGGCCCCGAAGAACGCAGTCTTGCCGACCGGGAGTCGCAGCCGAGCCGCCAGCGCGGGCACTGGCCCGACATCATGCTCGACGAACGCCTTGGTGCCGTCCCCCGATGTGAACGAGATGTTGGCGTCCCGGATCTGCAGCGCGAGTCCGACGGACAACTCGCGTTCGGGTGCAGGGAGCAGCTCGTGCAGCCAGGTCGCACGCCAGAAGCTGAACCCGTACCGGAGATCGACGGGTTCTCCCTTGGCAAACGTGACGGTGTCCACGAGGATGTCGTCGTGAAGGACCGTCTCGGTGCGAAGATCGAGCGGCTGGTAGAGCAGGGTGAACGTCTCCCGCTTGCCCACGTCCAGCCCCGCGTCGAAGCGGACGGTCGGAAAGAGCACGTTCTGGGCGCCGTCCGCGACGTAGTCGAAAACGGTGCCGTCGTGGCCGAATTGGATCGTGTGTGCGAGCGGGGCGAGAAAGCCAATCTCCGCATCCAGGCGCACGGCGTACCCCCGTCCGGGCTCGTTCAGGAGCGAGTCGGAAGCGGGCGGGGTGGCTGCGAAGGCCGCGGAGAGAGAGGCGAGGGCGAGGATCATGGAGCTTCCTTGGGGTGGATGGGGCGACCTTCGGCCAGGCGGGGAGGATGCTCGCACCAACGGCGGACGAGCTGTGGGGCGGTGACGCAGACCCAGATGCGCGAATCCTGGTCGGGTTCGACGCTGACCGCGGCGGGGCCCCCAACCGCGACGATGGTCGCTTCCGCGCTCGCGACGACGGCCCGGCAGGCAGCGAGCACCTCGTGGGGCGGTCGCTCGCCGATCGCCGACAGGCAGACCACCGCGGGCGCCTGGCGCGTCACGAGGCCGCACAGGTCTGCCAGCGGCACGTCCGCACCGAGCCAGATGACGTGCCAGCCGGCAAGCGAGAGTTCGACGGCTACGGCCAGGAGCGGGATATCATGTGCCTCGCCTGGGAGACACGCGCACACGACCTCGACGGCGCCGTCGCGGGTCGTATCGAGGCTCCTGAGCATTGCCGCCAGGGCCGCGCGGGCTACCCCCGCGGCGAAGTGCTCCTGTGCCACCGAGATTTCGCCCACCTCCCAGAGCCGCCCAACTTCGCGAAGGAGCGGTCGCCAAACCTCCTGCATCGCCTCGGCGAACGGCAGTTGATCCAGCCTCCGCAGGAACGGCAAAGCAGCGTTGCCATCGAAGTGCAGAAGGGCTGCGAGTAGTCCGGACACGAGGTCCGGTCGCGCCACGACGGATGGGAGTGAATTGCGCTCTGAAGCGGCGATTCTACTGATCGCCTCCGAGATCGCGACCCCAGAGTCCACGAGCCCCTTCAACTCGCGTAGATAGGCGACATCGCTGTCGTCATAGATGCGGTATCCGGCATCCGACCGTCGCGGTTCAAGAAGGTCGTAACGGCGCTCCCACGCCAGGATGGTGTTGCGGGGGATCCCCGTCAGCTCAGCGACTGTCTTTATGCGGTAGGACATGGACGACCCGGGGTCGAGGGGCTGGGAGCGAACGCGGGCAAGGCCGGATCGCGGGGGTGGGAGGCGCCCCATACCGTGGGACGGGCGAGGGTCAACAACCCGCGAACGAACGCGACACCGAGGGAGATGGGCCCCAGCACTGTCCGCCGACCCAACGCCTTGGCCCCTTGGCGCGCCACCGCGTGGCCGATGGCCTGGTACAACGCCCCGGCCACCGCCACGGCCACCCGACCGCGCGGAGGCAGGAAACGCAGGCCGTTCCGCGCAGATGCGTAGTAGCTGTCCGAGAGCGCGACGAGGTCCGCGCATACTGCGGCAATCGCCTCGGGGTCAGCCGAACCGCTCGCTACATCGTCGGCGCGGAGGCCGACCCGATGCAAGCGAGTCGCTGGCAGGTAGACCCTGTCGCGAAGCGCGTCCTCGGCCACGTCCCGGACGATGTTGCTGATCTGCATGCCAATTCCCAGGTCCACGGCGCAGGCCTCCGCTTGGTCACCCCTGGCTCCAAGCAGCGAGCCCATCAGGAGTCCAACGGTCCCCGCGACCCCGTAGGCGTAGCGCAAAAGCGCGGCATCGTCCGAGATCCGAACTGGTCCGGCGTCCTCCGCAATGGTGTCCACGAGGTCCCACATGGCGTGGATCGGGAGCCTTCGCCGCAGCGCCATCCGGTAGAACGCGATCACGAGGGGGCGCGGCGACTTGCGGCCGCGCAGCTCGGAGCGCAGCTCGGCGATCGCGACGGTGGCGACGTCGGCGGAGGGAGCCTCGTCCACGAGATCGTCGGCCTCTCGACAGAGGGCGTAGGTGATCGCGGCGTCGTCTGCGTCCTCGGCGTTGAGCAGCCGTGCCGCGATCCGGAAGGAGCGCGCACGCTCATGCAGGGCCCGCCGCGCGGCGGGGAGCACGTCGGCGGTCGGATCGAGGGTCACGCCACCCCCCGAAGTCGGCTGCCCGGGACCGGAATCGCGAGTTCGGGCGGAGCCACGAGGCGCTCCAGGACCTTGGCGCTGTTGAGCACGCCCGGAACGCCCGCGCCGGGGTGGGTGCCTGCCCCCACGAAGTAGAGGCCGACTACGTCGTCGCTCTGGTTGTGGTACCGAAACCAGGCCGACTGCTCCAACCGCGGCTCCGGCCCGAACGCCGCGCCGTGCACGGAGCGAAGCCGCCCCTCGAAGTACCGAGGGTCTACCGAGAACTTCGTGGTGATCCGGGACTTCAGTCCGGGCAGCAGCCTGCGTTCGAGCTCCCCGAGCATGGCGTCCTCGTATCGGGCCTGGTGGTCCTCCCATTGGATTCCGCTGAGCTGGTTGGGCACCGGAGAGAGCACGTAGAAGCACTCCTTGCCGGCGGGCGCGAGCGACGGATCGGTCCGGGTGGGAGCATGTACGTAGAGCGACATGTCGTCCGCGAGCACACGCTTGTTGAACACGTCGTCCAGGAGTCCCTTGTACCGGGGGCCGAGCACGATCGTGTGATGGGCCAGCTCCGGCCAGGTGCCCTCGGTGCCGAAGTACGTCACCGCGAGGCTCATCGACTGGCGCACCCGTCCGACCCTCTTGTCGGTCCAGGTGCGCCGATGTTCGGGGTCAATCAGGTTGGTATAGGTGAACGACGGATCTCCGTTGCACACCACGCCCAGCGCCTCGATCACCGTGCCGTCGGCCAGCTCCACACCTGTCGCACGGCCGCTCTCGACGCGGATTCGCGTCACCGGCGCGTTGCAACGAACGTCGACGCCCACCTCGCTGAGTACCTGGACGAGCGCGTTGACGACAGCGCCGGTTCCTCCACGGGGGAACCAGACGCCCCATTTCCGCTCGAGCCAATGGATCAGCAGGTAGATCGAGGGGGCCGTGAACGGGTTTCCTCCGATCAAGAGCGGCTCGAACGTCAGCACCTGCCGGAGCCGCTCGTCGCGGATGTGGTGCGCCACCATGCCGTAGATCGAGCGCCAGCTCCCGAGCCTCACCATGTCCGGAATGACGCGGAGCATGTCCGGGAGCCGCGTGAACGGCTGGTCGGCCAATCGGGTGTAGCCCACGTCGAAGGTGTCCTGCGCCTGCTTCAGCAGCCGACGGTAGCCCTCGACATCTGGCGGCGAGATCGCAGCGATCTGGGCGAGCAGCCGCTCGTCGTCTCCGACGTAGTCAAAGTGGCCTCCTTCGGGGAACAGCACCCGGTAAAAAGGGTCGACGGGATCGAGCGTGTAGTAGTCCCCCGGGTCCCGCCCGAGCAGGCCGAACAATTCGTCAAGCAGATACGGCGCGGTGATGACGGTCGGGCCGGCGTCGAACGTGAATCCGTCCCGCCGCCAGACGCTCGCGCGCCCGCCCGCCTGCTCGTTCGCCTCCAGGACGATGACGGGGTGACCCATGGCCCGGAGCCGCACCGCCGCGGCCAACCCGCCAAATCCTGAGCCGATGACGACGTAGGGTTTCATGCTGCGCTCCCCTGGACGACGGAGAGGGAGGCGCCTGCCCGCTGAACGCGATCCACCAGCTCCCGCGCCACGGCGGCTAGGTCCGGCACGGCCCGCAGGCGGGCGTCGCACGTCACGGAGTCAGCCCAGAGCGGCACTTGGGCTCGAACCTGGTCGACGGCGCCGCCGTCGACCAGCCGCTTCAGTACGGAGGCGATCACGTCGTCGTCCCGGCGCAGCTCGGGGTCGCGGAGCCAACGGTAGGTTTCGACGGCTTCGTCGGGATGAAGCTCAAGATGGGCGACGATGAGGGCGCTCATCTTCCCCTCCCGGAGGTCGCTCGCGGGGCGGCCCTTCCCCTTTTCGACGGAGAGATCGAGCAGGTCGTCAAGGAGCTGGTACAGCACGCCCGCCCGTGAGAACGCCGACCCGAACGCCCTGGATGAGGCGTCGTCCAGCCCGGCCAGGATGGCCGCTCCCTGCACGGGCAACCCGAGGAGCGCGCCGGATTTCCCCTCCGCAGCCTCGATCCACCGGGACCAGCCGACATCATCCTGATTCGGAAGCGCCATCTCCGCAGCCTGGCCCCGGGCCGTCCGGGCCGCGGCGATGGCGAGCGCGGCGTACAGCCTTGTGCGCACGGCGGGCGGTGCGTCGATCTCGCCCACCGCCAGGAAGGGCAACATGAGCATCAGATCTCCCGCGTTGATCGCCTGTCCGACGCCGTGACGGGCCCAGAGGGTGGGGCGTCCACGCCGGACGCGGTCGGCGTCCTGGATGTCGTCATGGATCAGCGTGGCGTTGTGGAGCAGCTCGCACGCGGCGGCCCAGAGCATCAGCGGCTCTTCGGACACGCCCAACGCGTGCCCCGCGGCGAGCGCCAGGTGAGCGCGAAGCCGCTTCCCTCCGCTGCGGAGGCACTCCCCGACCATGTCGCCGGCGATGTCGAGCCGCTCGCCGATGGCGAGGCGCATCATCACCGCCTCCACTTCCCGGAGACCGGCTGCGGAGGACAGGGAACGACGGGGGGATTCAGGGAGGAAGGCGGAGGCGATCACGGGAGCTCCAGAGGTTGACGAAACATGATGCAAACTATATGCACTAGTGCATGAACATGCAACACCGATGTTGACCACCGCCCCGACCGCTCCGACCGGCTCGAATCTCCGGCGCGGGGGAAGCCCGTGACCGGAGACATTGAGGCCGGCCAATTCGTCGGCGACTGGACGCTTGACGTCGTCGTGGTCACGAGGGCTCACGTCCCCGTCCTCGGCGACTTCCTGGCCCGCTCGCGCTCGGAGCTCGCCGTTCGCCTCGACCCTGGGGCCGGAGGCCTCGTTCAGACCCAGCGGGTCTGCTCGACGATCGTGAACGATGGGCGGGGCCTCGTGCGCACGGAGGTCCCTGCGGCGTTCATCGCCGCGCTCCCTGTCGCGTCGTTCCCGGTCAATCTCACGGAGCAGAACGGAATCTGGGCCTACGCCGCGGACTTCGGGCGACAGGTGCTCGGCTGGGATGGCATGGGCATCCTCCCCACGGACCCGGCCGACCCACGCGTCCGCGACTCAGATGCCGACGGTCATCCTGGGCTGACCGTGCAGATCGAGGCGCCCTTCGTCGGCACCGGGACCGTCTACGTGGTTCAGGTGGGCAGGACCCTGGTCACGGGCACCTGGGACGGCACGGCATTCTTCGGCGCGGTCGCCATACCCGAGTTTGCGCAGGCCGTGATCGGCGCCTCGACACGGGCGCTCCTCCACGGGCCGACCGTCCGCCCCGCACCCGAGTTGAGCAGCTTCCGCATGACCCGGGGAGAGGCCTCCTGCGGGCCTGTCCGCTCGCCATCTTCGACATCCCCGTCCTCCGGATAACGGTGTTCCCATGGTCCCCCTCGCTCTACACCTGCTCCTCGCCTGCTCCGCCCCGCCCACCTTCGACGTGCTGCTTGCCCCCGATCCAGGCCGGGATGGCGCTGACGGCGCGGATGGCCCCTACGGCGCGATCTCCAGCGAGCGGACCTACCAGGCGCGGGTCACCGACGCCGTTCGCGTCGAATTCGTGCTTCCCGGAGACGACGGGGGAGCGCCGACTGTGCCCGCCGCGCCGACGGTCGTCTTCGTCCAAGGCGGTCTTGTGGACGTGGACCGATACCGTTGGCTCTACACGCACGTCGCCAGCCGGGGCTTCGCTGTCGTCGCACCGCACCATACCTTGGACCTTGCGATCTTCGATATCGGGAACGCCTCGGCCGCGTACGCCGGCGCCCGCGGCGACCCCGACCTCGGGTCGTGGATCGGCGATTCGGCCGTCGTCGGCGGGCACTCCCTTGGCGGGGTCGTAGCGGTGAAGAACTGGCTCGCGGACGACGCGTTTTCGGCCGTGCTCCTGCTGTCTTCGTTCCCTGCTGCGGGCGACGATCCCGAGGATCGAGCGGGCTCGCCGGTGCTGTCCATCGGCGGCGCGAATGACCAGAAGGCGTTGCCGGCGGATGTGCAGGCGGGGTTCGAGCGGTTCGGCGATCCCCGGTACCTCGCCGTGGTCGACGACCTCAATCACTACGGGTGGACGGACGGCGCCTCGGAGAAGGAGCTCGCGAGCGACGGGCAGGCGTTGACCCTGGACGATGATCGCCTGGCTGCGCTTAACGTGATCGACGCGTTTCTCGACGCGTCCTTGCTGGGCGACGCGGACGCCGCCGCTCGCCTGAACCTGCCTTTCGACGGCGTGACCGTGACTCGATGATTCTGGCTCCGATTGCGCTCGCCCTCGTCGGCCTCGCGTTCGCGGACCCCATCGCGCTTCGGGCCCCATCCGGAGACGTTGCTGTCGTCGTCGGCGTTCCCGACAGCTCGGCGGGCTTTTCGATCACACCGCATTTCGGGGTCTCGGTGGACGTTCACCCGTTCGACGCCGTCGGCGCGTCCATCGGGTACCGGCATGACGTCTTCCGGCGGGAGACTGGGTTCGGGCTCGAGGTCGCCGTCGCTGGCGGGCCGACGGTGCCCCTCCTCGACCCCGGACTCGCCGTCTCGGCCACGCCCTCGCTATCGCTCGGGTGGGCTCGCGGCCCGGTGGACGCAACGATCGGCGTTGCGGTCCCGGCCGTCGCTGGACTCACAGGATTCAGCCTTCGATTTCCCGTTCTCGGGGAGGTCTGGCTGGGCGGAAAGATCGGGCCCGCACGAGTAGGCGGCACGTTCGGCGCCGGCCAGATGTGGATCCTCGGCGCGCCGACCGAGCTTGGGTGGCACGGCGGACTTTATGTGGCGGTGGCGCTGAGGCGGCCAACGCCTGCGGCGAACTGGTGATCACCCAGTCGTCGACGATCACCGGCAGCGGAGTGCGACCGGACGCTGGTAGCGGCGATCAAGGCCGCCGAGGTTCCCCGCCCGACCTCCCCGGGCTTGTCGCGACCCTTCAGACCGTCGGCGCTCAGCGCGCCGTCACTGCTGCTACGGAAGCTCACTCTCGCGATGCTCACCCCTGAGCGGTCGCGACCGAACGTTGGGAGCGCATGAAGTCCTCCTGCCGTCCGGCCGCGGCGTAGACACCGAGCCGGCTGAGCGTCTCTACCCACGGGCGCCCCGACGCCCGCCAGTGTTCACCGTAGGAGGGGAACAAATCGACATCGTACCCTCCGTCCCAACCCGGTTGGTACAGGCTGCCGAACCACGCGGCCAGGGCGGGTTCCTGGGAGGCCTGGACGGGTGCCGCCACGAAGTCAACCCGCCACTGCCGCCGAGGGGCGACGGCGCCCGGGTGCTGGAAGCTGGCGTGAAACAACCGCTCGTCGAAGGCGATCACGTCGCCAGGATCGCTGTCGATGGCTCGGGCAGGCACCCGCTCGACCCGAGCCTCCCCGTCGTGACTCGCCGCCGATGGTGTTACCCCGATGTAGCGGGCGACGGACGCCGCGAACTCCCCTACGTGCGAACCCGGGATCACCCGGAGCGCTCCGGTCGGCCCACGGAGAGGTTCGAGGTAGGCCGCGAATCCAATGCTCGGCCACGCCCCGTCCGAATCGCGGTGCCACTGCGACGAGCCCTGGTACTCGACGCCTTTGGCCCGCACCGGGAGCACCGGCACGCCGAGAAGCGCTGCGGCAAAGGGCGCAAAGTGGTCGAGAAGCGCGAGGCTGGCCGGAGTGCGTTCGTTCATCATCGGGACGTAGCGAAAGGGGAGGAGATCGCCGCCCAGCCGGGCGCCCACGCGGGCCGGCTCCGCGCGTGGCGGGTGGCCGTCCTCGATGGCGCGATCCAACTCGGCGGACAACTCCGTAGGATCGAAGTGCCGGCGGAGGACGACGAACCCGAACGTCAGGAAGTGGGCAATGTCGGCGTCGTGCATCAGCGGTCCTATCGCCTGCTTGCCGGGTCGGTGTCCAGGCCCCGGCTGCGTCGCGCTATGTTCGTCGCGTGAGCGCACCTGCGACCGCGTCGGGGGGCGCAGCAATCACGAGCGGGTGATGGCCTGGGACGAGGGCCGGTCCTTCACCCGCGAGTCCGCCGACGCGCCGATGATGAAGCTCGCCCGCAACACCTGGTCGGTCACGCCCATGGGGCATCGGTCGCTGGTGACCTCGGCCTCGCCGCCGGTGCCCGTCCCGTTCTGCTGAGGGGCGGCGAACGTCTGCTATTCTTGGTGTCGGCCAGGTACGGTCACTCAGCCAGGAACGCGAGGCGACGCCCGATCAGCGCACGCACCGCCTCCGAAGGAGCACCGGCCACGGCTTCCGCCCGATGCTCGGCCGCCAAATCCAGGTTCCCGGGGTGCTGGTGCAAATCGGCCAACACCGCGTGGCAGAGGTAGGACCGTTCGGGATTGCTACGTCCCGGTGGACCAACCGAACTTCATCGAGATCGCATGGGGTGAGGCGGGAAACCCGCTCATGCCCCCCGGGATCGACGCACCGCGTCATCCGGCTCTCGGAGCGCTTGCTGGCACCGGACCGGAGCTCGAGCACCGGGGCCTGGTCGATGCCGAAGGGGAGAAACATGCGGTTGGGTGGCCGCACTTCCGGGATCGACTCGGCCGTCTGGCGAACGGAGATGACCCCGGCGTCGACCCGTGGTTCGGCCTGGCCCCGGTTAGCTGGCGGCATGGCCGTCGATGTACTGACCGAGATCCTGATCGATCGGCCCGTCGCCGATGTCGCCGCGTTCGCCGGCGATCCCTGCCACGCACCAGACTGGTACGTGAACATCAAGTCCGTGGAATGGCAGACGCCTCCGCCGCTCGCCGTCGGGTCGCGCATCGCGTTCGTCGGACGGTTTCTCGGGCGACGCCTCGCGTACACCTACGAGATCCGGGAGTTGACCCCCGGAGCGCGCCTCGTCATGTCGACGGCGGAGGGCCCGTTCCCGATGGAGACCACGTATACGTGGGCCGACGAAGGCGTGGCGACGCGAATGACGCTTCGCAACCGCGGGGAACCAGCGGGCTTCTCCGCCTTGATGGCTCCGTTCATGGAGATGATGATGCGGCGGGCCAACGTCGCGGATCTCGCGAAGCTGAAACGGGTTCTGGAGTCCTGAGAGCGGGGCGCACAACTACACGCGCTGCCAGCGAGGCGTGATCTCCGGCCTTGTGGAATCCGGAAAGAATGGCGGCTGACGATCCGGAAAAGATGGCGGGTTCTGACCCGTCAGCGGCTTCTGGTCTCCGGTAGCTGGCGGGTGTCCTCTGGAGACCGCCAAGGTGTTCGACGTCATG
>BJHF01000097.1 GCA_014191855.1 Deltaproteobacteria bacterium
GTCGATCGAGGCCGCAACCGCGACGGTTTCATCGATCTCGCCGATGGTGTGGTTCGAGAGAGTCCACTCCGCTTCCGGCAACACCTCCGTGCTGCCATCGGTGTGAGTGGTGGTGAGCGTGAACTGGGCGGCGGCGCCCTCCGGCGAGGTGTACACGGTGCTCTCGGCGGGCGAAACCGCGAGCAAAAGCGCCGTCTCCGACCCGTCGTCGGGGAAGGGCTTGGAGCAAGCCAACAGCAGGAGGGCGGCGTATCGCACGCCACAATGCTATCCCTTTGGGGCGAATGACGCGCCGCCTCTCCACCTTCGCCCTCTGCCTCGGCTCAGCCTGCTCCGACTACGAGGTGCAGAACCTCACGGTACAGGACGTGTTCACGCAGGAGGAGGATCCCCCGGCAGACGTGCTGTTCGTCGTCGACAATTCTGCGAGCATGGTGGAAGAGCAAGCGATCCTCGCCGCGAATTTTGGGGCCTTTGTGGAACTGTTGGGGGACACGACGGCGGACTACCGCATCGGGGTGACGACGACCGATGCCGCCGACGCGGGCATCCTCGTTGGCCCCGTGCTCACGCCCGACACGCCCGACGTCGTGTCCGCGTTCCAGGACGAGGTGTCGGTGGGCACCTCGGGCTCGCGCGACGAGCAGGGCCTCGCGATGGCGGTGTTCGGCGTCCGGCCAGACGTGAACCCGGACTTCATGCGGAGCGAGGCTGTTGGCCACGTCGTTTTTGTCTCGGACGAGGACGATCACAGCGCCAACGAAGCGGCCGAGTACGCCGGCAGTCTGCGTGGGGCCGCGCCCGGAGAGTCGTTGACCGCACACGCCCTCGTGGGCGACGTTCCGGCTGGATGCCTCTCCGGCACCTCCGCGGCGAACGCGGGCACCCGGTACCTCGCCGTGGCCGAAGCAACCGGCGGCCTCACCGAGAGCATCTGCGCCGACGATTATGGGCCGGTGCTCGTGGTGCTCGGGCTCGCGGTGGCCGGCTGGAACCCCACCTTCATCCTGAGCGACATCCCCGCACAGGACACGCTGGAGGTGAACGTGGACGGCGTGATCATCCCGGAGCGCGAGATCGACGGGTGGACCTACTCGATCGGCGACAACGCGATCGTGTTCTCTGGCCGCGCCATCCCGCGGCCGGGGATGAAGCTCGTCGTAAGTTACCAGCGCGGAGGGTAACCGCGATGCCTCGCGACGCCCGTTGAACGCGGCCCCCGGCCGCGAGGCGCGGCGCGCCTAAGGCATCGCCCCGTCCAAAACCTCTCGTGCCAACGCCACGTCCGCCTCACTGACGTAGAGCCGGGTGATGTGCCGCGCCTCCTGATATCGGGCGAAGATCGCCGTCGCGTCCTCCAACGGCGTGATCCTTCCGCGGCTGCCTGGGCTTCGATCAATCACCCAGATTCGGGGGGCGCTCTCCCGCTTCTTTCCCATCGCGGAGTACCGGGAGAGCTTCCCGGTTGAGCCGGCCGCGAGGTGATCGAGCCCGGCGGCGTCGAGGCGAGCGCGCGCCTCGGTGAGATCGACCTCCGCCGCGCTTCCATGGCGCTCCAACACCCGCCGATACGGCCGGCGGTCCACGATACGGCGTGCCCACTCATCGCCGGCGGCGCGGAGGTAGCCATGCATCGCGACATCGTCCAGATAGAGATAGGCCTCGATGTCGGTGGGAAACTGCCAGGTGCGGGCCGGACTGGCGAAGTGGCGGCGGAGCATCTCCTCGTACACCACGCTTTTGTGGTGAAAATACACCGACATGAACATGTGATAACGGGAGATCATGAAGTCATCGAATGCGTATACCGCGCGTTGATCCAGCATCAACGACACGTTTCCGTCTGCATCGTCGTGCCATTCGAGGTTGCTCAGCAGCCAGTTGAAGTCAATCTCGCCGTAGCGGGCCCCCGAGAAGTAGGAGTCGCGCACGAGGTAGTCGAGCCGATCCACGTCGAGCTCGCTGGAGATGAGCTGGCTCAGGACCCGGCGGTAGTCGCGCCCACGGTGGAGGAAGAAGTCGTCCGGCACCTCGACCTCACGGGAAACCACGGCGGCGACGTGCCGCCCGTCGAAGGGGAAGTTCGAGGCGATCGTGGCGGTCAACGACGACTCGGTGAGGATCCCGACGGTATAGTCCTCGTGGGAGGCCGTCTGATCGAGCCGGTCGGCCACCTTCGCGGGGGTGTACGCCCCCAAGGCGAGCGCGCGCAACGGCGGCATCGCGAACTCGGTGCAATGGGAGAAGGGGGCGTGGCCGAGATCGTGGCACAGCGCGGCGATCCGCACGAGATCACGGAAACGGGCACGAGCCGCAGGATCCTCGAAGGGGTCGCGCCGAAAGACGTTGTCGAAGGCGCGGCCGGCCAGCTCCATCGCGCCGAGGCTGTGGGCGTAGCGCGTGTGCACCGCACCGGGGAAGGGCAGCTCGGAGAAGCCCATCTGTTTCACGCCGCGAAGGCGCTGAACGAAGGGATGGTCCACGACCTGCACCTCGCTCTCCGTGAGCGCAATCGCACCGTGCAGCGGGTCTCGAACCTCCATGTCGCCTCCGGTCGCGGGATATAGCCCGGTCATGGACTCCATCGCCGCCACCGACCCCTTGCGCCCGGGCGACGTTGTCCACCACCCGGCCTTCGGCTTTGCGACCGTCGCCGAGGTGGATGACCGAGGGGCCCAGCTCCGCTGGAGCCGGGACGGGCAACAGTCGCCGACGCACGTATCGCGCCATGCGCTTGGAACGAGCTACCGAAGATGCCGAAGCGGCGGCGTGCTCGCCCGCCACTTTCTGGACCCGGCCTTCACCCGACGTTGCGCCGCCGACGACCCCGTGGCGCTGCTCGGGCTGCTCCTGGCCGACCTCGGTCGCAGCCAGCCGACGCACGACGTCGCGGAGTGGATGGAGAAGCTCGTGGGCGACGAGAAGTTCGACGGCTGGTGGGGCGCCGTGATGGTGCTCGCCGGGGTCGATTCCCGATTCGTCGTAACCGCCGATCGCGTGGAGCTCGCCCCCGGAGTGACCGACGCCGACTTTACCGCCCCGCACGAGCCAGCCGACATCGCGGAGTCCGCCGAGCCGGAATCGGTGGAGGTGCCCTTCGCGATGCCGGTAGCCGGGATGAGCCGCACGGCCATCTGGGCCAGCGCGCTCGGAATGGCCAACGCCCTCGCCGCGATCCACGCGCGGGGTGAAACGATGCTCCGACGCCCGGAGTCCACGGTGTGCAACGCGGAGGGGTGGTCCATCCGCGCGGATACCGAGGCGGGCCCCCCTTCGGAGGATGTGGCCTTCGCGATGCGACGTTTCGTGGAGTCCACCCTCGGCGTGAACCTCCCGGGCGCCGTTCCGAGTCACGAACTGGTGGACCTGGTGCCGGCTACGCAGAACGACTTCGCGCCCGAGCTGCTCGGCGTGCTTCGGTATGCGCTGGCCCGTGATCCAAGGCTCCGGCCGCGCGATGGCCTCGCCCTCGTGCACGATCTCACGGTCGCCCAGGCGGTTTCGCAGCTCCGGGCGGCGCTCCCCCTCCAGCCCTCTGCCGAGCTGATCGCCGGGTTCGACACCCACATCGGCACGCTCAAGGCGCTCGCCGGGCAAACGAACCAGGACAGCTTCTTGTTGCTGGGCGATCCCGAGCACGCGTTGGTCATGGTGGCCGATGGCATCAGCACCGCCACGGCCGGGAGCGGAGACCTCGCGAGTAGCCTCGCCGCGCGCACCTTGCGCCTGCAGTGGACGGGGCACCACGAGAATCTACGTGCCGCTTCGGCCGACGACGCCTGGCGCTTCCTCACCGTCGCCTTCGAGAAGGCAAACCGGGTGGTCGCGGAGGCCGCGATCCGGCTCGCCGGGGGCGACCTCAGCCGGCATGTCCCGATGGGCACCACGATCATCGCCGGCGTAACGGTGGGCGACACCATCCACCTCGCCGCGCTCGGCGATTCGCGGGCCTATGTCGTGGGCCGGCACGGCGTCGCGCCGCTGTTGTGGGATCAGAACCTCAACGCGCTCCGGCTGCGGCAAGCCGTGGCGGGGGCGACGATTCCCTGGGATGATCGCGGCTATGCGCTCATCGGCTACCTGGGCCACTTCGACGAGATGGGAGATCCTACGCTTGGCCCGGTCATGCGCACGAGCGTGCGGCTATTGCCCGGCGAATGGCTGTTGCTGACCAGCGACGGCGTGAGCGACCACGCCGCCGACGAAGAAGCGGGCGTGTACCGCATCCTGGAGCGCCTCGTCGCCCAACACGGCGGTCCGGCCGATGCGAGCGCCGCGATGCGCCTGTCCCGACGGATCGTGTTGGCCGCGAACGACGGCAGCGGCGGCGACAACGTCACCGTCGTCGCCCTCACGCTCTCGGCGAAGCTGCCCGCCTCCGCCGAAGACAACTCCAGCATCGACTAACGGGAGTATTCCTTGCCCGAGCTGTCTTTCCGAGAAGCCCTCAGCCAGCGCGTCCTGTTGTTCGACGGCGCGATGGGCACCGAAATCTACGCCCGCGGCGTGTTCATCAACCGCTGTTACGACGAGCTGAACGTGTCGCAAGCCGACACCGTCGGCGAGATCCACAGCGCCTACGTACGCGCCGGTGCCGACGTCGTAACGACAAACACATTTGGCGCGAACCGGATCCGACTCGGCGCCTACGGTTTGGAGACCCGGGCGAAGGAGATCAACGCCACTGGCGTGCGTTTGGCGCGGGCCGCCGCCAAGGACAAAGCCTGGGTGGCCGGGAGCATGGGGCCAACGGGCGCTCTCCTGGCCCCCGTGGGAAAGGTGGCCCCGGGAGAGGCGTATCAGGCCTTTCGCGAGCAGGCGGAGGTGCTGATCGATGCCGGCGCGGACCTGATCGTGCTGGAAACGTTCACCCACCTCGCCGAACTGTGGCAGGCGGTCCGGGCGGTGCGCTCCGTAAACCGCGACCAACCGATCGTGGCCGCCATGAGCTTCCCCTTCATCGGGCCCGATCAGATGCAGATTGAGGGAGATACGCCGGAAACCGCGGCACGGACGGTGTCCGGCTGGGGGATCGACGCCTTCGGCACGAATTGCAGCAATGGCCCCCGCGGCGTGCAGCATGTGCTGGAGCGGATGGTCAACGTAACGAACATGAAGCTCGTCGCGATGCCGAACGCGGGGCTGCCTCAGGTGGTGGAGGGGCGCACCCTGTACCTCGCGGCGCCCGAATACATGGCGGAGCACGCGCGGCGCTTTGTTCAACTCGGCGCCGGGATCGTGGGCGGCTGCTGCGGCACCACGCCGGAGATGATCAAGCAGATGCGCTCCTACGTGCGGTCGGTCACCGCCGAGCGCCGCACGATCGCCGTGGAAGCGGGTGTGCAGAACAAGGTGCCGGTGGCCGAGCCCAAGCCAATCGCGGAGCGGAGCGAATTCGCGCGGCGCCTCTATGGGGGCAAGTTCTGCGTGTCCGTGGAGTTGGATCCGCCCCGGGGGGTGGACGCGCAGAAGGCCGTCGAAGGCGCGGCGATGCTACTCCAAGCGGGGATCGACGTGGTGAACATCGCGGACGGCCCTCGGGCGGTCGCGCGGATGGGGCCGAGCGCGCTCGCGCAATTGGTGCGCGCCCACTGCCCGATGGAGAGCGTGGTTCACTACTGCTGTCGTGATCGAAACCTGCTGGGCATGCAGATGGATCTGCTCGGGGCCAACGCACTCGGCTTGCGGAACATCCTGGCCGTCACCGGCGATCCGCCCAAAATGGGCACGTACCCGGACGCAACGGCCGTATTTGACATCGATGCCATCGGCCTCATCAGCTTCATCCAGATGCTCAACCGCGGCCTCGACTTCTCGGGGCAACCCGTGGGCGGGCAAACCGCGCTGTTCGTGGGGGCGGGCTGCAACCCGGCGCACATCGATCTCGACATCGAGGTCGCGCGCTTTGGCCGCAAGATCGAAGCGGGAGCGGAATTCTTCTTTTCGCAGCCGGTGTTCGATCCGGCGGTGCTGCTCCACTTCCTCGAACGCACCGACAGCTTCAAGAAGGTGCCGTTCCTCGTGGGGATCATGCCGCTGGTTTCCCTCCGGAACGCGGAATTCCTCCACAACGAGGTGCCCGGCATGCAAGTGCCAAGCGTCATCCTCGACCGCTTGCGCAACGCCGGCGACCGGGACGCGCAGCGCGAGGTCGGCATCCAGTGCGCGCAGGAGGCGCTGCGCGAGGTGATGAACCACCCCCGCATCGCCGGCACCTACGTGTATCCGCCGTTCGGCTCGTACAAGGCCGTGCTTCGGGTGGTGGAGGTGCTGAAGGATCGCACCGGACCCACGCATTTCGGCCCCGACGGCTGGATCGAACATGTCTGATCCGGTGGCTCAGCTCCGGGAATTCGCGCTGTCGTTGCCCGCGGCAACCGAGGAGATCACCTGGGGGCACCCGACGTTTCGGGTGGGCGGCAAGATCTTCGCGACGTGCGGCTCCGCTCCCGGAAGTACGGCCACGATGAGCGTGAAGTCAACCAAGGATGTTCAACCGGAGCTGCTCGCGAAGCCGGGGTTCTTCCGGCCGGACTACGTCGGAAGCAAGGGCTGGGTCGGGATCGAGTTGGATGGGCGGGTGCCCTGGGCGGAGATCGAGCCGCTCGTGGAGCGCGCGTGGGCGCTGACAGCCCCGAAGCGCCTGCAGCGGGGGCGGTGAGGGCGCGCCGTGTCCCCACGCAATTGCCCGCGCTGCGCCGCACGGCTCCCGCCGAACGGCGACCCGTGCACTGGGTGCGGCTGGTGGCGGCGGCCAGAAGGGGAGGATGAACAGCTCCCCCGCGCGCCAGCCGATGGGGGCAAGGTGGCGCTCGCCCTCCTGATGCTCTCGTGGGCGATCGGTATCGGTCTGGTTGCAGCTTGGTTCTTTACGCCGCTACCCGTTGAGCTGCGCACGCGCGCCATCGCGTTTGTCGCCTACGTATTTGCCGCCCTGGTGCTCTCCCCTCCCCTCTACGCCGAAGATCAGAGTCTACTGGGCGTGTTCCGGCGCAAATACAGCCGCGAAGGGCAGTGGGAGGAGATGATGTCCAACCTGGCGATGATCCTGTTGCCGGGGAAATTCTTGCTGCATGCGGTTACGGGAACGTGGGCGGCGTTGGGCCGGCGCCGCTAACCCCTACTCCCCCGCCGCCCACTCCCGCAGTTGCGCAGGTCGCCCCTCGAAAAACGTCTTGAGGCAGGCGACGTGATCGGCGTACTCGGCATCCGAGTAGTAGCGCCGTGAATCGGCCCGAACCTCGCCGCCGATGAGGGCTTCCAGCTCGGCGACCCGCGCTGCGCCATCGGCCGCCTCAAGGAAGTCCGCGTACTCCAACACCCGGGCGACAAGCTCCGCTTTGCACGACGCGTCTGCATGGCAGGAAGCTGCCAACATCCCCATGTCGTACTTGTCAATCGTCATGCCGTACTGCCCGCAGCTTGGGTAGCTCCAGGGGCGGAAGCCGTAGTCCAGATCCATCGACTGGGTGAAGAAGGTCCACTCATCCGCGGTAGGATCATGGTACAAGCTGTAGTTCGAGAGGTCGTAGCTGTAGCTGTCCCAGTGCACCACGGCGATCTCGAGGCCGAGGTAGGCGATGAAGCGGTCCCAATTCAAGAGCGGCTCCACCGCCGCCCGCCAATCGACCGCGCGCGTTCGCGCCGCCTGCCCCAACGCGATGAACGCTTCGTCGTTCCCTTCGTCGGACTCTTCGACCTCCATGCAGCCGAGGTCGGTTACATCGCAGTACGCATCGCGGTTTTCGTACAGGTTCCCGTTCGGATCCCCAAACCACTTCTCCAGGAAGTCGTCGTTGTGCGCCTCGACCACCGTGTACAGGCCGTAGTCCCGACCGTTCAGGGTCAGGTGGGCGAAGCTGGTCTCCGACGCCGGATATCCTGCCTCCCGATAAAAACGATAGCTCAGCGTCTCGGACATCTGGCTGGGGTCGTAACAGTCGTTGTGCAGGTAGAACTTTTTGACGCCCATGAACTCCTGCTTTGGGTCCAGGCGATTCACGTCGATGACAAGGCTCGGCTTGTCGGAGATGTCCTGCCAACTGGAGCTGCCCTTGATGTGCGTGGCCACGGGCCAGGTGCGACCGTCCCAACCGAGCGTGGCGTCTACGAAGTCGTGGCCGTCGCGAGAGAGCTCGCTGTAGGCGTCGTCGTCGAGCTCGAGCGTGAGCTCCCAGATGGTGTCGGGCGCAAAGAGGTCGGGATCGTCCACCGGGGGCGGATCACCGGTGTCCGCCGCCGTGTCTCCGGGGAGGAGCTCGTTCGCGCTGTCGCCAACGAGTGTGCCCGCCGCGGAGTCCACCGACTCAGAGTCGGCGTTTTCACTGCCCAACTGGATGTTGGTGGGTGTACAGGCGAGGGCTATCCAGATCATCGTGCCACAAGGTAGCAAACCCCGGCAGAACCGTCATCCTCGTGCTAATTGTGCGCGCACCATGCTCCTGCTCCTGCTCGCGTGCGTCGATGAAGTTCCGGTGGCCCAGAAGCCCGTTTTGGGCGACACGTGGACGCCCTGCACGCTCGACGAGGTGTCGATCCCCCTCACCTACGCGCCCACCGCGGCGAGCACGATGAAGGAGGACGATCAGGGGATCGTCCACATCTACGCCCAGAACGACGCCGACCTGTTCTTCGCGGCCGGCTACGAGCAGGGCCGCCAGCGGCTGTACCAGATCGACCGCGCCCGGCACTCCACGCGCGGCACGCTCTCGGAGATCGACGGGGAATCGGCGATCAATACCGACATCATCGCACGTACGTTCAACTTCCTCGACCTCGGTTGCCGCACGCTGAAGTTCCAGGCGGACAAACGACCCGACGACATGAAGCTCGGCGTGGCGTTCACCGCCGGCCTCAACCGCTACGTGGAGGACCTCGCGGCGGGAGCGGCGGAAGCGCCCTCGATCTTCGGGCAGGACCAGCTCACCTACATCCCCGAGCCGTTCACCGTGCTCGACGTGGTGGCGATGGGCAAGCGGATCAACCTCGGCTACTCCAACCAGCTTGAGTACGACCTGCTGGTGAGCATCTCCGACCAGTTGGTGAGCGACTTCGCGAGCGTGCCTGTGTGGCAGCCGGCCCGGGGCCGTTACATCGTTGACGGCGAAGGATCGGGAGAATCCACTGCCGCAACCGCCGCTCCGAGCCCCGCACCCCGCAATCCAGACGACTTCGATATCCCCGACGATCTCGGCGAGCGTCTGCACGAGCTCACCGTGGCGCAGGGCAACGGGAACGCGAGCAACAACTGGGCGTTCAACGGGAAGCATACGGTCAACGGGAAGCCGGTGATGGGCAACGACCCGCACGCCACGCTCAACGCACCTTCGCTCGTGATCGCGTGGCACCTCAACTCGGCCGATGCGGGCGGTAGCTTCGACGTGGCGGGCTTCAGCTTCCCCGGCGTTCCGGGCGTTCATCTCGGGCACAACCGCAAGGTAAATTGGGTGGCGACGACCAACTTCGCCGACGTGATGGACTTGTTCGACGTGAACATCGACGAGGACGGCTTCGCCGACATGGGCGGAGTCCCCGCGCCCGTGCATGTACGCGAGGAGACGATTCGGGTCCTTCAAACCGATGGATCGCTGCTCGATACGGCCTACACCATGACCGACATCCCGGGGCACGGCGTGCTCATCCCCGCCGAGCTCCTGCCCATCGACAAGATGGTGTTCGCCGACGGCGAGGTGATGGTGGCCTGGGCCGGCTTCGAGCCCGAAACGCAGGAGCTGTTCGAGTACCTCGACTTCGACCGCTCGGCCTCGAAGGAGGAGTTCCGCGAGGCCGTCGGCCTGGAGATGATCGGGCAGCAGAACTGGGTGTTCGCAGATGCTTCGGGCATCGGGTACCAAACCCACGGGCACATCCCGGTGCGCGGGGGCGACCCGCGGCGGATCCAGAAAGCGAGCGATCCAAGCCTGTTGTGGACGGGCGAGTTCCTCGACGACTCGCTGTACCCCTCGCTCGATGGCAGCCAGGACTTCATCGGCACCGCCAACAACGCGCCCTTCGATCACATCGCCGACAACGACCCGACGAACGACGCATTCTACTACGGCAGCTACTTCGATCCGGGCTGGCGGGCCGACCGGATTGACGAGCTGGCCACGGAGCTCGTCGCGCGCGGCGACATCTCGATCGAGGACATGCCCGTGATGCAGCGGGACGTGAACTCCGGCCTCGGCCGCGATCTGTTGCCGTTGATGCTGGAGGTTTGCGACCGGATCGACACCACCGAGTCCCTGGCCGATTACCGCGAGCGCGCAGACATCATGGAGGCGCTCACCCGGATGCACGCCTGGGACGGCAACATGAGCGAAGCCAGCGAAGAAGCCGCGATCTTCCACACGTGGCAGGCCATGCTCGCCCGGCGCACCCTGTTCGGGGACATGAGCGTGTTGTTCGACGCGATCGCGGCCGCCACTCCGGTCACCATCGCCAAGCTGAACACGCTTGCCCACAGCCAGGATCTGGCGTTCCTCCTCGATGGGAAGGGCGATACGGACACGCTCGCTTCGCTGTCGGATGCGCTGGAGTGGATCGAGGCGGTGCGCGTGGCGAAGGGGCTCGAGCGCGTCACCTGGGGGGACATCCACACGGCGCGGTTCAATGGCTACTGGATCGAGGATCCAGAGATGTCGTTCTCAGGCGATGAGTCCACGGTGAACGTGGCGGATTGCCCGGCCTGGGATGGCAGCGAGCTCAACGAGCCCTGCGCCTCGCACGAAGGCAGCATCTACCGCGGCCTCGCGCAATTTGGCGACGACGACGTGCCGGAGCTGTGGTTCCACGTTGGGTACGGCGGCTATGGCGCGCTCGACGACTGGCACGACTTCGAGTACCAATACTTCAACTTCCGGGCGGAAGAAGTGGAAGCGGCGATGGTGCGGAGCTGGGTGGTGGAGCCGTAGGGCGGTCGCGAGCGGCGCGCTCCGGATCTCCGGGTTAGCTCCGCCCGATGTTCACCCTCCTCCTCCTCGCCGCCTGCGCCGAACCCACGTGTGATACGGGGTACAGCCTCAACATCGAAGGCCTCTGTGTAGAGGACACGGGCGTCATCCCCGCGGATGCCGACGCGGATACCGACAGCGATACCGACACGGATTCGGACGGCGATACCGACACGGACACCGATACGGATACCGACACGGACACGGCGGCGGATACGGGCGCGAGCGCAGACCCGGCGATGTACGAGGAGGATCGCGTGGGTCTCACCGCGATCTTCCGTGAGCTGATGGTCATGGCGAAGGAGGCGTGGGGGGGCTGAAGGCGAAGAGGGCGTTGCGCGACTCCCGGTCCCTTCGTCAGGCGGGGCCCGCGGCGCAACGCGGCGCGGGCGAGAGAATTACCGCTCCTGTACGAAGCTCGCGATCGCGACCCAGCTCTCGGCGTCGAGCACCGCGTTGTGGCCGGCGTTGCGCGGGAGGAGTCGGGCGCCCGGGATCGCCGCCGCCAGGGCCTCGCCCATCGCGAAGGGGATGATCCCATCGTCGCGGCTGTGGATGACGAGCGTGGGGATGGCGATCTGCGAGGCGCGGCCAAGCGAATCGAACGGGTCTTTCACGAGGCGGCTCGTCGGGAGCCACGGATACTGCAGGGCGGCCATGTCGAGCACCGAAGTGAACGGCGCGGCGAGCACGAGCGCGCTGCAGCGACCCTCCGCGGCCATCGCGGCGGCCACGCCCGCGCCGAGCGAGTGGCCTACACAAACCGGAGGGCCGACGCCGAGATCGGCCAGCGCCGAGATCGCGGCCCGGCCAGCCGCAAAACATCCTTCTTCGCTGGGCTCTTCGGCAGGAGCGAGGCCGTACCCCGGATATTCGATGGCCGCGAAGCCCAGACCGGCGACCATCGCGGCCGTCGCCTCGGGAAGCGTACCGGCGAGCTGCGCCGCGTTTCCGTGGAAGAACAGCACAGTGGGGGCGCCGGGCACGGTGGACCACCACATGGGCACCGGAGCGCCGTCCACGCTCAGGTCCGTACGGGTGAGCCCCTGCGCCACCGGGAGCTCCGCGGGGGGCGGCGAGGGGAACAGCAGCTTGCGCTGACCCACGTAGAGGCCGCCGGTCGCGACCAGCCACACCGCTCCGGCGGCAAGTGGGGCGGCGAGAAGCCCCCGGAGCAGCGTTGATCGAAGGTCCAGGCGCGTTTCTTCGCTCGATGCCATCATGGCTTAGAATTGTGCCCCATCTGCAATGCAGACCTATCCATCAGTGCGCCGCGATGCGCAGCCGAGGCCCGCTGCGGGCCCCCTGCCCGCCCGAGGGACCGGTTCCCGGCGCATCGCCCAAAGCCCGGCCAAAGGCCCGCCACGCCGTAGCCCGTAGCCCGGGCCTCAGGCCCGACAGCCCGTAGCCCAAGCCGCCCCGCCCCGGGTTAGTCGCCCGGCCCGGAGCGACCCGATGTCACACGACGAGACCACAGCCGCCGACGTATCCGCCGTGTTCAAGGCCTCGCGTGAGGTGCGCCCGAGCGCGATCACCGGCCGCGAAACCGGCTTGGAGCTGCTCGAAACGGCGTTCCCCGCGTTCGTGGGACGCCAGGTACGCGAAGCCGCGCGCCTGATGAAGAAGTCGATCGACGAGAACAACGTCGTGTTCACCACCATGTCCGGCGCCATGACGCCCGCCGGGCTGCACCGGAGCTGCATCGTGCCGCTGATCGAAGCGGGCTGCATCGACGTGCTCACGACGACGGGCGCGAACCTGTATCACGACGCCCACCGGATCCTCGGCCATCGCCTTCGGGAAGTCGCGCCCGATGCCGGAGACACCATGCTGCGGGAGGCCCGGATCATCCGCATCTACGACATCGGTTTTGCCGAGGATGTCCTGCTCAAGACGGATCAGCTCTTCGGGTGGTTGATCAACGCCGAGGAATTCCAGAAGCCGATGACGACGGCGGAGCTGCACAACCGGCTGGGGCGCCGGCTGTACGAGATCGAGGACGCACTGGGCGTCGATCAGCACTCACTGCTCGCGACGGCGTGGAAGTACGGCGTGCCGATCTTCGTGGGCGCCCCGCAAGACGGGAGCATCTTCCTCAACGTCGTGAAGCTCCGCGCGCTGTTCGGCGAAGCGTTCAAGTTCAACCTCGACATCGCGGCCGACGTACACGCGATGGCGGCGGTGCAGTGGCTCGCCCAGAACGAAGCGCAGACCAGCGTATGGATCCTCGGGGGCGGCGTGCCGAAAAACTACACGCTGCAGGGGGAGCCGACGCTCACCCAGATCTTCGAGCTCGATGCCCGGGGCTTCGACATCGACGTGCAGTTCTGCGTGGACCCGGTGGACAACGGGGCGCTCTCCTCTTGCCCGGCCGGCGAAGGCCACACCTGGGGCAAGGTGAGCGCGGAGTGCGTGGAGCACAACTCGGTGTACGTGCACACGGATGTGACGGCGGTGTTCCCGTGGTTGGTCCATGCGTTGTTCCAGTCGGGCGCGCGGCGTGAGCCCCGCCGGCTCTACGACCGGATCCCCGAAGCGGTGGCCGTGCTCGACGCGCGGGTGCGCGAGCGCCACGCATCCCTGCTCGAAACCGTAACGGCCCGGCCCGAGGAGCTGGGCCCCGAGGCGTAGTGTCGGCGCTGAGCACGATCACCGACTTCGCCTGGCGAAGGTTGGGCGCGGCGCTGCCGCACTCGGCGAGGTTCGCCCGGGAGTCGGTGCTCCCCCTCTGGCGCTGGTACCTCGCGGGCACGGCGGCGGTGCTGCTCACGAACTGGCTCAGCGTGGAGGTGCCCTCATTGATGGCCTCTGCGCTGGACAAGCTCCGCGCCGGGCAGCCCGGGGCGGGGAGAGACGCGGCTTGGATCGCGGCCATCGGGCTCGGCGTCATCGTGGTGCGCACGCTCTCGCGGGTGTGGTTCTTCACGCCGGGCCGCCTCGCCGAAACCCAGCTCCGCGAACGCTTCTTCACGCACCTCCTGCGCCTGCAGCCCGGGTTCTATGCCCGGTATCCGACGGGAGACCTCCTCAGCCGCGCCACGGCCGACGTGACCTACGCCCGCGCACTCGCCGGCTTCGCACTCTTGCAGGCGTGCAACGTCGTCGGCGCGCTCGGCTTCGGCACCTGGAAGATGCTCACGATGTCGCCGATCCTCACGCTCGCGGTGGCGGCGCCGTGTGTGCTCGCCTTCACGGGCATGTCGTTCGCCACGCGCCGCTTGATGGCCTTGCAGCGCATCACCCAGAAACAGCTTGGGTTGTTGGCGGACGAGCTGCTCTCCACGTTCCAGGGTGTCGCGACCGTGCAAGCCTTCTGCGCCGAGGCCACGTTCGCCGATCGGCTCGACGGTCGCGCGGGTGACCTGCGCGCCTCAAACCTGGAGATGGCTCGGATTCGGGCGCTCGCGTTCCCCCTGCTCAGCATCGCCGGCGGCGCGGCGACCTGGGGTCTGCTCGCGTTTGGCGGGAGCGCGGTCAACGCCGGCACACTCTCGCCTGGCCAGCTCGCAGCGTTCATCGCGCTGGTCGGCTACATCGTCATGCCGATGCGGATGCTCGGGTGGTTGCTCCCCGTGTTTCAGCGCGCGGAGGCCTCGTTGGAGCGCATTCACCTCGTGCTCGACGAGCCGGAGGATCGGCCGGATGGCGCGAGTCCCCTCCCCGCCCCCACCACGGCGCCGAGCATCGAGCTGCGGCACCTCAGCTTCAGAAGCCGGCTCACCGACGTGAGCGCCACGCTGCCGGCGGGCGCGACCGTGGGTGTGTATGGGCCGGTTGGAAGCGGAAAATCAACGCTGCTGAGGGTGTTGGCCCGCCTGGAAAACCCACCGCCGGGAACCGTCTTCGTCAACGGTGTAGATGTCCTCCACCTCGATCTCGACGCCTGGCGCGCCTCCGTGTGTGTCGTCACCCAGGCACCGTTCCTGTTCTCGGAGACGATCGAGGAGAACATCGGTTTTGGCGCGACGCGCGAGGCCGTCTCTGCCGCTGCAGCCGCCGCCGCGCTCGGCCCCGACCTCGACGCGCTTCCCGACGGCCTCGACACCGTTGTGGGCGAGCGCGGAATCTCGTTGTCCGGCGGGCAACGCCAACGAGTGGCCCTGGCGCGCGGGCTGCTCCGCCCCGCGACCGTCGTGCTCCTCGACGATGTGCTGAGCGCGGTCGATCACCACACGGAGCAGGAGCTGCTCGCGACCCTGCGGGCGCGGCCCGACGCCACGCGCGTGATCGTCAGTCACCGTCTCTCGGCGCTCGTGCACACGGACCTCATCCTCGTGCTGGACGAGGGCCGCTTGGTCGATCAGGGTCCGCACGCGGCGCTGGTGCAGCGACCTGGGCCCTACCGGGACGCCTGGGAGGCCCAGGCTGCCGCCTTCGCTGCCGGGGCCGGGCAGGCGGAGGCCACGGCATGAGCGCTCGGCCCCCGAACCCGCCCGGCGTAACGCCGGCGCGAAGCTGGACCTTCGCCCAATTGTGGCCGTTCATGCGACCAGACGCGCGCTGGTTCGTGCTCGCGCTCGGGCTCACGCCGCTCATCGCCACGATCACCGTTGCGCAGCCGATGCTGCTCAAACGTACGATCGACCTGCACATCAGCGGCGGCTCGCCCGAGGGGTTGCAGGCCGACGCCGGTCTCTACCTCGCCGCGATCTTTGCCGGCTTCGCGGTTGAGGCGGTGTACACGGTGATCTCCGCGCTCGCCGCCGAGAACACCATCCTCCGGCTCCGCGCCCGGCTCTTCCGGCAGGTGCTCTCGCTCTCGCAGCGCTTCTTCGAGCGGCAGCCCACCGGGCAGCTCATGTCCCGCGCCACGAGCGACGTCGATGCGCTCAACGAAGCGCTCGCGGCCGGCTCGATTTCGCTGGTGCTGGACGTGCTCACGATGCTCGGCGTGCTGGGCGCCATGTTCTGGCTCGACTGGCGGCTCGCGGCCCTGTTGTGCTTGCTGGGGCCGCCGATCGCGGGCGTGATCGAGTTCGCCCGGCGCCAGATGCGCACCTTGTTCGCCGTGATCCGCGATTCGCTCGCGTCGCTCAACGCCTATGTGGCCGAGCGCATCGCCGGGATCGAGGTCATCCAGCTCTACGGGCTCCAGGGTCGGGTGGGTGAGCGCTTCGGCGAGCTGAACCGACGCTATCGCGACGCGAACGTGACGAATAACCTCTACGATGCCGGCCTGTACGCGTTCATCGACGGCATCGCCAGCGTGTGCATCGCCGTGATGATCTACTGGGGCGCCGAACACGCCCAAACCGCGGTGAGCATCGGCCTCGTCGTGGCCTTCCTCGACTACATCGACCGGTTGTTCCGACCGCTCCGCGAGATCTCCGGCAAGATCACGTTCCTTCAGCGGGCGGCGACGGCCCTCGACAAGATCTTCTGGCTGCTGGGCGTGGAGGAGCGCATCACCGCAGGCGACTCCGCCATCCCCGACGCACGTGGGCACCTCTCCATCCGGAACCTGCGTTTTCGCTATCGGCCCGATGCCCCTTGGATCCTCGACGGCGTAAACCTCGAAGTGAAGCCGGGGGAGGTCGTCGCCGTCGTCGGGCGCACGGGCGCGGGGAAAAGCACGCTGGTTCGCCTGTTGGCCCGCGTACACGACGGGTACGAGGGGAGCATCGAGGTGGATGGCGTTGAGCTCAACCGGATCCGGCCCGAGGACATCCGGCGGGCGGTCGGGAGCGTGCGCCAGGAGGTGCAGTTGTTCCGCGACACCCTGCGCTTCAACGTGACGCTGGACGACCCGACCCTGGTGCCGGAGCGGGTTGAAGCGGCGATCCGGCAGAGCGGCGCCGACCGCCTCGCGGCGCGCCACCCCGAGGGCCTGGGCCACGTGATCCGTGACAGGGGCAGCGATCTATCGGCCGGCGAAGGGCAGATCCTCAGCCTCGCCCGCACGCTGGCCCGCGATCCGGCGCTGGTGATCCTCGACGAGGCCACCGCCAACGTGGACCCGGTGTCGGAGCGCCTGCTACAGGAGGCGATCGAGCGGTTGTTCGCCGATCGTACCTGCCTCGTGATCGCGCATCGCCTCTCTACAGTGACCCGGGCCGACCGGATCGTCGTACTCGATGCCGGCCGCGTGGCCGAGGCGGGCAGCCATGCCGAACTACTCGCGCTCGATGGGGCGTATGCGGCGTTGTACCGGGAAGGACTCGCCGCCAACGATCAGGGAGCTACAGCAAGTCCGCGATAGCCCGAACGTCGTTGGCCGCCATCGCCGCCACGGATCGGGAAACGGTGCCCTGCTCCAGCAAGAGCCGAAGATGGTCTTCCAACCGCTGCATTCCGAGCGCGCGACTCGTGGCCATGACGTTGTGCATCTGGTGCAGCTTCTGCTCACGGATGAGGTTTCGAACCGCGTCCGTGGCGATGAGCACTTCAGTGGCCAGCACCCGCCCGCGCCCATCAGCCCGCGGCAACAGCCGCTGCGCGATCACGGCCGTGAGGGTGTTCGCGAGCTGCACCTTCACCTGATCCTGCTGCGCCCCGGGGAAGACGTCGATGATGCGGGAGATGGTGCCCACTGCGCTGGGCGTGTGGAGCGTCGCGAGCACCAGATGCCCCGTCTCCGCGGCTGTGAGCGCCGTGGCGATCGTCTCCAGATCCCGCATCTCGCCGACGCAGATGACATCCGGATCCTCGCGCAGCGCGTGCCGCAAGGCCTCGGCAAAAGAGCGAGTATCGCGGCCCACTTCGAGCTGCACGATCACCGCCTGCCGGTGTTGGTGGCGGTACTCGATCGGATCCTCGATGGTGATCACCTTCACGCGCTTTCGTTGGTTGATGTAGTCCACCAGTGCATTGAACGTGGTCGTCTTGCCCTGGCCCGTCGGCCCCGTGATGAGGATCAAGCCCGAGTCTCGCAGGGCGAGCTCCTTGAGCACCTGGGGGAGCCCCAGCTCGTCGGGGGAGCGGGTGCGCCGCGGCGTTACACGGATCGCGGCCTCGGCAACCCCCTCGCGAAGGTGTACGGACACCCGAAAATGCCCAAGCAACGTGTTCGTTCTGGGATCGTCCACCTCAACCGACACCGACACCTGCCAGTCTCGGTCCAGCGCTTCGAGCTGATGGTGCTGGAGCAGCGAGCGCACCAACTGGTCGCAGGTGGGGCCATCGAGGGCGGGAACGGGCAGCGCCTTGATGTCCCCGTGGACCCGCATCGAGGGGGCGACACCGGCCACGAGGTGCAGGTCGCTGCCCCCCGCCGCGAGCACTTGTGCGAGCAGCTCCTGAACGTCCATGTGCCAGCGTAGCCAGCGGGGCCGGTTTCGGGCTACCTTTCCGCCATGCGGTACTGGAGTCTGTTGCTGGTTTTGGGATGCGACACGGGCGTGAAGACGGGCGCGTCGCTGCCCGGCGAGGGGAAGGCTTGCGACGCGGGTCGGTGCTTCTCGGGCTTGGTTTGCTCCCACGAGAACGTGTGCGAAGCACCCGGCGCCGTCGGCACCGCGCTGGATGGAGACGACTGTTCGGCGACCGAGGAGTGCGCCTTTGGACTGGAGTGTGCGTCGAACAACCAGTGCTCCGAGGCCGACGCCGCGGGCACGGGCGGCAGCGGCGACAAGTGCGTCGACGACGACAACTGCCAGGCTGGCTTCACGTGCGAAGACGGCGCCTGCCTCGATCTCGAGATCCCGTTCTGGAACGGGGGGGATTGCCCCGCGGATGCGGCTGCGGACGACGAATTCCGGGTGCTCTACCAGATCCCGGATCTCCCCACAACCGAGTCCCTCGACTTCTTCGCAATGCCCTTCCCGAACGACCTCCGCCTCGACGGCGAGGGGAAGCCCGTGCTCGACGGCTTCCCCTCCCCTGGCGAGGAGGCCCCTGCGGTGGACCGGCTCTTGGGCTTCGTGTCTGGTCAGACCGGCTGGGGCCTCGATCCGGTGGTGTACTTCCGCTTCAACAAACCTCACGATCTCGACAGCATCAAGGTGCTGACGACCGACGCGACGGTGCACTTCGCCTCGATCGACGTCGACGCCGCAGATTACGGAAACCTGAGCTCCTTCGAGTTCTTCACGCGCCAATCGCGGGATCGCTACGTCTGTCAGAACTGGCTTGCGGTTACGACGTACGGCGGGCGCTCGCTGCTGCCCAACCACACCTACGCCGTGTGGCTCACCAAGGGGATCACGAGCGGCGGCGCCGAGGTGTTCCGGGATGACGACTTCCCGTTGTTGATGCAAGACGATCGGCCGAGCGACCTCACCGACGCAAAGGCGTTTGACAAGTTCGCGCCCTTCCGCGAGTACGTGGACGGGGAAGGACTTACCCGGGGGGACATCGTGGCGGCAACGGTGTTCACCACGGGAGACCCAGCCCGTGACCTCCGCTATACCCGTGAAGTTGTTGAAGCGGAGACGACGACCGTCTCGATCGTTGAGCTCGGCTCGTGCGGCGCCTCCCCGTGCGATCGGGCCTGCATCGGCGCGAGCGGGCTCGCCGAGCAGCACGCGCTCGTCGCGATCCCCGACTTCACGACCGAGAGCGGCATTGTCAGCTACGACGACACGTTCCGGCCCGAGGTGCAGGGTTCCGAGCAGGTGTGCGCGGTAATGACCATCCCGAATGGCGACGCGCCCCCGTCGGGCTGGCCGGTGGCGCTCTGGCGGGGAGACCTTGGCGGGGATGCGCAGGATGCGGTTCGAAACGGCGTCGCCGAAGCCTTCGCAGCCGAGGGTGTCGCGACGTTGTCGATCGACCTGCCCCACCACGGCGCGCGAAATGGCGGGGACGATGCGCTGGCCTCCTGGTTCGCGACCGAGTCCCCCGGGGCATGGCGGGGAAACCTGTACCAGACGTTCGCGGACGGGCAGACGCTTGAGCGCCTCGCCGCCGATCCGCAGCTCGGGCTCGACCCGGAGGAGGTGTGGGTGGTGGGCGAAGGCGTCGGGGGGGACTCGGCGATTACCCTGCTCGCCTGGGCCAAGGAGCTGCGCGGCGGGGTGGTGGGGAACCCCGGCGGGCTCGTTGGCCAGCTCGCCTCCAGCCGTCGGCAGCCGTACGACGTGGGGCACGCGCTGGAGCGCTCGTTCGCGGACAGCAACCTCAGCCGCTACCACCCGCTCGTTGCGCTCCTGCAGCAGTGGCTCGGCCCGTTCGATCCCGCTGCCAGCGCCGAGGCCATGGTGCGGGAGCCGGCCACGATCGCCAAACATGTGGTGATCGTGGACGGGGTGGACGACGCGGAGCTCTCGGCCGACAGCCGCCACGCCGTGCTCCGCGCCGCCTCCCTGCCCACCGCGGGAGACGTGCTCGACGACTACGCCCAGGCGACGACGACGTACCCAGTCAGCGAAAACGTCACGACGGACGACGGCAAACGCACGGCGGCAAGCGTACAGGTGCAGGCGGGGCACCACGCGCTGTCGGAGAGCGCCGCGGAGCAGGCCGCCGCGTTCGTGGGCAGCGGCTCGGGCGGTTCTTCCCCGACCCTCAAGAAGTAGGCAGCACCAGCACCGCGCCGATGAGCGGCACGCTGCCCACCGGCGCGCTTGCCACGGCTTCGGCGGAGACGACGCCATCGCCATCGACGTCGCACCCCCATCGGAGCTGCGCCGGCTGCGTGGAGATCGGACCCAGGCGGAAGCTGCCTTCGCGGGCTTCCGCGCGATCCAGGACGGTTCCATCAGCCGTCGCGGCTTCCACTCGCACCACGCCGGCACACTCGCCGACCACGCGCCCGTGCCCAACCACCGAGCCGACCGACGCAGGCGGGTCGCTTCGCGCGTCGATCGGCGCTTCGATGCTCCGGGGATGCCGGTCGACCGCCGGCTCCAGGCAGGCGAGGAGCCAGACGATCAGACCGCCTCCACGCGGCACGAGAGCCCGCACAGCGCCGGAGTGCCGGTGAAGGGATCGAGCCGATCGGTGGGGATCAATGCCATGACATCGGTGGCATAGCCGGCCGGGAGATCGACGGTGTCGGGCCGGAGCCCGGCGTCGAGGCGCACGATCGCCTCCACCGAGCCCGCCTCCGTGACCACGCGAACGCGCGCGCCTTCCGCAAACCCGGCGTCGGGATGCAGGGCCACCCCCGGATCGGCCGCATGCGCGGGGCGGTCGAAGCGACGGAGCGCCGCATCGCGGGGGGCGGCCACGGTGAGCCAACGATCCATGCCGGGGCGCGCGACGGGCGCCGTGAGCCGAGCGAGCGCCTGCGCGATCTCGGAGGGAAAAAGCTGGATCTTGCCACTCGGCGTCGTGACGCGCCAGGTGGCGCGATCCACCTCCCCGCCCTGCCAGGAGCCGCTCTGGCGGAGCTCGTCGAGCGTCGTCTTGCCGGAGAACTCGAGGGCGCGGGCCTCCCAGGGGCCGAGATCGGCCTTCGCGAGGTAGGCGCCGAGCAGGCGGAGGTGCGGCCCCCAAGCGCCGCCGCGGAGCGTCGGCCCCACCTCCCCGAACAGATCGGCCAGGATGTCGGCCTCGTTTCGGGCCTCTCCGGGCGGCGCCACCAGCGCGGGCGTCCACGCCGTTTCGCGGTGGGGCAGGATCGACGTGTCGTGGAGGTGCAGATCTTCCCGCTCCCAGGGATGCGTGGCCGGCAAGATCCAGTGTGCGAGCGCGGTGGTGTCGTTCTCGGCCACGTCGATGGCGACGAGCAGATCGAGCGTGCCGAGCGCCTCGCGGAGCCGATGCCCGCCCGGCAGGTCGCGCGCCGGATCGCCATGAACGCTCACGAGCGCCCGGAGCTGACCCTCGCCGGGGGTGCGCAGCTCATCCGCCAACAGGGCGCCGGGGGACTGCAACAGCAGCAGCGGCACATCGCCTACCCGCGTGCGGGGGGCCTTGTCCGTAGGAAGTTGGGCCGCAACGCCGTGGATATCGAGCACGCCCTTGCTGTCGTAGAGGCCGCCCGGGCGGAGCAGGTTCGCCGTGAACGCGTGCAGCGTGATCGCCGCCCAGGCCGTGAGGGTGCCGTGCTCATTCGCCAGGGCCTGCGGCGAGCGGTGCGCCAGCGCCATCGCGGCCCGCGTGAACTTCAGCGCGACGCCGGCGATCTCCTCAGCCGTAACGCCGCAGATCCCCGCTACGCGCTCCACCGGCCAGGCCTTCAGCGCCTCGACCAGCGGCTCATAGCCCTCGGTGAAGTCGGCGATGTACTGCTTCTCGTGCCAGTTGTTCTTGGCGATGGTGTCCAGCATGCCCAACAGCAGGAACAGCTCGGTTCCCGGGCGGATTTTCAGGTGCACGTCCGCCGCCGCCGCGCCCGGCGTGGTGCGCGCATCGGCAGCTACCACCTTCGTGCCCTTGGTTTTGCGCGAGAACGCCAGCTCCCCGTCGTGGTTGCGCCCCGCCTGAAGCGGCCCCCAACCCTGCGCCGCCTGGTTGGCGCCAAGCAACAAAACGTAGTGTGCCCGCCCCACATCCCCCTGGAGCGACACCGGGTGCCCGAGCATGAGCTCCGCCGCGCGAACCCACGGGCCGCCCGCCGTGGAGAGCGGCGAAAACAGCTTCGCGGAGCCCAGCCCCAAGGTCCACGCGAGGGTGCGCACGAGGCCGCGGCTGTTGGTGCCGACGGGCGCGCCGGCCCAGGTGCCGATGCTCGCGGCGCCCGACTGGCCGCGGATCGCCTTGAGCTTCGCGCCGATCTCGCGAATTGCCACGCTCCACTCAACCTCCTCCCAACCGGCCGCGGTGCGGCGTCGTGGCTTGAGGATCCGGCGGCTGTCCGTCGCCGCGCCCATGCTTGCACCGCACAGCCCGCAGGTGCCGCCACGCCCGGAGGCGAGCGCCTCGTTGGCCACCAGGGACGTGATCCGCCCGCCTTCCACGGTCGCCACCAGCGAGGCCATACACTCGCCTTGCCGGCACCACGTAAACCGCTCTTCGGGCATCACTCCTCCGCGGCCCCGCTTTATCCCGCCATCCCCGGGATGACGGCGCGGAGTAGCCGCAAGGTGTGAGGCAGGTGACGCGCTTGACTCAACAGCGCCTCAGCAGCGGCGCGGCTGCGCAAATGAGAGACCACCTTGGTGATCAGGAGGTCGGGCTCCGGCCCCCATGCGGCGGCGAGGTGCGCCACGATGCTGGACGACGCATCGGTGTTGAGCGCCATCGCCGCCGCACGCGCCGCCACCGCGGGATCCGCGCCCACGAGCGCACCGGCCGGCTCCGGACGCCCCGTCGCGCTGGCGGCCTCGAGCAGTCCCTCGATGTGGCCGGCCTCGGCGTGCGCAGCGCACGCCTGCGCGAAGCTCGGGTGGCCAGCCGCCGCCACGAGGTGCGTAGCGCCGGCGCGAGTCCCCTCAATCTTCCTCGATAACTTCACGACCCAGCCCGCGGCCGGGTGCCGCTCGGCGGCGACCTGGAGCACCTCAAGCGCGGCCTCCCCGGCGAGGTCGGCCACACGCGGGTAGAAGCCCCGCGCGCTGAGCTGTGCCTCCAGGATCGCGGCGTGCTTCAGCGCGGCCCGGGCGTGCGCCGCGCCACCGGGGGCCCGCGCCCCGCACGCGACCTCCGCCAGCGCGATCGGTGCCTTCTCCGCCAACATCGCGTAGAGCTCTGTTGGGTCTTCGATGGCGTGCGCGGCGCGAAGGATGTCGTCGAGCTCGTCGCGGGCGGAACGCGGCGCCGCCCCCTCCCCCCCCCGCTCGGGCGACTCCGCTCGTTCCTCCCCCCGCTTGCGGGGGGAGGTGCCCGAAGGGCGGAGGGGGGGGGGCGCCGCGGCCGCCGGAGGCGCCGGAGGCGGGGCCGCCATCCGCGGCACGGCCACCCGCCCCGTTCCCCCAAAATCCCCCTCGGACGTATCCAACG
>BJHF01000098.1 GCA_014191855.1 Deltaproteobacteria bacterium
GGTCCCCGCGCCTCGCGTCACCGCCGAGCCCGCCTCCAATCGCAATGGCACCGTCCTGACCCCCGCCGCTGAATCGGAATGGCACCGTCCTGACCCCTAGCTTACCCTTCAATCGGAATGGCACCGTCCTGACCCCACTGCTCCTCCTCGTGCTCGCCTGCAGCCGAATCCCCTGCGAGGGGCTTGCGGGGCTGGAACGGGATGGCTGCTTGGCGGAGCAGATCAAGGGGACGGCGAGCGTGGCGGAGGTGATGCGGGTGGCGCCGACGGTTCGGGATACGGTTGTGCGGGATGCGGTGCTGATCCGGTGGGTGGATGCGCATCGGTCGGAGATCGCCCCCGCTCAGGGCGAAGCGCTTTGCGCGCTCATGACGCAACAGGAGGGGAAGGCATGCTTGCGCAAGTTGTCGGCAGCGCACTTGTCGCCATGATGGGGTGCGAATCGGCGCCGGCGTCGATTCCTGCGGCGGTTCCGAACGCGATCGCTCGCCCCGCCAACGCGGACGCGGTGCTGGCCAGGTGCGAGGGTTACCGCGAAACCGTGCCCGAGGCCTACGGGCTGTGCCTCAAACAGGGGATCGGCGGCCTGAAAACGGTGGCCGACGTCGCGCGCGTGTGCGGGCTCGCGGGCGCGTGGGAGCTGGAGTGCCGCGCGGGGTGGGTCGGCGCGCAGTCGAGGAAGAACGTGAGCCCACAGGTACTGCTCGAAGCCTGCGGAGACTCGGCGGACTGCGCGCTCCAGCAGCTCGATGCGAGTCCGGATGCGGACGTGCTCGTGCAGATGGAGCGCTGCCAACGGCATGCGGGCACCCTCGCGGAGGCCTGCGTGGGTCACGCCTTGCAGCGCTGGGCGGTGGCCAGGCCCTCCGCCGCGGAGGTGGCCCGGGTGCATTCGCGACCGGGAACCTACGACTTCCAGATCGGTACGTTCATCGGGATGGTGGCGCAGTGTCAAGGCACGGTCGTTTGCCCAACGGAGGAGGGTCCGTTGGCGAAGGGGTGTGCGCAAGGGCAGGCTTCGTATGCCCGGAATCCAGAACGGTGCGGTGGGTGAGGGACGGGCGAGCTATCGTGGCGGCGATGTTCCACCTGCTGCTCGGTGCCTGCACCACGGAGTCTCCCCTCGGTCACGACCTCGGAGCCCTCACGATCGAGGTGGATCCGGCGTTGCCGAACGTTGTGCATGTCGCGTGGACGGGGGTGCCGGGCAAAAGCCGCGTGGCGTACGGGCTGGACGGCGTTCTCGATCGGACGACCTCCGACCGCCCGGTGGCCGCGGCGACCGCGCTGGCGCTGAAGTCGGGTCGTACCTACACGTTCCGCGCTTCAACCACGGGCGAGGACGGCACGGAGTGGACCTCTGAATCGGCGGAGGTCACGATCGCCGCGCCTTTTGTGGGGATGCCCACGTTCGAGGTGGCGGATGTGGACCAGTCCGCGTGGGAAGGCGACGGCTTCGTGCTCCTTACGATCTTCCAGGCGACGGGGAGCTATCTCGCGGTGGTGGATCGCGAGGGCGACTACGTGTGGACGATGGCGAGCCGGGAGGGCACGGCGATCCCGTCGGCGCACTTCACGGATGATGGGCGTCGAATCATCTATATCGACAACGACCTCTCCGGCACGGGGTGGGGCGGCGTGGGCATCGTGGCGCTCGACGGAAGCGTGAACGAGTACCGGGAGCTTCCGTACGCGCACCACGACGCGATTGAGCTGCCCGATGGCTCGATCGCGTGGTTGGAGTTCGAGAAGCGGGAGATCACCACCGAGGAGGGAGACGTCGATACGTTCACGACGGACGCGATTTACACCGCCCCCACGTTGGATGGCGAGCCGCGCAGGGTGTTTTCTATCTTTGACGATTACGGTCACACCCCCTGGCACGTGTGTTCGCACAGCGCCACGGAGGTCGCGATTTTCGGCGGCGAGGACTTTACTCATGGCAACACGCTGATGTTCGATGCGGCGAGTGACAACTTCCTGTACCAGTCGAAGTTTCTGGACGCCATCGTGGCCGTGGACCGCGTTTCGGGCGCTGCGGAGTGGCAGGCCGGCGGCCGCTTCGGCACGTTCACCGACGAGGACGGGGACACCATCGACCCCGAACGCGCCTACGACGTGGACGGTCCCCACCAGACGTGGTGGAGCCACGCCCACATGAGCCACGCCTGGCCGGAGGGCTTTGTCGTGTACGACAACGGGACGCACCACTCGCCCCTGGTGTCCAGGATTGCCGCGTACAGTTGGGATACCTCCGCGCACACGCTGCGGCGCACGTTCGCGTTCACGAATGAAACGGGGGTCTATGACCCGATTCTTGGCGATGTACGGCGCCTGGACGGCGGAAATTACCTTGTTTCGTGGACCATGTCCGGCATGCTCACCGAGGTTACACCCGACGGTCGAGTGGTGTGGCGCGCCTCGGCCGAGCTGGGGAGCGCCATCGGACGCACCGGCTACCTGGAGACGTTCTACCCGTGATCTGGACGTTGGCGCTCCCCCCCGTGCTCGCGGCTGATCTACCGGGTTGGCGGGCGGTGGGCCCGGAGCGGGGGCATGTGATCGACGTCGCGGTCTCGGGGCACCAGGTGTGGGCCGCGACGCGCCCGGGGGTGTTCCATTCGGCCATATCGGACGACAACTGGCTCCGGTCCCCACAGTTTCCGGCAGGAGTGCGTCGCCTCACGGCGGCCGAGGGCGGCCTATGGGCTGCCACTGCGCGCGGCCTGTGGCTGGTGGCCGATCAGGCTCGATTGGTGGCGAAGCTTCCGGAAGGTGGCGTTGCGGTGGACCTTGCCGGCGCTGGGGACGCCGCCGTGATGGCGATCCGCGGCCCGCACCCCGGCGTGTGGCGCATCGCGGAGAGCGGCGAATCGAGGCAGGTGCTCGACGGCGTTGATCCGTGGGTGTTCGCGGCATCGCCCGGCGCGATCTGGCTTGGCACCTTGGGGCAGGGCGTGTGGCGGTCTACGGACGAAGGGCTGAGTTTCCAGCAAGTTGCGCCTGTCTTGACCGTGAGCGGCCTCGCGTGGATCGACGAAACACTGTTCGTCGGCCTCTCGGATGGGCGGGTGACGCGTGGTCTGGGTGGGCCGACAGCATGCGCAACGGTGCGCGGCGCTCCGATCGTCATTGGCGAGGTAGATCGACGGATCGTCGTGATCGTGGACGGGGACGAGGGCGCGCGCGGCGACCTGTACGAGTGCCGTGCCGATGGTGAACTGGTGCCAATGCAGGTGCTTCCGACCGCCGAGGATGGCCTCCGCGTGCAGCCTACCGGCCTCTGGTCCCTCGACGCACACCGCGCGTTGGTCGGTACCTTTCGTTCGGGTCCGCTCGTGCTCGACGACGATGGCGCGCGCCCATGGCGCACCGGTTTCCGGGCCACGCTCACGTCGGCGGTCACGACTACGGAGGCAGGCGAAGTGTTGCTGGCCTTGATGTCGACCGGGGTGTTTCGCACGCAGGATGCGGCGGACTGGACACTCCTGGCCGGCCGTTCGGAGCGCCCGGTGTCCGACGCGATGGACGTTGTTTCCGACGGGGAGCGATTCCTGGTGCTGGACTTCGATGGGCTCGTGCTTGGCCGAGCCGACCAGTGGTACCGGACGGAAGGCGCCGCGGTGTCGGGGGCGGGCCGGAAGAACGCGCTCGTCGAGCTGGGCGTGGGGTCCGGCGGCGCGCTGTGGGGTCGGGACTATGAGGCTGGACTGTGGGCCCAAGGGCCGGCGGGCTGGGTTCGGTGCGCCGCCTCAGGGATCACGAGGATTGAAGGGCAAGGGGACGCGCTTGTCTTGGCGTCGGCTCGCGGCTACCTGCGTCCATCCTGCGAGCGCGACTTGCCGCTGGCGTGGGCGGGGCTCACGGGCGAGACGACGAGCCTGCGATCCGACGGGCGCTGGGTGGCCGGCGCTGGGCGACTGTGGAGGGATGGCGCAGTCGTGGCCGACATTCCGTTCGGCGCGGTTGCGGCGATTGCAGCGAGGGGGGAGGAGGTGCTCGTGGCTGGCGACGGTCCCGTGCAGCGCTGCGCAGCTGCCGGTTGTGTTGGAGTTGCCAGGGTGCCGCCGGGGCCGGTGACGGGAATTGGTTGGCTTGAGGATGGGCGTATCTGGGCCGCGGAGCGACAGGGCAGCTTCCTGGTGGCGGACGCGTTCGCGGGCGAGTCGGCGGTAGCGGACGCAGCCACGACCGCGGCGGAGGGCGCGCCCGAGGCGGGGACGCTCGGTGCTCCGAGCGCAACCACCGACGCCGAGGTACCTCCGTGGCGCGGGGCCGGGCGCGCCGGGTTCGGGTCGGGCGCGCTCCCCAAGGCGGGCGCCTCCACCTTGCCGGTGGCGCAGGCTTCGCCGGTGGCGGGGGAGGGGCCAACCGTCGAGGGCGCCGACGTTCCGCTTTCAACGCCGACGCCGTGGCGACGGTGGGCGATCCTGGGCGTCGAAATCCTCTTGGCCGCGGCTGGGTTGTTGCTGATCGTCAGGGCACCCCGCCGACCTCGCCGCCGTCAGAAGTAATTGAGCGCGCCCGTTTCACGGAGCGCCTTCACCTGCTCCGTGGTGAGTCCGCGATCCGGCGGCGCGCCGGCGCCCTGGCGCACCTCCACCATGTGTTGGTAGAGCCGTAGCGCCTCTGCTGGCTCCGTGAGGAGCCGCTCCGTCGTCTGCATCGGGTCGGTCTCCACATTGTGAAGGCTGAAGCTCGATGAGGAGGGCGGTGCCGTGAGCAGTCGTTCCGTGATCTCCGGGTCCAACGTGCTGCCCCCATGCTTCCAGAGCCGGGCCAAAAGAAGATGCGACGCTGATCGCGCGGCGATCATGTCCCCGAACTCGGCATAGGCGATGCGGGTGGGATCGGGCTTCGTGGAGAGGAGCTCGCGGCCGTAGAGCCCGGCGGGGGGCATGGCGTTGCCGAGGCGGCAGAAGGTCGGTGCGAGATCGAGCAGCTCCACGACCGCCGACTCACGCCGGGGCTCGCTCCGCGCGGACGAGTAGATGGCAAGCGGAACGTGGATGGTTCGCTCAAGGATGACATCGTGCTGCACGGGATCCACCGGCAGGCTCGGGGTGCCCGTGGTTTCCCCAAGCACCAGGCCGTGGGCCGACGTGACAAAGGCCCATGCAGGGCGCGGACCCGGCGATAGCGCTCTGTCGAGCAGCGTTTTCACGGCCGACGCCTCGGAGGAGAGTCGGGTGGAGTAGGCCGCCTGCAGGGTTGCGGCGAGGTCACCCCCCGTTGCGCGCGCGGCGGGGACCGCAGCGGCCAGGGGGAGCGTCAGGTCGCTCAGGTAGACCAACAGTCGGGGGTGGGCTTCGTGGGCGCTCCACCACGTCGCCGCGTCGTCGGCGAAGGTGTACGCGCTCCCGAACTCGGAAACAAGGAAGTCGTGTTCCCGCATGCCGGAGGAGACATCGATGAGCGCGGTGTCGTAGCCGTAGACGCCGAGAACCTCGGGCAGCGTGGGCGCCGCTTCGGGGATGGCGACACACCACGGGGCCACGGTAGCCCCGAGCCCCCAACTGCAGAGCGGGATCGCCGTGGGGTATCGACCCGTGAGCAGCGACACGACGCTCGCGTACGAGTTCACGGACTGCGTGATCGCGCGGTCGTAGGAAACGGCCGCGGGACGGCCCAAGGTCGCGAAGAAGGCTGCGGCGGGACCTGGAATACCTGGTTGATCCGCCCGCATTCCGTTTATCAACACCAGGACGAGGTCTGCGGGCGGTTGGCGTGTCTCGGCCACAGGCGCGGGTTCCGGCGCCTGCGCGCAAGCCGCGAGCACGAGCACCCACGCAAACACGTCAGAAACCGGTCGCGCCGTCGCCGTCCACCGCGCCGCCATGTTCGTCGTCGGTGCCGTTCCAGTTGATGCCGAAGGTGCTGTCGTTTGCGGGTAGCCGCGTCGGATCCTCTGGCCACTGGTAGTCGTCTACATCGCCCCCCCCATCCATGAAGATGCCGATGCTCGGCTCCGAAGCGCGGCCCTCACACTCGCCTGAGTGATTTCCGAGCCCCGTAGAGTAGGTGCTCCGGGCCATGTAGATGTCGGTGCCGTCCTTGTCCACGAAGATCCCGACCCCCTGGCAGTTGCTGGCGCCCACTGCCAGGCCACCGAACCCGTAGGTGTCGTCGCCCGACTCGTCTACAAACAGCCCGAGGGAGTAGTCGTGGCCGGCCCCCGTGTGCATGTAGTAGCTGTCGAAGCGCTGGTTGTAGGCGTCATCTCCGCCGCCCTCGATAAACAGCCCCATGGCGTAGTGCGCCACGCCAGCTTGCATGTAGTAGAGCGCGTCATACTGGTCGTTGCCTGCCCCGTCGGCCAACAACCCAGTGCCCTCCCAATAGCCGGTCCCCTGACCGAACACGCCCGTCTGGTAGCTGTCATCCCCTTCCACGTCGCGGAGAACGCCGAAGCCGCCGGAGAAATACTGTCCCCAACTGTCGCCACGCAGGCCGAAGCCGGCGCCCTGACAGAAGGAGCTGTTGCCCTCCCCGCCAGGGAGCTGCGGCGATGCGTACAACGTCACCCCCGCGAAGCTGTTGCCCGGGTTCGCAAAATAGTCGTCGTTCCCCGCGTTGTCGTGGAGCGTTCCGACGCCGCCAACGTACCCGAAGCCCTGGCTGTACGCCCAAGCGGTGTAGGTGTCGTCGCCGCCGCCGTCGAGCAAAAGCCCCCACCCAAACACGCTCGATCCCTGGGCGCCGGCCTCCGCTGCGTAGGTGTCGTTGCCGCCGTCGTCACGCAAAACGCCCACGCCGAGGGTGCCAAATCCCTGGCTCATCCGCAGCGAAGCCCACGTATCGGTGCCCGCTCCCAGGTCGAACACCATCCCGATGCCGTAGCGCCCGCTCCCTTGCCGACCGGTGCCCGAATGGGAGATCCAGTAGCCGGCGCTGTTCTCACGGCCGTCCGAGTCGGAAACCAGGGTGCCCTCCGCGTCGTGATCGTCGGGCTCTTCGAGGTAGCCGTAGTGGTCGTCGCCGCCGAGATCCACGCTCACAGCGACCGGGTTCTCGTCGTTGAAATTGGCGCCGGCGCCGTCTACATAGGTGTCGTTCCCACCGAGGTCCAACTGGAACAACACCGCGTTGTCCTCGACCGTATGGGTGTCGTCGCTGGCGGGAGCGATGCGCAGAATCCCGGCCTCCGTCACAAACTCCCAGTCCGTGTCCCCGCCGGCGAACGCTTCCAAGCCAGCATCCTCGATCGCAAAGGCGATTTGGCGCGCGGGCAGGAGCAACTGGCGCGGACCCTGCTCGCCCATGTACCACTCGGCGAACAGGTCTACCGCGTCGGCATCGGTGACATCCGGGAGGTAGCCAACGTCCGTGGTCACCAGCCCGGGGGCGCCCTGGAACATGCGCTGCGGCTTGGTGATGTCCGCCGACGACTCGTCCATCGCGTGCCGGGCGTCGATGCCCGCCGTCAGGCCATGGATGATCGGGACCAGGGCAGCGGCGAGATCGGCCGGGAGCTCGTCCGCGCGCTCTGGATCGTCGCCGCCGCCGGCGGCCTTCACCAGGTCGGCGAGCGCCTCGCTCAGCGGCGTGCCGAGGGTCGGGATTGGCTCGCCCGCGAGCTCAATGCCGGAAGCCGTGGCCTGCGCCCCGATCGCCGCAGCGACGGGGTGAAGCGCCAGGGCCGCTGCATCGAAGTCGGCGCTGGTCTGCCGCGCGAAGCAGGCAGCGTGTTCGGGTTCGTGATGTGCATCCTCGAACCACGGCATCTGGAACGGACCCCTGACGTAATCCATGCGCGCCCACGATGCCCAGAGGGAAGACTCGAAGCCGAGATCCTCCCGCGGCAGGTCCGCATTGTCCAGGGCCGCCTCCAGCAGCGGCGCTTCGCCGCCCTCGTCGCAGGCCAACGTCGCCGCCGGATCGTCCCAAACCGGGGTGTAGGGCGCGCTCGTATCCGCCGAACCGGAGTCCCCGGAGTCGCCGGTGTCGGGTGTTTCCACGGGGGCTTCGCAGGCGGCGAGGAAGAGGAGGTGCATGCCCGAGGACGTATCCGGCTACACTGTCCTCGTGCTCCTCTTCGTCCCCTTTGCGTTCGCCGCCGGTGATCCGACCTTCTCCGTTGAGCGGGGGGTCTTCGAGACCGCCTTCACGCTCGTAGTGGCCCCAGAAGATCCCGCCGACGCGCTGCTGGTGAGCGTAGACGGCTCCGAACCGAGCCTCGCTTACTCGGGGCCGTTCGAGGTGGACGGCACCCTCATCGTGCGTGCGGTCGAAGTCAGTGCCGACGGCGTTCGCGGGACGACCGTTACCCACACGTACCTCTTTCCGGCCGACATCGTTCAACAAGCGGCGATGGACCCCGCGATCACGACGAGCGCGGCGTACGAGGCGCCCGTGCTCCGCACGCTGGGCGAGCTGCCCTCGGTGTCGATCGTGAGCGCGAGCAGCCTGTGGACCACCAAGGTGGCCGCCTCGGCGGAGTGGATTGACCCGAACGGGGACGATCTCCAGGTGAATTGCGCGGTCGCGCGTACCGGCACCACGAGCCTCGGCTACCCCAAGACCAGCCTCCGGCTCTACTTCAACGGCGACTTCGGCCCAACCAACGTAGACTTCGACTTCTGGAGCCTCGACGAGCCCGGCATCGCGCCTTCCGCGGAGCAGGACGCGTTGAGCCTGCGCTCGGGCCACGACTCGGTGTTCTACCTCGGCGCGCAGGGGCAATACACCCGAAACGACTGGATGGACGCGTCTCAGCTCGAGATGGGGCACACCGCCCCCCATGGGCGCTTCGCACATGTGTATGAAAACGGGAGCTACATCGGTATTTATCATGTGCGAGAGCGCTTCAATGCGGACTTCCTGTCGCATTATCTGGGGGGCGACGACGCCGACTACGAAGGCGTAAACGAAGGCACGGTGAAGAGCGGCACGGGCGCGGGGTGGTCCGGCGTCATGTCGAACATTTCCGACGTCGCCGCGATCCAGGACTATCTCCGGCTGGATCATTACCTCGACTACATGGTGCTGAATTACTACGCGGGCAACACCTGGGACTGGTCGAACTACCACAATTGGGCGGCGGCCGGCCCCTCGGCGGCCAACTCCGGCGGCTTCCGGTTCTACAGCTCCGACAGCGATATCTGCATCTACTACGACTACACCGTGAACGCCCTCTACCTGCCGGGCCCGGCCGACATCTTTCCGGCGCTGTACGCCGCGGGAGACCCTGATTTCCGCGTTGCATTGGCCGACGCGATCCACCGCAACCTGGAGTCCGGCGGACCGCTGACGGCGGAGCGGGCAGGGGAGCGGTACGAGCGCATCGCGGACAGCATCGAGGAGGCCGTCGTCGCCGAGTCGGCGCGTTGGGGGTACGGGTGGTGGGATCGCGACGGCGAATGGATGACCGAACGCGCACGGCTGTTGGACACCTACTTCCCCTATCGAACAGACGAGCTGCTTCGGCAGATGAAGGCCGCGGGTTGGTATCCAGTTCCGGCGCCGATCCTGTCGATCGAATCGGGGGAGTTGACGGTGGGCGATGACGTGAGCGTGGAGGTTCCGGGCAGCCTGGACGCGGAGCTGTGGTACACGACAGACGGCACGGACCCCCGACAGGAAGGCGGCGAACCTGCGCCGACGGCGGTTTTGGCCGCGGGCGGGGTGGCGGTGGCGACGGTGGATCACGGGATGGTCCTGCGCGCCCGGTTGCGGGTGGGCGACACCTGGGGACCCGTGGAGGTGGGCGACTACACGGTTTCGGAGCCCAGCCCGCTGGTGCTGAACGAGTGGAACGCGGTTGCCGTGGATGCGACGCTGGACGTTCGCGACTTCGAGGGCAGCGGCGCGGACGACGCCTTGGGGGTGTTGGAGGGAAACGGGGGCGCTTGGATCGAGCTGGTGGTTACGCGGGACGTGGACCTTCGCGGTTGGCGGCTCACCATGAGCGATCTGCGCGGGCCGGCTGGAGCGATCGCCTTTTCGGACGCAGACGTCTTTGCCCATGTGCGAGCGGGAACCCTGCTCACGGTGTCGAGCGGGTTGCCCGAAGATGCCACGTTGGACCCCGACAGCGGCGACTGGCGGGCGCAGTTGAGGGCGACGCCGGAGGGGGACTACGCCAAAAGCGGAGGCTTCCGGGTGAGCGCGCAGGAGTGGCAGTTGACCGCCTGGGACGCCGATGGGTTTCGCCGGTTCGGTCCGGTCGGGGAGGGGATCGCGCCGCGCCGCGGGATCGGGGCGCACGAAGTGGGGGCGCTGTTGGTAAACCCGAGCGAGAAGACCGCGGCGGGCTCCGCGGACTATGGCGCCTCGACTCGGTCAACGTATGCAGCGCCCAACCGGTGGGAGGGGGGCGAGCAGGACCTCTCGGCGCTGCGCGGAGAGGGGGGTGGCGTGTTGGGTGAGGTGGATACCGCGCTTCCTGCGGAGATGATTGCGGAAATGACGGGGTGTGCTTCGGCCGCCGGCGCAGGGTGGCTGGGTTGGGCCGTCGGCCTCGCGCTGTTGGCGAGCGGGTGCCGCACGACGACGACCACTTCGACGCCTGGAAGTCGCGACTGCTTCGCCGACCGGGATGCCGACGGGCACGGGGATGCCGCCACCGCCGTCGCTTGCGAGAACGGCGTTTCGACCTCCGATGATTGCGACGATACCGACGGCTCGGTGTCGCCCACCGCCTCGGAGGTGTGCAACGGGCTCGACGACGACTGCGACGCGCTCATCGACGACGACGACAGCGCGCAGGCCGAGGGCGGGGTGGTAGACGCGCTCCCGTTTTACGCCGACGCCGACGCGGATGGGTGGGGAGACGCGGATTCCCTTGTTCACGCCTGCGAAGTCGGCCCGGGCGCGGCGATCCAGGCCGGCGACTGCGACGACGTGGATGCGACCATCCACCCCGGCGCGGAAGAGGCCTGCAACGACATCGATCGCGACTGCGACGGGGTTGAGAACTCCGGATTTGGATCCGCGCCGGCGTGCGCGGCCACGACCTGCGCGGAGATCCTCGCCGCCGTGCCCGCCGCGGAAGATGGTTCTTACTGGCTGGATTTTCCGAGCGGTACCCAAGCCGAGGTGTGGTGTGACATGGCCACGGGCGGGTGGACGCTGGTGTTCAACCGCAACACGACGAGCACCGGCAGCCAGGGCACGTTTGGCGCGGGCGAGGTTGGGATGGATGCGCTGGCAAGCTCGCCTGAGCTGTCCAGCGCCAGCGCCGCGCCCGCGCTCGGTTGGGCGGACATCGAGGCGCTCGATTGGTCGGAGCTGCGCGTTTCGGCGGCGGCGTACGGATCGCGAACCTACACGTCGCGTACCATCCCCCGGTCGGAGCTGCGAGTGCGCTTCGGCGAGCCGGGTTACTTGTTGTTCGGCGGAGAAACCGGGTATTACTGGTGCGGTGGGCCGGCTTCGTACACCGATGCGGGCAGCGGGGCGGTGAACAACCCGGCGGGGGCGACCCTCGATTGTAAGGGACACGGCTCGCTGGGCTCGGGGTGGGACTTCTCCGAGTACGACTCGGCCAACGCCGGGCTCACGCTCTGCGGGGGCGATGCCAGCTACTTCCTCGCCGCCTCCTGGGGCGGCACGTGGATCAGCTACGGCAACGTAGGTGGGGCGGAGGCGCTGTGGGTACGGTGAAGGCACCCGTGGCTGCCCCCCTCCGTCCTCCCCCCGCAACGCGGGGGGAGGTGGCGCGCAGCGCCGGAGGGGGGGTTGCGAGCGCCCTACTCCTCCTCGCGTGCCAGACCCCAGCGACAACGTCCACGACAGGCGAAACCGCCGGGCCCACCACGACAACCGCTTCCCTCCGCATCAACGAGGTGATGGCCAAGGGCGACCCTGGCGACTGGATCGAGCTGTACAATGCCGGCGATGCACCCGTTGACCTGGCCGGTTGGCAGCTCGCAGAAGGCGACTCAGCGGGTTTGGACATCGGGACCGGCACGATGCTGCCCGGCGAGCTCCGGCTCGTTGACGCCAAGCTCGACTCCGACGGGGTGGTGCTCACCCTGCTGGGCCCGGACGGCGCGGAGGCTGACCGCCTCGACGTGCCGAAGCTGGCCGAGAACGAGAGTTATGGGCTTGACGAGCCCTACACCGAGCAGGTGCTCCTCGGCGCGGGTTCGCCTGGGCGGTTCACGGGCGCGCCGCCAAGCGAATTTGGCGCTGCCACCTACGAAGACTCGGGGTGGACGCCCGTCGTGCTGCCCGTCGGCTTTGACCGCACGGTGACCGGCGGCGAGCCTGGCGAACGCGCTATCGAGCGCCCCGCCACCCAGTCCAGCGATTACCCGGGCTTCACCGGGGCGATGGCGGTGGACGGCGATCCGTCCACCTTCTCCCACACCAACACCGGGGATCTCGACCCTTGGTGGCAGGTGGAGCTGGACGCGGACTACGCCATCTCCGAGATCCAGTTGGTGAACCGGTACAGTTGTTGTGCCGAGCGGCTCTACAACGTCGTCGTTCAGGTGCTCGACGCCTCGGGCAGCGAGGTGTGGGAGAGCGCGGTGCTGAACCCTGTCGCCGAGGGCGAAACGCCGACGGCCCCCGATCAGGTGACCACGCTCCCGGTGGAGGGTACCCCCATCGGCCGGTTCGTCCGCCTCCAGAAAACCGCGGTCAACGGCTCCGGATCGAGCGAGTGGCTGTCGCTCGCCGAGGTCGCGGTCACCGGTGCGGTGGTGGCGCCCTACAGCAACGTGATCGCGACGGACGTGACTGCGTGGATGAGCGGGAGCACGGCCGGGCTCCGGGTGCCGTTCACCCTCGATAGCGGCGCGCCGACGCGGGTCGTACTCGCCATCCAGTACGACGATGCGTTCACGGCCACGATCGACGAGGCGGTGGCCGAGGGAAACGTCGGGGCTCCCGAGGCACACGAAGCAACGGCGGTTGAGTCGTTCACCTTGAACCTGCAATCGTTCGCGGCGGGGGAGCACATCCTCGCGGTGCTTGGCGAGAACGTAACCGCAGACGACGAAGACTTCTTGTTGGCGCCGACGCTCACGGCCCAGTGGTTCACTCCAGGGGAAGCGGGTTATTTTTCGGTCCCGACCCCCGGAGAGCCGAACGGGGCGGCGGGGAACGGTCCGTTGGACCCGCCAACGTTCGCCCCGCCCCGCGGCTTCTACGACGCCGAGCAGCACGTGACCATCACCGCGCCGGTCGGCGCGACGCTCTGGTACACGACAGACGGCACGCTGCCCGGGGAGGGGAACGGGACCGAGGTGGCTCCCGCATCTGCGTCCTCGGCCGCCAGCGTGGAGATCGATGTTCCCACCACGGCCTACCTGCGCGCAGTCGCGACTCGAGCCGGATGGAATGACAGTCTGGCCGAAACGCATACTTACCTGTTTCTCGACGATGTGTTGGCCCAGCCAAGCGCGCCTGCGGGCTTCCCCACGGTGTGGAACAGCCAGTCGGAAGGTGCCTACACCGCCGACTATGAGATGGACCCGGAGATCGCGGAGGACCCCGCGATTCGCGCCGAGTTGTTGGAAGGGCTGCGCTCGATCCCGACGCTCTCCATCGTGACCGGGATCGACGATCTGTTTGGCGACGATGGCTTCTACACCAACAGCGCTTCCCGCGGCGACGAATGGGAGCGCCGCGTTTCGCTGGAATGGATCGAGCCGGACGGCAGCACCGGCTTCCAGCAGGACGCCAAGCTCCAGGTGCACGGGTATGGATGGCGTTATCACTCCTCCACGCTCAAACACAGCTTCCGCGTGCAGTTCCAGGCTGAATACGGAGCTTCGAAGCTCGAGTGGCCGCTGTTCACCGACAGCTCTGCCGAGCGCTTCGACAGCATCGTGCTGCGGGCCGGCGGCTCGAAGACGTGGCTGGACTTCCGCGACCCCGCGCAGGCGCAGTACCTCCACGACGCGTTCGCGCGGGACACGGCGCGCGACATGGGCAAGCTGGACGGGCACGCGACCTACGTGCACCTGTACCTCGACGGCTTGTATTGGGGCCTCTACATGCCCGTCGAACGACCGGACGCGGGCTTTGCTGAGGAATACCTGGGCGGCACGGACGAGGAATACGACGCCGTGAATCGCCGGGTTACCACCAACGAAGCCATCGACGGTGATCTCGACGCGTACAACACGATGATCGCCCTGGCGGACGCCGACTTGTCCGACGACGATGCGGTGACCGCGCTGTCCGAATACCTCGACATCGACGACCTGATCGACTGGATGCTCATCCACCAGTACACCACCAATCGCGACGGCCCTTGCTGTTTCGAAGGCAACAACCAGCGCGGTGTCCGCAAGCGGGAGGCGGGCGCGGGGTACCGGTTCTTCGTTTGGGACATGGAGTATTCGTTGTGGGATGCGGCCGACACGACGAACGTGGACGTGGATGTGGCCGGGCACGCCTCCCACGCATACCATCGCCTTTGGGACAACGACGCCTTTCGAGCGCGGTATTCGGCGCGAGCGCACGAGGTGCTGACCGGGAACGGCGCGCTCACCCCCGCGGTGGCCTCCGCCCGGTACGCCGCGCGCGCCGACGAGGTGTGGAGTGCGCTGTTGGGCGAGTCGGCCCGGTGGGGGGACACCTACCGTACCCAACCGTACACCCGCGATGTGGAGTGGATGGACGAGTACACCCGCTTGCAGGACGAGTATTTTCCCTACCGCACCCAATACATGATCGACCAGCTCAAGGCCGTGGGCCTGTACGAGGAGTAGCGACGATGGACACCGAAGGCGCGCTGGCGCTGCTGAACGCTCAACACACCTTCCCGAGCGATCACCGTTTTCACGTGATCGTGCGCGCGGGACCGGGCTCGGCGGCGCGTGTTTCGGCGTCGCTCGCGGCGTTCTGCGGTCTCGATTCGCTCGGCGACCGCGAGGTGCAGGTGCCCTCCGCGAAGGGGACCTACGTGTCGCTGAGGGTAACCCTGCCTTGCGACCGCGCGGAAACCGTGCTCGCCGTGTACGCCCACCTGGCGACGCTTCCGGAGGTCGTGAGGTATTTGTAGCGCCACGGAACCCGCGATGCGCCGCGAAGAAAACCTGATGAAGGTGATCGGGCCTCGCGCATCGTCACCCGCCCGCCAAGTAACCGGGCTGGTCCCGACCCGATTCTCAGAACTTCGAGGGGGCGGGTGGCCTGAGCCTCGATTCCCCTACAGCCGCTCGTTCAGCACAATCAGCTCGGCGAAGCGGTTGATCGCGGCGCGCCTGTCGACGACGAGCTCCCGCGCCAGCTCACGACTGCGTTGCGCGTCTGCGTAGTGCGTGAGCGTGAAACCCGGCTCGCGCCGCCCGCGCTTGAGCACCCAGATGGTGCCGTCGGGGAGATCGCCGACGACGAGCCCGAAAGCGCCGTCCACGGCGTGCACAACGTCGTTGAGGGTGTGCGGGAAGAAGGCGCGGGGCATGACTCGCCGTGTACAACGCACGCTGGATCCGCGCCACCTCGCGGTAGGGCCACTCAGGAAATCCACTCCAACAAGCAGGTGCTCACATCCCATCCGGAGAGCGTGCGGGTGGCGGTGCAGAGATATCCGGCTGCGCTAAGATCACAATTGTAGCGCTGCACGCGAACGGACACCGAGCCATCGCCGTTGTCCGTGGGACAACTTGCCCAATACAGCGTGGCCCACTCCCCCGTTTCGGCGTCCACCGCGGGGGAATAACAGCCGACCCCGTAGGGCGCCGTGCCGATGGCGCAGGCGCTGGCGTCCTTCACGGCGTAGTGGTGCGCCTGGAGCGAGGTGACCAGGTCATCGGCGTCGGAGGCACCGACTTCGCAGCTCTCGGCTGGGATGGAGCCTCCCCCCCTTTCGCCGAGCGCTCTCACCGACACACACACTGTGCCGGTCCCGTCCCACCCGCGATCGAGGAGCACCCATCCCACGGCGGCGGCGCGCAGCTCGGTGACCTCGCCCGGGTCGGCGAGATCTCCGCAGCCGACGACCATCGCCAGGCTGTGCGTCGCGGCCCGCGATGCGCCGCGACGAAAACCTGACGAAGGCCAACGGGATTCGCGCATCGCCCTACCGATCTCGCCGCTCGATTCCCGACGCCGCCAGCACGGCGCCTGGCACCACAAACAGCACGAAAAAGAAAGGTTCCATGCCGGATGTGACGAACGCCCAGGCTCCATATAGGCAGTAGCCAGCGCCGATGATCACGAGCGGCGCCAGGGACACCCGAGCATCGCGACGGTGACGCCGCAGGGTATCCACGACCAGCGCCGAGAAGATCAGCATCGCCGCGCCACCCAAGCGCCAGGAGATCGCCAACGTGGTGAGCATTTCATCGTCAGCGCCCGCCGCCTTCACCTCGGGCGCGAGCACCGACCACCCGATCACGGAGTGGCCGAACGCCGACAGGGCGAGCAGCGCGGCGCAGAGGCCGGCGACGATCAAGCGGAGCATGGACATGCGGTCCGTGATAGCATGACGTATGGCCACTGCCCTCCCGACTCCCGCGCACCGTCACCCGCCCGCGAAGTAGCGGCCGACTTGGGTGCCCCCGCCGGGCCTCAGCTCGCGCAGGCCTTTTTGGAAGGGGTTTCCCCGCATTCGTCGCACTTGAAGCTGTAGATCGTCGTACCGGTGGTAGCTGAACGTGGCGTAGGACATCGGGGAGCTCTTGGGTGTAGGGTGGCACGGCGAGCAGGCGCGGGTGCGAAAGGCGACAGCGCTCAACCGGGGTGAGGCTACTCCGGTGAGTAGGTCGAGATCGGTTGAAATGCTCAACCGGGGTGAAGGTACTCCCGCGAGTAGGTCGAGATCGGTTGAAATGTTCAACCGGGATGAGGGTACTCCCGCGAGTAGGTCGAGATCGGTTGGGGCCGGGAGTCGCGCCTGGGCACGAGAGGCTGGCGAGCAAGTGTCAGGGCGATCCGCGCAGCCTGGTCTCGATTGCCTTGGCGGAAGTCGCGGCGGATCGCGGCGCCACCGAGGCGAAGTTTCCAGTGTCGCGATACTGTCGCGGTTGAAACGCGATGCGGGGCGATCCGCTCTGGCCCCGAAATCGGGCCCATCGCATCACCCACCCGCGCTTGCTACGCGCCGCGCACCGCCACCCCGCCTGACCACGGGCCCGGCTCGCCGCTCTCGCGGTCGTCCGCGCCGCCCACATCGGCCCCCCTCGCGATAAGCCCCGCTGCCGGAGTGGTCGTTGCGTATCCGAAAGCTCGAGCTGCAGGGCTTCAAGTCCTTCGCGGACCGGGCCACATTGCACTTTGGCGCGGGGATCTCCTGCGTCGTGGGGCCGAACGGGTGCGGCAAAAGCAACATCGTGGATGCGGTGCGCTGGTGTATCGGCGAACAAAGCGCGAAGTCCCTGCGGGGGGACTCGATGAGCGACGTGATCTTCGCGGGGAGCTCCACGCGGAACGGCGTGGGCTTCGCGGAGGTTTCGTTGACCTTCGTGGCGGGGGACGAGCCCTTTCCCGGCGTTTGGCAACGGTTCCCCGAGCTGGAGGTCACCCGGAGGCTCTACAAGGATGGGGCGAGCGACTACCGCGTGAACGACGAGAAGGTGCGGCTGCGGGACATCACCGACCTGTTCATGGATACGGGTGTTGGGAACCGGCTTTATTCGTTCATCGAGCAGGGGCGTATCGGGCAGATCGTGCATGCACGGCCGGTAGAGCGCCGCAGCCTCATCGAGGAGGCGGCGGGGATCAGCCGGTACAAGGCGCGCCGAGAAGAGTCGTTGGACAAGCTGGCGCAAACGCGGGAGGCGCTCGAAAAAGTAGCGGACCTGCATGACGACCTCGGGCGGCAGCTCAAGGGGGCGGAGCGGCAGGTGCAACGGGCGCTTCGGGCGCAGAACCTCGGGGCGCGGTTCCGACAGGAGGAGCTGACCCTGGCGCTGGCGCGGTTCGGCGGGTTGGCGGCGGATCGAAAGGTGCTCAACGAGCGGTTGCGGGCGGCGAACACGGAGCTGGAGGAGGCGGGGCGCGCGGTGGCGCGTCACGACGAGGAGCTGGAGCGTCGGCGCGGGTTGCACGAGGCCGCCGAAGCGGAGGCCGGGCGGGTGCGGGACCGGCTGAACGAGGTCGAAGCGCAGCGGCGGGTCGAGGACAGCGCGCGGGTGTTTCAGGAGCGCGAAACCGAGAAAGACACGGCGCGGCTGAAGCAGTTGGACCGGGATCAGGAAGTGCAGCGGCAGGAACGCGACACGGCGGGAGCCGAGGCGGAAACGGCGGAAACGGCGTCGATGGCCGCGGAGGGGGAGCTCTCGCGGGTGCGGGCCGACGCGGAGGCGGCGCAGCGGGCCTTGCAGGAGGCGCACGTCGCGAGCGCGGCGGCGAAAGAGCGGCTGGAACGGGCGAAACGGGCTGCTTCGGCGGCGCTCGATGCGACGGTGCGGGTGCGCGGCCAGCAGGCCGGCCTCCAGGCACGCCGGGCGGAGCTGGACGCGCGAACCGAGCGGCACCGCCGGGCGATCACGGAGCTGGGGCCCTCGCGGGCCGACGAAGAGCTGGTGCGGGTGCGGGGTGCGCTCACGACGGCGGAGGCGGCGGCGCTGGCCGCAAAGGCGCGCGTCGAAGGAGAGGGGGCGGCGGGAAAGGGCAGGATCGACGCAGCCCGAGCAGCGCTGGCGCCGCTGATGCAGGCGAGGGGTAGAGCGGCGGAGGCCATCCGCGCGGCGGAGACGGCGCTGAGCGAGGCGACGCGTGAGCGCGAGCGCTTCCGGGCGCGGCACGATGCCCTGGCGGACATGGAGCGTCGCCACGCGGACTTGCCCGACGGCGTGAAGGCGGCGCTCGGGGTTGCAGGAGCAAACGGCGTGCTCGGGGAGCACCTGCGGATCCCGGAGCGGCTGGAGCGGCAGGTGGCGCGGGCGCTCGATGGGGCGCTGGACACCGTGCTCGTGCCGGACGCGGCGACGGCGAGTCGGGTGGTGGCGGCGGCCAAGGACTCCCGCCTTCGGGTGCTGGCGCTCGATCTCGCGCCGCCAACGCCGGTGGAAGGGCTCGCCGCCGAATTGGCCCAGGACGTGGCCGGGCGTGCGGCGCTTGCGGCCTTGCTCCCCGACGCGGTGATGGTCGATGATCTCGCGGCGGCGTGGGTGGCCTGGAAGCCGGGGAGAACGGTCGTTACCCGCGAGGGCGCGGTGATCCGGCGCGACGGGCTGTTGGTTTTGGGCGCGGAGACCGGGGCGGCCCTGGCCTCCGTCCGGCGGCGGCGGGAGATGGAGGAGGTGGCGGCGTCGTTGGCGGCGGTGCCGGTGGCGGCGCGTGAGGCGGAGGTGCTGGCGGCACGAGCGGCGTTGGGCGTTGCGGACTCGGCGATCGTGGAGCAACAAGCGGCCATCGAGGCGTTGGTCTTGACGGAAGCGCAGGCGCTGGAGGCGGCGCGGGCCGAGGCACGTCGGGCGGAGCAGGTGGTGGCCGAGGCGCGGCACCGGGTGCGCGAAGTGGAGGCGGAGGCGCTGCGGCAGGCGCGGGCCGCCGAGGCGGTGCAACGGGAAGGCGAGCTGCTGGCCGGGCTGGAGGCGGCGTACACGAACGACGGCAAGCGGCTGGCGGAGGAGGCGGCGCGGGCGGACGCGGCGCAGGTCGCCGCGGAGAGCGCGGTGCGCGTGGAGCAGGTGGAATTGGAGCGCGTGGAGCCGATCCTGGCGGAGGCGAGTGAACGATCCCAGACGCTGCGCCTGAACGCTGCGTCGTTGCAGCGGGAGGCGATCCAGCAGGGGCAGTTGGCCGTGGCGGCGCGAGGGCGGGCGGAGCGCGCGGCGATGCGGGTGGAGCAGATCGCGGCGGAGCGCACGGACCTCGAAGCGCGCCTGGTGCAGTTGGCGCTCGATCAGGCGACGACGCGGGAAACGCTCCAGCGGCTCGGCGAGGAGCAGGGCGCGGTGGCGGCGGAGCTGGAGATCGCGAGGGCGAAGGCGAAAGAGGAGAAGGAGCATGTTCGCGTGGAGGATCTTGCCACGCGTTCGGCGCGGGACCGGCGCGACGCTGCGAAGGACAAGCAGAGCGCTGCGGAGGTGGCGTGGCAGAAGGTGAAGGGCGCCGTGGAGGAGCTGCTTCGCACCACGGAGGAGCGGCACGGCATGTCGTTGCCCTCGCTGCTCGACCGCGTGGACCGCGACGGGGCCCTGCTCGTGCCCGGCTGGCAGCCGACGGAGCCGGAAGCCGAGCTTGGCGCGGAGGCGGTGGCCGTGCTTCGCTTGGACGCGAGGGCCCTGGATTTGGCGGACGCGGAGATCACCGAGCGCCACAAAAGCGTGGAATTACTGCGCGAACAGTTGTTCAAGCTGGGGGAGACGAACCTGGAGTCGATCGGCGAGTATCACGCGGTCCGGGCGACCTTCCTCGACATCGACCGGCAACGCAAGGACCTCGACCAGGCGATGGAGGTGATCGAGTCGGCGATCGCACGAATCAACCAGACCTGCCGCGAGCGCTTCCGCGAGACCTTCGACCTGGTGCACGAACACTTCGCCACGCTGTATCCGACACTCGTGGGGGGGGGCTCGGCCCGGCTGGATCTCACAGACGCCGAAGACCTCCTGACATGCGGCGTCGAGATGTTGGTGCAGCCGCCGGGCAAGAAGGTGCAGGTGCTCTCGCTGCTGTCAGGCGGCGAGAAAGCCATGGCCGCCATCGGGCTCATCTTCGCGTTGTTCAAGGTCAAGCCCTCGCCGTTCGCGCTGCTCGACGAGGTAGATGCGCCGCTGGACGAAGGCAACGGCGGGCGCTTCAACACCATGCTGCGAAGCATGGCCGAAGTCTCCCAGTTCATCGTGATCACGCACAACAAGAAGACCATGGAAGCGGCCGACGTCCTGTATGGCATCACCATGCCCGAGCCCGGCGCGAGCCGCCTCGTAACCGTAAAGTTGGAGGGCGCATGAGCGGCCTGATCCTCGTTTGTATCATCGTTGGGTTTGTGGTTCTCTACATCGTGTACCGCAACGCGATGCAGCCCCCACGCATTTCCGGCCCGCTCGACGCGGTGTCGGCGCCGCCGGTGGTCGTGGGGCGCGGTCCCAACCCGCTGCTTGCGGCGCTTTCGCGAACGCGGGATATTTTCGCGGGATTGTTCGACCGCGGTCGGGAGACGCGGGAGGCGCTCGAAGCGCTGGAAGAAGCGCTGGTACGCGCGGATGTGGGTGCCAAAACTTCGGCAAGCCTTGCGGCCGAGGTGGCGGACGCCGCGGATCGCAAAGCTGCGCTGCGTGCCGCGATCCGGTCCCGGCTGGACAAGGTCGATTCGCGGCTGGTGATCGGGCCTGGTCCGCACGTGATCCTGGTGGTCGGTGTCAACGGAAGCGGGAAGACGACGACGATTGGCAAGCTCGCTTGGCGCCTGAAAGCGGGCGGCAAAAGCGTAATCCTGGGCGCGGGGGATACGTTCCGGGCCGGCGCGATCGAGCAGCTCAAGGTGTGGGGGGAGCGCGCGGGCGTAGAGGTGATCGCCGGGGAAGAAGGCAGTGATCCGGCGGCCGTCGCCCACCAGACGGTAGAGTCGGCGAAGGCGCGCGAGATCGACGTGGTGCTCTGCGACACCGCGGGGCGGCTCCAGGCGCAGAAGGGGCTGATGGACGAATTGGGGAAGGTGCGCCGGGTGATCGGAAAGATCGTCCCGGGGGCGCCGCACGAGGTGCTTTTGGTGCTCGATGCGACGATGGGCCAGAACGCGCTTTCGCAAGCGAGGATCTTCAAGGATGTCGCGGGCGTTACGGGGGTGGTGCTTACCAAGCTGGACGGCACGGCGAAGGGCGGCGTGGTCATCGCGATCGCGGAGGAGTTTGGGCTGCCGGTGAAGCTGGTGGGCGTCGGCGAGAAGATCGACGATCTACGGGACTTCGACGCGGCGGCGTTCGTGGATGCTTTGTTGCCGGAGTGAGAACGGCGGCGGCGGCCGCTTGCGGCCACGAGAACGGTCATGAGGTAGACTGACCGCTCGCCCCCGGAGCGCTTGGTGACCCACCCCCTGTCCCCCTCGCCCTGGCGCGCCTCGTTTCTGCTCGCCCTGGCCGCTTGCACCGAGGAGCTGTCGTCGCGGCCAGAGTCGTTCAGCGTCACGATGTCCGGCGCGGCGGAGTTACACCTCGATGCGGAAGGGGCCGCTGCGACCACGGACAATGGAAGCGTGTTTCGGGTCACGATCGATGCCCTCGGACGGGACGGCCTCGGCGCCCCCGCCCTGCCGGCGTCGCCCCGCGTTGAGTCGGTCAACCAGGCCGGGGAGGCCACTCGCTTCACGGCCGACCGCGGGCAGGGCGCCACCGAGTGGTGGATCCCGCTCCATCGGGGCTTCGAGCAGGGCTTTGACCTCGCGACCCCGCCCGAGGGTGACGGCCCGGTTCGCCTCGAGCTCTCCACGCCCGACGCCTACGCTACCGCAACCGGTGACAAACTTCGCATCGACACCGACGACGGCGCCGTTTGGTCGGTCTCCGCGGTGGTTGCTCACGACGCTGTAAACACCACGTTGCCCGCCTGGTTCGAGACCACGCCCCATGGGTTCGACATCGTCGTGGACGATAACGACGCCGTTTATCCGGTGGCCATCGACCCGGTCTACACCACGGGCTTCACCTCCCTGACGGCGACCTACGCCTCAACGACGTACCCGGCTGGGATGGCCAGCGGGGACGTGAACAACGACGGCTACGCCGATGTTGCGGTGGGCGAACCCACGTACAGCACGCGCACGGGTCGGGTGCGGGTATACTACGGCAGCGCGAGCGGCCTGGACACCACCACCTACACCACGGTGACGGCCGGCTCAACGAGCTCGCTCATGGGGTATTCCGTCGCGTTCGGGGACGTGAACGGCGATGGCTACGACGACTTGATCGCGGGCGCCCCGATGGACGACGCGATCTCTGTTTTTCATGGCGCGGCTGCTGGATTATCTGCGACCGCGGCCAGCTACATTACGGGAGCCGCGTCCAGCACCTCTTACGGGTTCACCGTGACCTCCGGCGAAGACACCAACGGGGACGGCTACGACGACGTGGCGGTCGGCGCGCCGGGGGCCGCGAGCTACGCCGGCGAGGTATCGGTCTATCGGGGCTCCTCGTCGGGACTCTCCTCCGCGGTAACCCGAACCTACACCGGAACCGCCGGGTACGCCCTCGGGTATCACCTCGCGATGGGCAACGTGAACAACGACGCCTACGGCGACCGGTTCGATGCGTCGCCGGTGATTCCGGCGATGGTGCGTTCTGGCCGGCTTGGCCGCAAGAGCGGTGCGGGCTTCTATGAATACAGTGATTCAGGAGGCCAGCGGGC
>BJHF01000099.1 GCA_014191855.1 Deltaproteobacteria bacterium
GCTTGGGCGCGCCAGAGGCCTTCCACTGGGACGGGGCCGCCTGGACGGCAATGGACGTGTCGGGGCTCGGCCAGCCGCTGAACGGCGTGTGGACAGCCCCCGGAGAAGACGTATTTGTGGCCGGTAACTACCTCACGGCGGCGTTCTTCGACGGCAAGGCCTGGACCCAGTCCGAGCTGTTCGGCGCCGGCGACTTCCACGCCGTGTGGCACTTCAAGGGCGAGCCGCTGTGGGTCGGCGGCGACATGTATGGAACAGGATCGAGCCAGGGCACGATCCTGCGCTATGGCGAAGCCGCGGAGCGCCTCCCGGTGCGTGAATGTGACACACGGGCGCGGGCGCGCACCCCCGCGCCCGCGGGGCCGCTGGTAATGGCTGGCCTCGCGCGCGCGGCGCCGAGCACGACGGTAGGAATTGGCGATGCTGCGCCCGGTTTCAGCCTCCCGGGCTCACCGGGCGACATCGACCTCGCCACGTTCCGCGGCGCCCCGCTGGTGGTCAACTTCTGGGCGACGTGGTGCGTTCCATGCCTGGCGGAGCTGCCCCTGTTGGACGCGCTGGCCGCCACCGGCGTGCACGTGCTTGGCGTGAATATCGACCGCGAAATCGCGCCGCCGCGCGCCCTGTTGCAGCGCCTCGCGCTCCGCTTCCCCATCGCGTGGGACGCCGAGGGCACCGTGGCCCGCGCCTGGAACCCCGACGCCCTGCCCACCACGTTTGTACTCGACCGTGAAGGCGTGATTCGCTCTATTCAACGCGGCGCGATCACCGACCTCCGTGGAATGTCGGCCACGCTGGCGGGCCTCGCCGCGCCGAGCGCGCCCGGAACCGCGAAGGACTCCTCCCCGTGACGGCCGCCCTCTGCACCGCGGTCCTCGCCACTTCCCACGCGTTCGCCTGGACCACCCTCAGCGCCCCAATCATGGCCACGCGGATCGACGTCACCGTGGAAGATCCGGCCGATGCGACCGTGGTGTTCGACGTGTTCCGGCACGTGGAAGCGACCGCAAATGAGTGGCGCGCCGACTCGCCGCTCGGGCGCGTAAACGCCGGCGCCGGCGGACCTCCCGTCCCCGTCCCCGACGATCTCGCCGCGCTCCTCCAGGCCGGCCTCGACCTCGGCGCGCTCACCGGCGGCGCCTTCGACGTGAGCTGGGCAGCCCTCTGGGGCCTCTGGGACTTCGACCGCGCCGTGCTCCCCGACCCGCGCGAGGTCGCCGCCCACGCCGCGTTCGTAGACTACACACGCGTGGAGCTGCGCGAGGGCGCCGTCCGCCTGCCCGACCCGGGGATGCGCCTCGGCCTCGGCGGCATCGCGAAGGGGTGGGCGCTCGACCTGGCGGCCGCGGCCCTTCGCGAGCGCGGACGCACCGATTTTCTGCTCTCCGCTGGCGGGCAGGTCTATGCCGCCGGACACCACGATGGGCGCCCCTGGCGCGTCGGCGTCCGCGACCCGCGCGGCGAGCCGACTGAGAGCTTCGCTGTGCTGGAGGTGAGCGACGCCTCGGTCTCCACCAGCGGCGACTATGAGCGCTTCTTCGAGCTGAACGGCACGCGCTACCACCACATCCTCAACCCCAGGACGGGCTGGCCCGCTCGGGATTTACGCTCGGCGACCGTAATCTCGGCGAGCGCGACCCAGGCCGACGGCCTCTCCACGGCCCTGTTCGTCCTCGGTCCGGAGCGGGGACTCGCCCTCGCTGAATCGCTCCCCGGCGTGGACGCCATGACCGTCGACGCCGAGGGTCACGTAGGTGTCACCTCCACGGCGCCCCTGGTTTCGATGCGGCGGCCGGGCGGGGCGGTGCCGCAGGCCAGGTGACTGGCCCAAAGGGCGTGGCCTTGCACCGCGGCGGTGACCGGGCAGGCTTGCGATCGGAGACCCCCCGCCGCCGCGTCAACCGAACTCGATGTTCACCCATATGAACGCTGGCTTCGGTTGGCGCGGTTGGCGCTCTTCCCGCACACGCGAGGCGGGCATCCCACCCCAGATGAAACCGAAATTTCCGCATCCCCAGCCGGATGAAACGTCGGCCTCGGCGGTCGCGCACCGCCTGCGGCCGACCCACGAATAAGGCGCTTGGTACCGTGGGGACCGAGCCGGGCCGTCGCGGAGATCCGGGTCGCGGTTTCATCTGGCTATGCATGCGATCGCGCCCGTTTCACCTGAGTGGGGATGCTCACACCGTCGGTCTCAAAGCACGACCGGTGGCTGAGGGACGGCGAGCGTTCAGCATCCGGCGCCCGCGTACACGGCCGCATCGGCGTCGTCACAATCGAATGTGGACGAGCTGATCGCGTCCCACGCGCCGGGGAGCCACCAGGCCGGCCAACCATCGCCGTCCAGATCGCGATCCCCGGCGGAGGGACCGCCGAAGAGGCCGACGTCGGAGATGGATTCATCGGGGTCAAGGAGGGTGGGGTCGCCCGCGTCGATGAGCGCGGATGTCGCAGCCAGGTGCAGGAGATCGTCGGTGAACTCCGGGTCGATCGACACGTTGCCCTCGGCGCCGGTGGGATCGGTGAAGCCGCCGGTGTCGTCTGGCGTGTTCCCGTAAATGTCACAGTACTGGAAGGTGGGCGTGCCGCTCCACACGTACACGCCGCCGCCCGCATCGACCGTCGTGTTGCGCTCGACGACCACATTGACGAAGGCCGGCGAGCCCGTGCCCTGAACGTAAACGCCCCCGCCGGTGCCGCCGTACACCCCCCAGCTCGTGTTGTCCCGGATCACGACATTGGTGAACGTGGCCTCTGTCCCATCAAGGTACACGCCGCCGCCCACCGTCTCGCCGTAGTCTTCTTGCGCCTCGTTCGCCGTGATTCGCACATTCTCGAAGCTCGGGGCGCCCCCCATGACGTACACCCCGCCGCCGCCGGCCTGCACCGGCCCGTTCTCAATGATATCCGTGCCGAAGATGGCGGCGCGGCTGTCTTCGAAAGCAAGACCGCCTCCCGACCAGCCGGCGATGTTCCCCTGCACGGTGAGGTTCTCGACGATCGAGTCGTCCGATACGAACGAGATCCCACCACCGTAGCCGTACCGGTAGCCGCTTCCCCCGATCATCGCCGCATTCCCCCTTACGACGAGGCCGGAGAGCGTCGGTGCGCCGCCTTCGATCGAGATTCCTCCTCCGCGCTGATCCCATACCGTGCTGGCTTCGTTCCCCGCGATGACGAGGTTCGTGAGCGTGGGCGACGCATCCACGATGCGGATCCCGGCGCCATTCCCAACGTCCAACCATCCGTTTTGCACGGTGAAGCCCGAAAGTACCGACTCGGCGCCCTCCGCGCTCACGAAGTCAACCACCCGGTCGGTGGCGCCCCCGTCGAGGAAGGTTGTCGCGGCTCCGTGCACGCCCCATAGCGTGACGGCCGCGCCACCGAAATCGATGGACTCGACGTACGTGCCACCCGCTACGCAGATCACGGAGCCGTCTGGCGCGGCGTCGAGGGCGGCCTGCACAGACTCGGTGTCATGGCGAACCAACACATCGCAATCCGGGGCGTCGGCGTCGACTTCGCCGTTGCAGTCGTTGTCCACGCCGTCGCCCGCTTCTTCGATTGCGCCCGCCCAGGCGAGCGGCTCCGCGTCATCGCAGTCCTCGTCGCAAACGCGCTCGGTGTCACTGTCCGCGTCCGCCTCGTCGGCCGGCACGCTGCCATCGCAGTCGTCGTCGTTGCCGTTGCACCGCTCCGGAGCGCCGGGCCACACGTCGGCGTCGTTGTCGTCGCAATCGGTGGCGTCGAGCACGCCGCTGTCGAGCCCGGGGCAGCCTTCCGTTCCCGAGGAGGCGGCTCCGTAGGTGTCACCATCGACGTCGGCGTACAGGACAGACGCGACCCCCTCATCCACCTCCGCATCGCAATCGTTGTCCAGGCCGTCGCAAGCTTCGGCGGCGCCAGGCCAGGCCGTCGCGTGGGCGTCATCGCAGTCCGCGTCGTTGGCCACATACCCGTCGGGGGGCGAGCACGCCTCCACCCCCGTGCCGGGAGCACCATGGCCGTCCCCATCGAGATCCAGGTAGAACGTGGATGTAACGTCCTCGTCGATCTCGCCGTCGCAGTCGTCGTCCACGCCGTTGCACCGCTCGGGAGCCCCAGGGTACACATTTGGATCCTCGCTGCAATCAACGGCTGTGTCGCCGGAGTCCTCCGCCAACGGCTCCGCCAACGTGATCTCGTTGTTCAAGGCAGGCGAGTCGACGAAGGAATCCGCCGGCTGTGCACAACCGATCGCGACAGCGGTGACGAGGACCAATCCGGCGCGCAAACGTGGAGGAACGTACACGAAGTGAGGATACGCCACGGACGCGCGCCGCGCAATCCGGCGCGCTGCGGCGCTCGTGGCGGCGGCGGATGGGGACGCAGCTCGATGGTGAATCCCCGACCCTCACTCCCCGATCGTCAACCGCCCCGCTTCAAGCTCCAGAACCGCGCCGACCGCATCCAAGTGAGCCTGATTGTCGTGCACCGTCTCGATCGCGTCCCCAATGCTGTCGATCGCCGCCCTCCCGCCTGTCGCGGTGCTCACATCGATCATGGCAACGTCCACGCCCAGCCGCGCCGCGCGGAGATCCGGCAGTCGGATCGTGATCATTCCGCCGTCCGCGGCGCCAGGTTGGGTGAGCGTGCGCCGTGCCTCCAAGTGCCCGTCCGCGATGGGATAATCGTTGAACGTCGCCACCCCGCTCACGAGGTCGATCTTGGCCACCGCCCGCTCGAACCGGAGCTGCACCTTCTGGCGGTCCGCGTCGCCGAGCGTCTCGCTGGAGCTCCGCTCCGCCAAGCCCTGCATCTTCTCGAGCCACACCTCCACGGCGCCGTCGGCCTGCTCGATCGCCGCCACCAACGCCTGCGCCTCCTCCACGTTTGCGAGCAGCGCGCCGCCCACCGGGTCGGTGTCGAACGCGGGGTCCGAAAGCTCCGGGAGCATGAACCCGCAGGTCTCCAGCGTGCCGAAGTACTCCGGCGGAAACTGCAGCTCAACCAGGGAGAACGCCCGCTCTGCCTCAGCGACGAACGCGGCGGCCTCGCCGGTCGCGTCGATGAAGGCAGGCACCGCTGCCGTGGCCCCGCGAGCTGTCGTAAACTCGACTTGCTCGAACCCGAAGATCCCCGGTGCCAGCTCCGGGAAGTCTGTCGTCAGCCGCACCGCCTCCTCCAGGCGCGCCGCGATCTCGAGGGCGTTGGCTGCGCGGTCCGACGCGCTCGTCACCGAGCTGGCCGAGCGCAGCGTGAGTCCGAACAGCTCCTCGTAGTTCTGGGCGATGAGCCGCGTGATCTCCACGCGCTCGATCGCGTCATCGAACTCGGGCGCGAAGTCGTCGAAGAGCCCGGCCGCGCCGGAACAATCCACCTCCGCAGCGAGCGCCGCGGCCTCCACGGACACGTCGGCAGGGGTTTCAGAAGGAGCGCAGGCGAACAGGGTGAACAGGTGAAGCATGGCGCCCGAGTCGGCCCGTGGCCCTCAGACTTTAGCCCTACGCTCAACTCGAAGGGCGCCCCCCGAATTACCAAGCCAGCGTGGAAGCCGACCTGCCCATTGATGCCGCCCTGACCATCCCCGGGGAGGAGCTGCGCGTGAGCACGAGCCGCTCCGGCGGGCCCGGCGGCCAAGGTGTCAACACCACCGACAGCCGCGTAACCCTGCGATGGAACGTACGAACTTCACCCACGCTAGGCGACGAGGCGCGGATGACGCTCGTCACCCGCCTCGGCCCCCGCCTCACCCTCGAGGGCGACATCATGGTGTCGGTGAGCGACGAGCGCAGTCAGCTCAGCAACCGCGAGATCGCGAGGGAGCGGCTGGCGAAGCTGGTCCAGGCGGCGCGGGTCATCCAGAAGTCGCGCCGGCCGACCAAGCCCTCCCGCCGGGCCAAGGAGCGGCGCTTGACCGCGAAGAAGTCGCGCGGCGCCCGGTTGAAGGCGCGCGGCACCGGATCCCACGACTGAGCGGCGGCCCCGACCGGGCGCGCCAACGAATTCCGCTGTATGGTCTGCACGCTCGGAGCTCCCATGCGCATCGTTGCCGCCATCGCCCCCGCCACCCTCTTCCTGCTCGCGTGCACCGGAATCTTCCCGGAGGCCACGGACTCCGCGGACACCGGCGACGCAGGCCCCGGCGACAGCGCCGAGACGTTCGACCAAACGGGCGATTGCGCCGACTATCTCGAGTGCCTCCGCGAGGTGGACCGCGATGCGTGGGACGACGCCGAAGATCGGTACGGCGAAGACGGCACCTGCTGGGGCACCGACGAAGACGAAGCTCGCGGCTGCGACGACGCCTGCGAGGAGCTCTACGCCGCGCTGGCCGACGACAACCCCGGAGTTTCCGAGTGTGGCGGCTCAGATACTGGCACCCCAGACACGGGTGATACCGGTGATACAGGTGATACATCCGATACCGGCGATACATCTGATACAGGTGATACATCTGATACCGGCGACACCGGCTCCAGCACCTGCCCCCTCGACGTTGGCACCTGGACGTTCACCCCCACCTGGACATCCGACGGCTGCGGGGCCGGCTCCGAGCTCGCGGCGCTCGACATCGACGTGAGCTGCGATCGATCGGGCAAGATGCAGCTCGACACGCTGCTGCTCGACGTGCTGCCACTGTCGCTGCCCTGCGTCTACAGCGGCCGCGACTTCGAGTGCGCCGGGTACGAGAGCACCATCGGCTTCGCGATGGAGTTGGTCGGCACAGCAAACAGCGCGGGGACTACCGCCTCGGGCGATGTCGCCATCGGCATCGGATCGGATTGCACCTCGTCGGGTGCGTTTTCGGCGGCGCTGTAACGGCCGATCGCGGTCGCGGACGGGCGGACACGGGGTCCGCCCCTACTGGTTCCCGCTGATCGTACAATCCGCCGGATCCCCGAGCGCCACGAGGCAAAGCGCATCCGCCTCCGCGGTCGGAAGCGCCGGATTGTCCGTGATCTCCAGTGACTTGAGCTTGGTCACCCCTTCCAGGCCCGCGAGCGAGGTCAGGGAATCGCTGTCGTCGAGCACGAGATCGTCGGAGCTGCCTCCGGTCCAAGCTTCGAGGCCGCGGAGATCAACCAGCGCGTCCGCATCGTAGATCTCGATGTCGCCGAGGTCCACCCCGGCGAGCGCTTCGAGCGTGGTGAGGTCGAGGAGATCCTTCAGCACGAGGTCGGAGATCTTGGTCACCGCGGTCATCCCATCCAACGTCGCGTATCCGCCATCCCAAAGCTCGAACGCCCCGATGGTCTTGAGCGAGGCGAAGCCGGAAAGCGAGGTCACCCTCGTTTCGCCGAGCGCCATCGTGCCCACCGTGGTGAGCCCGGAGAGCGCCGAGAAGTCCACCAGCGCGTTGTCGCTGAGGTAGAGGTACGTCACCGACTCCATTGCCGAAAGCGCGGAGAGATCGGCGAGCGAAGCGTTGTTGTAGACAATCACCTGGTCCGCATTGTCCCCCACCGCGGCGAGCGCGGCCACGTCCATCAAACGCCCGTTCCCGTGCACCGACACATTCCCGAGCCGCGTGAGCCCCTCCATGCCCACCATCGTCGTGAGCGAAGGATTGTCGGCGACCTCCAGGGTATCAAGGCTCCCCAACGCGCCAAGCCCGTCGAGCGATCCCAGCCCCGTCCCCGAGATCTCGGTGTTTGAACAGTCCTCCAACGCGGCGAAGCCGGCGAGGGATGTCAGCGACGGCAGCGTCGTCATCGTGAGCTGATCCGCGGAGAACAACCCGGAGAATCCGTTCACATCCACCAGCGAACCAAGCTGATCCAGCTCAACGAGGGAGGCTCCCTCGATGCCTTCGAAGCCGCCGACGCTCACAAGCGCGGGCAGCTCCAGCAACTGAATCGTCGTGAGCTCGCCCGACACGCGGGCCAGCGCCGACACCGACACAAGGGCGGGCATATCGTACAGATACACCTCCTCCACCGTCGTGAGGTTGTCCAGGCCATCGAGCGATGCAAGGCTTGGATCACCGATGAGCTCCAGCCGACCCACTGAAACCAACCCCTCCAGCCCATGCAGCGAGGTGAGGGTGGACGACCACACCCGCAAGCCTCCGTCCACCGAACACAGGCACTCCAACCCCGTCAGGTCCTCGGTGGTGCGGCCGATGATCTGCACGTTACCCGACACATTGGCGTAGTCCGCACAGAAGTCGGACAGGTCGTCGTCGCCACCGATCGACAGGTTGCCGCTGTAGGTTTCGCCCATGTCGGCGCAGGTCGCATCCTCCGAGGTGCAGTCCTGATCGATCCCGTCGTAAGGCACCTCGGCGGCATCGGGGTTGCGCTCGGCCGTCGTGTCGTCACAATCCAGGTCGTTCGCCACGAAGCCCGCTGGCTGCTCGCAGGCATAGTCCCAGGTTTTGAAGTCGCCGAAGCCGTCGAGGTCCGCGTCGGCGAACCAGATCGGCGCAACGTCCTCGTCGATGGTGCCGTCGCAGTTATCATCGATCTCATTGCAGACTTCGGTGGCGCCGGGCGCGACTGCCGCGTTGTCGTCGTCGCAATCCCCGTCTGCGGGCGAAGCACCGTCGCCGTCGGCATCAAGCGTGTCGGGATCCACAGCGGACTCGCCGGTGTCGGCGGCGGGGGTGCAGGCGGCGAGGAGGGCGAGCAGGAGCAAGCGCAGGCGCATCGCCGGAGGGTAGCAAGGTTGGGCGAATCGCGCGGCCATGTCCCCTTCCTCAGCCGAACGTCGCGGCGATTCGCGGTGCGCCGCGAATGGCACACGCCGCTCCAGGTCAGTCCTCCGCGCACGCGTTCTCGGCGCACGTAAACGTCGCGTCCGACCCGAAATCGAAGAGGAAGCGCTCATCGGAGTCATCCGGGCCTTCCATCTCGATGTCTGCGGGCGTGTTGTCGGTGGCGCACTCCCAATCGCTCGACACCGATCGCAACGCACGTTTGCGTTGTCCTGTTCGTGGTCGAACGCCGCCGCTTGAATGGTCGTGGTATCCGAACCCTCGCCTTCGAGGGCGATGTGCTGGGAAGGATGGTCGTCCGTCGCCACGTGCAGCGACTCCCCGTGCTCCCCAGGACACACGTGCACGGTCGAGCCATCGACCGCGGCGTCCAGCGCGCCCTGGATGGTCGGAAAGCTCTCGCAGGCGGCGATCCAGGCGGCGGCCGATTCGCATGGATCTTGCGAGGTGTCACATTCGGCCGAGCCGGACGAGTCGCACGCGGTCAGGCCGGCAAGGAGGAAGCCGCAGGTGAAGCAGCGCATGCCCACATCGAACTACACCCGCCCATCAGTATCTACCCCAATCTCATGGGTTTCGCTTCGTTGACGGCCTTCTTTTGGTCAATCGTGGGGGCTGGAATCCTCGGCGTTGCTCCAAGCGACTGTGGAGACCACCTAACCCGGGCCGACCAACCGAGCGTCGCAGGGGGGCACGGGTCCGCAGCCGTCGTTGGGGTCTCGCGCCGCGTCAGCGCGACAGGAAGGCGGTCACGCCGCTGTGCCGGAGGCGCCTCGACTTGAGAAATCGCCGGCCCTGTCTACGTTGCGGCGAGCGGTGGACCTCGACGTGAGTCGCCGTTCCGGTGTGTGACGGTGAGTCGATCATGGGAGGCACGCTCAAGTGCAAGTCCTCCAGCGTGGACGGCGCGGTGATGACCGTAGCAGAGGACAACGAGATTTCTCGGCTCGTTTCCCCCGCCGTCCGCCCGAGCGAGCAGATGATGGATGTCCAACCAAAGCATGCTGCAGCAGCCGGGAACTTCACAGCGCCACTGCGCGCGATTCAATAGCTTCTTGCGGAGCACCGGCGCGATCACCCGGCTGGAGTGGCCCTGGGAGGGTCCGGGGCGCATATCGATCACCTCCGCGTCGCAGGCGGCTTCGGCCACAACGGTGTCCGAAACGTTATCGACCGCTCCGTGCGTGTCCCCGCAGCCCGGGCAGTCCTGGATCACGAAGCGGTAGCGTTCGCCGGTCGCCGGATCGGCGGGTTCCGACTGGTGATGGAGGAACTGCTGGGCGAGCGCGGCGACGAGCACGCCGTCCTCCACCTCCGCGGCGTCCACGCCCATTTGGGCGCGCATGAGGCCAAGGGCCTGTCGCAGGACTTGGAGGTCCGAAGCCTGCATATCGAGCACCACCCGTCGGCGCTCCGGGCCGCGCTCGGGCTCCGTTGCGGCGTCTGGGGGCAGCTCTCCCACCCTGGCACACGCGACCTGTTGTTCAAGCACGCGCGACGAAACCGCGGTCGCGCGCTCGACCCACGCCGCCTCGGTGTCCGTCGTCGCGACCGACACGATCTCCCGGGCTTTGGTCCAGCCGAGTTGGCCGTCGGCGAGCGCCGCCGCGAGCGCGGGAAAATCGGGGAGGTGTCGTCCGATCCGGATCAAGTCTCGGGCCTGACGGGCCGGGAGATCGAGCACGCGGTCGGCGTAGTCAAACACGGACGCGTAGCCGAGCTCGGTGAACAGCCGGCGATCCGTCATCTCCGCCAGCAACACCGCGAGTTGATGTTCCGCTTGCCGATGGCTGCGACGGTTGGCGAGCAAACGTTCGTGGAGGGCCGAGGCTTCCTGGATTCGCATGAAGTCCACGTATCTCGGCGCTTTTTGTCCCCAGATGCGTTGCAACGGAGGCCGCTCTCCGGCGCGCGGAGGGGCGCGAAGCCGCTGAGGCTCCCGCAGGCGCCCCGCGGGGCCACCACCGCCGTCAAACGGGGTGGCCGCCACGGGGTCTGAACCCTGCGAAAACGTGCCCCCGAACAACGACGTGGAGCCGACGCGAAAAAAGTCGTGGAACGCCCCACGTGGGGCCAGGTGACGACCGCCGAGTCCTGCGCTGCGGTGCGCATGCCGATGGGAGTTCTGCAGGGGCCAACCCGGCGATCCATCGCGTAGAAGGCGATGCAATGCCCCGCCACCCTGACCACTTCCTGACTACACCGAGCCACCTCCGACGCGACCGGCTGGAACGTCGACCGCCGCCGGTTCACGCACAACGTCGTCGCGGCCCTTGCGCTGGCGGAGGCGCTCGGGGCCTGCGGTGGGAGGGGCGATCGGGAACGCAGGTGGTCAGCGCCGGGATTCGCGACCTGCCGCGTCTGGGTACGATCGAGGCTACGCGGTTCACCCACGACGGCGAGGGCGCGCCGTACATCGCAGAAGTGTCCTCGGCCCGCGTGATGTTGCCAGGCCGTCGGGAGCCGCTCTGGATAGCCGTGTACCGCTGCGCCGACCACGCGGAGCCGATGGTGCTGCTGACGACCCACCCGTGTGACACGGTCGAGGAGCTGGGCACGTGCTGGCCGGGGCCACTGCCCCTGTTCACCCGTGCCTGACGCCGCCCGCCGGGCCCTGCGGGTACCATCCCGACGACCGGAGCGCTGGAGGTGCGCCCGCCCCCGCCGTGCAGCCATCTGCCGACAAACACCGATTATCAGCGAATCGTCCCTCAGAAACCGGAAGCGAGCACGGCGGGCGGGATCCACCGAGCGCCGAGCTCGCGAACCGCCCAGCGTCGCGCGCCACCACGCGCCGAGCGCTGTGCCGAAAACGGCGTGTGGCAGCTGGGGAGGTCCTGCGCCCGCCCGTTGACACCGCCCTGTGATCCGGATAGAACAGGCGTTCAGGTTTCGGAGCCTCCACATGCAGCCCCTCCTCGGTCTACGCACGGCCTTCTACGCCGCGCCCGATATCGTCGCCGCCCGCGACTGGTACGCCCGCGCTCTCGGCGTATCCCCCTACTTCGACGAGCCGTTCTACGTCGGCTTCTCGGTTGGCGGCTACGAGCTGGGGCTCGTTCCCGACGAAACGCCGAACTCGGGCGGCGTGGCGTGGGGCGTCGCCGAGATCCACGCCGCCTTCGCACACTTCCTGGAGATGGGCGCTGTGGAGGTGAAGGCGCCCGCGGATGTAGGCGGCGGCATCTGGTTCGCCAGCGTGCGCGATCCCTTCGGGAACGTGCTGGGCCTGATCGAGAACCCGCACTTCAAGCTGTAGGTACCGGCTCACGCCGTGAACAACCGGCTCCGCGGCAGCTCAGTCAGCAGTACCTTGAGATGGTCCACCCCCACAGGCCAGCTCGACGCTTTGCGTTCGCCGCCGATGCGCTGGCCTTCTTTCGTCGGCACCTCGTCAATCCGCCAGCCGCGCTGCATGGCGCGGATGGTGATCTGGTACTCGATGGGGAAACGTTTCACCGTCGTATCCAGCTCCAACAGCGCGCTCCGGCGCAAGGCCCGGAAGCCGTTGATGGTGTCATAAACCCGGGGGCCGGTGTAGAACAGGCGGTTCGCCACCTGCGAAAGGGTGTCATTTACCCGCGCGCGCAGCTTGATGAACTCGCCGTCCTCCTCGTTCACCGCGCCGGGGCCAAAGCGGCGGGCGATGGCGACATCCGCCCCGTCGAGGAGCCGATCGTCCAGGCGCACGATGTCGGCGGGATCTTCGTTGCCGTCGGGGCTGAAGAACACGAGGCGCTCGCTCGACACCGCCTCAGCCGCGCAGCGAAACGCAACCCCGCGGCCACGAATCGGCTGCACCACCACCGGGATGCCCTTCTCCTTGAAGAACTCCTGCGTGCCATCGGTGCTCCCGCCATCGAGGGCCACGACCTCGCGGAACTCGGCGATGGGGAGCTGGTCCCACAAGGCGCGGAGGCCCTCGATCTCGTTCAGCGTGAGCAGGATCAGAGCAGAATCTCGCTTCGTCGTCATCATTTCACCAACCCGTTGGACACGAGAAACTGAGCCATCCCTTGGGCGATCACGTCGTTGCCCGCCGCGTTGGCGTGCCCGCGATCCTCGGGGAAGAAGAGGGTTTCCGACGCGGTGCGCCGGGTCATCTCCGGCTGCGGGTCGAAGATCGGAGCGGGCAACTCCTTGCTCGCGGCGTGCAGCATCGCGCGGTGGGACTCGGTGTACCCGCTCACCTCCAGCGGGTAGCCAAAGAGCATGAACTTCGCGCCCACGGCCTCGGAGAGCGCCGCGAAGGCGCGGATGTTCTCGACGTACTCCTCGATGGGGATGCGCGGAGTGCCACCTTCGCTCGACTCCTTGGCCACCGTCCTGCGGGCGTCGATCTGCTCTTTGATCCAGAGGTAGGTCTTGAGCCGATGGAGCAGGTTCTGCTTCAGAAAGTCGGCGTTGTGGGTGAGCAAGGCCTGACTGCGATCGGTGTACTGCACGATGCGGGAGTCCTGCACCAGGTAGCCGAAGATCACGACGTCCGGCGCATACTTCGCCAGCGCCTTCTCCCAGAGCCAAAGCCCCTGAAAGCTCGTATAGCCGGGCTGCCCGCCGTTGATGACCTCCACCTTGTGGCCGCCTTCGTTGAGGATCGCCTCCAGACGCGCGGGGTAGCTCTCCGCGTCGTCCACGCCCCACCCGAAGGTGGTGGAACAGCCAAGCGTCATCACCCGAAACGCACCTGCGGGCTTGGTTTCCGAGTGCAGGGGCGCCCGGAGTCCGTTCTGATCCGTGCTGACCCGGAACGAGCCGCCCCGCTCTTTGTGGGCCGTCGACTCCAGGTTGAGGTTCGCCTCCTTCACCCAGTAAACATCCTTGTGGATGAACACAGCGCCCTCCGGCATCTGCGGCCAGCCGCTCCCCCACAAATATGCTTCCAACCCGCCAAAGACGAGCACGAGGGGGAGGAGCGCAAAAAGCAGCTTCCGGCCCGGGGAGGACCGACGACGACCCCGCGCCACCTACTCGGCCGGCTCAAGCGTGATGGCGACGCGGTCTTCCACCGATGCCGACTTGAAATACTTGTTGTCGTACCAGGTCGTGTCGTTGATTCCCCAGCTCAATTCACCGTTGCTTGGAGCGACGAAGATCTTGTCCGCACCGATCGGGAAAGTGGTTTCGATGCCATCATCACCCACAAACTTGCCGACGAGCATGCCCACGTAGCAGCCTTCGATGTTGCACGGGTAGTCCGCGCCGATCGCCTTCTGCGCAGGATCCCCCTCGACGGTGATCCACGGGCCGTTGTCGGTGATGCGGTACTTGTCGGCGATCGTGCCGTTGATGTGGGCGCGGTTGCCCTTGCAGATCGTGGTGGGGCGCTGCCAGCCGCGGCCGAGATCGAGGTAGTCGAACAAGGTGTACGTGAGCGGCACGAGGCACTCGCCCGCGGTGAGCTTCCCGGAGAGCGGGTTGAGCCAGCCGCTCCACGCGCTGATCGGCCCGCCCTTCATATACGCCTTGCACTGTTCGAGGTTGGCGACCACGACTTGCTCGATCAGCTCGGGGCGGCCGAACAGGGTGGTCTCCACATCGTCCACGACCGTGTCTTCCATCTTCACGTCGTCATCGCGCTGGCCGAGCCACTGCTTCTTCATCTCCTCCAGCGCGTGCTGCCGGGCGAGCTTTCGGTCGCCATCGGGCAGCTTGTCGAAGTCGGCACCGTAGAAGCAGTCTGCCTTCCAGCCTTCTTCGTGACCCCAGGCGTTGACCGGCGGGGGCGGCGGCGCCTTGGGCTTCTTGGCATCGGCGGTAGTGACGAAGAGCATCAACAGCATGCGATCTCCAGGGGCGAACGGCGCACCCTAACCCCTCTCCGCGCGGGGGCTTCCCTATTCCACCTCCGGACCCACCCGGATCGGGCCTTTGCCCATGCGCAAGCGGAGCTGCGTGGCCGGTGTGGAGGCGCTTGTGGGCACGCCGAGCCCCATCGCGAGCAGCAGTTGGCGCTCGGCGCGAAGCAGCACGTCGTCCATCCCCTCGGCCAGCCCCACCGAGAAGGTGGTGCCCGTGAGGTGGGCCTCGGCCGCCACCCGAAGGGCGAAGCGCTGCCGCACCGCGGCAAGCCGCTCTCGCGCGTGCTCTGCGGTGCACCCGGGCATCAACAAGAGCACGCCGGTGCCCGAGATCACGCCGACGCCGTCGGTTTCACGCACCGTGCTGAGCGTCGTCTGGGCGAGGAGCCGCAGCGCCTGATCGGGGCCCATCGCCCCCGCCCGAGCCTCGATCCCCAGGGCATCGTCGAGCTCCAGCCGCACCGCCACCATCGCCTCGGCACGGCGCCGCGCCACGGCGATCTCGCGGTCCGCAGCATTGAGGATGGCGGCGGCGGAGAGCACGCCGGTGAGCTCGTCGTGCTCGCGGAGCGCACGTTCGCGGCGACGATCGTCGAGCGCGGCCAGGACGCGGGCACGCAGCGCCGGCACGTCGCGAACCCCCTGGACGACGTCGTGGCCGGTGAGCGCGGTCGGCATCAGGCCGCCTTCCCACAAGAACAGGCGGGGCAGCGAGCCGAATCGATGATGCGCCTGCAGCATCGCCGTAAGCTCGCCGACCGGCATATTGTCGAGCGGGGCGGAAACCACGAGCAGGTCGGGGCCCGTTTCTTCGATGGCCTGGAGGAGTTTGTGCCCGCCCACAGCCCCGATGGTGTGGATCTCCTCGCTGGCGAGGGCGGCGGCGAGGTCGGCGACCCGATCCCGGGTGCGGTCAGCAACCAGCACCCGCCACGCGCTCCGGCGCCACGCCGCGAGCCGGCCGCGAACGAGGCGAACCACGAGCCGAAGGTCGAGGGGCTCGGGGAGGTACTGCGCGGCGCCGCGCTGGGCGGCGAGCAGCCGCGAGGGCACATCCTCTTCGCGGCCGGAGGCGAAGAGCAACCGGTGGCGGAGCGGATGCGCGTCTTCGCATGCACGAAGCTCGGCGATCGGCAGCACCACGGCTGCGGCATCCTCCGCCTCCGCGACGCGCTGGGCCGTGGCCACGTCGGGCACGATGCGGATGGAGGCGGCCATTGCCTGGGCCGAGCGGTGGAGCGCGCCGGTGTCCTGGCCGGCCGAAACGACCACGATCGGGCGCAGGAGCGGCGCGGCGCGCACCCCTCCCGTGCACGCCTCCAACAGCTCGGAGCGCGCCAAGGTGCGAAGGCCGCGCAGGGCCCGCAGCGCCGCCCGCTCGACGTGAACGAGGCCGAGCGCCCGCGCCGTGTCGCGAATGCGGCCGACCATGCCCTCCACGGCGTCGATCAAGTCCAGATCGCGGCGCACTTCTCGCGCCAACTGCACCGCTTCCACCGCCTGCTGCCGCAGCACGTCGGTGACGTGGAGGTGCAGACGGGGAGAATCGGCGAGCGGCGTCAACATCCCGGCGAATATACGCCCCGTTCACCCCGGAGGGAAGTCCGGCACCGGCTCGCCGAGGATCTTGGCGCGGGTGAGCGCCAGCGGAATCGAGCCGGCTTGGAGGAGCGTGTCGTGAAACGCGCGCTCGTCGAACGCAGCGCCGAGCTTGGCCTTCGCCGCCGCTTTCATGTCCAGGATCTGGTGTTTGCCTGAAAAGTAACAGACGAGCTGCGTGGGCCAGTTGATCGAGCGGAGGAGGTCTTCGTCCACCGTTCCCAAGCCAGCGGCCGTGCCATACTTGAAGTCGGCGGCCGCCTGCAAAGTCCAGGTTCCCGACTCGATGTTCACGTCATAGAGCACGCGTGCCACACGGGCGCGGTACCCCCCCAGAACGGTGCGCCGCGCGCCGTTTCCCGGGCCCAAGCCGCCGTGCTCGGCGAACGCCTGCTCTGCGTACAGCGCCCACCCCTCGTTCTGCGCGCAGTCCGGCAGGATCGACCGGATAGGATCGGGGTTGAGGCGCGCGATGGCGAGCTGCAGGTGGTGGCCGGGCCAGCCCTCGTGCGCGGAGTAGGTGCCCAGCCCGTTCTCCAGGTAGTCGGCGGCGCCGACGACGCTCTGCGCCCGGCGCTCGGCGCTCCAGCTTGCGTCGAAGTGCTCGACGTTCCAGTAGCTCACGTTGGCGGCGTCGTAGGTGGGGGGCGGGTTCATGCTCCCGCCATCGCCGGTGAGCGGGATGAGCGCGTCCGGCGTGGGTCGGGTACGGATCGGACCGACGCCCGCGGGGATGGAGACCCAGCCTCCGCGGAGGGTAGCGGCGCGGTTGGCTTCGGAAACACCGTCGTACAGCGCGAGGACGGCGGCCTGATCAAGCGCGGCTGCGGCTGCTTTTTCAGCGGCAGTGGGCTCGCGGGCGGGCGGCGCGGGGATGGCGGCCGTTTCGGCGTCCACCCGCGCCAGCTCCGCGGTGGCCTTGGCGAGCAGCTCGGCGGGCGTCCAGGGGAGGAGCATCGCGTGCTGGAGACGCCAGGCGTAGGCTTCGGCGCCGATCACCCCGAATTCCTGGGTCGGGGTGAGCTTCTCCGCGTCGGCGATCCAGCCCGTGAGCGCGGCGGCTGCGGCAGCATCTCCGTGCGTGGTGGCGACGCCGGCGACGGAGCGGGCAAGGCCGATCCCGATGGAGAGATCGCGACGGGTGGGTGCGGTGAGCTGCGCCCGCATATCCACGACCATCGCCGGGATCTTCGCGAGCACGGCCGACTCCAGGTCGGGCCGGTTAGGGACGTAGCTCTCGAGGGCGAGCAGGTTGTTGGCGGTCGGTTCGAGCCACTGTCCCGGGCGGCGAACGTAGAGTTTTTCGACGGTGAGCGCGTGGTCGAGGGTCTCCGCGATGGCGAAGATCCAGCGCACGTCGATCTGGGTGTCCACGTCGTAGGTGCGCCAGGGGAGCTTACGGAGCGCGGCGAGATCCGCGCGGAGGCGGGACGACAGCTTCGCGACGTTGGCGGGGGCATACGAGGGCACGCGAACGGCGTCGTCGAAGAGGCCGGCGCCCGAGGCGAGGCTGGGATCGACGGAAAAGGCGACGTCGGTGACATCGCGGGCGATGGTCTGGAACGCCGCGGGGCCGGTGAAGCCGATGGTGGCGAGGGTGGGCCCAGGCATCGGGGGCTTCGGCATTGCGAGCGCGGGGGCGAGCACGCCGAACGACAGGAGGGCGAGGAGCGGCAGGGCGAGACAGCGCATGGCTCAGGAGGGTAGCACGGCGCTCCGGCGCGATGGCGGGCCACGCCTTTTGGCCCAGGGACCGGGCCTATGCCATCGCCCTACCCTGGTTCCAACCTCAACAGCGCGATCTCCGGCTTGCACGCCACCCGCAAGGGGGCGACCGACCAACCGAGGCCGCGACTGACAAAGAGGTGACTGTTACCGTTCTCGTACCAACCCCAAGGATACGCGCCGCTGCCACGAGGGAGAAAGAAGCTCCCGAGCCTGGGAATCACCACCTGTCCCCCGTGCGTGTGCCCCGCGAGCACCAACGGAACGCCAGGGCGGGCGATGGAATCGAACAGCGCGGGGGAGTGCGTCAGACAGAGGGTGGGGCGCGCATAGTCGACACTCGCGAAGGCCCTCGCCAGGTCGGGCATCCCCGCCAAGGCGTCGTCGGTGCCCACGAGCTGGATCGGCCCGAGGTCAACGGACTCGTCCAACAGAAGCGGGATGTTGTGCCGGCCGAGCACGAAGCGCCAGGTCGCCGGCGGCGCTTGCGCCCAGTATTCCCAGTTGCCGATGATCGCGAAGCAGCCAAATTTTGTTTTTGGGATGGCGGATAGAAACCGGTCCGCGGCCTCGCGGCTCCACCCCCGTGTGACAACATCCCCGGTGAGCACGACAAGATCCGCCTCAATCGCGGTTATCCTGGCGCACAAGCTCTCCAGCGCAGCGTCCGCCTTTCGCAAATGAACGTCGCTGAGCTGCAGCACGCGGAGCGGCTCTGCTAAACCCGAGATCCCGATGGTGTGCTCCACCGTTTCCCAAGCCACGAGCTGGTTGAAGCCGCCGGGGGTGGTGTCAAGAACACGGGAGCCAAGCGGGGCCGACTGGGACGGAACGCGGCTGGCGGGCGGGAACGTGTCCCCGCGGCGCACCCCGCGCGCGATCCCCCGCATGTACCGGAACGCAGCGCCGGGGTTCATGGCCTACTCGAAGCGGAAGCTCGTCTGGGTGGCGAAAACGTGTGTTTCTACCCCAGACGCCTGCAAGCGATCGCGCCAGGGCGTAACCAGCTCGGTGGGGAGGCCCAGCTCGCGCCGCTCCCCGTTTAGCAGCTCCGTAAGCAAAACCCGGTTGGGGCCGAAGCGGGGGAGCAACTGGAACACCGCGCCGCCCTCGCCGAAGGGAACGCCCGCGATGATCCACTCCGGGTTGCCGAAGCGGGCGGCGGCGCGCGCCACCCAGGCATCGTCGGCCTTGGTGTGCAGTGCAAGGTCGAGATGCAAGAGCCGCGAGCCATCCGGGAACGTGATCTCCACGATCCAGGGCTCACCGCCGGGTCCGCGCATCTGCTCGCCGAGCCGTCGGAGCGTGGCCCGCGGACGGGCGGCGGCCACGCTCGCCTGGAAGAACTGGCCACGAACCCCGATGTGGGGGGCCGGGGGGGCGTAGAGGCAGCCGTCAAACTTCACGTCGTCGATGGTGCGCGGGCCGGGGCCTCCGATAATCGTGCCGTGCTTCCCGAGGTAGTCGATGATCGGATCGGGCGCGACGACGGTGACCGTGACCCCCTTCTGCAGCGCCGCGACCGTGCCGCGGAGGCGCGTGGGCCCGGGGCCCGTGATCACGACGATGTCCCCCGCTTCCGGCTCGGAGCTCGGATCGATGAGGATGGTGCGACCGCGGCGTTCGAGGCGCAGCTCCGCGAACTCCCCGTGGATGAGCTTCAGTCGGTAGGGGTAGTCGTACACGATGCGGGCTATGGCATCACCTCGGCGATCACGGTCATAGCCTGCTCCAACGCCGCCCGATCAACGACGAGCGGGGGTGCGAAGCGGACTACGGTCCCGTGCGTGTCCTTGGCCAGGATCCCGCGCGCCATCAGCGCTTCGCACACCGGGCGGGCGGCGCCGGGGAGCTGCACGCCGATCAGCAAGCCGCGCCCGCGCACCTCGACCGGGGTTCGGAGGGACCGCAAACGATCCATGAGCCAGGCGCCGTTCTCGGCGGCGCGCTCGGCCAGGCGTTCATCCACGAGCACGTCGAGCGCAGCGAGGCCGATCGCGGCGCCGAGCGGGTTGCCGCCGAAGGTGGACCCGTGATCGCCCGGCGCGAACACGCCCATCAGCTCATCGTCCGCGCAGAAGGCGCTCACCGGGTACAGGCCGCCACCCAGCGCTTTTCCGACGCAGATCGCGTCTGGCCGTATGCCTTCGTGCTCAAACGCCCAGGTGCGGCCGGTGCGGCAGAGGCCCGTCTGGATCTCGTCGAGAATGAGCAACACCCGGTGCTTCGTACACAATTCACGGACGCGGGCGAGGTAGCCGGGGGGCGGCACGATCACGCCGCCTTCGCCCTGGATCGGCTCCAGCAGCACCGCCGCCGTTCGCGGGGTGATCGCCGCTTCGAGCGCCGCGATGTCGCCGTAAGGCACCACGCCGAAGCCCGGGGTGAACGGTCCGAAGCCGAAGCGGTACTGCTCCTCGGTGGAAAAACTCACGATCGTGGTGGTGCGACCGTGGAAGTTGCCCTCCGCGACGAGGATCTCCGCCTGGTCCACCGGTACGCCTTTCACGACGTGCGCCCACTTCCGCGCGGCCTTCAGCGCCGTTTCCACCGCCTCGGCGCCGGTGTTCATCGGGAGCACGCGCGAAAAACCGCTGAGGGTGGCGAGCCGCTCAAGGAAGGCGCCGAGCTGATCGTTGTGGAAGGCGCGGCTGGTGAGCGTGATGCGATCGAGCTGCGACTTCGCCGCGGCGACGATGCGAGGGTGCAGATGCCCCTGGTTTACCGCCGAGTATGCCGAGAGCATGTCGAGGTAGCGGGTGCCGGCGTCGTCCCACACGAAGGCGCCTTCGCCGCGCACAAGGGTGACCGGGAGGGGGTGGTAGTTCCTGGCGCCAAAGCGCTCCGCGAGTTCGACGGCGTTCATGGCGCGCGGGTAACTGCTAAGTACCGCCGATGCTGCTCGCGCTCTGGCTCGCCTGCCCCGCAGAGTTCCCTTCGGCAAACGAAGCGCCCCTGGCGCCGCCGCCCGGAGGAGCGCACAGCCCGGCCGCGGAGGTGGGAGAGGGCGCCGTGACTTCCGCCACCGTGGTTCGCGTTGCCGGCTCCGATGCCTCCCGCGCGCTCACCGATCCCGCGGCAAAGTCGCTTTCTTTGCAGGGGATCACCGTCACGGCGCTGGACGCGGCTGGCGGCGGCGACGCCATCAAGTCGCTGCGGGCGGGCGAAGCGGACATCGCCTTCTTGGGGCGCGCGCTCCGCGGCTCCGAGACGGACCTTGTCGCGACGACCGTGGGGTACGACGCGGCCGTGGTGATTGTCTCGAACGCGATCCGCAACCTCGGGCCTGACGATGTGGCGGGTTTGTTCTCGGGGAACCTGGCGAACTGGAAGCTGGTGGGCGGCGACGACCTCCCCGTGCACCTCTACGTCGGCCCCCCCGAGCGCGGCGCTACCCGCTTGCTCAACGACCACTTCAAGCTGGAAGGCGCGCTGCCAACGAACGCGCGGGTGAAGGACCCGGAGCGCGAGCTGCTCGCCGCGGTGGCCGAGGATCCGAAAGGGGTGGGCGTCGTGAGCCTTCGGGCGCTCGGTGCCGACGGGACACCCCCGGTGACGAAGGTGAACATCGATGGAATCGGGCCGAACATCCCTGAGATCCGCGAACATTACTACCCCCTGATCCTGCCGCTCACCGTCGTGACCGTTGGGCAGCCGGCGGGGGCCGCGCGCACGTTTGTAGACTACCTGCTCGGCGTGGAGGGGCAGGCCCTCGTGGCGAAGGGGTGGGTGCCGGTGAAGTAGGGAGAAGCCCGGGAGTTGGGCGGTGCGCGGGGCGCTCGTGGCAGGGCCGGGTGGGCGTGGCGGCGCACCGCGGGCGCGGGCCCAACCGACCATCCCCCTCTCAGCGTGACAGCCCGCCGAGCATGTGCAGCCCCATGTGACTCCGGGGCGGGATCGGGGAGGCGACCATCCGCCGGGCACCGCAATAACAGGCGTTCGTCCGCTCGAGACGTCGAGGCAGTCGACCGCCTGAGGTCGCACATTCACTTCTGGGAGGGGATGCTCGCCGTCTTGTCACGCCCAGCGGGGGATGGTCGGTGAGTCGACGCGGCGGGCGCGTCCGGCCGGGGAGCAGCGCCGATCGGCGACGGCGGCGTCGCCGATCGTTTCCTCCGCGCGGAGTCGCGCGTTCTCGACGGCCCAGACCAACGCAAGGTTCAATCAGTATTTTTCGTCGTCGCGACCTTCGGCACGCCGGTTGCATCCCCTCGATGCAACCCCCGGGCTCCTCGCCATGCTGCTCCTCCTCACCGCCTCCACCTTCGCCGCCACGCCTGCGCTCTCTCTCGGCTTCACGCAGGGCGCCGGGGTCGGGTACACCGACTCCATCTCCGCCGGGACGACCGGCAGCGTCGAGGCCACCCTCCCCTTCCATCCGGTCCTCGGCCTCTCGGCGCGCATGGCGACCAACCTCTCCTTGTACCCGGGGGGCGACCCCACGCTCACGCTCAAGATCCGCCCGCACATCGGCCTCCGCCTCGGCCGCGGCACGGGCCCGTACGCAACGGCTTGGGTGAGCGGCCAATTCGACGATGTGCCCGGCGAAGTGGCGGACGAATCCCCGATGGAAGCGGTTCAGGGCACGCTATCCGTCGGCTATCTCTTTCAGCCCGGCGAGAACCTGCAGTGGGGACCGGAGCTGCAGGTCGGAACCGAGGGCGCGTACCTGTGCTTGACGTGGCGGTGGGGGACCGCCGAGGTGAAGTTCCACGACGGGTAGGAGGGCTGATGCCCCGCGCCCGGCCCCGATCAGTCTGCGGTCGCGACCGGGGGCGCGCCGGCCACCCGACAGTCCATGTCCAAGGTGAGCACCAGGCCCGAGAGGCGCGCGGCGCCGATCTCCACCGCGCCGTGGGTGACGCAGCGCACATCCTCCGGGTGGAGCTGCGGGGCGCCGCCAGCAGTGGCCGACCAATTCATCGCCGTGATCGCGCGTTTGAGCAGCGCGTCCCGGTGGCTCTCGGGGGCATCGAGCAGCAGGGTTACCTCCGAGCGGCGAACGTGGCGGCGGCCCGAGCCATCCTTGAGGTCGTTCCAGCCTTCCGGGGTGAGCAGCGGCTCCACCGGCGCGAGGCAGGCTTCGATCCGCTCCCGGCGCGCAGCCGCGTCGGCCAGACCGCGCAGATCGGCGTCCAGGCGAACTTCCGCCGTCGC
>BJHF01000100.1 GCA_014191855.1 Deltaproteobacteria bacterium
AGGCCCGCTCGCCCGTAGCCGCCTCCCCCCCTAGTTCCGACGCGCCACCCGCACCGGCCCCCCCCCGCCCGGCCGCAACGTCACCGAAGGCTCCTGGCGCAGCACCGTCCCCGGCACCACCGTGGCGCGGAAGCGGCGCGTGAGCATCGTGAGCACGATCCGGGCTTCCATGTTGGCGAAGTGCTCGCCGATGCACTTGCGCTGGCCGTCGCTGAAGGGGAAGTACACACCCTTGGGCCGGGGCGCGCCGTCGGGGCAGAGGTGAACGCCGGGCGCGAAGCGGGACGGATCGAAGGTCGTGGGGTTCACCCAGTATTTTGGGTGGCGGTGCATCGCGTACTGGCTCATGAACACAAAGCTGCCGGCGGGGATGCGGTACCCGCACAGCTCGTCGTCCTCCACGGCCATCCGCGACTCGACCCAGGCCGGCGGGGACAGGCGCATGGACTCTTTGATCACCTGGTCCGCGTAGGTGAGCTGCGGGTAGGCTTCGAGGGTGAACGTGCCGTTTCCGAACACCCGGTCCACCTCCTCGTAGAGCGGCGCTGCGGCTTCGGGGTTCTGGGAGAGGTGCGCGAAGGTCCAGGCGAGGGCGTTTGCGGTGGTTTCGTGGCCGGCGAGGAGCATGGTCAGCACCTCGTCGCGGAGCTGCTCATCGCTCATGCCGTGGCCCTCTTCGTCGCGAGCGGCCATGAACATGCCGAGCAGGTCGTCCTGGTTCTCGGGCTCCTGCCGGCGGCGGGCGATGATGCCGTGGACCACCTTGTCCAACGTGGCTTTTCCGCGGCGGTAGCGGAGGGTGGACGGTACCGGGAGGTAGGCGAGCAGCGGGTTGGTAACGCTCGGCAAGAAGCCCCCGAGCATGTCGGAGAGGGCGCCGCCCACGCTGTCAGACTCGCCGCTGATGTCGAGGGAGAACAAGGTCTCTCCCGCGATGCGGAGGGTGAGGCGGTTCATGGACTCCGCGAGGTCGATCGTCTCGCCGGTGCGGGCGGCGGCCTCCCACTGCGTCGCGAGATCGTTCGTGGCGCGGATCATCACCTCGGCGAAGCCTGCGATGCGACGGTGCTGGAAGGCGGGCTGCGCGATGCGGCGGTTGCGCTTCCAGAGGTCACCCTCCGCGGTGAGCAGGCCGTTTCCGAGGAGCTTCCGGAGCTGTTGGTACCCGCGGGTCTGCTTCACATAGTTGGGCTGGCGCTCCACGAGCACGCGGTGGATGGCGTCGGGGTGGTACACGGCGGTGAGGTAGCGGCCGGCCACGCGCATCCGAACGGCGTCGCCCATGTCGCGACCGCGCTCGAAGAGGGCGAGCGGGTCATCGCGGAAGTTGAACAGGTGACCCAGCGGATTCCAGCTCGGGAGCACCGGGGGGAGGGGCGCGAGGGGGGTGAGAGCCGTGGAGGTCGAGGCCGTCGTCGCGGAAGGGGTCATGGGTCACCTTGGAAACGGACTGGTATGTGAGCGGGTGCTCAGTTATATATGCGAGCCGGCGCTCACATCGGTACTCGCTTTCGGAGGTTTTTACGCATGGCCATGACGATGGAGATTGAACCAAGGAAGTTGCCCCGTCAGCGCCGCGCCCAGGTCACCGTCGAGGCGATTTTGCGAGCAACCGCTCAGGTTCTGGCCGAGGAGGGGTACGCGGCGGCCTCGACGAACCGGGTCGCGCAGGTGGCCGGCGTGAGCGTGGGCTCGCTGTACCAGTACTTCCCCAACAAGGATGCGTTGATCCTCGCGGTTGCGGAGGAGCACTCCCGCGTGATGCGCGAAGCGCTGATCGACACCGCCACCAAATACCGGGATGGCGACTTCCGGGCGGGCGTCCGCCACTTTGTACGCGGGATGATCGCCTCCCACGCCATCGACCCCGCCCTTCACCGCGCGCTCGTCCAGCAGCTCCTCCACCTCGGCTTCGACCACTTCGCCGCTTCGCAGGCGGAGGTTCGCGCGCTCGTGGAAGGCTGGCTCATCTTCCGCGCCGCCGACCTCCAGATCGAGAACCCGCGCGTCGCGGCCTTCGTGCTTGTCGCCACCGTCGAGAGCGTCATCCACGCCGCCGTCTTCGAGCAGCCCGCGCTCCTGGCCGATCCCGCCTTCGAGGACGAGGTGGTGCGGCTCGTGCTGCGGTACGTCGGGGCCGCGGCGGGCTAACTTCCCGGATGCTGCTCCTCCTCTCCGCGGCGCTCGCCGAGGAACCCAAGTTCGCCGTCACTCCGTACGGCTTCGTCCGCCCTGGCTTCGCGTGGCGCCAGGACGATCCGTCGCTCGCGACGGATACTGATGGGTTCTACGTGGCGGCACGCATGGGCCTGGAAGCGGGCTCCGAAGCGTACCGGGTGCGGGCGCGCATCGAAGTGGAACTGCAGCCGGAGCCCTCGCTGACCGACGCGTTCGTGAACATCTCGCCTTCGCAAGTGCTCTCCTTGAACCTGGGGCAGCTCAAGGTGCCCTACTCCATCGAGTACCTGGCGGCGGAAACGCGGCGGCAGCTCCCGAATAATGCTTCCGCAGTGGACCAAGGCAGCTTCGGTCGCGACATCGGCGCGCTGCTGGAAGTGCGCCTGCCGGTCGCCCAGAAGGTTCGCGCCACGCTCTCGGGCGGCGCCTTCAACGGGGAGGGGCGCAACCGCGTGGAGAACGTGAACGACAAGCTGCTCTATGCGGCCCGGCTCAACATCACCCCGCTCGGCGGGCGGGAGCGCCCCTACGAGGGCACCGGTCGCGACGTGTTCCTGGGCGTGGGCGGCGGGTACGTCTACAACTTCACTGGGGAGGGGCAGAGCGCGGTGGAGGTGAACGCCTTCGCCGCAGAAGTCCAGTTCGCGGTGAGCGTATTCTCCATCCAAGGCGAGTTTCTGGACAAGGAGGTCGTCCACGGCGATACCACGGTGGACGACTTCCACACCACCGGCGCGTACGGCCAGATCGGCAGCTTCATCCCCGCGCCCTTCGTGCGAGATCACCTCGAGATCGTGCTGCGAGGCGGCTGGAGCGATCCAAACACGGCGTATGACACCGCCGGTTTCCAGGAGGAGCTGGCGTTGGAGGGCGGGATCAACCTCTATGTCCCCGAAGCACCGAAGTGGATGCACGATACGAAGCTGCAGCTCGCGTACCGCCACACGATCCAGCTTGAAGGGGCTGTTCTGGACGACGACCGCTTTGACGTGGTGGGGGCGGTGCGGTTTTAGGGAGGCGGGAGGCCTCAGGCTTTAGGCTGGAGGGAAGCGGAGAAAGCTGGGCGATGGTGAAGGCCTCGTCTCCGTCGGCCGGCTGCGCCGGCCGGGCGCGCGAGCGTCGCCCACCATCGCGGCGCGGCGGGGGAGTGGGTCTCTCACCCGGGTCTCCTCTCCGTAAAGCCTAAGGTCTAAAGCCTACAGTCTAACCATTTGATACCGCGCCCCACGCGTCCAGTCGGCATCGGCGTTCCCATCGAGCCAGTTGCAGTCATCGACCGGGCTGCGTTGAACGCCACCGTCGGTGAAGCCGGGGGGCGTCTTGCTGGTCATCACGAAGTCGAGCGTGGCGTTCGTGATCGTGCCCCCGCCGCGCTTCGGCTGGGTGGTGGCCGCGAAGTAGAAGTCGTCGTTGAAGCAGTAGGTGAGCAGGCGGTTGTTGCCGGCGGCGGGGCCGGGGATCTCGTTCGCGCGCACGACGAGCTGCCCCGTCTTGGTTTGTTGGCCGCCATCCGTGTACTTCGAGGTGACCGTGTACAAGCCGGGCGCCATGATGGTGGTGGACGACGTGCCGTCGCTCACGAACATTCGCTGGCAGGCCGGCGTGGAAACTTCGTCGCAACGCGTGTTGTGGAACACATTGGGGCTGCCGTTGGTGCACGCGCCCGTGGTGTTCGTCACGTTGGCGTAGGTGGGGACCGCCGTGTCGCTCTGCGAGACCGTCCACACCACGTCGTTCGCGTCGACCGGGTCGTTCCAGGGGTACGAGCCGCCCTCCAGACAATGGGCTTCGTTGCCGCTGATCGGCGCGTTGTCCTTGCCCATGCCGGGCGCGGAGAACGTGCGCTCGGTGCCGTTGTAGGTGGTGGTGGTGCCTTTTTTGATGACGACGACGTTCACGCCGCCGGAGCTTGTCTGAGCGGGCGCATCGGACGGTACGGACAAACAAGCACCAAAGAGCAGGACGAAGGACATGAAACGCTCCGAACGTTGGGGAGGGGCAACGCGATAATCACCGAGCGGCTCGCGACCAGAGATCGTCGTCAGTTTTCGGACGATGCAGCCTCAGGTCGGCTGCATCTCCTCGTAGGTGAGGAGGCCTCGGCGCATGGCGAAGGCCTCCGGAATCACCTCCGGGGCCAGGGTGCGGATGCGCGCTTCGAGGTCGGCGCGCGGACCCGTGATCCACAGCAACAGGGAGCATGTCTGCAGCGCCTCCAGCGGCCGGCTGCAGGCCAGCGCTTCTCGGATTGCCGCCGCCAACTCTGCCTCCCCGCCCCCCCCGCACACCAGCCACAGCGCGGTTGGAACCAAGGCAAAGTCGGGCCGGCCGCCCTTGAGGTGATGGTCGGCGGAGAGCCGGGCCAGGCGCCTGGCCTCATCCAGGTTTCCGCACCGCCATTGGCGCCCGGCCTGGGTAAGCATCGCAACCGAGTGACGCCTGTCTGACCCGACGAGGCCCGACACCCACTCCCAATCCGCGTCCGGCGCGGAGTCGTCCTCCATCATGTACCGGACCGAGTAGAGCAGGGACCAGCCGAAGGCCTCCATGCCCACCAGCCGAAGAACCGAGGCCTCTTTGATGACCTGTGTGCAAATCTCGAGCGCCGCCTCAAACGCAAAGTTGTCCACGTGGGCGGACGCCATGTTGGCCAGCACGTTGAGGCGGAGCTGGGGCGTGCCTGCGAGCTCCAGCGCGGTCTCGTACTTCCGGATGGCCTCGCCAAGGCGTCGTTCCCAGTAGAGAGCCAGCCCCTCCCAGAGGGCCACGCGGGTCGGGTTCACGCCGCTCCCCGGGCGCGCGGCCGCGTCCAGAAGCGGACGCGGATCCTCGATGCCGCCCTCGATCGCCGTGAGCACGCGGATCAACATTCGCACCTCCTCGATGCGCGGATCGCGGAAGCGGGGGAGCTGCCGAACGAGCGCAGACGCCTCTGCGAGTTTGCCCAAGTCGAGCTGTAGTCGGGCTTCGACGACGAGCGCGGTGGTGACCGAGGCATCTCGGCCGCTCTCTCGCAGGGCCGTGATGGCGGCTCGCATCTGGGCGTGTGGCAACGTCTGCAGCGTGGTGTACGTGAGGTAGAGGAGCACTTCGTCCGCCTGTTCGGGCCGGAGCACCGGCCGGAGCGCTTGCCACGTGCCGAGGCACAACGCGAGCGCGGCCGCGTTTTTTGTGGCGGCGAGCAGGGCCTCCGACCGAACAGCCAGCTCCGCAACGGCCGCGTCCCCTGCTTCCAGGATGATCAATTGCCGCAGCCGGTGCGGGTCGCCGGGGGCGAGCGCGGTCGCGATGGCGCGGTGGCGGCGCTGCGCCTCGTCTTCGTCGATTTGGAACAGCTCCGGCGGGCTGAACGTAGCGTCCAGACGCCCCTCGCGGCTGCGGCGCACGGCGCCGAGCAGCTCCAGCTCCTCGACATCGATCTCCACCTCCCAGTCGGGCACGCCCATCGCGATCGCGAGGGTATTAGGCGTTAGCGCTCCCATCGCCAGCGCGATCCACACGAGCTCGTCGGTGAGGTGCTCGGTGAGCTCCGGACGCGGACCGTTGCCTGACGCACCGACGGGCGACACGTCGCGACCCACGAACGCCACGCCCACCCCGAGTTTTTCAATGGCCTGCCGGTCGATCCGCACGCGGCGATCGTCCCACCGCGCCAGTCCTGTCGTCACCCATGCGTCCAACTCCCGGGCGATCGCGAGCGGAAGCCCGACCGTGCGCCGGTACAGCTCGGCGGCGCCGTCTTCCCGGAGGTGCAGTATCCGGTCGGGGCCATGAAACAGGCTCCGAAGCGTGATCTCCGACAGCGGGTGTAGCAGCACGGCGTCGGGCGCGTCCACCGCGCGCAGGATGGCACCCTCACCCCGAGCCCGCGCCAGCAGCATACGGGTGCTGGAGTCGAGGGCGTGGTGGTCGTCCGCGATCACGATGGTCCCACCCGCGATCCGGGCGCGAAGTCGCTCGTACATCTCGCCGGTGGCGCCAGCGGTGGTCGGAGGCGTGCCCAGCAAGGGCACCAGCGATCGGAACGGGCGGTCGGCGGCCTCGGCCCAGAACACGGTGTTCCCTTCGCGGGTGAGCTGCGCGCACACCTCCTGCAACAAGCGGGTTTTTCCGGTGCCGGGCTCGCCCCACACGTCGATCGAGAGGCCGATCCGGGCATGGTCCAGCACCCGACCGAGCACCGCTTCGCGCCCGAGGAGCGGCACGATCACGGGCGGCGGCGGCGCCGTTCCGGAGGCCACGCCTCGGAGCGCCTTGAGCACCGCCAGCGCGCTCTCCGGGCGCTCGTGCGGCTCGGTGCGGAGCAGCGCGTGCACGAGCTCGACGAGCGCGGAAGGAGCGGTGGGGGCCAGGGCGGCGAGGGGCGGCGCCTGCGGCGTCGTGCGCCGCAACATTCGGCTGTTCGCAGCCGCGTTGGTGAAGAGCGGGGTGCCCGAGAGGGCCTCGTACAGCATCACGCCAAGCGCGTAGAGATCGGCGCGGTGATCGATGCGCAGGCCGAGGAGCTGTTCGGGCGCGAGGTAGCGGGCGGTGCCGATGAGCGCCTCGCCCGCCGTGACGGTTGGGTCAAGCGCGCCGCCCCGCGCGAGCCCGAAGTCGAGCAGGTGTACCTGCCGATCCACCGTTACCAGCACGTTCTCCGGCTTCAAGTCCCGGTGCATCACATTGGCGCCGTGTACGTTAACCAGGATCTCCACGAGCCGGATCGCGACGTCCGTGATGTCTTTCCAGTCGGTGCCCACGCTGCGCCCGGGGAAGGGGGCGCCGTCGATGTACTCCATCACGAGGTAGGGCTGGCCGAGGAATTCGCCGTGATCGATGAGCTGAACCACCCCCGGCACGTCGAGGGTGCGGAGCGCCTGAATCTCGCGCTTCACCCGCAGCCGGTGCATGGCTGTGGTGACGGTGATCAGCTTCAACGCGGCGACCTGCCCCGTGCCTTCTTCGTGGACCCGCCAGACGCGCCCCGTTCCCCCCGCGCCGATGGGATCCAGCATCAGCCAGCGACCGTCGATGAGTGTGCTTTGGCTCACGCCGGGCGAGTGTACCGCATCGGGCCTGGGCGCGGGTGTGACCCTCCTCAGGTTGCTCGCTTGCCACACGCGACTCGGCTTCGCGCGCGTCCTGTGCAGCTCAGCCTCAAGGCAGGTACATCTCGTCGTAGGTGAGAAGCGCGCGACGGCCAACGAAGGCCACGGGGTGCACTTGCGGACCGAGAATTCGGATCCGGGCGTCCAGCTCGGGGTGCGGACCGGTGACCCACCGCAACAGGCAGCACGTCTGCAGCGACTCCAATGGCCGGGCGCACGTCAGCGCCTGCGGAATCATTGCGGCCAGCTCCGTCTCCCCGCCGCCGCCACACACGAGCCACAACGCCGTGGGTACCAGAGCCTGGTCCGGCCGCCCGCCGCGCAGGTGAAGGTCGGCCGACAGCCGCGCCAGCCGCTTTCCCTCCTCTGCGTTCCCGCACCGCCAGTGGCGCCCCGCTTGGGTAAGCATCGCCACGGCGTGTCGGCGATCGGTGCCCACGAGCCCCGACACCCACTCCCACTCCGGGTCCGGCTCTGAGTCGTCCTCCATCATGTACCGGAGGGAGTAGAGCAGACTCCACCCGAACGTTTCCGTGCCCACCTGCCGAAGCTCCGCTGACTCTTTGATGAGCTGCGTGCCGAACTTGATCGCCGTCTCAAACTCCCAGTTGTCCATATACGCAGACGTCAGGCTCGTGAGCGCGGTGAGGCGAAGTTGAGGCGTGTCCGCCAGGTCCAGTGCCAACTGGTTCTGTGCTATCGCCTCGCGATAGCGCCTCTGCCAATAGAGGATCATCCCCTCCCAGAGGGCCAGGCGGGCCGCGGCGACGCCGCTCCCCGGGCGCGCGGCCGCCTCAAGGAGCGGGCGCGGATCCTCGACGCCACCATCCACGGCCGCTTGCAAGCGGACGTGGATGCGGCGCTCCTCGACCCGCCGATCGGTGAAGCGGGGGAGGGCGCGCACGAGGGCAGATGCTTCTGCGAACCGCCCCAACTCACCCGACAGCCGGGCTTCAACGACCAGGGCGGTAGAGACGGAGCGATCACGACCGCTCTCGCGTAGGGCCGAGATGCCGGCCCGCATCTGCTCGTGTGGCAACGGCTCCAGCGCGGCGTACGCCAGGTGGCGGAGCACGTCATCCGCCAGGTCAGGCAGGAGCGCCGACCTGAGCGCCTGCCAGGCGCCGAGGCACAATGCGAGCGCGGCCGCGCTTTTTCCGACGGTGAGCAGCGCTTCCGACCGAAGGGCCAGCTCCGCAACGGCCTCCTCCCCCGCTTCGAGGATGAGCCACTGGCGCAGTCGATGCGGGTCGCCGGGGGCGAGGGCAGAGGCGATAGCGCGGTGCCGGCGCTGGGCCTCCTCTTCGTCGATCTGGAACAGCTCCGGCGGGCTGAACGTAGCGTCCAAACGCCCGTCGCGACTGCGGCGCACCGCACCAAGCAGCGCCAGCTCGTCCACGTCGATTTCGACCTCCCAGTCCGGCACCCCCATCGCCGCCGCGAGGGTGCCTGGGGTGAGCGCGCCCATCGCCAGCGCGATCCACACGAGCTCGTCGGTGAGGTGCTCGGTGAGCTCCGGCCGTGGCCCGTTGCCGGATACCCCCACCGGCGACAGGTCCCGTCCCACGAAGGCGACGCCCACCGCCAGTTTTTCAATGGCCTGCCGGTCGATCCGGATCCGGCCTTCGTCCCAGCGCGCCAGGCCCGTCGTCACCCACGCGTCCAGCTCTCGGGCGATCGCGAGGGGCAGGCCAACCGTACGCCGGTACAGCTCGGCAGCGCCGTCTTCCCGGAGGTGAAGGATGCGATCGGGGCCGTGAAACAGGCTCCGAAGCGCGATCTCCGACAGCGGCTGGAGCAGCGCGGCGTCGGGCGTCTCGACCGCGCGGACGATGGCGCCCTCGCCGCGGGCGCGGGCCAGGAGCATGCGGGAGCTGGAATCCAGCGCGTGGTGGTCGTCCGCGATGACGATGGTTCCCCCCGCGATCCGGGCGCGAAGCCGCTCGTACATCTCGCCGGTCGCCCCGGCGGTGGTGGGAGGCGCGCCCAAGAGGGGGATGAGCGATCGGAACGGGCGGTCGGCGGCCTCGGCCCAGAACACCGTATTCCCTTCTCGCGTGAGCTGCGCGCATACCTCCTGCAACAACCGGGTTTTCCCGGTGCCAGGCGCGCCCCATACGTCGATCGAGAGGCCGATCCGGGCATGGTCCAGCACCCGACCGAGCACGGCCTCGCGCCCGAGGAGCGGCAGAATCGCCGGCGGCGGCGGTGCCGTTCCGGAAGCCACACCGCGCAGCGCCTTGAGCACCATGAGCGCGCTCTCCGGGCGCTCGTGCGGCTCCGTGCGGAGCAGCGCGTGAACGAGCTCAACGAGCGCGGACGGCGCGTTCGGGGCCAGCGGGCCGAGCGGAGGCGCCTGCGGTGTTGTGCGGCGTAACATTCGGCTGTTCGCCGCTGCGTTCGAGAAGAGCGGGGTGCCTGACAGGGCCTCGTACAGCATCACCCCAAGCGCGTAAAGATCGGCGCGGTGGTCGATGCGCAGGCCGAGGAGCTGCTCGGGCGCGAGGTAGCGCGCGGTGCCGATGAGCGCTTCTCCCGCGGTAACGGTCGTGTCGAGCGCGCCGCCCCGCGCGAGCCCGAAGTCGAGGAGGCGGACTTGTCGGTCCACCGTGACGAGGACATTCTCCGGCTTCAAGTCCCGGTGCATCACGTTGGCGCCGTGTACCTGAGCCAGGATCTCGACGAGCCGGATCGCGACGTCCGTGATGCTCTTCCAGTCGGTGCCGGCGCTGCGCCCGGGGAAGGGGGCGCCGTCGATGTACTCCATCACGAGGTAGGGCTGACCGAGGAATTCGCTGTGATCGATGAGCTGAACCACGCCCTGCACGTCGAGGGATCGGAGCGCCTGGATCTCGCGCTTCACCCGTACTCGGTGCATGGCTGTGGTGACCGTGATCAGCTTCAAGGCCGCGATTTGCCCTGTCCCCTCTTCGCACACCCGCCATACCCGCCCGGCGCCCCCTGCGCCGATCAGGTCGAGCATCCGCCAGCGGCCGTCAATCAGTGTGCTTTGACTCACGCCGGGCGAGTGTACCGCATCGGGGATACGAGCGGACGTGACCCTGCTCAGCCTGCTCGCGTGCCACACGTTGACGAAGACGCCGGCTGCCACCGATGAAGGCACCGGCGCGTGCACGGATCCGATTCGTGTCGCGAGCTATGGGTACACCGCCGGGGCCACGGAGCTGGCCGATCCCGATGGTACATCCTACGGAATGGAGTCAGCGCCCTACCATGTGCGCTACTCCTGGTCTGGCGATCCTGCGGCGGAAGCCACGCTGCTCTGGCGTACCGACGACGACACGACGGCGAGCCGCGTGGAGTACGGCGAGTCCTCGGAATTGGGGAGCCTCGCGACGGGCGGGAGCTTCACGCTGCTTACCGGCGGGGGGCGCATCCACGAAGTCCGCCTATGCGGGCTAAAGGCCGATACAACCTACACCTATCGCGTAGGCGGGGAGGAACACTGGTCAGAGGCGTACAGCTTCACGACGGCCCCGCCTGCGGGGACCGACGTGCCGGTGATCATCGGGTTGGCCGGGGACGCCCGGGACAACCAGGCCACGTGGGGCGAATTGCTCGACTCGATGGCGGAGCGCGGTCCGGACTTCGTGGTGTTTTCGGGAGACGCGGTCGACTTCGGCGGCAACATGGATGAGTGGGGCGCGTGGTTGGACGCGGGGCAGGGCTTCATGGAGAGCCACGCCATGGTGATGATCCACGGAAACCATGAGTTCTACGCACAGAACTTCTTTGGCCTCGTCGCGCAGCCTGGGGATGAGAAGACCTTCTCGTTGGACTACGGCCCGCTCCACCTCTCGGTGCTCGACGACAGCACGACTGCGCTCGATCGCGAGGCGCTCGCCGGCTGGTTGGACGCCGATCTATCGGCGTCGGCGGCGCCATGGAAGGTCGTGAGCCACCACATGCCAGCGTACTCGAGCTGTACCACGCATGGCAGCGACGAGGAGCTGCAGGCGCTGTGGCCTCCGGTGGAGGACAAGCACGCCGTTCAGCTCGACATCACGGGCCACAACCACAACTATGAGCGCAGCGTGCCCCTCCGGGCAGGGCTCGAGACCGCGCCCGGAAAGGGCACCGTGTACGTCGTAAGCGCCGGCGCTGGCGCGGACCTCTACACCAACGACATGGCCAATCCGTTCACCGCCGTGGCGTCGCCCACCCAGCACTACGTCCTCATCACCATCGACGGGTCGTCCTCGCACGTAGAAGCCATCGACCTCGCGGGGAACGTCCTCGACTCCTTCGACGTACCGGTAGCTGCGCCGTAGCGATCGCGGTACCCTGCTCGGGTGTTGGCCCTGACATTTCCGCTGTGGCTGGGGTTCTCGTGCGCGAACGAGCCCCGCGTCAACGTCATCCACACCACTCCGCCGGTCGTTCGTGCCGCGCTGGACGAGCCGACCGCTTTTGAAACGAACCCGGCCGCTGAAGGTCCGTGGGCGTGCACCGGAGAGCTAGGCGTCCCCCTCGATGGGGGCTTTGACCGCACCATTCCGGCCGATCCGGACACGCCGGTCGTCGCGGGCGTCGATACGCCGGCGCGCGTACATCTCCTGCTGGGCGAAGATGGCGCGCATGAAGTCACCGTGGTTTGGGAAACGACGGCGGCCACGGTCGGGGGCCGGGTCGAGGTGGGCGTCGGCTCAGACGCGCTGGCTTGGACGATCCCGGGGGTGAGCTACCTCGTCGGCGGCGTGCGGGTGCATGTGGCGAGGTTGTGCGGCCTCACCGTAGGATCAACCTGGAGCTTTCGAGCGGGGAGCGAGGCCGGCTGGAGCGAACGAGGTAGCTTTGTCACCGCGCCCGAGGCCGGCGTGGACGAGCCGGTGCGCTTCGCGGTGATGGGGGATTCGCGCGATGGCGAGGAGACGTTCGCCGCGTTGATGGCCCAGATCCAGGTGCAGGGGGTGGACTTTGTGGTGTTCACCGGCGATGCCGTGGTGAGCGGCACGAGCTGGTCACAATGGTCTTCCTGGTTCGACGCGAGCCCGGCCGGTTTCCTGAGCTTGCCGATGGTGTTCGTACCCGGAAACCACGAGTTCAACGACCAATACTGGTTCGGGCTCTTCCCCAGCCACACCGGCGTGGCCCACCAGAACGTAGACTACGGCCCCGTGCATCTCGCCGTGGTGAACGACACGGCGACCTCCGGCAACACCATGGAGGCCGAGGCGCTCTGGCTGGCGGGGGATCTCGCGGCCGCTACCGCGCCGTGGTCGGTGGCTGCGTGGCACAAGCCCGCTGTTTCTTCCTGCAAACCCCACGGGGAGGACCCAGAAACCGTCGAGTGGTTCCTGCCGGTGGTGGAGGCCGCGACGAACGTGCGCCTCGTCGTGAATGGCCACAACCACAACTACGAGCGCAGCCTGCCGCTGCGGGGGGGCGTGGAGGAGAGCCTGAACGGCGTTGTGCACCTCGTAAGCGGCGGCGCCGGCGCACCGCTCTACACCTCATCGTATGGGCAGGTGTACACGGTGGTCGAGGAAAAAACCCAGCACTGGGTGCTGTTCGAGGCGGACGCGCGCACCCTTCACGGCACCGCGTTCGACATCACGGGGAACGTGCTGGACGATTTTGTGATCGAGCGGTGAGGCCCGCGCGGGGGGCGAGGTGGTACTGAGCGCCAGCGTCGATCGCGGCTCGCGGCCGAATCGGTGATCGTCGCCTGATATGGCCTCCGCCCGATGCCGGCTCGCAGTCCTCGGGCAGGCAGCACCCAGCCGTCGCAGCAAGCCTCCGTGGGATTCTCGGGGTCTATCGGCCGGTTCCGGGTGTCCGCTGGCCGCTGTCCCGGGCGATGCAGGGGCGGGTGACGGTACAGGCCGGCGGCGCCGAGCGGAGTCTTCGACGCGAGCGCGCTGCCGGACTGTGCCGGCAGGACCCAGCGCTAACCTGGGTTCTTGCTCCCGCGTGCTCCGTTTGCCGTGCTCCCCCCGAAGGGCCCGCCGTGATGGCGCCGCGTTTTGCACGGCGATCTTGTGTCGGCGCTTCAGGGATGAACCCCTACGCCGCCCCCCGCCCCCGAATCACCGTCGGCACCGTCTTCACCAGGATCTGAAGATCGAGCCACAACGACCAGTTCTGGATGTAGTGAATGTCGTGCCGCACCATCTCCGCAAAACCCGTGTCGCTCCGCCCCGAAACCTGCCATAGCCCCGTGATGCCGGGGTGCACCTTGCTCCGCAGATCGAACCAGTACTGCATCTCGCCGTCGGCCTCGATGCCCTCAAGATCCCGAGCGGGGAGGGGGCGCGGCCCGACGAGGTTCATCTCGCCCTTGAGCACGTTGAGGAGCTGGGGCAGCTCGTCGAGGCTATACTTCCGGATGAAACGTCCGAAACGCGTCACGCGAGGATCGGCTTTCATCTTGAAGAGTCGCCCATCGGCTTCGTTGGGCAGGCTGTCGCGCTGGGCATCCGCGCCCACCACCATCGAGCGGAACTTGTAGAAGCCGAAGATCCGGCCGCCCCGCCCGGTCCGGGGGCTCACGTACATCACCGGTCCGCCGTCTTGCAGCTTCACCGTGAGCGCGATCGCGAGCAGCACCGGGCTGAGGGCCAGCCCCCCCGCGATGACCAGCACCAGGTCGAACGCCCGCTTTACTTGCTCAGCAAGGGTCGGATAGCGGATGCTCACCAGATCAATCAGGTCGAGCCCGCCGAGGCGCGCAAACCCCAGCCGCGGGGACACGACACCCCACGAGAACGGAGCCTGAAGAACCCGAAGTCCGAGGCGGTCGGCCAACACCGCCATCCGCATCGCGTCCTCGCGCTTGAGCGTGCGCGTCGCAACGATGATCATGCCGAGGCGGTGCCGGTTCACGAGCTGGGTCAGGTCGTTCACGCTCCCGAGGATCCGGTCGGGGGCCACCCTCACCGCACCTGAGGCCTCGGTGCGAAGGTAGCCGGCAACGTGCACCACGTGCCGCGCGTCTCGCTCCATGCGCTCGGCCATGGCCAGCCCATCTTCCCCGATCCCGACGATCGCTGCGTTCAACGCCGTGGGGGGCCGCTCAAACCTGAGCAGGAGCCGGAACACCAGGAGGCGGGCCGCGAGGATCAACGCCCAGGAGAACACCACGAAGGGCACCACGAGCCCCTTCGGGTACACCCGCTCCCCGAGCAGGAAGTTCTCCACCAGGATGGTCACAGCCACGAACGCCGCGCTTCGGGTGACGGCGCCAGCGATACGCACGCTGTTCTCCAGACGGCCCGGGTCGTGCATCCCGAGGTTCGAGAGCGCCAGCAGCCACATCACCACGAGCGCCACGCCTGCGGTGATGAAGCGGTTTGGTAGCCACAAATCGAGGTAGCTCACCGAAACGAGCAGCCCCAGGTTCGGGGAGCGCCAGCTCCAAAGCGCCCACGCAGCGAGCAGCCCGAGCGCGATGCATAGCGCATCGAGCGCCCCCAACGCCGGGCCGACGAGGCGGCGCACCGGACCTCAGTCGGAGAGCGACGAGGACGTGCCTTGTGCCCCGCTGCCGAGGAAGTTCCGGTACACGGCCGACCCGCCGACCGCCGGAGCCAGGATGGCCTGAACGTGGCGGAAGAACCGGTCGATGTTGGTGATCGTCTTGGTGGGCACCACCACGATGTCGCCCCGCTGCAGGTACACGAGCTGGCTCACGTCCCCCTTGCCGTAGATCGCATCGACATTCACGGTGTACAGCTCCGGCTTGTCGAGGCCGCCGCGGATCAAAAGCACGTTGGAGGTGCGGGCGTCGGGGTTGATTCCGCCAGCGACGACAAGCGCCTCCAGGATGCTCAAGTCGTTCTTGATCTGCATCACCTGCGGTTCCTGAACCTCACCGAGCACGAGCACCTTCTGGTTGGTCACGCTCATGATGTTCACGTTCACGCTGGCATCGACGTAGTACTCGCCGACCGCAGCCTCCAGCTTGGCCATCAACTCGGCGTAGGTGAGCCCGGCGACGTCGAGGCGTCCGACGAGCGGGTAGCTGATCGCTCCATCCGGCGCGATGGTGACCTCCACCGTGAGGTCGTCGTGGCGCCAAACCCAGATTTTCAGCGTATCCCCTGGGCCAAACGTGAAAGCCTGCGCGGGGGGTAACTTGAGATCCACGGCCGATTCCGCCACGTTCGCCGGCGCCTGGGTGGGGACACAAGCGAGGGTGAGGAGGAGGAGCCACATGGGCGGCGTGGGTACCCCCGGGCGACCCCCACGTCAAGATCTGTGGCGGTGTCGAGTGCGCGGAGGTATACGCCGGCCCCGAGCACGACATGGAACTCCTCAAGGTCTGGGCCGCACTGCTCCGCCGCAAATGGCTGTTCCTCCAGGCGGTCGTCTTCTTCACCGTCGGTGCCGGAATCCTATCGTTCATCCTGCCGAAGCAGTATGAGGCGACGAGCAAGATTAGCATCGAGAGCTCCGATGCCTCGTTGTCGATCCTCTCGGACATGGACCTCGGGGAGATGGCGTCGTCCATCGTCGGGGCCAGCGACGACACCGAGACCAAGATCGCGCTGGCCGAGATGCGCCCGATGTTGGACGAGGTGATCTGGCGGCTGCAGCTTCGCGACAGCGATGGCGAGCTTCTGCCGGCCGAGAAGCTGCTCGTTCCCGGGATCGATGGAGATATCCTCGCCTATCCATCGATCGAGATCGAAACGCAGCAGGGCACCGAGATCCTCGTGGTGCTCGCCACCTCAAACAACCCCGAGCTGAGCGCGCTGCTCGCCGACACGATGGTGGAGGTGTACCTCACCAAGTCCCAGGAAGCCGCGAAGAAGGACACGCAGGATGCCCTCACGTTCGTAACCGGAGAGCTCGGCCGCCTCCGTGGAGAATTCGATACCGCACTCAAAACCGTTGCCGACGCGAAGGCTCGGGAGAAGGTGATCGACCTGGACTCCGAGGTGCGCGCTGCGGTGGGTCGGGTGAGCGAGCTTTACGCGGCTCGTGAGGAGGCCGATGCGGAGATTGCCGATGTTCGCGCCCAAATTCGGCAGCACGGCGTTGCGAACCTCGATGAGACGTTCGACCTCGTTTCGCCCGCCACGCAGTCCACCAACCCGCTGGTGCGCGAGCTGAAGAAGGACTTCTCCGATCTGCAGCAAACCCGCGCGAAGGAGCTGTTGGACAAGACGCCGAAGCACCCCGACATCGTGTTGTTGGACGCCGAGATCCGCGACATCGAGTTGCAGCTCACCGAGGCGCTTCGGGAGCAGCACGAGCTCGACCCCGACATCACCGGGCTGCAAGTGCAGCTCGCGGGGCTCGTGCAGCGGCGGGAGCAGATCGATGGCGCTGCGGCCGCCACCATCGAGGAGTTTGCGATCTACCCTGATAAGATGCGGGAGATCGCAGGATTCCAGCTCGCGGCCGATGCCACGGAGGCCATCTACAAGTCGCTGCTCGAAACCCAGTACGAGATCGCGGTGGCCGAAGCAATGACGGTGTCGGACATGCGCGCGGTCGAGCCCGCGAAGGCGCCTGACAAGGCCTCGGCCCCCAAGCTCATCGTTTACGTGATCCTGGGCTTCTTCGTGGGCAACGCGCTCGGAATCGGGCTCGTGTTCCTCGCCGAGTACATCGACGAGAGCGTGAAGGGCACCGACGACGTCAAGGAGGTTTGGCCCCTTGCGCTCCTCGGCATCGTGCCGCACTACCGCCTCAAAGACAAACGCGGGTTGATCGATGCGTTGCCGGCCACGGATCCGCTTTACGAGGCGTTCCGGAACATCCGGAACGGCGTGTCCTTCGCGGGCGTGGATCAACAGATCAACATTCTGACCGTGACCTCCTGCGTGCCCGGCGAGGGCAAAAGCACCGTCATGGCGAACCTCGCGATTTGCCTGGCCCAGGATGGCCAGCGCGTGATCATCGTGGACTGCGACATGCGCCGCCCCGTTCAACACCGCATGTTCCCGGCGCTTTCGAACGAGCGAGGTCTCTCCTCCGTGCTCACCAACGCGTGCTCCGCTGAGGATGCCATCCAGCGTACGCCGGTGGAGAACCTGAACGTGCTTACGTCGGGCCCGATCCCGAGCAACCCGGGGCGGCTCGTTGAGAGCCTGCGGCTCCGGCAGCTCCTCCACCAGCTCGCCGGCCAGTACGACATGGTGCTGGTCGATGCGCCGCCGCTCCTCGTGGTGGGAGATGGCGCGGCGCTGTTCCGCTCCAGCAAGGGCATGGTCATCGTGGTGGAAGCGGGCAAAACCACCCGCCGCATGCTGAGCGATCTCCGGCAGCGCGCCGAGACCGCCGGCATCGAACCCACCGGGATTGTGCTGAACAAGGTGGATGTCCGCGCCGGCCAGCACCACTACTACGGGTACTACGCCCGCCACTACAAGTCGGATGAGAAGCCGGGTAAGAAGGGGAAGGTGGCATGATCCTCGCCCTGCCGTTCTCCGTACTTTTGGGCTGCAGTCCTTCGCCGGAGGAGATCGCAACCGCCATCAGCTCCAAGAATCCGGTCATGCGGGAGGATGGGGCCAAGATCGCCCAGAACTACCCCGATGAGACGGTGGAGAAGGCGCTGATCGCCGTCCTCGGGGATCCCTCCCTGGTCGTGAGGCTCAACGCGATCGAGTCGCTGGCGGAGATCGAGGCCACCACCGCCGGGGCCCCGCTCGTGGATCGTCTGGAGCACGACGACGATCCGAAGGTGCGCCGCGCCGCGGCGGATGCGTTGGGGCGGTTGAAGGTGAAGGAGGCCGCCCCCGCCCTGGTGACCTACCTCAGCGGCTTCGAACCGAACGATCGGGAGCAGCTTTGCGCGGTGTGGGCGATCGGCAGCATCGGCGCCGAGGGGCTGGATGACGCGCAACAAACCTTGGTTCTCGACACGCTCGTAAAGCTGCGCGACGCGACGACCGACAAGTTCATCCGCTACCAGGCTTCCGCCGCCCTCCGGACGCTCCACTAGCGGCCGGCGAGGGCGCCGGCGCTTGAGTGGCGGCAGGTGCGTAGGCGGCGGCGCCAAGGCGGAGCGGCGTTTCAAGCGTGTTGGGCGAGGTGTCGACCAAGGATGCCCGCCCCTGCAGGAACGTCCCAAGCTCTACTCGAAACGTCAGGTCTACTCGCCAGGACTCGCCGTCGAGCGGCGCGCTGCGCTGCAGGCTCACCACGTGGTCGCGCACCGGGGCCCAGAACACGCCGGTAGACCAGCGCGTGGGCGTCGCTCCTTCGGCGTCGCTGTGCAGCCCCGCGCCAACGCTCAGGCCGTCGAACAGCCGCTCTCTCGCCATCGCGTCCCAGTGCAGGCGCAGGAGATCCACGTCTACCCTGAATAAGCTCAGGCCCGCGTTGTGAACGGCGAGCTCCGCGTTCCAGGTCAACAACGGTGCGTCGGCCGGGGCGTCCACGTCGCGCAGCTTCCAGCCCACTGCGCCCGACACCTTGATCGGCGGCGATCGTGGCCCACCGGGGAGTGCCTGCGGCGTCGGCGCCTCGGGATCGAGGCCCTGCTCCTCCTCTTCGCGTTGAAAGCGGCGCTTCACGCCCCATCCCGTCTGGTGCGCGAGCCGCACGGCGCCGTTGCGTTTGATGATCAGGTCGGCGCTCGGGGCCAGCACCGTGTCGAACGCGCCCCGCACCGCCTGCGCCTCGTCGGAGCGCGCCACCGTTTCGCCGATCACCTGGTCGAACGCGAGGAAACTGCCAGCCAGGGCAAGGTCTCGCCACTTTGTGGCCGCGTTCGCGGGTAGGTCCAGGCCCCGACCGGTCGCGGCAAGCAGTCGCCAGTGCGCTTCGGCTTCATTGAGGGTTGAGGAGAACAATGGGCTGGCGCGCCGGCTCCCCATCACCCGCACGAGCGCTGCGTCGTAGCGCTCGAAGTAGTTCCACTCCACCGGGTGCAGGTCTGCCGCTACCGGGCAGGTGCTCCACTGCGCGCACGGCGCCGCGCGGGCCGTCATCGGGAGCAGCAGCGCGCCGAACCACATCCGGGGCCCTGTAGCCGTTGCAGGGAGGGGGCGTGGCCTTTATGGCAGCGGCCGTGCGTGCGCTTGGGATCGGACTCGGGGCGGGAGTGTGTGGCGGCTCCGTCGTCGGCGCGGTGGAGGCGTTGTACGTGCTGCAGTCCACGACGCCGAGCGAGTACCAGGCGATCGGCTTCGCGTGCACGCTCTACGGCCTCGTCGGCGGCGTTCTCGGCCTCGTTGGGGGAGTTTTTCTGGCGGTGGCGTCCCGTTGGCTGAGCGCTGCGACCACATGGTGCCTGGCCTTCGCGGGCGTGAGCCTGAGCATGGGCGCGGTGGTTACTCACCACGTCGTCGATGAGGTGGCGTTCGCGGAGGGCGGCGTGCCGCTGGCAGTGGGCGGAGGCCTGCTGGCGGGGTTTGTGGTGCTGGGCGGCGGCATGGTGTGGATGGGCGCCAACCTGCTCACCAAAACCCCGCTGCGAATTCTGATGACGCCCAAGGGCACGCTGGTCGCGTGGGGTGGCGGGCTGGCGCTGGCCTGGATCTTCGCGCTCTCGCCCGCGCCGGGTGCGGGCAGCGATCTCGGGGAGCCGGGCGCCGAGATGCCTCTCGACCTCCATGCGCGCCCGGACATCGTGCTCGTGGTGGTGGACTCGCTCCGCGCCGACGCGCTCGGTGCGTACGGAGCGCCGAGCGGCAGCTCTCCGCGGCTGGACGAATTTGCAGCCGATGCCGTCACCTTCGAGCAGTTCATCACCGCCGCGAGCTGGACGAGGGCCTCGGTCGCGTCCCTCTTCACCTCGATGGCGGTGTCCTCGCACGGCTGCGCCAGCCGAGCGGATCGCCTTCCGCCCGACGTGGTCACCCTCGCGGAAGCCCTGCATGACCGCGGCTATGTCACCGCAGGTTGGCCGAACTCCCCGAACGTGAGCGCGTCGCAGGGCTTCGGGCAGGGCTTCGACACCTACCCCTTCGAGCCCGAGTTCCCCCTTGGAGCCCGCGAGAGCACGTTCGCCCTCTCGTTATACCGCGTGATGCGGGAGCACCTCGCGCGGCTCGAAACGGCGCCGCGCGTGGAGCAGTACTACATGCCGGCGGAGGTGCAGCTCGCGCGGGCGAAGGCGTTTCTCGATCGCGGCGAACGGACCCGCGACTTCGTGTTCGTTCACCTGATGGAGCCGCACGATCCCTGGTTTTCGCATACCGCCGGGGTTCTTCCGATCGGCGCGCCGGGCCAGCCCGACCCGGCGCCCGGGGACGCATTGGTGCGGCGAGCCCGCTACGGCGAGGAGGTCGCCTGGGCCGATCGCCAGCTCGGCGCCTTCCTGGACGAGCTGCGGGCCGCAGGGACGTACGACGACAGCGTCATCGTCGTGACCTCTGATCACGGGGAGGAGTTCTTCGAGCACGGTGGCTGGTGGCACGGAACGACGTTGTACGACCAGGAAATCCGGGTTCCGTTGCTGATCAAGCTGCCCGGCGGGCGCCACGCCGGAACCCGTGTGCCGTGGCAGGTCCGGCAAGTGGATGTGGCGCCAACGCTCGTGGATCTGGCCGGGACCGTCCCCCCGAGCGCGTGGCAGGGCCTCGATCTGTTCCCCGACAGCTTCGACGCCGATCTCGCCATGCTCACGCCGCCTGAGCCACCGGACGCCGACGATCCGCCGCCCGAAACACCGCAGACTCCGTGGGTCGCGTTGGACTGGACGAACCACCCGGCGAGCCGCGACGCGCTCTCCGAAGAAACCTACGCGGGGTTCCGGCTGCAATCCCTCCGTCGGGGCGGCCGAAAGATCATCGAGGTGCTCCGCGTGCCCCCGCAGGTCACGCGCGACATTCCCCGGGTGCAGTACTTCGCGATCGGCGATGATCCTGGCGAAGAGCACAACCTCGACGGCGGTGGTTCGGGCGATGAGGCCGGGCTCAAGGCCACTCTTGAGTCGATGGTAGACGATCGACGTCGTAAGTCCGTCACCCTGCGTGTCGACGACATCACGGAGGCCGAGCGTTGCCGCCTCTGTGCGCTCCACTACTTCTCCGGCGCCGATTGCGAGGGCTGCCGCTGAGTCCTTGTCACGTCGCGTGGCCCGTCGACGTAGGAATGCGCGCCGCGTATTGCTGCCTCAGCTATACTGCGCGGCGTCGGAGTCCGTGATGATGCCTCTCGCCCCGCTCCTCGCCGTGCTCACGTCCTGTGGAACGGAGAACAACCTTACGACCACCGTCCCCAAAACGGTCGTCGTGAACCCTGGTTCGATCTCCGGTCGCGTCTGCGATCCCTCGGGGCGCACGTGGCTGGCCGATGCGCTGGCGTACGTCAACGTCACCGACGATGCGGGGCTCATCTACGAAACCAAGAAGGCCTTCTCGGATTTGGACGGGTACTTCCGTATCGACGACCTGCCGGGAAACAAGGACTACACGGTGTATGTGTCGTACGGTCCGGACCAGTTGATGGCGGAGCCCGTGCACATCGGCAACGGGGAAACGGTCACGCTCGCAGAGCCTTCCTGTTTCGACCCGCTTGAGCTCGACGTGGCGGTGGTTGCGGGGGACTACGACGACTTCGGCCGCGTCCTGGACGACATGGGCTTCGTCAACTACCACCTCATCAATGGCATGGATGAAACGGAGCTCACCGACTTCGTGTCCAGCATGGAGGAGCTCAACAAGTACGACCTGATCTTCTTCAACGGCGGCATCGTGGAAGATGGCATCTTCTACGATCTCGAGGACAGCACGAACACGCTCCCCGTCACGGTGATGGACAACATCCGCGCCTACGTGGACGGCGGCGGAAGCATCTACGCGTCCGACTGGAGCTACGACATCGTGGAGATCGGCTGGCCCGACAAGGTGGACTTCGTGGGCGCCGACGAAATCCCGGACGAAGCGCAGAAGGGCGACTACGAGCTGCTCGAGGCCGCAGTCACCGACGCTTCCCTGAGCGAGTACCTCGAAAAGCAGTACATCGAGATCGAGTACGACCTGCCGGTGTGGCCGCCGATCGAAACCGTGAGCCGCACCGTGTCCGTGCACCTCACCGGCACCGTCCCCTACTCCGACGGCTTGTCCGACTACACGCTCTCCAGCGTGCCCCTGCTGGTCACGTTCAACTCGGGCAACGGCAAGGTAGCGTTCAGCACCTTCCGCGTCGTGCGCAACGGGGACGAAGATATGCTGCGTACTTTGCAGTATATCATGTACAACCTGTAGAGTTTACGCTCGACTGGGCGATGCGCCAGGACTCGTGGTCGGGCCGAGCCCAAGGGATCCGCATCAAAAATAATCGGCGACGAACGCCGATTGTGCTTGCATTGCATTCAAGACGGACTAGGTTGGTCGCCCCCGGGAAACGTCGATAGTCGGCGTTTCCCGGGGAGATTCGCCGCGCGCATCGGCTACCAACAGG
>BJHF01000101.1 GCA_014191855.1 Deltaproteobacteria bacterium
GAGGTGGCTCGGCACGATCTGCAGCGACGTAACGTTCGCGATCATCGACGTGGGATCGGTGCGTTCGAGGAACTCGAACTCGATGTGGGTCGCATCGATCACCCGGGGACGGGCCTTCGGGTTCACGTCGGCGTAGGACGCGGCGTGGGGACTGCCGACCTCGGGGTCTGCGATCAGGTCCCCGAGCAGCGTGATGTCCTGGGCGACCACCGGCTTGCCATCGCTCCACTTCAGGTCGCTACGCAGCTCCATCCGGAGCGTCTTGCCGTCCTCCGACCAGCTCCACGCCTTCGCGAGCGCGGGCTTGAACTTCAGCTCGCAGTCGAACGTGTTCTCCAGCGCCTTTACGCCGATGAGATCCAGCAGGTTCAAGTCGAGAGAAGACTGTGCAACGGGGCTGAGCAGATCCTTGCCATCCGCTGGCACTCCGATCACCAGGGCGTCGCCCGCGGGCGGGGGCTCGACCTTGGTCGGCGCATGGGCATCGCCCGCGGCGAGCCACCAGGCGGCGACGGCCAGGATCAGCACGATCAGGGCGCCGGCGACGAGGTGGAGGCGAGTCGGCATCAGGCGGGGCTCCGGGCGCGCGTTTATAGCACGCCAACCCTCGTTGCCTCAGGCTACGCTTCGCGCATGGTGCTCCTCCTCGCTGTGGCTTGCGTTGGCCAGCTCAACCTCGACTCTTCAGACGGCTCCGGGCCGCCGGGAAACGACAGCGGCGTCGAGCCAATTCCGGGCGATACTTCCGAGGAACCCGAGGACACGGGAGACACCGGCGAGGAGCCCGACGGCTACGACTTCATCTTCGGCCTCGACAAGGTGCATACGGTCGAGATCGTGCTCTCGGATGAGGCCAAGCACGCCTTGCGGATGGCGCCCAAGGAGTACGTCGACGGCGCGGTGGTGGTAGACGGGGAGGCGTTCGAGCACGTTGGCGTACGGCTGAAAGGCTCGGGCTCCTTCTCGGACCTCTCGGGCAAGGCCGCGTTCAAGATCGACTTCAACCGGTACGACGCGGACCAGAGCTTCCACGGGAAGGGCAAGCTCACGCTCAACAACATGACGCACGACGAAACCCAGGTGCACGAGGTCGTGGCGTACGCGGCGTTTGCCGCCGCGGGGTTGCCGGCCGCTCGCGTCGGGTACGCTTGGGTAACGGTGAACGAGGAGGTCTACGGGCTGTACTCGAACGTCGAAACCGCAGACCGGGACTACCTAGAACGAAACTTCGGAAACCGCGACGGAAACCTCTACGAGGGCGGATACCCGTTCTACCCCGATTCCTGGGACCACGCGGATTTCACCTCCGGGGAGGTGGATAACTTCCAGTTGGAGACGGGTACCGACGTGGAGTGGGACGATCTTGAGGCAGTGGTGCGTGCGATCAACGCGGCCGACATGGAGCCAGCGCTCGGAGAGCTCGTCGACCTCGACCAGTATGCGCGCTTCCAGATCATGGAGTCCTGGACCGGCCAGTGGGACGGCTACGCCTTCGCCTCCAACAACTTCAGGGTGTATGTGGATCACGGCGGAACCGAGAAGCTGCACATGGTGCCCACGGGCCTCGACTACTGCTTCACCAGCTACGGCGGCAGCCGCATGGTCCGCGCCAGTTCGCCCCTCGGTGCGCAGTGCCAGGGCGATGCTGCGTGCAATGCCCATTTTGCGGAGGTGATCGAGGACACCATGGCCAGGGTGGAGGCCGCCGACCTCGATGCACTGATGCTCGAAGCGGAGACCCTCACCCGCCCCTACGTGGAGGACGACCCCCGCAACTACATCGACGAGAAACGCGGGCTGGACTCGTCGCTCGCCACCATGCACGAGTGGCTCGCGACTCAGTCTGAGAAGGTCGGAAGGTGGTACGGGGCCGAGTAGGAGGCCCAGGCTCGAGGCCTTAGGCATTAGGCCGGAGAGAAACGAGAACGGTTCTACGGCTACGCGCGCAAGCTCCGGTAGGCAGGCGCCCCGGCTCGCTTGCCTCCAGTCTCCGGTCTCCGGCCTCCAGCCGGTTGCACTTGGTGCAACCGGCGCAACGTCGTGGCCTATCCGCCGTTGCTGGCTTCGAACGTCGGTGCCTGGTTCACCCAGTTCTCCGCGCCGTCTGGAACGCGAGCTGCCGACACATCGGGCGTCTGCTCGGCTTCCCAGTACACCGAGTCCGCCGTCACGATCTGGTTGCCTTCGGCGTAGTTCAGGTACACCTCGTCGCCTTTCCGATCGAGCTTGTACGAGGTGTGGTACTCGCTGGCGGTGGTCTGCTCGGGCTGCCCGTCGCACCAGATGCCGATGAACCCGTGTGCGTCGATCCCCACGCCGGCCGGCAGCGCGAACAGCGTCTTCTCCGCCTCGTCATCCGAGAGGTAGAAGCCGTCCAACTGCAGGATCGTGTCCCCGTTGTTGTAGATCTCAACCCAGTCGTCGAACTCCGTCGTGTTGTCGGAGTTGTTGGTCGTGTTGGAGGCGAGCACTTCGTTGATCACCAGCGGCGGCGCGGTGATGGTCGGCAAGGTGCCAGTGTCCGAGGTGTCCCCGCCGATCGTGTCGTCGGTCGAGCAGGCGAAGAGGGCGAGAGCGAGCAGCATCAGGAGCGTTCCTCGTTGGATCAGGTTCGGGCGAGAGCATAGCATTGCCCGCCGCCTGTAGCAGGGGCGACACGTACGACCGGTTTCCCCACATCGCGGATCGGCCGTTGAAGCGGCGATGGTACGATACACAGCACCCGAGGCAGGAATGAGCACGAAGAAGACGAAGATCCTCTTCATGAAGTACCACGAAGCGGCCGATCAGCAGCCGCTCTCGCAGAAGGCTGCGGAGAAGTTGGGGATCTTCCCGTCCTTGCCGCTGCTTCAGCTCGCGGCGTGGACTCGCCAGCACGGGTACGAGGTGCAGGTCATCGATCTGCACGCCGAGAACCTGTACCCCAAGGATGCGGGCCCGCGCGTTCGCGAATTCGGGCCGCACATCGTGGCGCTCACCGCGAAGACCCTCGGGTGGCCCGCGGTCATCGAGATCGCGCAGATGATCAAGGCAGAGTGCCCCGGCACGCTCGTCGTGGTCGGTGGGCCGCACCTCAGCATCTACCCGAAGGAGTCGCTCACCTGGGAGTGCTTCGACCTTGCGGTGGTGGGCGATGGCGAAGAGACCATGCTGGAGATCTGCGACCGCTTCGAGGAGGGCGGCAGCCTCGACGACATCGCGGGCACCTGCGTGCGAAAGGGCGGCGAGATCGTGATGAATCCGACGAGGGCGGTGCCGAAGGACATCGACAAGTACCCGATGCCCGCTTGGGACCTCGTGGACGTGAACCGGTACCACTGCCTCACGCTGCTCAAACCGTTCGCCACCATGGTTACGACGCGTGGCTGCCCTTGGCACTGTGGCTATTGTAGCCAGGTATACAGTGACAAGCTGCGGTTCCGCGCGCCGGAGCTCGTCGTTGATGAGATGGAGTGGCTGGTAAAGAACTACGGCGTGAAGGAGATCGTCATGTTCGACGAGACCTTCACGATCGGCAAGAAGCGGATGCGGAAGTTCTGCGACGAGATCCTGAAGCGGAACCTCAAGGTGAAGTTCAACATTCGCGCGCGGGTCGATACCGTGGATCGCGAAGTGCTGGAGATGCTCAAGCGGGCGGGCCTGCGCAGCATCCACATGGGCGTGGAGGCGGGAACGGACCGCGTGTTGAAGATCATGAACAAGCAGATCACCCGCGAGCAGACGGAGCGCGCCTTCCGGATCGCGCGCGAAGTCGGCATCGAAACGCGCGGCTACTTCATGGTCGGCTACTACGACACCTCCCCGCAGGACATCGAGGAGATGATCAACTTCTCGGCTTCGCTCGGGCTGGACTGGGCGAGCTATTCCGTGGCCACCGCGCTCCCTGCCACCGACCTCTACCGGATCGCGCAGGAGCGCGGGTATGTCGATGGGGACTTCTGGCGCCGCTACACCATCAACGGTGGGGGCCCGATTCCGCAGCTTGAAACGGAAACCTTCACCGCCGAGCGGCTGCGCCAGTATCGCACGAAGGCCTACCTCAACTTCTACCTGCGGCCCGATTTGATCCGCCGCAAGCTGAGCAAATCGGAAGGGCGAGAGGAGCTGATGGAGATGCTCGGCGGGGTGACCGTACTCAGCGAGATCGTCAAGAGCACGCTCACGAAGGCCATCCCCAGCGTGGGCATCGGAAAGTGGGGGACGGTGTAGCGCGCATCCCGACGTTGCTCCTCCTCCTCCTCGCGGATACTCAGGCGCTCCACGCGGAGTAGCGGCGATGATTCTCAGCAGCTTGTTGATCCAGGGTCTGATCGGGTGCACCACGCAGGTGTGTGGTACCGGCACGGTGAACAACGGGGGATCGTGTGTCCCGGCGACCACGGAGGAGGACACGGCGGCGGCTTCGGGCGTGCCGAACATCCTGGTGTTCGCGTCGGATGTCGATGAGATCACCTACAACGAATCGGTGAACTTCTCGGCGATCGTTACTCACCCCGATGGCGTGGATCAGATCATCGGTGGGCTCCTGCAGTCGGCCACCGGTGCAACCTACGGCGCGTTCGCCACGGGCGCCGACGAGGGCGCCTACGGCATGTCGGTCACCTGGTGGGAGATCAACGCGATCAACGCGCTGGACATCGATCCGGACGACACGGTGTCGCGCCCCTTCGTGGCGATCTTCTACGACGAGGCCGGCAACTCCAGCACGTCGGAGAAGCTCACGATCACCGCTGGCTGCGAAGATTCGTTGCCCGCTTGCGACGGCGTGTGCGGCACCGCGTGCTGAGTGCACCGCTTGGCGGAGCCGCGGGGCCCCGTCAAACCTGAGCGCGAAACGCGCGCGTCTGCTTGCGGATGGAGCGCGCGGCGTGCTGGCCCCAGAGCGAAACGAGCGTTTCGGCCGTCTGGTCGGCGACGCTGGTGGCTCGCGCCGCGTCACGCAGGCAGGGGAACCATCGCGGGGAGGGCACGCCGTTCTTGATGTTGGCCCGGCTCACGGCGGTGAGCAAGTGTTGGTCGTCGCCGAGATCGACCACCAGCAGCGGGAACAGGCGGCAGGGGAGGGGCTTCACCGTGCCCCGCGGGAGGGCACGCTCGTCCTCGAAGCGGTGCAGCCCGCAAGACAGGGAGCGATCTTCGCCGAGCACTGCGAACACACAGCGGCGCTCCGGTCGCGTGAGTAGGCCGCTTGCAGCCCAGGTCGGAGCGCCGGAGGTCCAGCGCGGGTCGCTCGCTTGCAGGCTCGCGGCGATGTCCGGGAGCGCCGCTTCGATCGCCGCGAGCTCAGCGCCGCTGAGCATCACATCGAGGTCCGCGCAACACGAGCGCGTGCGCGGCGCGCGCAGGCCCGGGGTGCAGCCCGAAGGGTCGCAGGCATAAGGCGCCGAGAGCGCCGGTAGGTCCAGCAACAACGCTCCCCTCCGGGCATGGCCAAGCTCGCCGCGCAACGCCAGCCGCCTGACATGGCCCGACCAGTCGGCCTCCACCGCCTCCCCCTCGCTGAGCCACGCGTTCAGGCTCATCGCACCGAGCGCCGCGCCAGGAACGAGGCGCTGCCGCCGATCCCCAGCTGCGCGCCCAGCCGGTCGATCCCCGCCGCCGCAGCGGCTACCGGGAGGGCGACGCGCGCGTACAATTTCTGGAAGCGGCTGGCTTCCTGGCGGGGGAGCTCGCCGCGTTGGGTGGGTGTCCCCGCCGCGTCGCGCGCGTCGTTCCGGTGCCGGAGGCGGCCCAACCAGGGCATGAGCCGATGGTCGTGCAGGGGCTGAATCCATACGTTGAAGCTGTGGACATCGAGGACATCGAAGCCGGAGCCCTCCAGCCGGGTGCGCATCTGCAGGCGGGTGGGCAGGCGCTCGTGAAAGTGGCCGACGCTGGCCTGGCGGGCGGCGAAGTCGGCGGGGTCTCGCCAGCGCTGCCACCCGTCGAAGCTCCCAGCAATGTCGTTCACCGGGAGGTGGCACACGAGTCGCCCACCGGCTCGCAGGACCCGTGCCGCCTCCCGGAGGGCGGCGTTGAGGTCGGATACATGCTCAAACACGTCGAACGCAACCACTGCGTCAAAGCTGCTGTCTTCGAAAGGAAGCGCCTCCGCCGTTCCGAGCACCCAGCGCGTCCCTGCCCCACGCGCCGTCGCGAGCGCGTTGTGAGCCTGCACCCACACCGGCGAAACGTCCACGCCGCTTCCGATCGCCCCCCTGTGCCGCTCAAGCCACGGCAAGGCGCCTGAACGATGGCCCCCGATCTCCAGCACGCGGCCTCCCTCCGGCACATCGAGCGCCTGGAGCAGGGCGCGCTGATGCGCCAGGGTCAGGTTGTGGGGGTGGTCGAAGTCGGTGAGTTCGCCGAGCTTCTCGTCGTAGATCCCTGCTTGCAAACGTTCATTGTCGTCTGCGCGGTCGGGGCGCAGATCCCACCCACCCCCGAAGGCGGGCCAGCGACGCCCGGAGGAAGACACGAGATCAGCGCCCTCCGCGTGGAGGAGCGTTCCGTCGATCGGGTCGCGATAACGGAGGGTGGACATGCTTACTGCAGGTACCCGAGCCCGCGAAGGCGCTCTTCGATCGCGCGGTCTGTGGCCGCGTCGCTCACCCTCGCGCCGGACGCAAACGCAGTGGCCTCGGTCCAACGCGGGCGAAGGGTGCGACCGGGGCGGAGCACGTCCCGCAGCACGGTGCCGTCCACGTCATCCGGGATGGGCACGTTGAGCAGCGCGAGCAGCGTGGGCGTGATGTCGTTGATCGAGGTGCTTTCCCGCACGCCGGCGGCGATGTCGGGGCCCCAGGCCAGGAAAATACCGTCTGGCTCGTGGTTTCCGCTCGCCCAGCCGCTGGGCTCGAACACGGCCGACGGCACCTCGCCCTCGGAGTAGTAGAACCACACGCTGTCGTCGTGCTCGGCCACCAAGAGGTCGGCTGCCAGGTTCACATGCGGGCCAACGTACAGGTCTTGCCGGCGTTTTACCCCGCGAACCACCACGTTGCCCTCCGGATCGCGCATCGCGAGCAAGCGCTCGCTCAGTCGGGCTACGAGCGAGTCAACGTCCGCCGCCTCAACACAACCCTGCTTCTCGCGCCCCTTCAGGTTCAAGCGGATGGCGTTCGTTCCGTGGCAGAACGCCGTCGTGCGTGACCAGTCGATCTCGGCGGCAAACCTCGACAAGGAGTCTCCGGCGCCGAGAACTGCATCGCCACCGAATCGCCGAGCCGCGTCGAGCAGCTTTCGGGTGTCCACGCCGGCCCGGTCGAGGACCGTGCGCACCTTCCGCAGTCGGTTTCGCTGATCGCGGCCTCCTTCCTTGAAGAAGAGGAACCCCTCCTGGGCCAGCCAGGTGTTCAGGAACACCTTGTAGCGGCAGGGCCCGAAGCCGTGGTCGCTCACGAAGAACACGTTCGCGCCTTCGGGACGTCGGTCCACCATCTCGCCGATGCGTACGTCCAACAGGCGGTAGATGTCGAGGATCGGCTCGCGATACTTCTCGGCCAGCCCAGCGTCGTACCGGGGGTGGGTGGCATCGAAGATGTGCCACAAACAATGCTGCATCCGGTCCATCTCAACCCAGACGCACGAGAACAGATCCCAAGGCTCCGACTCCATCAGGTGCCGCACGACCTTCCCGCGCTCCTCGATGAGGTGCCGCAGCCTCTCCAGGAAGGGGAGCACGTCCTCTTCGCGATCGCAGAGGTGGGTGTCGATCCGGTACTCCGGCGACAATTGGTCGAGCGTCGCCCGGAATTCGGGTGGGTACAGGAAACCCGGCGTGTCCTTTGAGGGAGTGAGCATGTCCCCGATCGCCACCCCGTTGATGGGGCGCGCTGGGAACGTGAGCGGAAGGTTCACGGTGGCGACACGCTTTTTGCGTGCCGACAACAGCTCAAAGATCGTCAGGCTCTGCATACGGGTGGAGTCGATCGGCCGGTACAGGTAGCTGCCGGCCACCGGCTCGGTCCAGTCGTAGATTCCATGCTTCCCAGGACCCTTTCCGGTCTGGTAGCTCGTCCACGCCGTGGCGGTCATCGGCGGGACCACGCTCCACAGCGGACCGTGCACACCTTCCGCCTGCAACCTGCCAAGATTCGGCATCACCCCCTCGAGGATGAACCGGTCGAGCAGCTTCCACGTCGCCCCGTCAAGGCCGATCACGACGGCGCGGGCCGAGGCAGCAGTGGAGCGGGACAGGTCGACCTCCGTGCCGCCGAGCGGCTACGTTGCCTAACTCCGTCGGTGACCCCGTGTCCGCAACGCCGAGCCGTCCCCACCGTCCGCGTCGGTCGATGCGGGATGATCATGGGGAGGCCAGCCTCACTGAAATCCTCCACCTGCGCGACTACTGGCGCACGATCCGGAAGCGATTGTGGACGCTGGTCACCGCATTTTCCTTGATCGTCGGCAGCGTCACCGTGGTCACGCTGCTCACGCCGCCGGTCTACCAGGCCAACTCATCCATGCAGATCGATCCGCCGGCCAAGGGGCCGTACGGCGGCATTGAGATGCTCGGCCAGTCCGGGTCGGGCCAGTACCTCTCGGATCAGGAATACTACACGACGCAGGACAAGAAGCTGCGATCGCGGGTGCAGGCGCGCGCCGTCTACGATCGCCTCGGGCTCGCGGATCACGACGCCTACCGCGACCTCGACCAGCCCATCGACGTGCTTTTGGAGCAGGTGGTCGTGGAGCGCGTGCCGAAGACTCGGCTCATCTGGATCTACTGCAAGGCCAAGACGCCGGAGCTCTCGGAGCAGATCTGCGCCGCGTGGGGCGAGGTGTTCGTCGAGCGCAACTTGAAGGAGATCAACCAGGGGGTTCAGGATGGCCTGGCTTGGCTCGACAAAGAAACGACCAAGGCCGAGTTGGAATGGCGATCCGCGGAAACGGAGCTGTTGAGCTTCCGCAGGGAGCACAACCAGATCTCGTTGTCGACCGACGAGAAGGGGCACGTTGCGAGCCAGCAGATCGAGCAGCTCTCGCTGGACAAGGGCAAGGCGGAGGCCGAATTGGCGCAGCGCGAGGCGGACTTCGCCACGCTGGAGAGCGCGCTCCGCATGCAGAAGGACCCGATCCGCGTCGCGTCGCTGATCGGCGCGGAGGAGCTGGCCACGCGCTTTGAGGAAGCGGCGAGCGAGCTGGACGGCCTGCGCACCACCTTCGGGGAGAAGTACGCCAAGGTGGTGGACGCGCAAGCGCGAAAGGACGGCGTGGAGCGCCAGATCCGCGCAAAGGCCGAGGCGGAGCTAGGCCGGCGGCAAAGCACCCGCGATCAGGCCCAGGGCGCAGTCACCGAGATCGCTGCCACCATCGAGCAGATCACCTCCGAGGCGCTCTCCGCGGATGGCCCCCAGGGGGAGTACAACCTGCTGGTTCGAAAGGTGGAGGCCTGCCAGGAGATCTACGACCAGCTCCTCTCCAAGAAGCAGGAAATGGCGGTTACGGCCTCGTTGAAAGAGAACAATATTCGGGTGATCGACCCCGCCGAGGCGCTGCAGGATGCGGTGGAGCCCAACTACGCGCGCAACATCGCCATCGCCATCGCGATGGGCTTGTTGACGGGCGTTTCTCTGGCGTTGTTCTTTGACTACATGGATACGACCATCAAGACCCGGGAGGAGGTGGAGGCCCTCGGCGTCGACTTCCTCGGCATCATCCCGAGCGTTCCCGGTCTGGTGGGCGACAGTTGGGAGCTCGCGCGCGAGCGGTATCTGTACAGCTACAAGTACCCGAAGTCGGCCTTTGCCGAGTTCGTTCGCAACATCCGAACAACGGTGAACTTCAGCGCCCGGGAAGATGGCAAGCCGCCTCGGCGCTTGTTGATCACGTCGGCCGGCCCGCGTGAAGGCAAGACAACCTCCTCGATCAACCTCGGCATCTCGTTCGCTGCGACCGGGCGGCGCGTGTGCCTCGTCGACGCCGACCTTCGGCGTCCCTCCCTGCATCACGCCTTCGGCCTCGACAATGAGCACGGGTTTTCTTCGCTCATCTCAGGCGCGAGCACGCCGGATCAGGTGGTGCAGGCCACGCCGCAGGAAGGGCTGTTCATCATCCCTTCTGGCCCGCGCCCGCCGAACCCGGCGGAGGTGCTCGGGTCGGAGGCCTGCCATCGCGCCCTCGATCGGCTCAATGAGCTCTTCGATCTGGTGATCATCGACTCGCCGCCGGTCGTGGCCGTTACCGATGCGGTCGTGCTGTCCGCCCACGTAGACGGCGTCATCATCGTGATCAAAAGCTTCAAGGTCGCGCGTGATCTGGTGCTCCAGGCGAAACGGCAGCTCACGGATGTGGACGCGCGCCTCATCGGCGTGGTGCTCAACGACTTCGACATCCAACGGAAGTCGTACGGCTACTACTACTACTACACCTACTACGGCGCGGAGCGCGACGAGGTAACCAAGGTTCGGCGCACCGATAAGCAATGAGTAGTCCGCGTCTGAACCTCGCCGTCGTGATCTCTGCTCTCGCAGCGGTGGCCCTCGCGGCTGGACTGGAGGGGGGCGTGGAGGTGCGGCTGGGCGCGGCCGCGCTCGGCGTGGCCTTGCTCGCCTGCTTCCTCACGATCCTCGGCGGCGAGCTACCGGTGCCGGGTCGGTGGGTAAAGGCGTGCCTGGTCGGCCTCGTCGCGTTGTTGGTCCTCCAGACGATTCCACTCCCGCACGTCGTCCGTGAGCTGGTGGCCCCCGGCGCCACCGCACGCGTGGATCGGCTCGCGGGCGAGCTGGTGGCCGACAAGGCCGGGTGGCTCTCCGCGCTCACCGTCTTCGACGTCGAGGTGCTGCTCGGGGGCACCGACGCGCTCCCGTATGACGTGCTGGCCGGGGCGAAGGACCTCGGATTCCGCTCCTTGCTGGCTGATCCCTCGCGGTGGGCGTGGCAGGCGGGCCAATGGGCAACGTACGGGCTGCTCGTGCTCGTCGGCTGGCGGCTCGGTAGGCAGCGCGAAACCCTCCTTCCGTTCTTGATCGGGATGATCGTGCTGGCGGTGTTCGAGGCTTTCTTCGGCTTCGCAAACCGTAACGGGCCCTCCACGGGGATCGGCGAAAAGGTCCAGTACCTGGGCTCGGCCACCGGCACGTTCATCAACCGGGGGCACCTCGCGGCGTTCCTCAACCTGGGTCTCGGCGCGCTCTGGGGGTTGGCGGCCTCTTTGTTCCCGCTCCTGCCCGAGGAGGTCCGCAAGCACCACGCCCGCAAGCGCCGGTCGTCTCAGCCACCCGGCGTGCTGGAGGGCAGCGGCGACAAGCTGCCCCGGCTCACGCTGCTCACCTTCCTGACGGCGCTCCTGTTCGTCGGGCTGGTGGCGAGTCAGTCCCGGGGTCCGCTCCTCTCCCTGGTAGCCGCGGGGCTGCTTGTCGGCCTCTGGACGAGGTTTCGCCGCGACGATGGTGTGCATCTCGGCCTCGGCGTGGCTGCGCCCCTCGCGGGCGTGGTGTTCGCTGCGCTCACCCTCGGACCGCGCGGCGCGCTGGGCAGGTTCGCCTCGCTGGGTAGCGGCGATGTGAGCGTTACGGCCCGGCTCGGTCTCTGGCGGGCCTCGCTGGGCGCGTGGCTCGAATCGCCGATCTTTGGCTATGGACCGGGGGGATGGCGGGGAGTCTTCGCTCCACACGAGGCGGGGGCCCACCTCTATGACTCCTACCACGCCCATAGTGAGCCCGTGGAGCTGGGGGTGGAGCTCGGCGCCGTTGGACTGCTGCTTCTGGGTGCATTGGGGTTCTTCTTCTTCCGGACAGCCGCCCGTCGCCTCGACGTCGTGGACCACGATTTACGCAGCTCCGTGGCCGTTGGCGCGCTCGTCGCCATCGTCGCCGTGATGCTGCAATGCGGGGCGGATTTCCCTTTGCGAACGCCGGGCGTGGCGGTTCCGTTCGCCCTGTTCCTGGGCATCGCCCTCTCGGCGCTGGACTCGGCACCCTCTACCGGCGGGCGCGCGCCGGCCGTCGCGCTGTGGGGGTTCGCCGCCCTCGCCGTGGGCTGGGCGGGCATCGCCGACGCACGCGCACCCGGGGATCGGTGGGCGCGCCTTTCGGAGGCGGCGCCGGTCGAGCTCCTCGTTCGGCCGAACACCGGGGAAGAAGCATCGATCTCCATGGTCGGCGCTTGCGATGCGGCGAGGCGGTCGCCGCTCGACGCGTGGCGGCAAATGGCCTGCGCGCTTGCGGCGGGGCGCGTCGCCCAGCGGCAGGGCACCGCAGACGAGGCGTTGGTGGCCGACGTCGCCACGGTTCGTGCGTTGTCCCTACACCCAAAGGATCCGCGCCTTGCGATCTACGCGGCGCAGGTCTGGCAGCTCCTCGGGGAGCCGACCTCGCTCCCCAACGCGTTCGATGAGCGCGCGACGCAGGCGTTGATGCTGGCGGTTCGCCTCGACGGATGGCGGGCCGAGGAGGCGTTTCGGGTCGCGCGGCGACTGCCGACGGCCTCGCTGGATCGCATCGGGCAATCGGCGAGTGACGAGCCGGTTTCGCGGGCGCGGACCCTCTACCAGTACGGCATCGTGGTTGAGGAGCACGGCAACGCGGCGGCCGCGGCGGATCTGCAGGAAGAAGCTGCCTTGGCCGATCCTCAGTTCGGGCCCCCCGCGTTCCGCGCCGGGCTGCTTGCCGGTCGGGCTGGAGACGCGGCGGCCGCCGAGCGTTGGTATCGGCTCTTCCTGGCGGCCCGTGATCGCCCGGTCACGATGGAAGGCTGGGTGTTGTTCAATCTTGGCGAGGTGGATGCCGCAGAAGTGCGTTTTCGTCGCGCGGTCGCGGTGTCGTCCACCGCGCGCTGGGCATGGGAGGGGCTCGCTTCAGTGGCGGCCGCGCACCAGGACACGGCCGACGAGCTGGAGGCCTGGCGACACGTCTTGTCGATCACGCCCGATCACGCCCAGGCGCGGCGTCGCACGCGGGAATTGGGAGCGGCGCCATGAACTTCGTGTGTCTCACGCCGGAGGCGCTTGAGGCGCTGCGCGATCCTCAGGCCGAGGTTTCGGAGCATCGACTGCGGGAGGCTCCAAGTGGTGTGGGGGTGAGTCCGGAGGTTGCTCCCCCGCCCGACGCCAAAGCGGTGTACGGCGGCACCTACGCGAACCATTTCGAAACGGCAAACTTCACCATCAACTGGGAGGATGGGCAGGCCACGCCGGCGGAGGCGGCCCGCGCGGCGGAGGCTTTGGAAGCCAGTTGGACGTACTTCGTAGACGAGCAGGGGTGGGCGCCACCCGTGAGCAGTGATCGTTACTACGTGTGGGTGATCCTGGTGAATGACCTCGGAGCCACCGGGTTCACGACCGAGTACTACACTTCGGAGTACCCACAGGGATACCCGGTCATCTACCTCAACTCCACGTGGGCGTACGACGAGGCGTTCTGGCGCTCGCTCGCGGTTCACGAGTTTCACCACGGCCTCCAGTATGCAGCGCGCGAGCTGGGGAGCGGCAGTGAGGAGTCGTGGTACTGGGAGGCGTCGGCGAGCTGGGCCTCGCTGCTCGTGGAGCCCGATTCTGCCGCGCTCGACTACACAGTTCCCTGGTACAGCGATCAGTCTACCCTGAGCTACGACAGCGCAACCGGGTCGCATGCCTACGGCATGATGGTGTTCAACGCATGGCTCGACTTGGCGGGGGTCGGGGCTGGCACGATGCAGCGGATCTGGGCTGAGGGCGGGGCCCAGCCCGGCGCGTCCTGGCGCGGGATCATTGAGGATGCGACGGGGCGATCGGCGGGGGACCTGTGGGCCTCGTTCGCGAGCGACTTCGGCAACGACACGTACGGGCGAACGGCGACTTGGGCCGATCCGCCCATCACCGAGCTCACCGCTGGGGAGTCGGTCCATGGCTCCGCGGACGAGCTGGGCTCCGCGTACTACGCCGCGGACACTGACGTGTGGATAGACCCGCACTGGGTCGCCGGAGAAGGTTCGCTTGACGTGCGTTTTCCGGGACAGGCTGGGGCGGCTCCCTGGCTGGTTCCCGCGGGCACGGTGGTGGCGGTGACCACCACGGAAGGTCCGCTTTCCGTGTGGTCGATCGTCGTGAGGGATGGCCCGTTCGGGGACACGGGCAGCGATGTTGACACGGGCGACACGGGCGACTTCGGCGACAGCTCGGCGCCCGACGGGGTGCATCCCTCGGATGCCGACTCGCCGAGCTGCGGCTGCGCGGTGCCGTCGCCCGCCCGGTGGCCTGCGGGAGCCGTGACGGGTTTCGCGGCGCTCTGGCTCGCCCGGAGGGCAAAACCGGGCGCGTCACGTTAGCTCCCCGCGCCATGGCCGCCCCGCAGGACAAGCTCCGCAACTTCGCAATCATCGCCCACATCGACCACGGGAAGTCCACGCTGGCGGATCGCCTGCTGAGCGTTACCGGCACCGTTCCGGACCGTGAAATGCGGCATCAGTACCTCGATAAGATGGATATCGAGCGGGAGCGTGGGATCACCATCAAGGCGCAGACGGCCGCGATGCAGTGGAAAGGGCACACGCTCGATTTGATCGATACGCCCGGGCACGTGGACTTCGGGTATGAGGTGAGCCGCGCGCTCGCCGCTTGCGAGGGCGTCCTGCTGGTAGTGGATGCCGTTCAGGGCGTCGAAGCTCAGACGTTGGCCAACGTGTACCTCGCGCTGGAGCACGACCTCGAGATCCTGCCGGTCATCAACAAGATTGATCTTCCGGGAGCGGATGTGCTGCGCGTGATGCAGCAACTCGAAGAGAACGTCGGGCTCGATACGACGCACGCGATGATGGTGTCGGCCAAGACCGGCATCGGAATCACCGAGCTGCTCGACAAGATCGTAGAGAGGATCCCGCCCCCGGTGGGTGACCGGAATGCAGCGTTGCAGGCGCTGATTTTTGACGCTTGGTTCGATGCGTATGTGGGCGTCATCGTGCTCGTTCGCGTGAAGAACGGCGTGCTGAAGCGCGGGGAGAAGGTTCGGTTGATGGCGACGGGCGGCACGTACGACGTGTTGAAGCTCGGCGTGTTCTCGCCCGACATCGTGGAGCGCCAGGAGCTCGCCGCCGGAGAGGTCGGCTTCATCGTGGCCAACATCAAGACGCTGGCCGATGCCAAGGTTGGGGACACGGTCACGCACGAAAAGCACCTCGCCGCGGCGCCGCTCGCGGGCTTCAAGGAGGTGAAGCCGATGGTGTTCTCGGGCATCTTCCCGACGGACAACGACGACTACGGCGACCTGCGCGAGGCGCTGGAGAAGCTGCAGATCAATGATTCGAGCATCTCGTGGGAGCCGGAGACGTCCGACGCGCTAGGGTTCGGGTTCCGGTGCGGCTTCCTCGGGCTCCTGCACATGGAGGTCATCCACGATCGCCTGGAACGGGAGTACAACCTCGATCTCATCACGACGGCCCCCAGCGTCGTGTACGAGGTCGTCAAAAACGACGGCTCGCGGATCGTGATCCAGTCGCCGTCTCGGCTGCCACCGATCGGGCAGGTGCAGTCCATCGAGGAGCCGATCGCGAAAGTCACCCTTCACACGCCGGAACAGTTCCTCGGGAACCTCTTCAAGCTGTGTGAGGAGCGCCGAGGGCGGCAGGTCGGCTTCGCCTACGCCGGGCCCGCGCGCGTGATCCTCACCTATGAGATCCCCTACGCGGAGGTCGTGTTCGATTTCTTCGACAAGCTCAAAAGCGTGAGCCAGGGCTATGCTTCGATGGACTACGAGATCATTCGCTGGGAAGCTGCCGATCTGGTGAAGGTGGACATCCTGGTGAACCAGGAGCCGGTCGACGCGTTGTCCACGATCTGCCATCGCGACTCAAGCTACAACAAGGGACACCAGCTCACCTCGAAGCTCAAGGACCTGATTCCGCGCCAGATGTTCGATGTTGCGATTCAGGCCGCGATCGGCGCCAAGGTGATCGCGCGAACCACCGTGAAGGCGATGCGGAAGGACGTCACCGCAAAATGCTACGGCGGCGACATCAGCCGAAAGCGAAAGCTGCTCGACAAGCAGAAGGAAGGAAAAAAGAGGATGAAATCGGTGGGTAGCGTGGAGGTGCCGCAGGAGGCGTTCCTCGCGATCCTGCGATTGGACGACACCTAGGCGCGCGGTGAACGGTGCGCCTCCCTCGGGTCTGGTAGGATGACAGCTACGGAGTCTCCGGCATGAAGAACCTCATCTCGTTGGTGCTCGTGGCGGCGGCCATCGCCGGCGGGGGATGGCTCATCTATTATGGTCCGTACTACAGGGACTATTACACGATGCAGGAGGTCACCCAGAGCGTGGCGCTCACGTGGGCGGCCTACAACAAGGAGCGCGCGGGGCACGAGGTAGAAGATCAGCTCAAAGCTCGCGAGATCGAGTACATCACCCCGGAGCACTGCGAGCTGCATGAAGCGGCGGGCGAGCTGGTCGTGACGTGCCGCTGGCAGGTGGACGTGTATCCGCCGCTGGTGGGTGGGCGCCGCCTGTCGTTTGAAACCGAAGCGGCAGCGACGAAGGACGGCCGGCTGGTCGAGGACTGATGCGCGAGCTCCTGGGGCCGGCAGAGGTGGACTCCGCGGTCGCGTTGCTCGCGGATCAACTCGTCACGCTCATCGGGGACACGGAGCGGTGGGCGCTCGTCGGCATTCGAGATGGGGGAACGCCGCTGGCCGAGGCGCTCTCGCGCGCGGTGGCCGGGCGAACGCCCACGCCTCCGGCGCGGGGCGAGATCGACATCACCCTCTATCGGGATGATCTCTATACCGGGCTTGAGAAGCCGGTTCTCGGCATCACTGACCTGCCTTTCGAGGTGGATGGCTGCGGGATCGTGCTGGTGGACGATGTGCTGTTCACGGGCCGCACCGTGCGCGCGGCGATGGGGGAGGTTTGGGACTACGGCCGGCCTGCGTTCATCCGGCTGGTGGTTCTCGTTGATCGTGGGCACCGGGAACTGCCGATCGCGGCGGATCTGGCTGGATTTTCCGTCGAAACGGCGCAGCACGACCGGGTGGTGGTGGACTGGAAGGAATCGCGCGTGCGAATCCAGGCCCATGGCGAGTCGAAAGGGGTTAGCAGCGCGACGTGACACGAAAGGACCTCCTCGGCCTTCGCGGCATGCCGCGCACGGAAATCGAGAACATCCTTTCGACTGCCGCCTCGATGCGAGAGGTCGGGCGCCGCAAGATCAAGAAGGTTCCCACGCTGCGCGGGCGGCTCGTGGTCACCCTGTTCTTCGAGAACAGCACCCGTACGCGCACCAGCTTTGAGCTGGCCGCGAAGCGGTTGAGCGCGGACACCCTGAGCTTCTCCGTGAGCACGTCGAGCACGACCAAGGGCGAATCGCTCATGGACACGGCGCGGAACATCCACGCGATGTCGCCCGATGCGATCATCATGCGCCACGCCTGCGCCGGCGCGCCGCACCTGTTGGGGCGGAGTTTTCCCTTCAGCGTGATCAACGCGGGGGATGGGATCAACGAGCATCCCTCGCAGGCGCTGTTGGACATGCTCACCATGCAAGATCACTGGGGCAGCCTGGAGGGGCGCACGGTGGCGATCGTCGGCGATGTGCAGCACAGCCGCGTGGCGCGATCCAATATCTACGGGCTTACGACCATGGGGGCGCGCGTCCTCGTCGCCGGTCCCGGGACCATGTGCCGTCGGGAGCTCGCGGGCCTGCCGGTTGAGCGCAGGCACACCATCGACGACGTGGTTGCGGAGGCCGATGCGGTGATGATGCTGCGTATCCAGCGGGAGCGGCTCGGGAAAGCGCTGCTCCCCTCCGCCAGGGAATATGCTGCCTTCTACGGCCTCGATCTCGCGCGCCTCCAGCGAGCGAGGCCCGAGGTGCTGGTGATGCACCCGGGGCCCATCAACCGTGGCGTGGAGATCGGGGCCGACGTTGCGGACGGCGAGCGCAGCGTGATCCTCGACCAGGTGACCAACGGCATCGCGGTGCGGATGGCGCTCCTGTTCCTGTTGCTCGGTGGGCGGGAGGGCGGCGAGGATGCGGGTTGATTTCCCTGTCTGGGGCGGGGGTCGGCGCGCGGCCGAGGTGTCGTTGTCGCTCCTTGATGCCGCAACCGTCAGCCGGCTGATCTGGGTGCCGTCCTTCGTCGACCTTTGCTGCGATCCCGGCTTTCCGGGCTTCCCGAGTCGAGAAACCCCCGAGTCCCTCGTCGCCGCGGCGCGGGCGGGCGGATTCGGCGAGCTGGTGGTCAGCCCGCGGGTCGATCCGGTGGCGGACACTCCCGAGCACATCGCCCGGATGGAGCGGTCGCATGTGGGGGTGCGCCTGCACCCGACAGGCGCGTTGACGATCGGGCTTCGGGGCGAGGAGCTCGCGGAGGTGGGGCTGATCCTGCGCGCGGGGGCGGTGGCGCTCTCGGATGGCGGCGTCGCGCACCCAGACAGCCTGGTGCTGAGAAATGCGCTGGAGTACACCCGTGAATTTGGTGTTCCGGTGCTGCTGCGCCCGTGCGATGCGGCGCTGGACGCCGTTGGCGTTGTCCACGACTCCCCGTTGGCCGCGCGGCTGGGGCTGCGGGGGAACCCGGCGGCCACCGAGGAGATCGGCGTCGCGCGCGTGATCGCGTTGTGTCGGGCTACGGGCGCGAAGGTGCACCTCACTCACGTCGGCGTGGCGCGTTCGATCGAAGCCATCGCCGCGGCGCAACGCGAGGGGCTGCCCCTCACCGCCAGTACGCCGGCACGCAACCTGGTCCTCGACGAAGCCTCGATCGACGATGGCAGGTACGACGCGAGGTTTCGCCTCCACCCGCCGCTTCGCGGCGCCATCGATCGGGAGGCGCTCGTGGCTGGCGTGCGGAGCGGCGTGCTCTGCCTGAGCGCGGATCACCAGCCGCGGGCGCTGGAGGAGAGGGACCACGAATTCGAACGCGCAATTCCTGGCTCTCCAGCCCCCCGGACCGCATTTGCGGCCGCGCTGACGGCGCTTGGGGATCTCGACACGGTGGTGCGCGCGTTCGCGCTCGCGCCTCGCGAAGTCGTTGGCCTCGACGTGAGCTCGTGGGCGTTGATCGACCCGATCGGTGAGCGGGTCGTCGCCGCCGAGCGCCCGCTCCCGACCGACGCCCTCGAAGGACTGCGCCTCCGGGGTGTGGTCTATGACCACGTATGTAGTTAGCTGGCTGGCATGCCGGAACGGGTTCTCATGACGCCGGCGGGCTACCAGAAGGTGCTCGCCGAGCTCAATCTCCATCGCCAAGTCCTCCGCCCCCAGAACATCGTGGCGCTTGAAGAAGCACGCGCGCATGGGGATCTCTCGGAGAACGCCGAGTACGACGCCGCGAAGGATCGCCAGTCCCACCTGGAAGGGCGGATCCTCGTTCTGGAGGCGAACTACTCGCTGGCAGAAGTGATCGACATCAAGAAGGTTCCCCCTTCGAATCGAGTAATCTTCGGCACCACGGTGGACCTCGAAGACGAGGACACGGGCGAGTGCTTCACCTACCGCATCGTCGGGATGGAGGAGGCAGACGTCAAGGCTGGGCTGGTGAGCTACACCTCCCCGATCGGTCGGGCGGTCCTTGGCCGCTCGGTGGGCGACTCCGTTCGATTCGACGCGCCAAAGGGCAGCCGCACCCTCATCATCAACGCGGTGCACTACCGCTAGCGGAGGCGCATGCCAGCGCCCATTGTCGACGCGCTCGATGTCCTCGGGCGAACCCTCTCATGGCTCGGTCGCGACGATGGTCGCAACCTCGATCGAGCCCGCTACGTCGAAGAAACGCTCGGCGTTTGGGCTGCGCGCCTGATCACGGCCGTGCCCGAGGCCTTCGTTGATGATGTGGTGTCCGCGCGCGTCGCCCTGGCGGGGTTCGACGAGGCCTCGCGTGAGGATCGCGCCGAGCGCGTGCTCGCGATGTCGGCCGTACACGCGCGGATTCGCGCCCACTACGCCGAGGCGGTGCTGCCCGTTCCCGAGGCGCGCGCCGTGCTTCTCCCGGCGGGAATCCTCGCGGATCTGCCGCCGGTCGTGGCGCGGGTGGAGCTCCCGCCCGCGCCGGTGCTCGATCTCACCGGGGCGGCGGCACCCGCGGCGGCTGAGCCGGCGCCGATCGCCCGCGCCGAAGCCGTTCGTGGCGAGGGCCGCGAAGGCGGTCGCGATGGTCGATCCGGGCGCGGCGACCGCGAGGGTCGAGGCGAGCGGGGGGAACGGGAGGGCCGCGGCGGTCGAGGCTCGCGCGGCGGGCAGTCTGGAGGGCGGCGAGGTGAGGGGAGCGCGACCGTCGAAGAAGCGGCGATCGAGGAGGCACCGCGCCCCATCGTCGCACCGCCACCCCCGCCGCCCCCACCGCCACCTCCACCCCCGCCCACCTTCCCGCTGGGGCATCCCGAGAGCAGCGGCGCGCCAGTGAGCGTTTTGGGCGTTTCGGCTGCCGAGTTGGAGGCGCTGGCCGCCATCGACGTGAGCTCCGTGGCCGAACTCCTGCTGGTGCCGCCGCTGTCGCTCGAGCGCGCTGGCGAGCGCCTGGTGGAAGGGGTGGAGCCGGAGGGGCTGGTGCTGCTTCGCGGAAAGGTCGGCCGCCGGTTCACCCGGTTCCAACCGGGTGGTCGGCGCTTCGAGCTCACGCTCACGACCGATCGGGGGGATGTCCGCTGCCGGTGGCTGGGCCCGGTACCCGTTGAGGTGCTCCACGGCCGCAGCGGCCTGGGCCTCGGCCTCGCGGGTCGGCTTGACCGCGACGACGACGGCCCCGTGCTCTACGAAGGCGAACCGCTGGGGATCGATGGCCGCGGCGGCGACTGGCTGCCCCGCTACGGCGTCGCCGGTGTTTCCGAGCATCGGATGCGGATGCTCATGCGAGCGGCGCTCCGCGGGGTTGACGAGCTGCTCGCCGACCACCTGCCGGCCGAGGTGGTGGAGCGGCAGAAGATCATCGCGATTGGCCCGGCTATCCGGGATGTGCACTTCCCCAGCAACGTGCATCGAAAGGGGCGGGCGCGCCTGGCCTTCGATGAACTTCTTCAGGTTCAACTAGGCATGGCCCTGTTGCGGGCGCCCGAGCGGAGGGAGCGCGGCACCGCACATGGTGTGCAGCACAGCCTCACCGCACGCGCGCTCGCCGCCGCGGGCTGGCAGTTCAACGACGCCCAGGAAGCGGCGTTCGACGCGATTCGTCGGGATATGCGCCGCACGGCGCCCATGGAGCGGCTGCTTCAGGGGGACGTCGGGAGCGGGAAAGGCGCGGTCGTGCGCGCGGCGATGACGCTGATCGCGGAAGAAAAGCAACAGGTGTTCTTCTGCGCGGCGGATGCCTTGTCGGCGGAGCACCACCACCTCTTCGCAGGAGATTGGTGGCGGGCCGTGGGGATCGAGCCGCTCTTGCTGCTCGGACCGCCGACCCGCGCGCAGGCCGAGGCGCTGCGAAAGGGGGAAACCCTCATCGTATACGGCACAAGCGCGCTCCTTGAGGCGCCCCCGGAGGTGCGGAAGCTCGGCCTCGTGGTCGTAGAGCAGAGCGGTCAGTATGCGATGCCCGAGCTTGCCAAGCTGGAAGGTCAGAGCGTGCGCCCGGATCTGATCGTGGTCACCCCCACGCCGGTGCCGGCCCTCATCGCGATGACGGTGTACGGCCAACTCGCGATGACGGTGATCGAGAAACCCCCGATGCACGGGGTGGATACCCACGTGATCGAGCCGAGCCGCCGAGATGAGGCCTACGCCGCCGCGCGCGAAGCGCTCGCTTCCGGGAAGCAGGTCATCCTCGTGTTCCCCTTCCAGGAAGGGCGGAAGGATTTGCTGAGCCCAAGCGAGGCGCGCCGGATGGCGGAGGCGCTCACCCAACAGCAGTTGGCCGGGGCCAAGGTCACGTTGTTCTCGGGTGGGCTCACGCCGGAGGAGCGCTTCCGCGCCTACGACGACTTCCAGCATCGGCGCGCAGATGTGCTGCTCGCCACCACGGCGTTCGAGGAGGGGCCGATCGTCCCCAACGCCTCCGTGATCATCGCGGAATACGCGGAGGGCTTCGATCTGGTGCGACTGCATCGGCTGCGTGGGCACGTGGCCAACGGCTGGGTGCGAGGCCAATGCTTCTTTGTCCAGGGAGATGGGGCCCTCCCGGCCGATCAGGCCCGGCTTGAGCTCGTGGCAAAGGAAGACGACGGCTTCCGCGTAGCCGATCTCGATCTCGCACAGCGTGGCGTCGCGGCCGCCTTGGGAGAGTCGGCGGAGATCCCCCGGTTCGCCTGGGCTGATCCAGCCCAGGATCGCGAAACGCTCACCCGCGCCCGGCAAGAGGCGTTCAAATTGCTCGCCGCCGATCCGGGGCTTCGCCGGCGGCAGAGC
>BJHF01000102.1 GCA_014191855.1 Deltaproteobacteria bacterium
TTTTGAGTCTCCCCCCTGCACCCCCCTCCTGGTGATCCGCCTACCGTCCTCCAACCGAACCACCATCGTGATAGTGATCTGAACGAGAGCATCATCATCAACCGTCCACGAGATCGGATCAGCTTCAGATCTCCCGAGCAATCGGTCCTGTCCGCGATGCGGTGCGCGCGGGGCGCTCGATGCTCTGCTGCTTCGACCATGCCAACGGCACCACCCGCCTCGATCTGCTTGGCCCGAACGGCATGATCGGCGGCGCGAACGACGGCTTCCTTTGCGCCCCGGTGCCGACCCTCCGCCTCTGGTCGCCGACAGCGACGACGCGCCCGATCGCTCTGGCTGCCGCGAACAAGGACTTCCCGGCGGGCCTCGACGCCATCGCCCGGCGCGCTGCTCCGCTCATCGGCGACGAGCTGCCGCTGCTCCTCGCGATGCTCGCCGCGATCCGGGAGGAGACAACCGGCATGTGCTTCCGGCCGCCCAACGTCGGCGACCTTGTGACGAGTTCCGGGCGTCCGACCGCTGCGGCTTGGATGTCCGCCTTGTCCCTCGCGGACATTCAGGCGGCGGTCTTCAAAGCGGTTGCGTAGTCGCCGAAAACTATGTCAAGTAGAACCGGCATTCTGGAGCCCCCCATGACCATGATCGGAGCCGCGTATCTGCGGTGCAGCGACCCCCGCCAAGACAAGTCGATCCAACAGCAGAAAGAGGAGATCGAACGCCGCGCCGCCGCCGACGGCGTGGTCATCCCCGCCTCAAATTGGTTCGTGGACGAGGGAATCAGCGGTCGCAACGCCAAGAAGCGCGCTGCGTACCAGTCGCTCCTCCGGGCGGCGGAGGGCCAGCGGGACTCCCGTCTCGGTCGGCGGGCCGTGCGTGTGCAGGGCATTGACCGGCTCTACGTCTGGGCTTTCTCCCGCGTGGCCCGCAACATGTTCGACTGCCTGAAGGCGCTGGCCACGCTCGACGAGGCCGACATCGACGTGATCTCGCTCTCCGAGCCTGACGCCGGGGACAAGTCCTTCCGCAAGTTGATCCGGCCGATCCTCGCGTGGCTCGCCGAGAGGTACTCGGAGGAGCTTTCCCACAATGTGAAGCGCGGGATGCAGTCGCAGGGAGCGAAGGGCTTCTGGCTCAACGGGCACCCCCCCTACGGCTACGCGCTCCAGAAGGTCGATGGCGGCACGCGCCTCGCCGTCACCGACGACACCCGCGCCGACTTCGAGACGGTCCAGCGCATCTTCCGCGAGTACCTGGTCGGGAAGGACGGTCAGAAGCGCCTGACCGAAAAGCTGACGCGCGAAGGTGTCCGGCCGCCGAGTCGGGAGGTAGCCCGCGAGCGATTCGCCGGGACATGGCGGCCAAAGCACGTCCAGCAGATCCTGACGAACGTGACGTACTGCGGGCACCTCGTCCAGAAAGGGAGCACACTCGCGCACAACTGCCACGAGGCCGCCGTCTCCGAGGAGGACTTCGCCCGCGTCGCCGCGCTTCGCAGGCTCAAGGACCGGAACAAGCACGAGGGCGGGAACGGAAACCACGCGATCCACATGAGCGAACGCGGCGTGCTGACGCCGTGGCTTCGATGCGGCTCCTGCGGCGGAACCATCGCCGTCACCGGCGGCGGGCACACCGGAAGCGTGCGCCACTACTACACCTGCTCGACGCGCACCGAGAACAAGGCGCTTTGCACCGGGCTCTCTGTCCGCGTCGAGAAGCTGGACGCCGCGGTGCTCGACTTCATCCACGAGGAGGCGCTTTCCCCCGAGAGCGTCCGCGAGATGATCGACCAGGGCGTGGTCGCGCTTGCCGACCAGCCCGACGAGGTCCAGGCCGAAAGGGCAAGGCTGGCGGCGGACATCGCCGAGCTGGACGCGCGCATCCGCAAGATCGGCCTCCAGGTCGCCGACGACATCCTCACCGGCGACGATGCGAAGGCGATCAACGCGCCGCTGATCACCCGGCGCGAAGCCCTGAAGCTCCGGCTCGCCAACCTCCCGGAGCGCAAGGCGGTGCCGACGCCGGATCGGATGGACCCGGCCAAGTTCCGCGCCGCCGTCCTCGAAGCATGGAGCACCCGCCCCCTCGTTGAGCGCCGCGAAGCGTTGGATCGCCTCGTTGAGAAGATCACCCTTTCAGACGGCGGCGCTCACGTCGACTACCGCGTCAAGGACGAACAGATCGCGTTTCACCAGCCTGACCCCTCAGGCCCGCCATAAGCTCCCAAATCACTCACGCTCCCATCGACATCCAAAATCGAGGGATCCCCCGCGTTGATCAGCGGCGACCCCGTACCCAACGAAAGGTCGTAGTCGGTGCCACGCTTGGTGGCAACGTTGACGTACAACGGGTCTACGCCCAGGTTCCCGTCGCGACCCACGGGCGAGGCGAGGCCGACGAACTCCGTGGTCGAGTTGCCATAGAAGTCAGAATAGGTCGCGTCGATCGACGTGGACGTGTCGATGGCGTACCACGCACCGCCCGCGTGGATCGTCCCGCCGAGCCCGTTGCCGTACAGTGTCGTGTTGAGTAGGGTCGTCGTAGACGCCCCCTCGGCGTAGATCCCGCCGCCGTAGCTCCCGACACCGGACAGCGAGTTGTTCACGACATCGGTGTTCGTGAAGCTCACGGTCGAGGTGCCGATTACACAGATGGTGCCGAGCGCGGAGCCAAGCGTGGACGTTGCGTCGTTGCGCGCAAGGATGGTGTTGGTGAAGCTCGCGCTGGTGGCGCTCAGGTACATCGCTGAACCGGCGATCGTGCCGGGCGTGCCGCTCTCGTTGTCGGAGATCCACAGGTGCGTGAAGCTCGGCGAGCCGCCGCCGATGGCGACCGCGCCGCCGATCACCGTGTCCGAGGTTCCCGCGCCGGTCGTGGTGTTCCCGCTGATCGTGAGGCCATCGAAGGTGGAGCTGTCGACAGAGAGCGCGAGGGCCGCACCTTGAAAGCTCCCGTAATCCGCCGTGACACCGGAGTTGTACGCAACGTTGTCGGTCAACTCCACGTCGACAAACGCCACGGACGATCCATACAGGCTCATCCCCGCGCCGATCACGTACCCATACGTCGTTCCGCTGCTGACATCCCCGGTGTTCGCGGTGACCACCATGCGGGTGACCGAACCCGACGCCGAGTTGAAGTAAACGCCCGCGCCGTAGATGGTGTCGGCCGTCGCGGCGGCCGGAGTGGCCTCGTTGTTGCTCACCGTGATGTCCGTCATGGTGACATCGCCGAGGACGTACAACCCCGTTCCAAGGCAATCCGCCACCGCGGTGCAACCGTTGCTGTCGAACACCAGGTCGTCGAGCACGGGAGAGAGGCCGCCAACATAGCCGCCGCCGCCGTAGTTTCCGTCTCCCCCCGTGAACGTGAACCCCCGCACGGTCGGGCTGATCGTCGCGTCGTTGATCGTGAGCGTGCGGTCCGCCCCACCCGCATCTACGATTGTGCTCCCTGAACCTGCCCCTTCGAGGGTGATTTCCTTCCCCGAGAGGTCTACGGACTCGGAGTAGGTTCCGGCCGCCACACACACCGACTCCCCATCCGACGAGGCATCGATCGCGTCCTGGATCGAGGCGTAATCCGTAGGTACGCGCAGGCCGTCGTCCACGTCCCCGTCGCAGTCATTGTCAACGTCGTCGCAGGTATCTGAGGCATCGGGGTTGATATCCGCATCGCCGTCGTCACAATCGAGCGTGTTGTTGACATACCCGATGGGCGCGGAGCATGCGTCCGTTCGGGCGCGGGTGCCACCGTAGCCATCCTCATCGTCGTCGGTGTACCACGTCGTCGTAACGCCCTCGTCCACGGACCCGTCGCAATTGTCATCATCGCCGTTGCAAACCTCCGGTACCCCGGGGTTCACCGCGGCGTCCCCGTCGTCGCAGTCGCCGCCGCCGCAACCTTCGTCCCCATACCCGTCCAGGTCCACGTCCGGGCACACGTCGGCGGTGTCGCCCGTCTCCACCGTGTCCCCGGTCTCAGCGGTATCGGCAGTGTCCCCCGTCTCGCCGGTCTCCCCAGTGTCCCCGGTCTCCGCCGTATCCCCCGTGTCTGCCGTATCGCCCGTCTCTCCCGAATCGGCGGTGTCCCCCGTCTCCTCCGTGTCCCCGGTCTCCCAGGTCTCCCACGTGTCCCCCAGCTCGCCGGTTTCCCCGCGATCAACCCCCGTATCCCCCGCCGCGAGCCGAGCCTCAAGGTCAGCGTCGGTGAGCAGGAAGCAGGCCGTGACCGTGAGCAGGAGCATGACGGCGGAAGCTAACCGCCCGGCTGCAGGTTACGCCGCGCCCATCACCAGGAACTCCATGCGCTCGATCATCCTCGTTTCCTTCCTCTCGCTCGGCCTCCCCACCAGCCTCGCGTTCGCGTGCGAGGGCGAGCATGCAGCCGGGAGCCACTGTGACATGCCCGCCGCCAGCGCCAAGGCGCCGATCCCCGCGGGGAGCACGGCGGCGAACCTCAAGGTTGAAGGCATGACCTGCGGGATGTGCGTCGGCAAGGTGCAGACCGCGCTCATGGCGGTTCCCGGCGTTACCGTCGCGAACGTGGATGTGACCACGGGCGTCGCCGAAGTTGGCTACGACGCGAGCAAGACCAACGTGGATGCGCTCGTGGCCGCCGTGAACGGCACGAACCACTTCAAGGCTTCGAAGCTCTGAGCACGCGGAACGAGCGCTCCACGCGAGCGCCGTCTGCGTCTACGAGGGTGAGGCGGTGAGCGCCCGGCTCGGGCGCCAGTGCGAGCTGGTGCGGGGTGGTCGTCGTGCCCACGAAGGCGTCGTCGAGGTGCCAGAACAGCTCGGCGGCGGGGTCGCGGTGGCTGGCCTCGAACACCACCCGGCCGCGCTCGCCGTTCACCTCGATCGGCACGTACACCTCGGCGCCAGGCGCGGGGCTGAGGATGGCCATTGGCGGAGCACCCGTGGATGAACCCTGACAATCCTCCCGAATCGGCGGCAAGGGGCGGTAATCGGGGTGCTGCCGTGCGTAGTACCACTCCTGCGCGGGGCTCAGCACAAACCAGGAACGGGTTTCCATGGACGCGACTTCCGCGCACTCGCTCGTCACCCGGTGCGAGCAGCCGGCGTCGCAGTGGATGGGACGGCAGGATGTGCAGGCGGGGCCTCGCTCTCCGGCGAGCGGCACCCCCTCCACCCCGGTCTCGTCGCAATCAGGGCCGGCGAGCGCCCCGCTGTGCGCACACACGCGCACCGGCATCAGCGCTCCCGACGGCTCCTCGAACGAACCCCGCGTTTGAACGAGGTCGAACAGGTCGAACAGAATCGGCGCGGCGACGGCGAACCCGGTCAACTGTGGCCTCCCCTCGCCATCGGCGTTTCCGGCCCAGACGCCGATCGCATAGCTTGGGGTGACTCCGATGGCCCACGCATCCCGAAAGCCCTGGCTGGTCCCCGTTTTCCAGGCGACAGAGTCCGCGCCCCGGAAGTTCCGCCACTCGCTCTCCACGCCGGGGCGGTTCACCTCGTAGAGCGCCTGGAGGGTGAGCCACGCGGCGCCGGGGTCGAGGGTGGCGGCCCGTTTTCCAGATGACTCCCCGGTGCGCCAGGTCATCGCGGCCGGGAGCTCACCGTCGGGATGCGTGACCGTGAGCGCCAGATCGCGGTACAGGCCTACCAGATCCCACAGCGTGCCTTCGCCGCCGCCGATGATCAGCGAGAGCCCGTATTCGTCCGCGGTGCGAAATAGAGTTCGCATGCCCATTTTTCGGAGGAGGGTCGTGAACCGCTCCACGCCATACTCCCGCAGCATCCAAACCGCGGGGACGTTGCGGCTGCGCGCCAGCGCAGCGGCCGCCGGGAGCGCGCCCGTGTACTGGTGATCGAAGTTCGCCGGTGCAAAACCGCCGATCCGCGCGGGCACATCGGGCACGAGCTGGTGCGGCAGCAACTTGCCATCTCCGAGCATCGCAGCGTAGAGAAAAGGCTTGAGCAGGCTGCCGGTGCTACGCGGAGCGGTCACGATGTCGACGTGGCTGCCAGGGCCCTCGCCGGGGGCGATGTTCCCCACGTACGCCACAGAACGTCCTGTCTCCAGCTCCACCACGATCGCCGCCGTGTTGTTGACCCCGATCCCCGCATCTTCGCGGTGGTGCCGTTCGATCACCCCCGCTGCCCGCCGTTGGAGATCCCGGTCCAGAGTGGTCTCGAGCCGGGCGCCCAAAGCTTTTGCCAACAGGTGGGGCGCGTCGCGAGGGAGGGGTCGGAGCACGTCGGGCAGGGGCTCCAAACGCGCCGCTTCGAGATCGAGCGCGGAGAGCTTCCCAGCTTCGGCGAGGCTTTCCAGCAGCGCATCCCGCTTCGCCTGCAGCCGGTCCCGATTCCTTCCGGGGTGGATGAGCGCCGGGCTGTTGGGCAGCACCGCGAGCGTGGCGGCCTCCGCCCAGCTCAAGTCGTCGGGCGCGCGTCCGAAGTACCGATACGCGGCAGCCTCCAGGCCCACGGTGTTCCCGCCGAAGGGCGCGTTCTCCGCGTACAGGGCCAGGATCTCGCCCTTGCTGTGCGCGGCTTCCAGGCGCACGGCGAGCGTCGCCTCCAGGGCCTTCTCTGCGAAGGTTCGCGGCGGATTTCCCCGCGAAAGCCGCACGACTTGCATCGAAAGCGTGCTCGCCCCGCTCACCACCTCCCCGTGACCGAGGTTGAGTCGAACGGCCCGCATCACCGCCAGCGGGTCCACGCCAGGATGCTGGTAGAACCGGCGATCTTCATAGTGGCACACGGCGGCGGCGTACTTCTCGGGAACGCGGCCGGTGCCCGGAAATCGCCATTGCTCGTCGGCAGCAACGGTGGCGCCGAGCACCACGCCCGACCCATCCACGAGCACGTTGGAATGTGGAGCGTTGAACCTAACGACTGGCAGCAGGTAGAACCCGACGCCGAGGAGCAGCAGCGCGGCGAGGAATCGGCGGAGGTTGGGCTTCATGGGGGCGATGCGCGAATCCCGTTTGCTTGGTCAGGCCGTCGGCGGGCGCATCGCGGCGCCCCCGCCAGGTCCGTTTCACCCCTGCGGCATCCCCGCCACCACGATCCATTGCCCCGGCTGCCGCGCCACCACGCTCGCGTCGTACATCGCCCCCACCGTTACGGCGGGGAGGTAGTACTTCCCGGCATAGCTGGCGTTCACCGGGACCTTGAACTCCGCGGCGGCGCCCGGCGCGAGGTCGAAGTAGGTGTACACCCGATCATCGCGCACGTCGCGATAGTCGTAGCCTTCGCCTCGCCCTGGCTCCGCGCCGTTGATCTGCCACCCGCTGGGGAACACCTCGCTCAGGGCCAGCTCATCGAGCTTCATCCCCGAGGTGTTGGTGACCGTGACGTGGGCGATCAGGTCGGCGCCGTGCTCCGTTCCGGACACATCCACGGCCTCGCCCTGCGGGGTGAGGTACTCCACCACGAGGGTGAGCCCCTTCGCCTCCGCGGACTCGTTGCCGATGGCGGGGATGCCCCGGGTGACGACGCGGGCGAACAGCGGCTTGGCGCCCTTGTTGGTGACCGACACCTTCGGGGTTCCAGCCTGCTTTACGCTCAGCGTCTGCAACACCACCGGGCGCGTCGTGGACACCTCCTTTGCGGCCGATCCGTCGAGCGACCAGCTCGCGCTCATCGACTCCGACACCCCACCCATCCCCGCGAAGCGCGCCATGGCCACCAGCGCGTAGGCGCTCTCCTGGGTGCTCATGAACCCGTCAGCCGTCAGCCCGTTCGACACGATCCCGGCGAGCCGGCTCGCTTTGTCCAGATCGCCCATCAGCACCGTCGCTTCGAGGATCATCGCCTGGTCGCGGAGCTGCGACCCGAAGGTGCCGCTCAGCTCGTGGTACGGAGTCACGTCCACGCCCACCTTCGCGATCACCGCCTGCGCCGTCGCTTTCTGGCCCGCGAGCAGGTAGGCCGCGCCGAGGCGCCAGCGCGCCGCGGGGGTGAGGTTCACCTCCTTGAGCCGGTTCATCGCGCCGATGTCGGGCTGCCCCGCGAGGGCGAGGGTGTAGAGCCGGTACGCCTGCTCCAGGTCGGAGCGCTCGTGGTCCTTCACCCAGCGATTGGCGCGTTCATGTTGGTATTTGAGCCAACCCGACCGCATCCCGCTCGGCAGGCTGTACCCGGCGCGCTCGGCCTCCACGAGGAAGTGCCCCGCGTAGGTGCTGCCCCACTCGTTGCTCGCTTCGCCCGGCCAGTAGCCGAAGCCGCCGTCCGCGTTCTGGAAGGAGCGCAGGCGCGTGATCCCTGCCTTCACATTGCTCTCCACCTCCTTGGCGTAGGCCGGCGATAGCTCGGTGAGTTGGGAGAGGTATACCTGCGGGAACACCGAGGAGGTGGTCTGCTCGATGCAACCGTGGGGGTAGGCAATCAGATCGTCGAGGCGACGATCCAGCTCCAGCGGCGGCACGCGGGAGAGCTCGAGGGTGCTCTCGTTGGTGCCAGGAAGGCCCGGCAGCGCCACGTCCACGTTCCAGGTTGCCCCTGGCTTCACGGCCTGGCTGAGCACGCGTGTCTCCGGGCTGCCCGGGTGGCGAACGTCGAGCTCCACGTCCTGCTTCGCCGTTTCCCCGCCGCCCGTAGCGGTCACGTGCACCTTCACCACGCCCACCGTGTCGCCCACCACCAGCTTGAACATGCTGAGCTTGTCGCCGATGTTGGCGAACTTCAAGGTGCGCTTCTTCTCGCCGACGATGGAGAGCGGCCCCTCAACGTCCACGGTCACGGTCACGTCCTTGACCTTGGCTTCGAGCGCGAACACCGAGATAGGAAGCTCCACTTCTTCCTTCGGGCCGAGCACGCGCGGCAGGCTCGCGAGCACCATCAGCGGCTTCTTCACGGGCACCGACTGCTCCGCGGCTCCGTACGCACCGTCGTGGCCCGCGACCACCATCACGCGCACCTCGCCGACGTACTGCGGAATCTTGACCTCGTGTTTCTTCGTCTCCCCCGCGGCAAGCGTGAACGGCCCCAGGTAGGCGACCATCGGCTTGAAGCGCTGCGCCTGCGGCTGCTTGCCCGCCAGACCTTCGCCGTCGCCGCCGACCCCGAGGGTGCTGTCGAGGGCGCCGCCGTACGCACCGGCCACCATGTCGAAGAGGTCCCAGGAGCGCACGCCCAGCGCTTTACGCTGGTAGAACGTGCCCCATGCGTCGGGCGTCTGGAAGCGGGTGAGCCCGAGCAGGCCCTCGTCCACCACCGCGAGGGTGTAGGTCATCGTGCGGCCGGCCGCCTCCGAAACGCTCACCAACGCCGTCGACTCCGGCGCAAATACCGAGGCCGTCGCGATCTTCGGAGTGAGCTTGGTCCCCGGATCGAACACCTCGATGGGCACGATGCCGTAGAGCCGGATCGGCGCGTCGTTCGCCTTTGTGCCATAGGGCTGCACCACCGTTACGTTGGCGTACACCCCAGGCGCCATCTCTGGCGTCGCGTCGAACGTGAACGTCGTGACATCGCCAGAGCCGCTCGGCTCGACCCACTTCATGTCGAGCACCTTGGCGCCCGTTTCGAGGCTCACCAGCGCCCGGCTGCCCTTCGCCATCGGGAAAGAGAGCGTGATGGGCTTGCCGACCTCGGTCTTCTTCGTGTCGCTGGTAACGGCGAGAACGCTCGCGCCACCCGGCTGATCCGCCCGCGCCCGCCCGGCCCAGCCCGGCCAGTCGATGTACACGATCTTGCCGGCCCGGTGGGTGCCCGTCTTGTCCTTCGCCACGACGAGGTAACGGCCCCAGTCCGGGAACTTCACCTCGAAGTCCCAGGTGGCGACGCCGTTCTTCACCGCGACTGTGCCGGTCTGGAGGGGCTGGAGGTTGCGGGCCTCGGCGTACTCCGCGAGCGAGTCCGGCCCCTTCTCCCACCACCAGCGCCACTCGATCTTGTAGAGGCTGGCCTCCACCTGCCCATCGGGAACCGGCTTGCCGTCTTCGTCCAGGAGCACCAGCTTCGTCGGGTGTTTTACGTCCGTGAGCAGCATGCCGCGCGCGGCGTCGCCCTTCTCCAACTGAAGGCCGACGTAGCGCTCGTGCGGCGACACGGTGACGGTGGCTTCGTCCACGCTGAACGCGCCCGAGGGCTCAAACACGCGCGTCACCATCGTGCCGCTGAGCAGGCCAGGCGCGCCGACCGGCGCCGGGATCTCGGCGTTCACCTTCACTTTCCCCGCTTCGTCCAGCTCGCCTTCCCAAATCGTGGCGGGCTCATAGCTGAAGTTGGCGAGCGGATCATCAAAGGTGTAGTCGCCATACTTGGGGAACGTGGTGGCCTTGGGCGTGAGCTTCATCGCGATGTCGGCGCGGAAGCCGGGCGCCGGGGCGCCGTGGAGCCAGCGCGCTTCCAGCGTGGAGGCGAACTGGAGGTTGGCGGCCTTTACCGTGTCCTTCACGTCGAGCGCGATTTTCAGGCGGTTGGGCACCACCGTCTCAACACGAAGCGACTTCTCAAACGTGGCGCCGCCCACCCGCACGCGAGCGGTGTAGTTGCCGGTCGGGGCGTCCGCCGCCGTGCGCGTGGTCAAGCGGTACATGCCGTCCATCGGGTCGGTGACCGTGCGGCGCTCGACCACCTGCCCGCGTGAGTTCTCCAACTCGAACTCGGCGGGGTGCTTCCCGCTCAGCTTGCCGCTCGAATCCCGCAGCATGAACGTGAGGAAGATGTCGTCACCCGGGCGCCAGATGCCGCGCTCCCCATAAATGTAGCCCTCCAGCCCCTTGGTGAGCGCAGCGCCGCCCACGTCGAAGTGCGACGTCGCGAGCGCCGCACCTTTGTCGAGCCGCAACCAACCCGCCTGGCCGCCTGACTTCGCTACGAGGGCGAAGGGGCGAACGTCGCCAGCGGGGAGCCGAACGGTGCCATCGGCGCCGGTCACCCCGGTGGCGATGGTTTGGAGCTGGTAGTCCAGCAATTGCAGGTTCGCGCCCACGAGCGGCGCGGCCTTCACGAGGTCGGTGGCCACCGCCACGAGCTGCCCGTCCACGCCCTGCTTGGCGATGAGGCCGACGTCCGAGATGAGCACATTCTTGCTTGCGGTGAGGTCATGGTCGTAAGAAGGCAGGTAGAACGCCCGACGACACGGGTCGTCGCGGTGCTCCCACGCGCTCCAGCCGCTCTCCCCTTCGCCATCGCCATCGCTCTCGAAGTAGTCCCAAAAGCTCTTCTCGCCGGAGGGATCGTCCCAATCGGCCGCCGGATCGTCCGCTTCCACCCACGTCTGTTCTGGGCAATCGAGCAGGATGTCCGCCCGCTTGAAGCGCACCGAGAGCCGATACAGGCCGGTCGGGTGGTCCTTCACCAGCTTCGACACGTCGAGGCCGATGTGCTGAACCACGTTGTACGCCGCGCTTCCGCCTGCGATCTCCACCCGCTCGGACCACACCACCCGGCCAACCCGCTTGAGCTCCGAGGAGCCTTCGAGGGTGTTCACCTGCAGGAACTGGGGAACGTTCTCCTCGTAGACTTGCGTCGCTTCCACCTCGATTGCGCTCACGTTGGTGGCTTCCAGCGGGATGGTGAGGTTGGCCGTGCTGGGCAGGATCACGCCGCCCGTCGCGAAACGGACGCTCGGCTTGAGCGGCGCGAAGCTCACGGTGGTGTTGCTCGGCGTCTTGAGCGCGAAACCGCTGGTGTTCCGTACGCCCACGATCACGACGCTCTCGGTGTCCGACCACCCGCTCGACGAGTAGATGCGAACCACGCTCCCATCCCGCTGCACTTGCACATCCGGCCGACCCTCCACGCGGATGAGCCCATTCAAGTCCTGTTTTTCGAGTAGCGGATCGGAGAATCGAATCTCGATGTGCCGATCGCCGCTCGTTTCGGCGCGAACCGCGCTCACGACGAACTGATTGAGCCCCGGCATCTCGACCTCATGCGCATCGGAGCGGTCGAGGCCGACCGGGCTCCCGTCGAGCGTGAGCTTGAGGGTGGACGCATCTTCCGGGCGGATGAGGCCGTGGATCACGAAGCTGTGGTCGCGATTCCCGGGCTGGTGCTCCCAGGTGTACGTCAGCGTGTCGTTCCCGTGCTCCGCGCTGAGCATCTTCTCCACGGCGGCGGGCTCGGCTTCGTCGGCGAGGGTGAGGCGGCCGGAGAAGGTCTGGTGCGCGGCGTCGCCATCGGCGGCGAGGCCCAAAAGCTCGGCGTGGAAGTCCTGCTCCACGACGGTCACCTGCAGATCGAACGCTTTGGCCGCGGCTTCCTTGGGCAGCAGCGCCGGGAGATCCACGTGCGCGGTGTAGGTTTCACCCGGCTTGAGCGCCTCGGTGGGCTGGAAGGCGAGCACGGCACGGCCCGTCCAGACCAGGGTGCCGGGAACGGTGGGGGCGAGGCTGAACGCCGCCGCCGAAGCGGGCTGACCGACGGCCGACTCCTCCACCACGTCGTGAACGAAGCGCACCTCGATGGGGCTGCGTCGCCCGATCACGCCCGAGGTGTGCGCGCTCACCAGCTCCGCAGGAGCCTCCACGAGGCCCGCAGGATCCGGCGGAGCGTCGGGCTTACACGCCGGCAGTTCGAGGAGAGCGCAACCAAACAGGAGCAGCGCGACGCCGCGCAGGGACGAGACCATGACCGAAGTCCGGGAAGTGACGGGAGGGATAGCAAGGACGGGGCCAACGGCAAGCGGCGTGCGGCGGGTTCGCTGCGACGAAGCGGAGATGGGGGTCTATCGATCGAAGATTGCGAGGGCTCTGGGCGATCCTCCTCACCCTGTCCCGGGGCCAACGGGCGTCGCTGAGGATCGCGGCGCCGCTCGGAACGCTGCCGCCGGGTTCGGGTGTGCGCGGCGGCGGCGAACGGCCTGCCGATCGCGACGTTCGGCTCTCTTTGCGCCATGGGTGGCGCCCCACCCCCCTCGCAAGGAGAGCCCGGCCGCGGCGTCGAGGCCCCCGCGCCACGCTCGCCAACAGTACAACCTATGGAATTCCACGCTGCCGCCGACTCAAGCCGCGCCGGCGTCGGCGCCCGGACCCTTTTTGCTCTCCTTGCGGGAGGGGTGAGCGGGCACCCCCCTCGCAAGGAGAGCCGGCGCTCCAGCCGCGGCCCCCCGCGACGCCCAGCGAGCCGCGCCTGACAAAGGGACCGGGATTCGGGCGTCGCCCAAGGATCGCCGCGCCAGACTATGCTGAAGCATGCGTTGGAGGCCAGCAGCCTGTCCGCTCCTCATCCTGGCCCTCGGATGCAACGACTACGCGCTCGAAGGGCTCGGTGCGTCGGCGCGCGTGAACGGCGACGAAGAGACCTTCCAACCTGGCGACAGCGCCGGGATGGACAGCGGCGGGGGCGACGACAGCGGCGGCGTTCTGGACACCGGAGATCCGTGTGCAGACTCGGGGGCGCTGAACCCCACGGTGGAGATCTCCGCGGTCGAGGCGGATCCGGACGCGGCGGAACCCGTCTGCACGGCCCTGGGCGCAGTCGACTGGAGCATGGTGGTAAAATGGAGGGCGAGCCTCCCGGGCTTCGCGATGGGGATGGTTGCGGCGCCAAACCAGGGTCGGGCGGGCGCTTCGGTTTTCGTGGACTCCGACGGGACCATGATTGAGCTGGACGGTCGCGACGGCACCGTGCTCCAGGAGGTGCTGCTCGTCGCAAACACCGGCAGCGACGACGATGGCAGCATGCCGGTCGTGGCGGACACCGACGGGGACGGGGATCTCGACTTCGCCGCGCCCGCCTGGGGCTTCGTCAACCGCGTCGACACAGGTACAGGGGCGATTTTCCGATTCGACTCGCGTGGGAACGACCCCCACGGCGCAGACGACGAAGTGATTCAATACGCCGACATCGATCTCGACGGTACGCCGGAGGTGATCCTGTCCACGGCCGTCTTCGCCGCCGACGGCACCCGCCTGACCGAGCAGGCGACGGCTCAGTTTACCCAGATGTTCGTGACCGATCTCGATGGGGACTCGTTCCCGGAGTGGGTGAACGGGCATGGAATTTGGGACCCCCGCGACGGCTCGGGGACGGCTTTCGACGCGAGCGTGGGCGAGGGCGGAAGTTTCTACGGGGCCCCTGTCGACGTTGGGGGAGGTTCGGTGGCCTTCTCCCGCGACACTTCGACGTGGGCGGTCGTCGAGGCCGACGGGACCGTGGCGAGCACGGTCTCCGGAGCGGGGGGCCGCCTGCGGGGGCTGGTTGCGGTCGGAGACGTGGACGGAGACGGCAGCCCCGACGTCGTGCGTATCGAGTCGCAGCGGACCCGGGTCGCGGTCACGGAACCCAGCGGACGGGAAACGCGGTCCTGGGCGTTCGACGAGGGGGATCTTTCTGGTGGGGGCCTCTCACTCGCAGACCTTGACGCGGACGGGATCTACGAGATCATCCTGCTCCGCCCAAGCGGCCTGAGCGTGCTCAGCGGCCTCACCGGCGAGGTTTTGGCGGAGACGACCGCTGTGGGCACTGCGGCCCGCGACAGCGCGCCGATCATCGCCGATATTGATGGCGATGGGAGCGCGGAGATCGTCGCCCTCGCCTCCTCCGGCACCTCGGCCGGGGAAGTGGTGGCGCTCGGGCCGGCCACCGGCCGCTGGGCGCGCACCCGCCCCATTTGGAACCAGCTCGCGTACGACGCCGCTGCCGTGCGCGACGACGGAACGCTGGTGCGCTTCGGCACCCCCGGCTGGTCGGGCCTCCAGGCCTTCCGCGCGCAACCCGGCCGCGACGGCGAGCTGCCCGATCTCGCCGTGTCCCTCTCCGCTACCGACGGCGAGGTCTGTGATGAGCCCGCGATGCTGGTCACGGTGGGTGTACGCAATATCGGCAGCGCGGATGCGCCGGCGGGCGCGCTCCTGCAGCTGTCAACCTGGGACGGCGCGGCGCGCGCGGTGCTCCTGGAAGAAATGTTGCCTGCGGCCATCCCGCCCGGCAAGCGGGTCACTCTCACCTGGCAGGGCCCGCTCGACGCGGCCGGCCTGATCGCGGAGATCGTGCCCGTGGGGCAGGAATGCGACTCGCTTGATGACGAGGCGGAGCTGCTGGCGCTGTGAATGGAGGGGCGCCAGCCGGGCACCGGACCTTGTACAGCTCGGCAGTCGCGACGACAGCGCGCCCCGAAACCGAAGTCGACGCGGCTTCGTTGGCCGGCGCGTCGAGTCGAGTCGGGCTGTTTGACCAACGGGGGCGCGCATCACCGCCCTCGGGGGGGTCCCCGGCGCTGCACGGACCGGCACCTCAGCCAGCGACGCGCTCGCGCCTACTAACGAAGCTGCCTTTTTTACGAGGCGCACGACGCCGTCCTGCTCGCGCGGCTGAACAGCCTGGCTCGACTCTGTGTCCCGGCTAAGCAGGCAGACTCGACTTTTCGCCCTCACACATGAATCGTGTCGGGACACAACCATGTGCGCGCGGCCGATCTCGGGATAGGCGTCGATCTCCCTCACAAAAGGGCGGACACGGGGGTCCGCCCCTACACGAGGAACCGGCGCCGGGGCCAGGGGAGCACGGATCGACCGATCCCGATCGCCCCCTTCCGCCCCTACGGCATCGCATCCAAAACCAAACGTAGCTCCTCCAAATCATCGTCCCCCGGGTTCGCCGATTCGGCGATGGCGAGTTGGGTGATGGCGTCGCGAACTGCGCTCTTGGTCGCGGCGCTGGCCCCCTGGGTTTGCCAGAGCTTCAGGGCGTCGGCGTATGCGAACACGGCATGGCCCTTTTGGAGCAGCGCCGTATCCCCCGCGAGCAGCTCCCCGAAGGTCCAGGTGCGGGTAACGCTCTGTTCCATCAGGGTTTGTGGGTCGTCCCACGTGAGCGTTACCGTGACGGGGCTCTCGTTGGTGAGCGCCTCCGGGGCGCAAGTCTCCAGCTCGTTGAAGAGCACGACGACGTCGTCGGGCGCGATGTTCTGCGGCTCGACCTCGCTCGGGTCGGTGCTGATCTGCTCCGCGGAGCTGCGCCCGACGGTGAAGCCGGGCGGGAGCTCCAGGATGATCCGGACGTTTCGGCCGGCCACGTCCATCTGGGACACAAATCGCTCGGTGCCAAAGGTGCGCCAGGCCTCCTCACTGTCGCTCACGAAGGTGCTGGCGCCCTTGCCAAGGTCGGTCACCGCGTCCATCAGCTCATCGTTGTAGGACTCGCCGGTGCCGACGCCCACCCCGGCGAGGTAGATCCCGGCCTTGAATTCGCTGCCTGCATGGCGGGCGATCACGTCCTCGTCGGTCAAGCCGATGTTCGCACCGCCGTCGCTGACCAACACCACGCGGTTGATGCGCCCCTCGTCGTAGTTCAGCTCGGCGAGCTCGTAGGCCTTCTCGAGGCCGCCGGAGAGGTTCGTCCCGCCATTGGATTCCAACCCGTTCACCGTGGCGAGCAAGCTCACGTCGTCGGGGCCCGAGACACGATGCTCACGGAGCGAAACATTCGGGTTCGTGGCCCAGTCGACGACCGAGACGACATCGCCGTAGCGGAGGCTGCTCGCGATGGCGCGCAGGGTGGCCTTGAGCGCGTCGAGGGGGGCGCCGCTCATCGAGCCGGAGGTGTCGAGCGAGAACACGAGGTTCATCGGGGCGCGGTCGGCGTTGGCGAGCGCCGGGCTGGAGATGCCGAGCTGCAGAAGCCAGGTCCCATCGGCCTGGGCCTCGATCTGGGGCGTGACGAGGAGCTGGCCGTCAGCCGCCGCCGGGTAGTCCCAGTCGTAGTAGTTGAATAATTCCCAGGTGCGCACCGGCGCGGCCGGGGCGCGGCCCCAACCATCGAGGACCGAGAGCCGCGCGAGCACGCCGGAGGCCATCGAGTTGGAGTCGTCCGGCGAGATGAACAGCTTCACTGGGGTGGTTTCGTCGCAGGCGGAGCCGGTATCGGTCTCCGTGGCGGTGTCGGCGGTGTCGCTGGCCTGGCCCGTGTCCGCGGTGTCGGCGTCGATGTCCCCGTCGGTGTCACTGTCGCTGTCGGTGTCGGTGTCCGCGTCGGCGTCCCAACTGCCGCTGTCGGCCGAGCCGCGCCCGTCGGACGACGAGGTGTCGGGCTGGATCGACGAGCAGCCGCTGAACGCGAGGACGACGAGGGAAGGCAGGAGGGAACGGGACATCACAGGCTCCGGGTGTGGAGCCATCGTGACACCTCTCCCCGTCGGCCACCACGTCGGCTCCGCACTTTCCTGCGGGCGGCTCCGCGTGTGGTAGTGCAGAACCGCTAGTCCTGGGCGGCGTCCAGCGCGCCCGAAACCGTGAACGCACGCGGGCTGGTGAGCGACCCCGCCACGGTGCCCGAGATCACGCCGCCGACCAGCGTGCCATCCCAGGCGAGGCTGTCCGGGGCGACCGTGAGCACGCCGCCGACCGCGCTGCCGGTGCCGAAGTCGCCTTCGAGCGCGAGCGGGAGCCCGGCGGGGAAGTCGGCCGCGAAGGCACCGGAGAAGGTGCAATTGACGGTGCCGGTGAGCGGGGTTGGTGCGACAGCAGCCACATCCACGACCAGGGCGCCAGCGCAGTCATCCACGCCGCCAACGCCGTCCTGAACGTGGAGCGTGAGTCCGCCGGAGTAGCGGCCGTCGCGCGGGTCGAAGCCGGTGTCGCCGCTGTCGGCCGTGTCGCTATCGGTGTCGCTGTCCGTATCGGTGTCGGTGTCGCTGTCCGTGTCGGCGTCCGCGTCGCCTGAGTCGGCGCTCGGGCCCCCGGTGTCCGCCTGAGAGCAGGCGCCGAAACAGAAGAACTCACCCTCCTGGCCTCCACAGGCGGCGCCGAAGAGCGGCAACAGCAGCAGCGAGCGAAGTCGTTCCATCCAGACATCCTACACGACGAGGCCGTCAGACGCGCGGCGACTCCGCACATGTCATCGCCGGAGCTGCGCCCCGATGTGCAGTTCTGCTATAGTGCCGACATGGATTTTGCCCTCCTCGCGCAGGAGCTGCTCGCCGCGCTGCGCGGTCGTCGGTCGCAGGCGGCCTGGTCCCGGCGGCTCGGCTACGCAAGCAACGTTGCGTTCACCTGGGAGAGCGGCCGGCGCAGCCCCACCGCGGCGGAGACGCTCCGCGCCGCAGGCCGCGCCGGCCTCGACGTTCCCGAGCGCCTGCGCGCCTTCCTCGGCGAGCCGCCCGCGTGGATGAGCGAGGTCGATCCTGCCTCTCCAGCGGGCGTTGCGCGGCTCCTGGACACCCTTCGCGGCAGCGTGAGCATCGTGGAGCTTGCGCGCCGCTCGGGGCTCTCGCGGTTCTCCATCCAGCGCTGGCTCGCCGCCGAAACCGAGCCGCGGTTGCCGGACTTTCTCAAGCTCGTGGAAGCGGCGAGCCTTCGGGTGGTGGACCTCGTGGCCGCGCTGGTCGACCCGCTGACGGTACCCACGATCGCGGAGCGCTGGCGCCAGGAGGAAGCGCGCCGCCGCGGCGCCTATGAAGCGCCATGGACCCAAGCGGTTCTCCGCGCGATGGAGCTCGACGCGTACCGGGCGCTGCCCGCCCACCGCCCCGGCTGGATTGCGCGGCGGCTCGGCCTGGACGAAGCGGAGGAAGAACGCTGCGTAGACTTCCTTGCGGCCTCCGGGCAGGCGGCCTGGTCCGGCACGCACTACGTCCCCGCCCCGCTCGTGGTGGATACGCGAAGCCGCCCCGAGGTGAGCCGGCGCCTGAAGGCGCACTGGACCCGCGTGGCGGCCGAGCGCATCGAACGCGGCGATGCCGGCCAGTTCTCGTACAACGTGTGCCTGGTGAGCGACGCCGACTTCGAGCGCCTCCGCGAGCTCCAGCGCGCGCACTACCAGGCGATGCGGGCGCTCGTGGCGGAGTCGGCGCCGGGTGAGCGAGTCGCCGTGATCAACCTGCAGTTGTTCGCCCTCGATGGGGACACGCGACGCCCGGCCAGCGGTGCCTGACAGCGGGACCGGGATTCGGGCGTCGCCCATGGGCGTTGCCACGTAGACTAAGTTGGACTAAGCTCACCCCATGAAGTCCCTCAACGTCCACGAGGCCAAGACCCACCTCTCGGCGCTGCTCGTCGAGATCGAGGAAAAAGGGGAGACGTTCGTGATCTGTCGCGCGGGGAAGCCGATCGCGGAGCTGCGACCCGTGCCGCGGCGCCACGGCCGGCTGGCGGTCCACCCCATCGCGAGCCAGATCGGGCTCATCGAGGATCCAGTTGCGCCGCTCACTTCGGAAGAGTGGGGGAGCCTCCGATGATCCTGCTCGACACCTGCACGCTGCTCTGGCTGGCGCGGGGAGAGGGCCTGCCCCCCACGGTTGCGGCGCGGATCGACGATCCCGAGCACGCGATTTTCGTGTCCGCCATCTCGGCGCTGGAGATCGGCGTCAAGGTGGCGAAGGGTCGGTTGACCCTGCCGATGCCGCTGGGCGCGTGGTGGGCCGCCGTCCTGGAGCAGCACGGGTTGGGGGAGGTGGCGGTCGAGGCCGAGATCGCGATCGCCTCCACCGAGTTGCCCCCGATCCACCTCGATCCCGCTGACCGCATCCTGATCGCCACGGCGCGCCACCTCGGCGCCACGCTGCTCACGCCCGACCCGCTGATCGCCCAGTATCCAGGCGTAACCGTGGCCTGGACCGCTTAGACTCCGCCCATGGCCCAGACCGGCACGCAGCATGTGTTCGACGTGTCGCTCTCCGATGTGGATCGCGGCGTCTACACCCAGCTTTCGCTCAAGGTGGCGCGGCACCCCTCGGAGAGCGAGGCGTACATGCTCACGCGGGTGCTCGCGTTCGCGCTGGAGCACGAGGAAGGCATCGCGTTCACCCAGGGCCTCTCGGCCACCGACGAGCCCGCGCTCTGGATTCGCGACCTCACCGATCAGCTCCGGGCCTGGATCGAGGTGGGAACGCCCAACGCCGCGCGGCTACACAAGGCGAGCAAAGCGTGTGATCGCGTGGTGGTGTACTGCCACAAAGACATGCGCGTGTATTTGAATTCGCTCGCCGGGCAGAAGGTGCACGCTCCGGAGCGGGTGTCGATCGTGCCGCTCGAACGCCGGTTCATCGAAGCCTTGGCCGCAAAGATCGATCGTCGTAACGCGATGTCGGTATCGGTGAACGAAGGCGAGCTGTATGTAGACTTGGGCGGGGAGTCGTTCACCACCACGCTCGCGCGGGTGGGCTTGCCGGGGTGAGGACCGTGCATTCGCCGGCGTCGTGCTAAGGGGATTGGCGATGCCGACCCGCCCCCCGCCTGGCGCCAGGGATACGCTTTGGCCGGACGGCGAGCCGGGGCAGCTCGGCGGCACGGTGATCTCGGGCGACGACGATCCGGTCGGCGCGGGTCAGCGGATCGGGGACTTCGTGCTGGTGGAGCGTGCGGGGGAGGGCGCCTACGGAACCGTGTGGCAGGCACGCCAGGTGTCGCTCGACCGGCTCGTGGCCGTAAAGATCCTTCGCCCGATCCTCGGCTTTGACGCGTCGGCGACGGCGCGGTTCCTCCGCGAAGCACAGATCGCCGCCGAGATCGATCACCCCGGCGCCGCGCATGTGTACGGGGCGGGGGCCGAGCCCGATGGCACGGTTTGGCTCGCGATGGAGTGGGTGCCGGGGAGCACGCTTGAGGACGTGCTGGCCGCGCGCGGCCCGATGCCAGTGGCGAGCGCTGTCGCGTTTGTCGTGCGCCTCGCGGAGGTGGTGCAGGCCGTTCACGACGGCGGGATCGTTCACCGCGACATCAAGCCGGCCAATGTGATGGTGCAGAGCCGGAGCGGGCGGTTGGAACCCCGGCTCATCGACCTGGGCCTCGCCCGGCACGTCACCTCCGCCTCGCTCCGGGAAGGGGCCGACGTTCCCGCCGGCAGCCTCGCGCCCCTGGCTTCGCTGTTCGGCACCCCGAACTACATGGCCCCTGAGCAATGGTCCAGTCCCGACGCAGTGGGCCCCGCCGCGGACCAGTATGCGCTGGGCGCGCTCGCCTGGGAGTGCCTGGCGGCGCGGCGCCCGTTTCTGGCTGCCACCCTGGAGGAGTTCGCACGGCTGCACCTCTCCGCACCACCCCCGCCGCTCCCGAATTGCCCCGCCCCGGTGGAAGCCGTGGTGCGTCGTGCGCTGGCGAAGGACCCGTCGGATCGCTTCCCGAGCGTCGCCGCGTTCGCCGCGGCGCTCACCGCCGCTGGCCAGGCCGCGGCGACTCCGAGCCGCCCGGCGCTCCTCGCCACGCCGTCGGCGATGCGCCTTCGCGATCAGGGTCCGCAGCCCTTGGCCGAAGCTATCGCCCGCGTGGAGGCAGCCGCGGACGGAGATCGTGCTGAACTTGCCCTGGCTGAGGTGCAGCGCGTGGCCCTCCACCTGAT
>BJHF01000103.1 GCA_014191855.1 Deltaproteobacteria bacterium
GACGGCCGAGGCGCTGGGCGCCGCTGGAGACGCGCCGGGGCGGGCGACGATTTGGCGGCGCGTCGCTGAGCGCCTGGCCGAGCGCGGCGAGGTGGAACGGGCAGACGAGGCGTGGCGGCGCGCGCGACACGCGTCGCGATTGCTCGGTGATGAAGGCGGGCTGGCGGCGGCCATGCGGGGCGCAGCGGCGCTTGCGTTGTCACGGGGTGAGTGGGTCGGCGCGAGCGCGCTCCACGAGGAAGCCGGGGAGATCCCTGCTTCGCATGCGGAGCGGACGAACCTCCGGCTCGGCGAGCTCACTCTCGCGCTCGTCCGGGGGGAAAACGCGCGGATCCGGCGCGGGCTGGACGCCATGGAGGATGCAGCGGGAGACGATGTCTTGCTCCGCGCAAACCTCTGTCGGCGCCGCGCAGACGCGCTGTTGCGGGACGGCGACCACGATGGGGCGGCCCTTGCCGCCGATCGCGCCGCCAGCCTCTATGCCGCGCTAGGCGAGGGTGTCGCGCGGGGTGCAGCGCTGCGGGTCGGCGCCGACATCGCGGCGATGGCGGGGCGACCGGCCGAAGCGCACGGCCGATACGAGGCGGCGCTCCGCGAGCAGGTGCGTGCTCGCGACTGGGCTGGCCTGGTTCGTACTCTGGACCATGCCGCGACCCTCGAAGAGCACGTCGGCAACGCCGAGCGCGCGCGCCTGCTCCGTGATCAGCGCGCGGGGGCGCAGCGCACCCGGAGCGCAACCTGATGGTGCCCCGTTACGGTCCACCTCCGGACCCCACCGAGCTCGTCATCGCGTCGGACTTCGGCACGGTGCCCGTCGCCTGGGTGCTCTGCATCGTCGCCGGACTGCTGGTGGCCTGGTTCGGCCGTCGAAGCTCCTTTCTCGCGGTGCTCGGGCTCAGCGTCGCGCTCACGGCGCCGGCGGCGGCGCTCTTGCCCACCGCCGTGTGGGGCGCCTGGCCCACAATCGACAAGACAGGCTCACTCCACTTCCTCGCCCTCAACGCCCAGTTTCACTCCTTCGACACCTCCGCGCCCGCCACCCAGCTCATCGGCGTTTCGATGGGGCACCTATGGGTAACCTGGATCTTCACGGCGTTCATGCCCGCGTTCGCCGCGAGCAACCTGCACGCGCTGCTCAACCTCGTGCTGGGTTGGTGGCTCGCCGGGAGGCTGGCGGTCGCGACAGGCACACCGGAGCGGTGGGCGATCTCTGCCGGGTTCCCGATGGCGCTCGGCCTGCACCTCTTCCGTGACATCAACTGGTACACGATCGAGAAGTCCGGACTCTGGGCGCTTACGTTCTATGCGCTGATGCTCGTGCAGGCGCACCGTCGGGGTCGCGGGTGGATCGTGGCCGCGGGCCTCAGCTATTTCTTCGCCTTCTACTACAACAGCTACTTTGGCGTGCTCGGCGCGCTCCTCGGCGGCGCGGCGCTCGTCGTCGGCAATCGAAACGCTCGGATTGCCGTGCTCGCCAGCGTCGTTGGCGCCCTCCCCTTCCTCGCGCTTCAGCTCCCCGCGCTGCAAAACGACGCCCTCCCGCCGCCCGCCGCCTTCGCCACCCGCGCTGCGCTCGACGTCGTGACGCTCATGCCGCTTGAGTGGAACCGTCTGGAGCTCTGGCGCGCGGTGGACGGGGTCGTGGTCCTCGCCGCGCTTTCCACCGCCCTTGGTGCCGTGCACCGGTGCCGTGATAGCGATGCCGCCATCGCGACCGAAGCGCGCACTGAGCTGGGGTTGTTGCTGGCCTTGATCGTCCCCACCCTGCTCGCGCTGGGTCCCGTCACCCCGCTCTGGCGCGTGTTCGCGTCGCTCCCCGGAATGTGGCGCTTCGCCAAGCCCGAGGCGTTCTTTCATCTCGTGATCCTCGGACTCGTGGTGCTCGCCGGGCGCGGCTTCGATCGCGGGCGCTGGCACCCGCGCACGGTGCTGGCGTTGCAAGTCGCGTTGTGGATCTGGCTCGTACGCGGGCACCCCGTGTACCCGGGCTTCACCGCGCCGCCGGTGGGCTGAGCACCCGCGGCGTTATACGCAGCGCCGATGGTCTACTATCGTGCCCACGGCAACGAGATCGCCGTCTTCGAAACCGCGGCAAAACGGAAGTTGCCCGTGCTGCTCAAGGGCCCCACCGGCTGCGGAAAAACGCGCTTCGTGCGCTTCATGGCCGAGCGACTCGGCCGCCCGCTCGTCACGGTGGCCTGCCAGGAGGATCTCGCGGCCGCCGACCTCACGGGGCGGTTTCTGCTGGAGGGCGGGAGCACCGTTTGGCGCGATGGCCCCCTCACCCGCGCCGTCCGCGAGGGCGCGATCTGCTACCTCGATGAGGTGGTGGAGGCGCGATCCGACGTGATGACGGTGCTGCACCCGCTCACGGACGATCGGCGCTCGCTGCCGCTGGATCGCCTCGGCGAGGAGCTGCAGGCTCCCGATAACTTCCTGGTCGTGATCAGCTACAACCCCGGCTATCAGGCGATCTCCAAGGAGTTGAAGGAGAGCACGCGGCAGCGCTTCGTATCGCTGACGTTCGACTACCCCTCTGCAGAGATCGAAGCCGAGATCGTGGTGGCGGAGTCCGGCGTTTCCCCGGACCTTGCGGCCCAATTGGTGAAGATCGGGCGGGGGTCGCGCAACTTGCGCAGCCACGGGCTCGGCGAAGGCGCCAGCACCCGGCTGCTCGTGTACGCGGGGCAGCTCGTCGTCGCCGGGCTCTCGTTGGCGGACGCCGCAGAGGCCACGCTCGTCGGCTCGCTCACGGACGACGCCGAGATGACGAAGGCGCTGCGCGAGCTGTTGAAAAGCGTTCTGGGATAGCGCAAATGGCCGCCCCCACCGTTCGCCCGGAAGACCTGCTCCGCCAGACGATGGAGGAGTACGGCGTAGACGAGGCGGACCTGGGGCTGAAGGAGGCGGACGACGAGGAGGCCGAGCTCGCGCTGTTACGACGTTTCCTGTTCGCGCCGCCGGAGCGCCAGCTCACCTCGGGGGAGCGCCACGGCCTGCCGCTCGATCGCGTTCACAAGCGGCTGCGGGCGCTGTTCACGATGCTCGACGGCCGCCGGGTGGAGATCGGGTACAGCGACCCGGCCTGCACCGACAACGTCAAGGTCTACCTGCCGAAAGCGATGCCGGCGCCGCTCAACGACAGCGAAGACCTCCTCGTGTTCAAGGCCGCGGGCCTCGTGCAGCTCGGCTTCTCCAGGTTTCACCTGCTCGATGACCGCCGGGTGCTGGGCGAGCTCTATCGGGACTGGGTGCTCCGCTCCGCCTTCCACCTGCTCGCGATGCGATACGTCCTGCGGCGCTGGGGGGAGGAGTTCCCCGGGCTGAAGCAGGACCTCGCGCGCGTGCCCTACATCGAGAAGGCGGGAACGCTGCGCGTGAACCTCACCGAAGTGCCGAGAGACGGCCTCCCCGGCCCCTTCCTGCCGTTGTACCAGGGGCTGGTGGTGTGCCTCAACTGGCGGGAGCCGGGCCCCGAGGGGGATCCGGCGCGGGAGGCGGTGCGGGCCGTGGATCGGCTCGGAAACGTCGGTGTCGCCGCGGTGCTGCTTGGGCAAGCGCAGCTCCTCCGTGAGTCCTTTCGCCGGCACCGCCTGGGCCCGCCGCCCCTCCCGTTCTACGGCGGCATCATCCGCCCGGAGTGGATCCTCGCCGATCTCGCGCGGGACCTCGCGGCCGAGAACGAGTGGAAGAAGGGGAACAAGCCGCTGCGGCAGTTGATGGACGCGATGGCGCGCAGGGGCAGCATCGGCGGCGAGCCCCCGCCCCCGGATGCGCCGAAGCTCGGCCTCCGCGCCCGGTTGTTGGCGAAGCTCTCGGGCCCATCGACGCCGAGCAACGCACCCGCATACGGCAAGCTCCGCGACGAGGCGAACGCCGCCGCCCGCGAAACCCGGTACGGCGCAGCCACGTGGCAGAGCGGGACGAGCCCGGAGTCCCTCACCGATGACCGACCCGCGAAACCCGAGGACGACGGCGGAAAAAGCTGGGACGAGTGGGACGACACCGCGGGGGTTTACCGGTTTGAAGCGACGAAGGTGTTCACGCCCGAGGCGCCGACGGGCCCGCTTGGGAGCTATGAGCGCATCGTCGAGGCCAATGCGCCGCAGATCAAACAGATCCGCAGGCGGTTCGCGGCGTTGCGCGTGGATGAACGCTGGGTGAGCGGCCAGCCGGACGGCAGCGAGATCGACCTGAACCGCGCCATCCTCGCCGTTACGGACATTACCGCCGGCCAGACGCCGGACGATCGGATCTTCCGCCGCTTCGTTCGGGCGAAGCAGAGCGTCGCCATCCTCACCATGGTGGACCTCTCCGGCAGCACGCAAGGGCACGTGATCCATCTTGAACAAACGGCGATGGTGCTCTTCGCGGAGGGGCTGCGAACGCTTGGTTTCGCGCACGCCTTCTATGGCTTCGGCAACACGCACCCGCTGGACTGCCAGCTCTGCCGGCTCAAGGGCTTCGACGAGGCCTATGGCGAATCCGTGTACAAGCGCCTCGCGAACCTCCGGGCCAACGGAGCCACGCGGATGGGCGCCTTCATCCGGCACGCGGCGTGGTTACTCGACCAGCGGCCGGAGAGCCGGCGGATCCTGATGGTCGTATCCGACGGCAAGCCCGAGGATCGGGCGGAGTACCGGGGCAAACACGGGATCCGCGACACGGCGATGGCGGTGGCGGAGGCGCGGCGGCTGGGCGTGCACGTGTACTGTGTCTCGATTGATCCTGAGGAAGGAGCCGACAAATACCTCGCGGAGATCTTCGGCGCAGGGAGGTTCTTGAAGCTCGACGACATGGACTCGCTCCCGATCCGCCTGCCCGAGGTGTTTCGGGATCTCATCACCTGACAGGGGCTTCGCCGGGCCGCGTCTCGCTCAACGACGTCATCGGACGGGTGACGAGGGCGACCCTCGCTGGGCATTCCGCGCAGCGGTTTCCCGCCTTGCTTCCCGAGTCGCTGCGCCGTGCATATATATAGAAAAGAATCCAAGGAAGCTACCCAATGGATATTCTAACCATGATCGTGATCGTGGCCGCTGCCTCGTTGCTGGCACCGGCGAGTTTGGCCGCGTTCATGCATACGGTCGCTCGGAAGCGTTGGCGCGGCACCATCACACGGCAGGAGCTGGTGGCGGAGCGCCGTGCGGATGCGGCGATCGCCGCGATCAGCGGCAAGCTGGAGGCGATCCACGCGCTCGTCGACAGCAACGTGACGGCCGCAATCCAAGACGGGTTGGACGCCCGCAGAGTCCAGTTGGTCACCATGGCAGAGATCCTGGATCTGAAGCGGGCCGATGGGCGAACGCCCACACCTGAAGCGCTGCAGGCCGTCCAGAGCACCCAAGCGAAGATCATCGAATTGGAGCGCCTGCTCGGCGAGCGGCGCGGGCAGTCGGGAGCGCCTGCCGCAATCGAATCCCGAGCGAGCAGCAACCACGCGCTGCCGTACCGCGCGCCCGTGAAATCCGTACCGGAGGCATCTGCGTGACCGACACGCAAACCCGCCCGGCAACGGCACAAACGCCGCCAGCGTCGCCGCGATGTCGGGGAAGCCGTCGCCCGCGCCGGTAACGGTCGACGAGGCGGTGAGCCTGGTGCAACGCGAGGAGCGCGACCGAATGGAATGGTCCTCCGGCCATACGATGTTGGCCACCCGGTAAGCACAGCCGGACCCGGTCAGGGCCACATCGCGGTGATTCGTCCAACCGAAAACACCCCTTAGCGGCAGGCGCGTGTGCGGCTCCCAACTCGCAAATGGCTCAGGGATGCAAACGCGATGCGATGCGATGACCTTCTGATAAAGGGAATTGGCCGCTCGCATCGCCCGGATCTGCCGCCAACGGATTCATCCCCGTCGGCGCCTGAGCAAGAGCGCGAGCGCGCCGCTGACCACGACCCACGACACAGACCTGGGGCTCGCCATACACCCGCACGCCTTGGAGCGAGCCGGAGCAGCCGTGTCCGCCGGCTGGGTGCTGTCGGCCCCGTCGCAGTCCTGGTCCACGCCGTCGCCTGGGGGATCGTTGGCGCCAGGGTGCACAGTGTTGTCGGCGTCGTCGCAGTCATCTGCTTCGGTTGGGGCCGCGAAGCCCGGCGGCGGCGAGCAGGCCACCGCTGCGGAATCCGGATCGGTATAGCCGTCGAGGTCGGCGTCGGCATAGTAGGCAGCCGCGCCCGCGGCGTTGGGATCGAAATCATCGGCCAGACCATTGCAATCTTCATCGGTGTCGTCCGCGTCGCACACCTCGCTTGCCCCCGGGTTCACCGCCAAATCCCCATCGTCACAATCGGTGTTGTCGACCACGTAGCCAGCCGGGAGATCACAGCGGCTCACGACGAGGGGGCCGCCGTACCCATCGCCGTCCTCGTCTGGGTAGACATCGGATTTTCCGTCCGACGCGGCGGAGGGATCGTCGTCGTCGGCGAGGCCGTCGCAGTCTTCGTCCGTGTTCCCCGCGTCACAGACTTCGATGGCAGCGGGGTGAATCGCGTCGTCGTTGTCGGCGCAATCCACGGTGGCCGCGTAGCCGTCGCCGTCGGCGTCGACGTAGCCGTCAAACACGTAGACCCTTCCCGTGTTGGAGCTGTACGCGTACCCGCTTACCACGACATCGTCGTAGCCATCGTTGTTGACATCCCCCGCCCCAGGGCGTCCCCCGCCGCTGCTCCCGTGAGCGTGCGACTGGCGGTCGCGTACACCGGGTCGATCGTGACCGGATACGCCGCGCCAGTGTCGTCCACGGCGATCCGAAACCCAACCTCGGAACGCTCAAACTGCGTATGCAAGGCTGTGCCGTCTGCGTCCCAGGCCTCGAGCCCGCTCACGCTCCAGAGGTCGCCGCCATCCCCCTCCAGCCAAACCACGTCGTCGCCGATCGTCGCCTGCGCCCCCTCCACGGCGAGGATCACCGTCAGGGGCCCGGTGCCGGCCGGCGACGCCGCGATCAACCAACCTTGTTCCACTCCCTGGTCGTCCACCGCCCACCATTCCGTCAGGTTCCCATCAACCGACTCGACGCGGCGGATACAGTTCCCCTCCGGATCCACCTTCAGCGCGATGCACTCGCCGAGGGCCGGTGCACCGAGCTGCGCGGCCTCCATACTCCCGATTCGGCCCCACGCCGACGTGGTCAACGCAAAACCCTCTTCGTCTCCCCCGATCCACGCGCCGCCCAGCCCCACCCGCGCTCGAAGCCCCTCGGGCCCCGCCTCGGCCGTGAAGTCCGCCCCGTCAGCATGAAACGCGTAGGCATCATCCCGGAGCCGGGAGCTCACCTCGACGGTCCAGGGGTCCGGCTGCGCCACGGCGGGCGGCAGCTCCGCACAGGCGAGCAGGAGCATCGGAACCAGGGCACACCGGTGAGCGCTGGCGCGGGAGACGACGAACCCGGCAGCGGGTGCCCGGTGCGTCGATGTGTCCTGCGTGCCGCCCGCTCCGGACGTGTTTCGCGATCAACTCACCCGAACCGGGTAAGCTCCGTGTATGCGACTGTTCCCGCTCCTCATCCTCGCGGCCTGCGCCCCCCGCTACCTCTGCGCCCCAGGCACCAAAGTCGAGGGCGAATGGTGCGTTCCCGACACGGATACCGGCGGCGCCGACACCGGCACGCCCGACTCGGGGATCGACACCGGCGACACCGCGGATACCTCGGACACCGGCGAGACGGGGGACACCGCGGACACCGCGGACACCGCCGATACCGAGGACACGGGTGGGCGCCCCGCCAGGCTCGTCGTCAACGAATTCATGACGAGCAACGACGCGAAGGCGGCGGACGAGCTCGGCGAATTCGACGACTGGATCGAGGTGTACAACGCCGGCGGCCAGGTGGCCGACCTCAGCGACATTTCCCTCACCGACGACACCGAAGATCTCGCGCAGTATCGGTTCCCGGCCGGCGCCACGCTCGAACCCAAGGCGTTTGTCGTCGTGTGGGCCGACGGAACCCCGGAGCAGGGGGACTACCACGCCGAGTTCACGCTGCAGTCCGCGGCAGACCGGATCTTGTTGGTGCAAGCTCCCGATGGGGCCGCCGACGTGCTGGACGACATCGTGTTCACCGAGATGGAAACGGAGGTGAGCGCCGCGCGGTTCCCCGATGGCAGCGAAACGTGGATCACCTCGGAGAATGTGACGCCGGGGGCGGCGAACCAGGAGTAGGGTATGATCGCACCATGCCCCCCCCCCGCGCCGACGCTCTCCGCGCTGCTCCTGCTTGCGATGGCCTGCGCGCCCGAACCCGTAGCGCCTGAGCCGAAGGCCGCTCCCGAGCCCGAGCCCGAGGACGTGCTCGCCATGAGCTGGTCCGTCGATCCGCCCCAGTTGGAGTTCGGCGAGGCTGTGCTGGGCGAGGAGGCGACCGCGGTGCTCACGCTTTGGAACACCGGGGAGGCCGAGTTCACGATCGCCGGGTTGGAGGAAGAGATCGACGGGGTAACGCTCGTGGCGCCGCTCGACTCCGTGGTTCCAGCGGGCGGGAGCGCGCCGCTCACCGGCACGTGGCTTCCCGCCACCGACGACAACCTCCGCGAGACGTTCACGCTCTTGCTGTTGGGCCCGGAGGGTGGCGTGGATGTACCCCTGGAGCTGATCGGCACCGCTGCGGGGGCGGTGGCCGAGCTCTCCTACGAACGGACCGATCTGGGCACGACGGCGCTCGGCTGCCCGCTGAGCGCGACCGTGACTGTCAAAAACACCGGCAACGCTGCGCTCCACGTCGCAACCCTCAGCCTCGAGGGCAATGCGGCGTTCGCGCTCGACTTCGGCGATGATCCGCCGCCCTGGGAGATCTTCCCGCTCCAGTCCATGAGCGCAAGCCTCACCTACGCTCCGCTCGAAGCTGGCGATCACGGAACGGATCTCTCGCTGGTTACCGACGACCCCATCCAACCCGCGCGCTCCGTGTCATTCGCCGCCGAAGCCTTGCCCGGCGAGTCCAACCGCGACACGTGGACGGTGCCGCCGGTTGAGAACGTGACCGGGATCATCGCCGTGAATCAGGTCGTGAACAGCACCTACAGCGACCGATTCCAACACTCGTTGCGCTATTTCTTCGAGACGCTGCAGTACGCGAACGTCCCGTTCCGGGTCGCGTTCATCCACGACCGCACCGGAAAGGGCGATGGCCCCGTGCCGTACATCGACGAGACGATGGACGCCCGTGACGCCGCGGATGTGGTCATCGAGATGGTCGCCGATGCGTCTGGCGACAACGATTACCTCCTTGATACGCTGGAGAAGTCCATTACCGCCAATCGGGACTGGCTGCTCGACGACGGCCCGGCCTGGGCCGACTCCAAGCTGAACCTCGTGGGCATCAACAGCGATCAGGAGCAGAGCTCAGGCAACTACATGAGCTACACCCTGGCGTACCGCGCCTTCAAGGACGACGAGGCCGATATCGCCGTGCACGCAATCGGCGGCGACTCGCCCCTTGGCTGCCCGGGGGCCGAGGCGTTCACCCCGTTTGCCGACGCAGCTACGGAGACTGGCGGGGTGTTCCTCAGCATCTGTGAGACGGACTGGGACCCGCTCATGGAGGATCTCGCGCTCGCCTTCCTCGGAGAAAGCCAGGTTTCTTTCGCGCTCACCGAGGTACCCATCGATTGGAGCCTGCAGGTCTACGTCGATGACGTGCCCCAGGAAACCGGCTGGAGCTTCGACGCAGCCACGAACGAGCTCAGCTTCGACGCCGATGTCTATCCAGGCGAGGGGGCCGAGGTACGGGTGGACTACGTCATGGCTGAGAGCTGCCCCTGAGCGGATGCGGTGCGGCTGCCCAGCAGGGCTAGCCTCGACGCCGTGCGCGCGCCACGAGGAACGCCAGCCCCATGCTCACGTAGCTTCCGCCCCCGCGGCTTGAGCATCCACAGTCGTCGCCGAGGTCGCTGAAGCGCATCGCCGTTCCCGGTCCGTTTGTCCCCTCGGTTTCCCCGTCCGGGGCGTCCACCTCGTCGAATTCGCCATCGCAGTCGTCATCCACGCTGTTCCCCGCCACCTCGTCGACCAGCGGGCAATCCTCCTCGCAGGCGCACCGCTCGGCGGTCGCACAAGCCGCATCGCCGCACCAATCGCCAACCCGAACCAACTGAACGGCGTCCGCCACGATGTGTTGGTCGCTGCCCGGATTGCTCGCCTGGTCGTCGAAGAACGCGACCCATTGGTCCCCACCCGACGCGAACGACCACGTGCCGATGGACACCCACCCCTCCTTGCCGGCGGGATCAACGCGCAGCGACGTGCTGACGCCGGAGGCGCGCACCTCATACTCCACATCGTCGAACACGGAATAATCCGCGTTTGCATAGATCAATACCTCGTATTCGCCCGCCTCTTCGAGCTCGACCCGCCACCATGCCCAATTGTCCGCGGTGTCGGAGTCAAAAGCGTTCGTCCACTGCAGGCCGCCGCCGTACCCCTGGGCCACGTCGCGCCAATACACCTGGTCGCCGAAGCCGCGGAAGCAGGCGTCGGTGTCATCGATCACGCCGCCGCCGGGCCCAAGCGTCCCGCACGCCGGCGCCGAGCCACAATGCCCGGGCCGAGCCGCCAGATAGTCGCGACCCCCGGCAAAAATCCCCCAGTGGTTCGCGATGGTTCGCGCGCCGTTGCCGTAGTTGTTCCCGTCGTAGTCGTTCTCGTACCCGCCCGACTCGGTCCAGAGCTGGGAGCTCCCACCGCCATCGAGGTTGAACGCGTCCCATGCGCCGAGCTGCCCCATGATGTCAGCCAGCTCGCTGCCGTAGAGCCCGTCGTTGTCGCTCGTGCGGCCATCGGCCACCAGCAACAGGAAGGTGGACATGTCCTCGCTGATCCCCATCGCCGTGCGTGGGTGCCGATCCCGCATGTCGCTACGATCCGGGAAGCAGTCGCTATCCTCGGGGTCGGCGCACACCATCGGCACGCCCTCCACCACCACCTCGGGGAACCCGCTCACCAGGGCGAGCACGCCGGGCGGGGGCGGGGGCGTGAGGTCCGCGTTGTCGACACCCATCGTGAGTTCCGCGACGTTCTCCTTCACCCATCCCGTGTGGTTCACCCACACCTCGTCATGCCCGAACGCGATCCACCCCGAATGCTCCCAGAACCACTCGTCGGCGTCCGCTTCATCGACGCCCGTGTAGGCCTCCGGCCAACGCACGCCGCCGCCCACGGCGTCGCCGTAGACGCGCACCGGGTCGGTCTGATAGAAATCCCCGTTGGTGGCCGCGGTCATCTCCCAGTCCTGCGCCCAGCTCCCCGTCGTCTGGTAGTCAACCGCCTCCCGGGTGGCATCGACGTACACGTTGTCGGCGCAGAGATCGACGCGCAGCACCCACACGTCGGTCGAGGGGGAGGCCGCGCGGTACTGGGTGAGCACCACACCTTCCTCCAGGGTGGTGCTCGACACTTCGTTGAGCGTGGTCCCCGCCCAAGCGGTGGAAAGAAGCACGAGCGCAATCGAGACGAGGGAGAGTCCGGGCATCGCGGGAGCCTACTCGGTTGGCTGCGCGCGCGCTGTTCGTGACCAGGATCGATGGCGGGACCGACGACCAGGAGGCCCTCGACTTCGCGCTCAGCGTCGTGGCGGTGGATGCCGCGGGGAGCGAGAGTGAAGCTACGGAAGTCGTCGTCAGCGATCCGGGCGGCGGGTGCGCGACCGCGCCGGGGCCGGCGGGGGCCGGGTCGACCATGGGGTTCGTGTTGGGGGCGCTGGCCTTGCGGCGACACCGATGGCAGCGGTCCGGGTGATCGTCGTGATGGTGGGAAGCTTGACGAATTGACGGGCGATGCGACAGGCCAGGTAGGAAGCTGGAGCTTTCGCCTCGCATCGCGGCGCCGCTCAAGGCCCCGTGAACTCACACTCGACGTCATCCGTCCAGCGCCCATCCTCGATGGGATAGCCGTCTTCCACCGCCGCGAAGCGGAGAACAGCGGCTTCGTTCACTTCCACGCCGGCGTCGACCTGCACCCGGGTCGCCGACAGCCGGGGATCCGAGCCATCGAGCGTCGCGTACGCGATCCATCCGGGAGCCGCGCTGATGGTGACGCGGCCGGGGGCGGAGCCTCCGCAGGGGTCGGCTACCGGGGCCAACTCCAAGGAAGGCAGATTTGCGGCGGAGAGCTCGGCCAGAAGGGAAGCCCGCGCCTCGGTTACCGGCGAGGTGAGGCTGCCGGGCATCAACGTCTCGGGCGGGTAGGCCTCGATCAGGCGACGGACATAGAGGCTGTAGACGCGGGTGAGCGTGGGGCTCCCCGCGATGCGGCGATGGAGCATGTTTCGCTGCCAATTCGGGTTCTCGTCCGAGCGCAGACCGGTGGCGTACAGCATCGGCAGAACCGGGAAACGGCCGAAGGCGTCGAAGTCGTAGCTGAGGATCTGCCACCTGGCACCTGGATCCCCGGGCAGGAGCAGGTAGTAGTTGTGCCCGGCAAAGTCGTCGAGGCGCAGGTAGACGTGGAGGGCGATGGAGGTGAACCACTGCTCCACGTCAACATGGGCGGCCAACCAGGGGAGGAGCTCGGCGTCGGGGAGGTCGTTCAGCGCGGCGATGAGCTCTCGGAGCGCATCCGGCGGGTCGAGGGCCCGCTCGCCCTTCTTCCACGCACCCCACAGGTTCTCGTCGGTTTGGAGACCGTTGTCTGCGCTCTCGGCGCCGAGGTCTCCGAACCAGAACAGATCCGAGTTCCGACGCGGGGAGGCGGACTCGACCGAGCGCGCCTTGTAAACCTCGGTGCCTTCGCCGTAGCCCTGGCGATCGAGCCAGCGGCCGTTGGGCGCCTCGCACGCGACGTAGGTGGTCGTGCCGCCGTCCGTGCCATCGCTCGCGACCTGGATGTCGACCAACTCGCTGGGGAGGGACGGGTCCAAGACCCGGTCAAACGCCTCGAACACGGCCTGCTGGGTGTCGGCGCTGTAGGGCGAGGTGTGGAGCGAAGTGGCCCCGTCGAGGGGCGCGTCGGGGTTCAAGGCGATGTGCCAGGCATAGGGCGCGTTCGCCCGGTTCCAACGGCCGCCCAGAGAAACGCGGATGTGCGGGTACACGACGCCGTCCACGACGAGGGTCCCATCCACCTCGGGATCCTCGCGCGGGGAAGACGACGCCGCGGCGTGGAGCGTCTCGATGTCCTCGCTCCGCAGGAGGAGGTGCCAGAGGGGCCGATCGCCGGTGATCGCCGTCGCGGCGAACGCGCGGGTCGGCGACGGCTCGTCGTCGTAGGGGTAAACGGACGATAAACCCTCGGTCTCGGCGTGGACGCGGTAGTGCGTCACGCTTCCCTCCGCGCCGGCCGTCACGACCGCGCCGTACACACCATCGCCCCGCTCGCCGTCGCCGTGGCCGCCGTCGTCGTTCATCTCCTGAAACGAGGATGAACCCCCGTTTGGCGTGATCTCGACCTCCACCGCGGACAGCGGCGCGGTCGACGTCACGCGGGCCGTGATCGTGACCGTCCCGCCGGGCACGGCGATCGTCGGGCTGTGCGAAAGCTCGGCGATGAACGGGGGCTGCTCACCGGCGACGGAGTTCGCGGCGCCGGGGGTGCCGGTGCCGACGAGCGGCTCGGAGAGAACGGCGGTGCTGGACCGCCAACCTTCCACGGTGGAGGGGCCGTCCTGGATGGAGACCCGCTCGATCGAGGCGCCCATCGTACCGGGTCGGACGGGCCACGGGGGGAGGCTCGCCCAGCTCACGGCGTCGGCGACGGCACCGCTCGCGTCGGTGAGAACCAGTGTCTCTCCGCCGTTCTTGAGCGAGCCGGTGAAGGGACCGACCGCGTCGATTCCGTGGTACGCGGTGAAGGCCTCGGGATCCGCCGCGACGACGACGTACGCCCCCGCCTCCAGACGGGCGCCGGCCGGAAACGCGTAGTCGATGCCGTCGGAGAGGGTCCACCCCGAGAGGTCCACGACCTCGACGCCGGCGTTTACCAGCTCGACGTACTCGAGGGCACGATCCTCGTCGATCTCGGTGTACGAACCCCAGTTTGCGCCGTCGAATTTCTCGCGAGGCTCGGCGCGCCTCGGCTCGAACATCAGCTCGGCGATCCGAATCGGGTCTGCGGCGGCGATGGTAGCAGAGTCGGTGTCCGTCACCCCGACCGTGCCGACCGCGCCCTGCTCTTCGCAGGCGACCAGCGCGAGGCCGACGAGCAAGAGGGGGAACGGCGACATTGGGCACCTTGGCCGAGTGGAAGGTCTAAGCGGTGCCGGCATGGACGCAAGTGGGAGGAGTCCCTCTCCCCCGATCCAACCAATTTCTGGTCGGTCACCAAAACCGTCGGGGTTAGGTCGGGGGCCCCATGGCCACCCTCACCCTCCTCCTCGGCCGCACACGAGACCGGCGCCGTCGCGCGCTGCGGCTGGAGCAGTATTCGGGAACCGACACGTTCGGGCGGCCGAATTTCCTGTTCGTCACCGACTCGGCGCGCAAGAAGGCAACCGTACAGGAGGAGTTCGTCCATTACCGGAACAACGCCAGCTTCTTGCCCGAGGTCGCCACGCTCAGCGAGGTGGTGGAGCGGTTGGCGGCGCGGTACGTCGGCGGGCGGGCAATCTGGTCGGAGGGCGCGATCTCGCTGTGGTTGGCTGCGCACTTCGATGAAGTGGCGCCCGCGTGGCTGCGCGCCGTCGGCACCGGCCCCCGCTTGGCACCAGCGCTCGCACGGGCGTTCGCCACCTGGGAGAACGCTGGCGGGCCGCCGCTTACGAGCGAGCGCGGCGAGCGGCTCACGGTGCTGTTCCGAAGCCTCCAAGCGAAGCTGAACGCGCATCCCGCACGATTCACCCGGCAGGCCGCGCTCAGCGCGCTGATCCGGGCGTTGGAAGCGCCGTCCCAGCCGCTGGTGCACTGGTTGCGGCGCACGGGCCTCGTGGTGGTAGACGATCTGCTCAACCCCCCGGCGCTCGACCGCGCGGTGTTCATCACCCTCGCCAAGGCCTGGGCCACCGCCGGCACCCACGTCGTGGTGAGCTTCGAAACCGGGGTCACCGACCGGGAAGACCCGGAATCACTCTACTTCGGCGTCACGGAGGGCGAGGAGCGGGTTTCGCGCACGCTCGCGGCAACGTACGAGCTGCGGCGGGCGGTGTTCGAGGGGTTGCTGGCGGAGTATGGGGCAGACATCGTGTTCGCGGGTCCGGAGTACGATCCCGGGGCGCAGCAGCCCACCCTGTTTCGCCCGGCGGAGCGCCGGGACCCGACGGATGTATGGGGGACCACGGAGCTCGCGCATGCGGAGGGGCTGGAGCTCAGCTCGTGGCCGGATCCCGAGGTTGAAGTCCGGGCGATCGCCCACCGGGTGCGCGCGCTGTTGGAGTCCGGCGTGGCGGCCGCCAGCGTATGGGTCGCGTTCCCCGGCCTCCCCGGCTACGCAGGGACCGTCCGCCGCATCTTCAGCGAAGTCGGCGTTCCCTTTACCCTCTCTCGCGGGGAGCCCACGCCGGCCAGCCCCGGCGCGCGGGCCCTGCTCGGCGCCGTGAACGCGGCGGCGCGCCTCGACGAGCCGGAGCTCGTGCTCGATGTGTTGGGCGGGGCCGGCGTAACGGAGCTTCCCGCGCCGGTGGTGGCCCGCCTGCTCCGTCGCGTTCGGGAGGGCGGAGTCGGGCGATGCCCGCCGGCAACCTGGATCGCGCGGGCGGCGGCGGCAGGTTCGGACGAGGCCACGTGGCTCGGCGCGGAGGTGGCGGGTCTGGAGGCGCTCGGCAACGCCGCCACGCCCGAAGCATGGTTGCAGGCGCTGAACGGGCTCGCCCAGGCCTGGGGGCTGGCGCCCGGTGAGGGCGGGGGGTCGGCGGAGGCGGAGCCGGCGCCGGGCGCCGTCCGCGTGCTCGCCGCCGCAGAGCAGCTCGCGGCCGAGGCCCGCGCTGCTGGCGTTGCGCTCGCGGGGGCCGCGCTCAACGAGCTGCTCGCCGAGCGCCTGGCCGACGACGTGGTGGCCGACCGTGGCGTGGTGCGCGGCGCGGTGGCGGTCGTCGGCATGCTGGAGCTGCGCGGCATTCACCCACCCCACCTGTTCATCGGCGGCCTGCTCGCCGACGATTTTCCGGGGGGCGACAGCGAAGACTGGGTGTTCGACGCCCCTTCTCGCGAGGCGCTCGGCGCCACGGATGGCATGGCCCAGGCGCGGTACCTGCTCGGCAGCGCGATCCGCAACGCCATTGCCACGCCGGGGCACCACCTCTCGCTTTCCTGGCCGCGAATGCGAGCGCGGCGGTTCGTGCTCCCCTCCCCGGTGATCGACGAACTCCTGGCGGTGAACACCCTGTCCGGGGCGCTCCGGGGAGCCGTGGTGCACGGCGACGTTCCCGAGGGCCGATACGGCGTGGACGAGTGGCGACGGCACGCAGCCGCCCTTTGGAATCCCCCGTGGCTCGAGCTCCTGGGCACCGACCTGCACACGGCGGCCGCGCCCGTCCGCGCGCGCCAGCTGCCCGCGTTCGGCGAGTACGACGGTGATACCGGCTCGCCGCCCAACCCCGGCGCGATCCCGGTGACCGCCTTCGAGGCATTCCTCGCCTGCCCGGCACGTTTTCTCTACGATCAGGTGCTGAGCGTTGACTCGGAGGAGCCCTGGGATCCGGACCTGCCCGCCGTGGCCCACGGCTCGCTGTTACACCGGGTGCTCCAGCGTTTCTTGCGAGAGGCGATGGTGAACGGCGAGCCTTCCCTCCAAGCGGGCGAAGCCGATGCGCGCATGCGGCAGGCGCGGCGCCTCCACGCAGCGGCCTCGGCGGAGCTGGCTGCCGAACGCGCCATGGCGGCGCTGAAGCCCAGCCAACGCGAGTGGATCGTGCACGAATGGCTCTCGGGCCTCGTGGACGAGGGCCCGGCCGGCCTCTTGCGCTCGTGGCTGGACCACGAAGCGGAGAGCCCGCCCACGCGAGTTCGGGCCGTGGAGCTGGAGTTGGAGGTGCAGGTCGGGCCGCTGCGGCTGCGGGGTCGAACGGACCGGGTAGACGAGCTCGGCGAGGACACGTTGCTCGTGCTCGACCACAAGACCGGCCAGGTCCCCGCCACGCGCGTTCGTGCCGGACTCAAGATCCAAGGCGTGCTCTACGGGCGGGCACTCGCCACCGAGTCAAGACCCTACGTCATCTCGGGGTACGCCGGCGTTCGCGGCCCGGGAGACGTGGACCGCGGCGGCTGGGGGGGTCCAGCGGCGCAGGTGGCGGAGATGGCCGGCTCCCGGGCGCGGCCGCTGGTGACCGACGGCGAGGCCGGGGACCGGTTGTCTTCGTGGCTGGACGCATCGGCGCAGCGGCTCGCCGCCGGGCACTTCCACCCCTCGATCGCGCCAGAGCGCCTCGCCGGGTGCGAGTGGTGCGCGTACCGAACGATCTGCCGCGTGGACCCGCTCCGGGCCGCCGCAGCGGCCCAGGCCGCACCTGGGGAATTGCAGGCGACGTTCGAGGCGGAAGGATGAACCCCTTCCTTAGCCTCGGTGCACACCCCGCGGCGCCGCCGCGCTTCACCCGCGTGAGCGAGGAGCAGGCTCAGGCGCTGGTTTCGGATCGGGAGCTGGCGATCGTGGCCGGGGCGGGCGCCGGCAAAACCTCCACGTTGGCCGCACGCTATGTGCTTTTGATCCACACGCTCCTCACTCGCACAGGCGCTGCGCCCGATCCCCGCGCGGTGCTGGTGCTCACCTTCACCGAACGGGCGGCCACCGAGATGCGCGAGCGGTGCCTCGCGATGGTGAACGCGATGGCGGAGGAGACGCGCGGCGCGGCACTCTCCGCCGCAGAACCTGCAATCCGCGCCGCGTATCTGCACCACGCCCGCGCATGGGCCACCGTTCGAGACCGGTTCCCGGCCGCAGCGATCAGCACCTTCCACGGCTTTTGCAGCCGCCTGCTCCGCGAGTTCCCGGCGGAAACGAGAACGCCGCCGGGAACGCGCCTGTTGGACGACCCAACGGCGCAGCGCTGCATGGGGAACGCCGCGTTGGAGGCGGTGATGGCCCTCCTTGAAGCCGGAGGGCCGGATGCCCGACTTGCGCTCGCCACCTGGGGTGGCGCAGCCGCGATGGTTGAACACGTGCAGGGTCTGCTCGGGCGGCGCGGGGAGCTGCGCGACACGCTCGTGCGGTATGCGGCGAGCACGGCTTCCGACGCGGACTTGCTCACGGCGGCGGGCATCTCGGTGGATGAGGCGGACAGGCAGCTCACGACGTTCCGCGGCTTCATCGACCACATCCTGCGCGAAACCCTCGGCGCGGACACGCCGTGGCTCAGCCGGCTGCGCGCGACGAGCGAGGCGCTCGCGGCCAACCGGAGCCCCGATCCGCTGGAGCTGACCGAACGTTTGGCGACGGCGCTGGCGCTGTTCGCAGGCAGCAACGGCGTAAAAACCATCACCCACCACAGCGCGATGGGGGTGAAGGCGGCCTACGGGGCGCGTCACGCGGGAGCGGTGGCGGCGCTGAAGGTGGTGCAAGGCGAGCTCTCCGCATGGGCGCCGGTGATCCTGAACGCGGAGGCCGTGCCGACCCGCCACGACCGCACCCTCGCGGCGGTGCAAAGCCTGCTCGGTCGCCTGGTCCTGGACGCGCAGACGAGGCTCGTCGCGCGGTACGACTCGCGCGGGGAGCTGGACTTCACCGAGCTGATCGCGCGGGCCCGGCGGGCGGTGGTGGAAGGGAGTCTCGCCACGGTGCTTCGGGCGCGCCACCCCTTCGTGATGGTGGATGAGTTCCAAGACACCGACGTGGACCAGTGGGCGTTGGTGGAGGCGATCACGCGCGCGGAGGGGCTCCCGCCGGACCGCCTGTTCGTGGTGGGGGATCCGAAGCAGTCGATCTACGGCTTCCGGGGCGGGGACGTCGCGGTGTTCGAACGCGCGCGGCGCACGATCGCGAATCGGTACGTCTTCGCCGACAACCACCGCTCCCGGCCCGCGATCGTCGCGTTTGCGAACGCGGCGTTTGCTTCGATCCTGGCGCAGGCCGGGGGGGGCGCCGCCGTGTGGCAGGTGGGGTACGACGCCATGCGGGCGGCCAGCCCCCGGGAGGGCGGGAGCGTCGTGCTGGCCACGGCCGATGCGCACGACAGCGTCGCCGAGGATGTGGCAGCCGAGGCCGCGTGGATCGCGAGCACGGTGCGGAACCAAGTGCTCCGGGCCGAGGGCGCGTGGGCGAACACGAACTACGCCGACGTGGTGGCCCACCCGAAGCCCCCGATCGCGATCCTGTTGCGACGACGGCGCAACCTCGCGGTGTTCGAGACCGCGCTGCGCGCGGTGGGCGTGAGCGCGATTGTAGCCGACGGAACAGGATTCTGGCAGCGGCAGGAGGTGCTCGATCTCGCGCACACGCTGCGGGCCCTGGTGACCGGAAACACCCTCAGCCTCGTCGGCGCGTTGCGCTCGCCGCTGTTCGGGCTCCCCGACCGGCTGCTCGTGGAGCTGGCGCGCGCGAAGCGGCTCGACGATTTTGGCCATGGTGAGCCTCCGGAAGCGGCCGATCCCCGGCTCGCCGCGGCGTGGGCGCGCTTCGCGGGCCTGAGCGGCGATGCACGTCGGTTGTCCATTGCGCGCACGCTGGAGCGCGTGCTCCAAGAGGCGCAGTCGAGCTGGCTGCTCGCGGTGGAGACGCCCGACGGGCGCGCGGAGGGCAACGTCCAGCAGCTCCTCCGCATCGCCGACGAAGCGGATCGCGAGGGCACATCGCCCGCAGCCTTCGCGCAGGGCATCCTCGATCGAGCGGCGGCGAACCAGCGGGAATCGGAGGCGGCGCTGCCCGACAGCGGCGCGCGCGTCGTCTTGCTCACCATCCACGCCAGCAAGGGGCTGGAGTACCCGGTCGTGATCGTGCCGGAGCTGGGCTCCCGGCTGGACGCGGGGCGGAGCGGCCGGGTGGTGACCTCCCGGGGCACAGGCGGCGGCTGGGAGATCGCGATGCCCGTGCCCGATCCGCGGGCCGCGGTCATCGGCCACGCGACACCCTCGGCGCTCGTCCGAGGGCGCGAGGTGCTCCGCGACATGGAGTTCGCCGAGCTTCGACGGGTATTTTATGTCGCCTGCACCCGAGCGCAGGATCACCTGATCCTCGTCGGACATCGCGCCCCGCCGCCGAGCTCGCCGCACCTGCGGTCGGCCGACGCCGCGCCGCGTTGTTGGCTCGACCTCCTCGACGCCGCTCCCCTGGGCGGATCCGTCGTGCTCGCTGAGCTCAACGCGCCCGCGGCTGGAGAGTCACCCGCCGCGCCCGGATCCGGCCTCGCGCCCGCCCCCGAAGGCGCGCCTCCCGAGCTGGCCGCGAGCCTCCGCGCCCTCCCGAGTGTACGGGTGCGCGTGCTCTCGCCGAGCGCGCTGGAATCCTGCTTTGACGAGGCTTCCGGGGCACAACCCTCTCACCTCACCCTCCGCGGCATGGTGGCCGGCGAGGCGGCCCCGGCCGATCCGGAGGCGGCCCGCGCCATCGCCGCTGTCCGCGGAACGGTGCTTCACGGCCTGTTGGAGGACGAGTGCATTGACGACGACGCCCTTGCCCGCGAGCGTTGGACCGCTACCGCGCGCGGCGAAGGACTCGACGAGGAGATCGTGGCGCGTGGCTGGGGGAGCGTGCGCCGCCAACTCGCCGCGATGCGCGAGAGCGAAGACGTGGCGATGGTGCTGGATGCAACCGGCATGTCGGAGCTGCCGGTGCGCCTGGATGTCGGGAACATCCGCATCGAGGGGCGCCTGGACCGCATCTGCCGCGATCGGGCCGATGGCGCCTGGATGGTCGTGGACTACAAGACGGAAGATCCTGGGGAATCCCCCGAATCGACCGCCGCGCGCCACCGCATGCAGCTCCTGGCCTACAGCGTGGCAGCCTCCAGGGTGTTGGAGGGGCACGCGCGCGGAAGGGTGGCGCGCGCGGCCGTGCTGGTGCTCACCATGGCGCTCGGCACCGGGCTCATCGTCAATCTCGGCTTCAAGGATCACTGGGGCCGGGCGCGGCCCTCGCAGATCGTCGAGTTCGGCAAAGACCGGACGTTCTCT
>BJHF01000104.1 GCA_014191855.1 Deltaproteobacteria bacterium
CGGTACCCGATCTCCAATGACCGGGCCGTGGCCTTCGCCTTCTCCTCCTCCGTGTACCGACGGAGTGTCCTGTTCGCGACCATGACGGATGCCTGCCGAGTGACAAGAACCCGGACGGGAGTGTCCGGGGTTTCGTGTCAGCACGACCGGGTCAGGGTGCGACAAGAGCACCTATACCCCCCGGCTTCGGGAGCTGCGACGGGAGAGAGGCGCTGTTCGACGTGGCGTGCGATCCGCCGCTCGCCAGCGTTGGCCACCCCTGGGGAAACGACGCGCCGGGGTGCACAGATCCCCGCGTCGATCCATTCAATTGTGGCCCGGACGGCGCGACGTGTGAGAGCGGCGTGTGTGCCGGCGGTGAGTGCGTGGTCCCGGCGTGCGACCTGGAGTGTGAGGGGACCACGGCCTGCTGCCCGTCGGCGTGGGACTGGGGCCAGCCGGGCTGCACCAGCCCGGCGCGGGACAAGTGGAACTGCGGCGAGTGCGGGAACGTGTGCGGGGAGGACCTCATCTGCGATCACGGCGAGTGTGTGTGTGGGCCCGGCACCGACGATTGTGGTGGAGGATCCTGCCAGGATCTGCTCGACGATCCGGCGAACTGCGGTGCATGCGGGACGGAGTGCGGTGGAGACACGCCGATCTGCGACAAGGGAGTGTGCGTCGGCACGTGCCTCTCCGTTGATCTGACCGAGTGTGGCCACGACTGTGTCGACACCGACTGGGACAGCGACAATTGCGGCGAGTGCGGTACCGAATGTGGCAAAGGCACCGGCACCACCTCGTGCGCCTACGGTGCGTGTGTGACCTGCGCGGACGCCGGCCTCTCCGAGTGCGGCGGCGATTGCGAGGATCTCGCTTGGTCGGACAAGAACTGCGGGCGCTGCGGGAACGACTGCGGTGATGCCGCGGTGTGTGTGTCCGGCGAGTGCATCACTGGGGATACGACCTGCGAGATCTCCTGCGACGACGGGGACAAGATTTGCTGCGGCGGCGAGTGCATCGACCCGCGCACCAGCGACAACCATTGCGGCGGCTGCGGCGTTCAGGAGTGCGACGGCGGCTGCACGGAGGCTTGTCGCGACGGGGGATGCGAGCCGGTGGACTGCGGCGGCGGCGACGACTGAGGCGCCGCGCCTAAAAGAACGCGTAGATAAACGGCGCAGACTGCCGCGGCACCAGCAGGTAGGTGACGATGAGCACCACCACCAGCGCCGCCACAGAGAGCCAGAGCACCTTCTGCGGGCCCAGCCCGGGTACCGGTTCGGTTGGGGTCATGCCGTCCTCTTGAGAGCGGGGATTGCGGCCACTCCCGCCACCATCGCGACGGCGCCCACGCCCACGATGAGGCCCCAGGAGGCGCCCAGGAAAACGTAGAACCCGGTGTAGGGTGGCATGGTGATCCACACGCCGCCGATCACCGCGAGGGTGGCCAGGATCGCATCGGCCCAAACCGGGAAAGCGCTCTCGCGAAACGTGGGCGCGAGGTCGGGTTGCTGGGCCGGCCGCGCCGGAGCGTTGGTGTACTTCAGCGCCTTTACGGGGCATACGTCCACGCAGATCATGCAGCGGATGCACTCGGGATCCGTCACCTTCCCTTGCCGCAAGATCTCATTTTCGACGGAGATCCCCATCGGGCAGGTCTGGTCGCACACGTCGCAGCCGATGCAGCGCCCGGCTTGCGTGATCCGTGGAATCCACGGAATCCGCTCGAACAACTGGAAGAACAGCGCGAATGGGCACACGAGGCGGCAGAACGCACGCCGCCCGAACAACGCCGTGAGTCCGAACGTGACGGTGGCGAAGTAGAACACTGTCCCCAGCAGCGTCTGCGGGAGATCACCTGTCCATGGCTCCACTTTTCCGAGGTTCACGTAGGCGGTGGTGAGGCCGACTTCGCGCCAGGTGTAGAGCACGGGGAGGAAGTAGGGAACGAACATGAACAATCGGACCATGCGCGCCCGAGTATGCAACAGCTTCGGGCGGAAGCCGATCCACCGGTAGATCGCCTCGGTGTAGTCTTGGAATGCGCTGAGCTTGCACAACCACCCGCAGAACAGGCGGCCCACGAACAGCAGGGAGAGGACGAGCACCAGGCAGAACACCGCAGCGGTATTGACGTGCCCGACCATCACCGAGGCGAGACCGGAGAAGCTGAACTTTCCGATGGAGCGCCAGTCCAGGTAGTACCAGGCGTACATGTGAGCCGCGAGGGCCGCGCAAAGCGCGGTGAGCACGCCGATGCGGATGCGATTGAGCTGACCGGGGCGTCGGCGCTGCGGGATGGGGCGGCTCACGCGGGCCTCAGGATGAGCCAGGTGAGCACGAACACGATGCAGCCGAGGAAGGCGATCACCACCGTCATATGCCGGTTCCCCGCGTTGTTCGAGGGGTGTTCCAGCGCGACCTCGGGCTCGATCCCCGCGGCGTCGATCATGTAGAGCGCCGCTTCGCGGTCGAGCGAGCAGAGCGCGGGGCGCTCTACCTCGGGGATGTCCAGCTCGGCGAGTACGCTGCTTGGATCTGCGAAATAGCGATCGGCGAAGGCGGGGTCGTCGGCGATGCGTGTCATCAACGAGCGGACGCGCGTATCCATCGACTGGCTGTAGGTTGTTCAACCGGCGCCGCAAGGTCCGTGGACGCCGAAAAAAGGGGAGGGTGGTCGTGAAGGAAGGCCGCGGGGTGCACCTACAGCGCCGCTTCCCGGGCCCCCCCGGGCTCTTCGCGTTCCTCCGTGTCGGTGGGCGGGTCGGCGGCGTGGCGCCCGCGGTGCGTCGCTACGCCCCCTGGCCCCGGGACCGGGCCTACGCACCGCCCAGATCGCCTGTTTCTCTGCGGCCCCTTCCCAGCCGCCCTCGGGGTGGCTACCCACTCCCGTGCTCCCCGCTCCTCTCCTCGCCGTGCTTATTGCCCACTCGGCCGCCGCGGAGCCCGTCATCTGTGAGGGCACCGCAGCCGGCGTTGGCCCCTACGGCTGCGTTCGCGAGATCGCCGGCCACACGGTGCTGAACCTGCGGGGAACCGACGCGCAGATCGGCGCCTTGTACGGGCGATTGAAGGCGAATGAGCTGCGCGGCGCCTACGTGCCGATGATGGAGGGCATGTACGGGGAGCTGCCCGCGAGCTTCGAGCGGATGTGGCGGGGTTACCTTGGGAAGTTCCCGCGCTTCCTGGACGACGGAATGAAGGAGCGGGCGCAAGGACTGGAAGGCGCCCTCGGCCTTCCCGCGGGTACCATCGCCCGCTTTGCGTGGTTCACCGAGCTGGGTACGGTGGGCCCTGCAATCGCGCTCGCGACGGGCGGGGGCGTGCAGCTTGACGGGGTGACGGGCGGGACGGTCGGCGGATGTACCAGTTTCGTCGCCCAGGATGGCGAAACCACCGTTCACGCGAGGAATGTGGACTACTGGGGGATGGGGTACTGGCAACCGCACGCCACGCTGGTGTTCGTGGATCCGCGCACGGCGAGCGGCGGTCGCGACGGGCATCGGTACGCGCAGCTCTCCGACCTCGGGGAGCTTTGGGCCGGGACGACGGGCGTGAACGAGCGCGGGCTTGTCGTGACCACGCACCTGCACGTATCTCGAGACGTGGCGCCGCTGGACGGGGCGCTCACGCTGTCATCGCTTGGGCTCTTCACCAGGGTGAAGCTATCGAAGCCACGCGCGGAGGTCGGCGTGTACCGCATCGTGGAGACGATGCTGCGGCGTGCCGGGAGCGTGGCGGAGGCGGGCCTCGTGGCCCGGTCGATGCGCCCGATGGGAAGCTGGAGCTTCATCGTGAGCGATCCGTCGGGGGCCCGCGCGGTGATCGACGCAACGCCGCGGGAGGTGCAGGTGCACGTCGGCGAATCCGTCGCGACGAACCTGTATGTCAACAAGGAGATGCAGGCCCGGGAGCTGATCCCTTCGCGGGGCCCCGTGGAAGGCGCGCGGCTCCGGTTGCAGCGCGCACAGACGCTCGTGGCCGCGCACCCCGAGGACATGGGCGTGGACGATGCGATCGCGATTTTGCGGGACCGCTACGACGTCGCGACCGGGACCGTGCGAGCGGTCTCGCCGAATACGGTCGCCTCGCCCGACGCAACGCAGTCTGTCGTGATTCGCACGCACGTCGATCGGGCGCCCCAGCTTTGGGTCGCGGTTCCCCACCAGGACGGGTACTTTCCTTCGCCCTTCGCCGATTTTATCCATGTGGACTTCGAAGCCGGCTTTGACGTCGAACGCTGTCCGGCCGGCTGCACCTCGGGGGATGTGCGGCGCTACGGCGGCGATGCGCGCCTCGATGCCACGCTCGCGGGTTGGGTGGATGCGATGCGGCTGCAACGCGATGCCCACGATTTGCCCGGCGCAAGATCCCGGCTCCAAACGCTCGATGATCCGGCCGCGTGGCTGATGGCGGCGTGGCTGGGGGCTTCCGTTGGCGATCTGGCTGGAGCCAAGAAGGACCTCATGCGCGCGGACGCGCTCGCGCTGGCGCCGGCGCAGCGGCTGATCTTCGGGCTCCTTCGCGGTGATCTGGCGCGCGCCGGCGGAAACGAGCCCGCCGCCGTACTCGCGTATCAGGACACGCTCGGCGCCTTCGAGGCCGATACGGGGCCGAACGCAGACCTCAACGCGCCGATGTTGTCGGTGCTACGGGCGCGGCTCGCGCACCCGGGGCGGAAGGTGCGGTTTTCGGCGCCGGATTTGAAGTTTCAGGATGTTTTGGGGTTGGTTGTGAGGTAGGGCGCGGTAGCGGGCGCACACGGGCTTCCCCCCCTACAAAGCCGCCATCAACCCCACCCTCACCCCAACCTCAATCCCAAACCCCGGCAGCGTGTTGTACGCCCCATCGATCGAGAGCCCGGCCCAGGCGTGCTCCGGGATGATCGCAAAGGCCGCATCCACGCCGCCGCCAACCAGCAGTCCCGTGTTCACGATGCCCAGCTCATCGTTCTGGGTGTAGGGCAGGACCTCCTGCTCGTACGCATCGGGGTCGAACGGGGAGAGGAAGGTGATCGCGCCGACTTCGCCGCGGAGGGAAGGGGCGAACCGCCCGAACGAGGGGCCCCATCGGGCCACGCCGCCAACGCGGGTGAGGTGGAAGTCTCCCGCGATCGGGCTGCCGGTGCCTTCGAGGGCGCCATACCATGTCCCGTTGTGCAGGGACCACGACGCGAAGCCGGCAACGTGGAGCGCGCCGATGCCCACGCCTGCGTCAATGCGGCGGAGCGCCCCGTCCGAAACCACCGCGGGATCTGAATCCGCCAGGATCAGCGTGCCCGCCGAAACCGCGGCTTCGAAGACGGCGGGCTTGGGCGCCGCCTGGGCCGAGCCGAACGCCACGAGGATCAAAACCACCAGAACACCTCCGTGCGGCTGAGGAGGTTGCTCTTCATCTCCAGCGTGTCCCCGCCGATGTTCTCGATGTAGGCGAGCGAGCTCAGCCGGATCCGTACGCCGAAGTGTCGATGGCGAACCTCGCCGACGATGCCGCCCACCACCGTTGGATGCAGCTCGGTTTGGTTGGCGATCGCGGCTGCGTCGTCCATGGCCTGCGCCGCCACCAGGTCGTCTTCCGTCGTGACCATCCCGGGCCCGGCCGCGAGGCCGACGGCGGTGCGCCAGAGGCCGAGGTGGGCCTGGAAGGGGAGGATGCGCAGCTCCAGATCGACCGCGGCCGTCATCTTCGAGATGTCGGGGCTCACGCTGTTCCGTTCGAGGAGCTGGCAGGAGAGGGCGGTCCATTGCGGGTCGCTACAGCCGCCCTGGCCGAGCACCGGGTAGTACGCCAAAGAAGCGCCGGCCTCGATGATCGGCGAGAGCGACAGTGTGGCCCCGAGCCGCGGTCCGGTGCGCACCACGAACGGGTCGTTCACGGTCGACTCGAACCCGAGCGACAGCCCGAATTGCGGCCGCGCCTCGGCAGCGCTTGTCAACACCGCCAGGGCGGCGACGCTCAACATGGGCGGGGCTCAGAACGCAAAGAGCACCAAAAGGGAAGGTTCGAAGGTGGTGTAGACCTGGGCGTCGAGGACCTGCTGCTGGCCGGTGGCCGGGTCGGTGTCCCCTTGGACATAGTCCGGCTCGTCAGCCACCCAAACCACCGACAATCCACGAAACACGACGCCGACGCGGCCGGAGAACCATACGTCAAGGGCGAAGCCGGTTTCGAGGACGGGTTGGAGGGTTTGCGCGGGGTTTGAGGACACCTCCGGACCGCTCTCCGTCGGGACACCGACGTAGTGGTCGATCCCGCGCGCGCCGATCCCCGCGATCAGGCGAGGCCCGCCCGTGACCTGCCCCATTGCCGCGCGCGGCAAGAATCCCCAGTCGATGCGGGCGCCGAGTTGCCAGGCCGCAACGTCCATCGGGGCCTGGAACCTCGTGTTCGGGTCCCCCTGGTAGGCGATGTCGAGGAGCACCAGATCGAGGCTCGTGGCCGGGCTCTGGCCAGGCAACCAGTAGTGGGCATCGGCCTCCACCGCGAGGCCGGGCAGCAGGTTGTAGCGACCGACGGCGGTGGCGCTGTCGAGGTGCTGGCGCGCCGAGGCGAGGCCCAATCCAACCTCCCAGCGCGCCGGCCGCTGGGAAACGTCCTCATCGGCCGCCACGGCGAACGACGCCAACAACAGGGGGAGCATCACCGCGAAGGTAGCACATCGGACGAAGCATCACGAGGCGGCGGCGTGAACAGGCGCACAAGTTGCTCTTCCTCCCTCGCGGCGTCCTGATACCCGAGCTCCTCCATCGTGGCGGTGAAGCGGTGGTCGAAGAACAGGTAGCTCATCAGGTCGGCCTCCTGCTGGTCGGCCCCACCCGCGATGCTGCCGAGGAGCCGCGATACGGCCCACGGGAGATCGTCCTTGGTCTTGGCAAAGATGTGCGCCGCCATCCTGCCGAGGTCCTCCGACGGGCGGAGGAAGACGTGCTTGACGATCTGGTAGGGCTTGAACTCTGCGTTCAGGCGCGCCATGAAGTCCGGGTACGCCGACTGCCCCCAGACCATCAAGTCGTTGAGCGCGTCGATCCTCCGGATGTTCTCCTCGATCGGATCGAGCAGCAGCGCGTTGAGCGCCTTGCCCGCGAGAAACGCGGGCGTCGGGGAGGAGTTGGGCGCGTCTTCCTCGCCCTTGAGTCGCTTGACGCCGATCACGAGCGCGCGGTTCACGCCCGCTTCCACCGCTGGGGAGAGGGGCGTGTTCTGGCGCAGCGCGCCATCGACGAAGTACCGGCCATTGATGCGGATTCCCGGAAAAACGAAGGGAATCGCGGCGCTGGCGAGGCAATGCTCAGGGCCGATTCGCGTCGCCGTGGGGGTGCAGGTCGCCGCGCGTCGTAACCGCACGTCGCCGTCGGTGAAGATCCGCGTGCGCCCGCTCGCCACGTCGGTGGCGGACACCATGAAGGCCCGCAGCTCCCGGCGGTCGATTCGATCGTGGAGCGCCGCCCAGGGCACGCTGGCACGAATCAGACGGTACAGCGGCGTCGGGTCGAAGATGCCGACCCCCTCGCCGAATTCGGTGGTCCGCTCCAGCCAGCGCGAAGGGCGCCGCAGGAAGTCCGTCGCCGAGAAGTTGTACACCTGGTCGATCGTGACGTGCTGCCAGAATTCCCAGAGCTGCGAGGCCCCTTCCGCGCCCCTCGCCCCCACCCACGCCCCGTTGAGCGCGCCGACGCTGGTTCCGGAGATGAGATCGGGGTTGGGGTCGATCCCGTGCCGCTTGGCGAGGGTGGTGAATACGAAGCGGAGCACGCCGGCCTCGTAGGCACCGCGGGCTCCACCCCCTGCCAGAATCAGGCCGAGCATGCGGCAATGGTACACTCCGCCGCATGACCCGACGCGAACAGATCGCCGCGCTCATTCACGAGGAGATGGCGGGCCTGCCGAATGAGCTGGCCGATCCTGCCGAAGGGCACCCGCTCGTCATCGTGCCGTATGGGGCAGAAGAGGTGCTCGGGGCGCTGGACGCGTTGATCTCCACGCGGGTGACGATGGGGGAGAAGGTGCGCGCGTTCGAGGCCGAGTGGTCGGCGTACTGTGGGCGTTCGCAGGGCGTGATGGTCAACTCGGGCAGCTCTGCCGTGCTCTTGATGTTGGCCGCGATGGTGGAGCTGGGCCGGCTCTCCCCGGGCGACGAGGTGCTGTGTCCGGCGGTCACCTGGTCCACCTCGCTGTTCCCCATCGCGCAGTGCGGCCTCGTTCCGGTGATGGTGGACGTGGATCCTCGCACGTTGTGCATCGACCCGGCCTCGGCGAAGGCGGCGACCGGTCCGCGCACGAAGGCGGTGCTGGCCGTGCACCTCCTCGGTCAACCAGCCGATATGCGGGCGTTTGACGGCCTGTTGGTGCTGGAAGATGCCTGCGGCGCGCATGGCGCGGTCTACGAGGGTCGGCGGGTGGGTGGTGTGGGGGCGGCGGGCGCGTTCAGCTTCTTCTTCTCGCACCACATCACCACCATCGAGGGGGGGATGATCGTTACGGACGACGGAGACCTCGCCGATGCGCTCCGCTCGCTGCGCGCGCACGGGTGGGTGCGCGAGCGCACCGACAAACGCGATTGGGCCGAGCGCTGCCCGCAGATCGATCCCCGGTTCCTGTTCGTTTCCGCGGGGTACAACCTGCGCCCCACCGAGCTGGCGGGCGCGTTTGGCCTGGTGCAGGCGCGGCGGCTGCCCGCCTGGCTCGCGCGCCGCCGCCAGAACCACGCGGACTGGTGCGCGGCGCTGGATGGCCTCGTGGATGTCTTTCCCGAGGCGCCCGGCACCGAGCACGCGGGCTTCGCGTTTCCGATGATCGTGAACGGGGATCGCGCCTCGCTGATGGCGCACCTCGAAGCGCACAAGATCGAAACGCGCCCCATCTCCGGGAGCAACCTCGCGCGGCAACCCGCGTTCGAGCGCGTGCCGGGGGCGAGGGCGCCCGTGGCGCTGCCCGTCGCGGATCGTGTGCACGAACAGGGGCTCTTCGTGGGGAATCACCACGCGTTTGGGCCTGGGCACGGAGCGCGGCTGCGGGACGTCGTGTCGGCGTGGCGCGGCTGAGCCCCCTCACTCTGGTACACTGGTCGGGGAGGGGAAGATGAAGGTCGTCGTTACCGGAGGCGCTGGGTACGTCGGCTCCGTGCTCGTTCCCCACCTGCTCGGGCAGGGGTACCGCGTGCACGTGATCGATACGCTGAAGTTTGGCGTCGAGCCGATGTTCGGTTCGTTTATCCATCCTAACTTCACGTTTCGGCACGGGGATGTGCTGGACATTCCTGCGCTCGCGAAGGATCTGGCCGACGCCGACGCCGTCGTACACCTCGCCGCCATCGTGGGGTACCCGGCCTGCAAGAAGTGGCCGGACGAAGCTCGGCGCACCAACCTCGACGGCACCCGAGCCGTGCTCGACCACATCCGCCCGGAAACGCGGTTCATCAACTTCTCAACGGGGAGCAACTACGGGGAAGTGCTCGGCGTTTGCGACGAAGAAACGCCGCTGAACCCGCTCTCGTTGTACGGGGAAACGAAGACCGCGTCCGAGCAGATGGCGATGTCGCGCCCGAACACCGTGGCGCTGCGGTTCGCCACCGCCTTCGGCCTCTCCCCGCGCCTGCGCCTGGACTTGATGATCAACGACTTTGCCTATCAGGCGCTTGTGAACCGCTACCTGTTGGTGTACGAACGGCATTTTCGGCGCACGTTCATCCACGTTCACGACATGGCGCGCGTCGTTCCGCACCTGCTCAAGAACTGGGACGCAGCGAAGGATAAGGTGCTCAACGTCGGCCACGAGTCGATGAACTACACCAAGGAGGACATCACCGGGCTGCTCGCGAAGAAGCTCAACTTCCACCTTTACTTCGCGGACGTTGGCACAGACGAGGACAAGCGCGACTACGAGGTGAGCTACGCCCGGATCCGGGGCCTCGGCTTCGAGGTGGCGGTAGACATCGATCGGGGTCTCAACGAGCTGATCGCAGGGTTGTCCCACGTAAGAATCCGCAATCCATACAGCAACGTGTAACGATGCCCTTCGTGTGGAACGAGCCCCTGTCCCTCGTGGAGAAGCGGGTGCTTGTTACGGGCGGCCATGGCTTTTTGGGAAAGCACCTCACCCGGGTGCTCCACGCCCGTGGCGCGGAGGCGCTGCCGGTGGGGCGTGGGGACTCCGAGCTCATTGACGACCAGGACGTGCGGGAGATGTTCTGGAGGCTGAAGCCTGATTTTGTGATCCACGCGGCCGCGGTGGGCGGCGGGATCGGCTGGATGAAGGAGCACCCTGCCACCTCGTTCAGCGGGAACGTCCTCGCCAACACCCACGTGCTGGACGTGGCCTGTGAGCTCGGTGTGCGAAGGCTGGTCGGCGTTTCTTCCGCGTGCGCCTATCCGCGGGATGCAGAACAGCCGATGCGGGAGGCGCAGCTCTTCGGGGGCGAGCCAGAGCCGACGAACGGCCCATACGGCTGGTCGAAGCGGGCGATGATGGTGCACGGGCGCGCGCTGGTGGCTGAGCACGGCTTCGACTGCGCGTTCGCGGTGCCGACGAACCTCTACGGACCGGGTGAGTCCTTCGACCCCGAGCGGAGCCACGTCGTCGGCGCGTTGGTGCGAAGGTTCGTGGAGGCGGCCGACCGGGGCGACCCGGAGGTCGTGTGCTGGGGAACGGGCCGCGCAACAAGGGATCTGCTGCATGTCGCCGATGCGGCCGAGGGGATCGTGCGGCTGCTTGAGGTGGGGGGCGGGCCCGCTCCGGTGAACCTCGGGAGCGGGGTGGAGCGGAGCATCGAGGCCATCGCGCTCGCGGTTGCCTCGGCGGTCGGCTACGCGGGGGGGGTGCGCTGGGATACGGACAAGCCCGACGGAATGCCCCGAAAGGTGCTCGACATCTCCGCGATGCGGGCACGCACGGGCTGGGCGCCGGCCTGCGACTTCAGCTTGGGCCTTCAGGAGACGGTGGCGTGCTTCCGCTCTTCGCGCTGATCGGCTGCATCGAGCGCGTCACCGACGTGGCGGTGCCGCTTGATCCAGCATTTTATGAAGGGGGCGGGGGGGCCGACAACCCTTCGGGGGCGGCGAGCGCGCTGGGCATCCCCTGGAACGGCACGCCCGGGGAAAAAGTGGACGTCGTGTTTGCGATCGCCTCGCCGACGGAGGGCGCGATCCAGTTCGACGTCGTCGTTCCGGACGCCGCTGCCCCCGGCGGCGTGAAGCGGATCGGTCGGGTTGAGAGCCAGGAATTGACGGTCACACTGTCCGTTCCCAAGACGGTTCCCACGTTCACCATCGAGGTGTTTCAGGATCCTGGGAGCGACGGTCCGAGCGACGACGACCCGTACGCAACGCAGAGCGTGGACGTGGCCGCGGCACTGGCGGCGGGAGCGCCAATAGCGGTGACCTTGGTGCTTGGTGCGCGGCCGGCCCCCTCGGAGGCGGGGCCCGGTGGAGGCGGGGGCGTCGCGGAGCCGTGGGCGGGGGCAACCGGTGAGGTCGTCACGTTCACCGCTGAGATCCTCACCGACGACGAAGGTGAGATCCAGGTGGACTTCGCGGAGTTCGACCCGACGGCTCCCGGCGGCCAGAAGCGCGTCGGCCAGGTTCGCCTCCCCGGCACCGGTGCGTTCACGGTCGACGTACCGAAAACCGTCGAGAAGTTCCGGATCGAAGCCTTCCAGGATCGGGAGGGCGATGGGCCGACGACGGACGATCCGTATGCGGAATTGACGACGGTGGTCGCCTCGATCTCGGCGGAACCGGTACGGCTGCAGCTCGTGGCGGGCAGCCGCGGGGCCGCCGGGAGCGGCGGCGCAGGCCCCGGGCCCGGCGATCCGGGGCCGGGCGGCGGCGGTCCGGGTGGCGGCGCGCCCGGCGGCGGTCCCGGCGGCGCGCCCTGGGAGTCGTACGAGGGGGCGCGAGTGGAGTTCACCGCCACGATCGTGGCCCCGGCGTTGGGCGAGGTGCAGATCGACGTGAACGAACCGGATGCCAGCGCACCCGGGGGCCAGAAGCGCGTCGGGCAGCTCCGGCTGATGGGCTCCGCGCCGTTCGCGTTCAAGGTCCCGGCCGACTTTGTGAGCTTTCGGATCGAAGCGTTCCAGGATCCGGATCACGACGGTCCCTCGCCAACCGATCCGTTCGCGGAGCTCACGGTCACCCCCGCTACAGTGGCGAACAACCCCACGCTGACGTTGGCCGTTGGGTCGCGAGGGCAACCGACCGCGCCGGCACCCCAACCGGGGGGGGAGGTGCCGACCGGGCCGACCGTGAAAGTCAGCGGCAAGGTGGGACTGCCCGGAAAAGCCAAGGTAAAGGTTGATATTTTTAAGCCCGCCATCGCCGCGGGCAAAGGGCGCGATCACGTAAAGACGGTCGACGCCGTGGGCGGAAAGTGGGAGGCCCTGCTCACGCCAGGGCTCGGCACCGTGGAGGTGGAGGCTTACGAGGATCTCACGTCCAACGGGCCTTCTCCCGACGACCCGAAGGCGTACGCCGCCTCCACCGTCGTCGTCGGCACCGAGCCCCTCACGGGCGTCGACCTCAGCCCGCGGTGAGCTTGCGCGTTATGCGGCGTTGACGGTATCGTCATCCTCCACCCGCGGAAGCCCGAATGATCGTCCTCCTGCTCTCCCAGCTCCTCGCGCCGGCGTGGGCCGTTGCCCCGACCAAGCTGGGAGATGTCACGATCACCGAGCTGCAGTCCGACACGACGGCCGTGCCGCCCTACTACGGTGAGTGGTTCGAGATTTACAACAACTCTGGCAAAACGCTGACGTTGAACGGGCTCTTGATCGAGCGCTCCACCCAGTCCTTGCTGATCCCGGCTTCGCCGCCCATCGACATCGGGGTGGGCGAGTATTTTGTGCTCGGTGCGAGCGCGGAGCGGAACGAAGACGTGGTCGGGTACAACGGCAACGTCCCGGTAGACTACGTGTACAGCTACTTCACCGAGTTCAACATCGTTTCTGCGGACGACGTGCTGCGCGTGAGCTACGACGGCATCTTGCTCGACGAGGTGGACTGGGACTCCACGTGGGCCCCCACCGCGGATGAGGCGCTCCAGTCGCAGCCGAACGCCAGCGCCAACGAGTGGGCGAACGATCTGCAATTGAACTGGTGTTCTTCTGGGTCGGTCATTCCCTCCGGCCCCGGCATGAACGGCACGCCGGGCGGAGAGAACGATCAGTGCGGCGATGAGTACAACGTGGACAACGATGGCGACGGCTACGCGGAGTTCCAGGGCGACTGCGACGATGAGCACGCGGACATCAACCCCGACATGATCGATGGGATCGAAGCGCCGAACGGCGAGGCGAACGACGACGCCGACTGCGATGGCGTGCGCGACGACGGCGTTGACGACAACGATGGCGATGGGTGGACGGAGGTGGACGGCGACTGCGACGACGCCGACATCAACACCTACCCGGGTGCCGTGGAAGCACTCGATGGGGACGACGACAACTGCGACGAGTGCATCGACGATCTCGACATGGATCACGACGGCTACTCCCACACCGCGGCGGGGGCCGTGAACCCCTGCGGCGACGATTGCGACGACACGAACGACGCGATCCACCCGGGATCCCAGGAGATCCCCTACGACGGCGTGGATCAAGACTGCAACTACCTCGAAGCCTGCGACGAAGATCACGACGGTTACGACGCGGTTGTGGATCCGAATTGTGTCAGCCCCGAGGGCTACTGCTGCGATGGTTTTGATTGCAACGACGCAAACGCGGACGTGCACCCGGGCAGCGTGGAAGACAACGGCAACGGCATCGACGACGACTGCGATGGCATCGTGGACATCCCCGACAAGGACGGGGATGGCTTCACGGAGCAGGACGGCGACTGCATGGATCTCGGCGAGGCGGAGGGCTATCCGGCGGCGCAGGTAATCCTCAGCGCGCAGGTGAATCCGACCGCGAAAGAGGTCTGCTTCGACCAGGTGGACAACGACTGCGACGGGTGGATCGACAACGAGTCGGCGTGCAGTCGTGATGCGGCGGTCGCCACCGTTCGGGGCGGCGGCCTGTGCGGCGTTGTTGAAGGTGGCGCAGCCGGCGTGCTGGTGCTCGCCGGCTTGATGGTTGCCGCCGCGCGGCGTGATCGGAGGGGCGTCTGATGAACGGGATTCTCGCGCTGGTGCTCGCGGCTTCGGCCGAAGAAGGAGACGCCGGCCTCGACTTCGAATTGTTCCGGCCGCACGGCGATACCTACGGGTTTGCCGTTGTACCGGGGGCCTCCACACTCCAGAACCTGCAGCTCGGCGCGGGCCTCTGGTTCGACTACAGCGACGACCCGGTGGTGCTGGTGGATGCTGCGGGAAATCGGGTTTCACCCAACGGTACGGACGCGGACGGACTGGTGAACAGCCGCGCCGCGCTCCATGCCCAGGTGGGGCTCGGGTTCAGCCGCTACGGCAGCGTTTCGGTCGACGTGCCACTCGTGCTTTCGCAAGATGGCTTCGTGGCCCCGACCCTGGGGGATCCCTCGCCCGGAACGCTGGCGCCTACCGGCGTTGGCGACATCGTGCTCACCCCCAAGGCCGTGGTGCTCGATCGCGATGCGTTCCCGCTGGGCATCGCGCTGGCGGTGCCCATCAGCGTGCCTTCCGGCGATCCGGCCGCGTTTCTGGGCGAAGGTGCCGTGAGCGCCGCGCCGCAGGCCATCGTGGAGTGGTCGGACGAGAAGATTCACACCCGGGCGTACAAATTTCGCGCCGCGGCGATGGGGGGGGTGCTGCTGCGCGAGCCGGCCCGTTTGCAGGACGCGCGCTTCGGCAACGCGTTCACCTATGGAATCGCGGCCGGATATCGCGTGGTCAGCCCACTCGAGATCAACCTCGAGCTGCACGGCAACTCCACCGGTGGGCGCCTCGCGCAGAACGCGGCGGAGCTGCTCCTCGGCGGCAAGTTCCTCATGGCCGACCTCGTGAGCGTGAGCGTTGGCGGCGGCACCGGTCTTGGCGGGGGCGTGGGCGCGCCCGACTTCCGGCTGTACGCGGGCGTGGACTTCGCCCCGAACTTCGACGAGAACTCGCGCGATGCCGATCGTGACCACGTGGCCGATGGGCGGGACAAGTGCAAGAACGACCCGGAGGACCTGGATAACTTCCAGGACGAGGACGGCTGCCCCGAGCTGGACAACGACGCAGACGGCCGCGAAGACAGCATCGACAAGTGCCCGAATGACCCGGAGGACGACGACGGGTTCATGGACAACGACGGCTGTCCGGAGCCCGACAACGACAAGGACGGGGTGCTTGACGCGGACGATCAATGCCCGAACGAGGCCGGCTCGCCGGATCTCGCGGGTTGTCCGAACCGCGACTCCGATGGCGATGGCATTGGCGACGATCTGGATCGCTGCCCATACGACGCGGAAGACGTGGACGGCGACCGCGACGAGGATGGCTGCCCGGACGAGGGCCGCGTGGTGCTGGAGAAGGGGTTCATCAAGATCAACGACGTGATCTACTTCGACTTCAACAAGGTCACGATCCAGGAGCGCAGCAACAGCCTGATCGACGAGATTGCGAAGGTGGTCATCGCGAACCCGCAATTGTTGAAGATCCGCATCGAGGGCCACACCGACGACGTGGGCAGCGACATCGCCAACCTCAAGCTCTCGCAGGGCCGCGCGGAGTCGGTGAAAGCGGCGTTGGCGGCGCGCGGCGTGGAGATCGGTCGTCTCGACGCGGCGGGCTTCGGGGAGATGCGCCCGAAGGTCGCGAACGACAGCGAAGACCACCGCGCAGAAAATCGTCGGGTCGAGTTCATCATCGTCGACCAGAAGTAGTGGTACACTGATCGGGATTCAAGGATCCCCATGCGTACCTCTGTGATGATTTTCGGCGGAATCGTCCTCTTCCTGTCCGGCTGCACGGTCACCGTGGCGGAGGAGAAGGAGCCTGGAGCCTCAGATCCCGACAGCGGGGCGCTGGAGGAGATCCCGGTCGGCGACGACACCGGCCAGGACGGTACGGGCGACGGGGTGATCTCCGGCACGGTGGCGGTCGAGCTCTACACGTACGACGCGCTGGGCGAGCTCGTCTGGAGCGACTGGGAGGAGGCCTACCCCGACGGAGACTTCCCCTTCGGCTCGATCTTCGTGGCGGCCTACGCGCTCGACGAAGAAGCGCTGTCGATGAACTACCTCGATCAGTACGTGATCCGGTCGCCGGATCCCGAAGGCAACAGCTACGAAGTGCAGGTAGACCCTGAGATCGCCGCCAACGTGCGCCTGTACGCGGTGCTCGACTACTGGGGCGATGGCATCCTCTCCACGAACGAGCCCATGGGCATCTGGCCGGACACCGTGCCGGTGGTCGCGGGCGCGGAGGTGGCGGGCGTGGACATCGACATCCCGGCCCCGTACTACGACTTTGGCACGGGCAGCGGCGGCGGTGGCGGTGGGAACGGCGTGGGCGGCGGTGGAGGCGGCGGCACCTGGAACGTGGACGACTACGTGCTCATCAGCGGGCAGGGGCTCATCACGGAGTCGTACGCCGGCGGGAGCTGCATCAGCCTCTTGTACCTCACGGACGGCACCGGCCCGTACTACGCGGATGCGTTCACCCCGGTGAAAACCGACTCGGGCGCAGAGGGCGACTATGCGATGTACGTGCCCAAGAACTGGGGCGCAGGCACCATGCTCGGCGCGTGGGATTCGAACTTCAACGGCCTGATCGACCCGGCCGACAAGTGGGGAGAGTACGTCGACAGCACGGGCGTGTCGGCGAATCCGATCATGGTCGAGGAAGATCCCCTCGCGGACCACACGATCATGATCCCCTCCGGCAGCGGCTCGAACCCCTCCGTGGTTCCGTTCGTCGTGCTTTCGGGCGCGGTAACGGTGGCGGGCGGCTTCGATGCGCTTGGTGCCGGGGCCAAGGTGCACGTGGCGGCGATGAAGTACAAGCCCGAGGCCGACGTGAGTGCAGCCGACATCCCAGGGATCTCGTACGACTACGCGAGCTACAGCGGCGCCGACCTTACGGGCGATGGCCTCGCGTTTACCCTCGTCGCCCCGGCGAACACCATCGTGTATCTGTGGGCGTACCTCGACGCGGATGGGGACGGCAACGTGAACGAGCCCGGCGAGGCGGTGGCCAGCTACGGCAATGATCCGAGCGGGCACCTGCCCACCGGCACCTCGTCCCACCCGGACATCGAGCTTCCGCTGGTCACCGTCACCGAGTAGCGCCGCCGGGGGGCGTATCGTGTGATACGCTGCGCGCCTCCGGAGCTCCCGATGGTCGTTTTGCTTGCCTTGCTCGTGGTCGGTCCCGCGCACGCGGGGGCCAAGACCTCCGCCTTCCAAGCGGAGAACAAGAAGGGCACGAACTACTGGAATGGCGGTTCCGCGATCGACGGGAAGCCGGAAACGGCGTGGTCGGTTCCCGGCGAATCCGCGAACAAGGGCGAGTGGATCGAGCTCGACATCCCCAAGGGCAACGTCGAGAAAATCGGCGTGGTGGCGGGGTGGGACAAGGACGAGGACTCGTTCAAAGACTACCCGCGCGTGAAGAAGCTCCGAGTCGAAGTATACTCGATCGATAACTCCCAAGAGTCGCAGCTTGTCGGCTCGGAATCTATCGAGGTGGCGGACAAGCGCGGCCTACAGATCATCCCGCTCGCCAAGAAGGCCGTCGTGGGAACGGACAGCTTCTTCGGCGGCAAGGTGAAGCTCATCATCGAAGACGTGTACGACGGCGACGATTACCCGAACCTCCGGGTGTCGGAGCTGGCCGTTTATATGGGCGAGATGGATGCGATGCCCGCGGCCACCGTGGAAGGCGGGGATCTGGCACCGGCGCTGGACAACTCCCCGAAGACGGTGTGGGTGGGCGCCCCTGGTGCGCTCATCACGGTGGACCCGAAGGGATGGGGCGTCAGCTCCATCGGCTTCCAGGGTGACAAGGCGAAGGGCCGCGCCAAAACCGTCAAGGTTCAGGTCGGTGAGCGCCCGGAAGAGACCTTCACTCTGGCCGACAAGCCCGATTTGCAGTGGATTTCCTTGATGCCGAACGGCGGCTATGTCGGGAGCACGATCGACAACGTGAAGCTCACCCTCGTAGACAGCTACGGTGCCGACATCGGCCTGCAGGAGCTGAAGTTCAAGGCGACGGCGTTCGAGCCCCTGTAAACCGCACCGTGGTGAGCCGCCCGCCCTCTGCGGCGAGGGTGCTGCTGAGCGCTACGTCGGCCGGCGGATAGGAGCCATCCGCGTGGCGGAGCCGGCACGCCGCCAGTTCACGGCTGCCCCCAGCGGTGGCGGCGGCGGCGATGCGCTGGAAAGAGAGCGGGTCGGCGACATCCCGCAGGTTGTGGCTCCCGGCTTGGACACCGAGCAGCCGGTTGGCGGCCTGGTTTACGAAGCGTAGCTCAAAGCTGCCATCCACCACGAGCAGCGCCTCGGGCAGGGAGTCGAGGCACAGCCAGAGCACCGAGCAGTCGCTCGCGGAGGCGACGGGCGCTTCGACCGTTGGGGCGACGGCGCGCAGGAATGCGTGGCAGCCGACCACGCGCATTCCGCGAAGCACGGGAACAAACCCGCCTTCGACCGGCACACGATGCCCATCCCGCGCCAGAAAATCGAAGCGCACGTTCGGAAGGGTGCGGCCCGCGAACACCTGGGTGTAGAGGTCCTGCAGGCGCGTGCGCTGCTCCGGCAGCACGAGGCCCCAAACGGTGAGGCGCTCCACCTCCGGATCCGAGTACCCCAGCGTGCGGCGCCAGGTGTGGTTCACGTACTGGAGCCTCCCTCCCGGGTCGGAGCTCTGGAGCAGGTCGGGCGAGCTGTCGAACAACTCGCGGAAGCGCTGCTCGCTCTCTTTCAGCCGCTCGAAGGTAGACTCCGACTCCCGCTCGGCATCCCGCTGCGCGAGGAGCCCGGCCAGCGAATTGAGGAACTGCGTTTCGTCGTCCGCCCAGTCGCGTGCGCCACCCACATGCTCCACGCACACCACGCCGGTTACGACGCCGCCGCGGAGCACGGGGGCATCGAGCATTGCGCCGATGCCCTTGGGCTTGAGGTAGATATCGAGGAATTCGTTGGTGCGGGGGTCGGTCGTCGCGTCGACGGCGCGGATCGGCAAGCCAAGGTCGAGGGCCTCGAAGTACCGCGGGAAGGTGTGCCGGGGCAGGAAGGATTCGGTGCCGAGGGGCTGCGCCTGCCCATCCCACCAGCCGGCCTCCAGCGCCAGACCGGCCTCCGGATGATGGCGCATTCGCCACCAGCCGACGCGCGCAACGCGAAGCACGGTGGCGACCTGGCGAACAACCGTAGCTCCGAACGCAGCGGGCTCCGGTGGCGCCGCGCGCAGGCGGCCGATCAGCTCGAGGTAGCGGTCCAGCACCACGTCAGTCTCACCCGCCCGCGTGGGTGCCGCCATCGCCGATCCGCCGCTACTCCTCGCAAACGCGCGCATGCTCGTAGGCATCTGCGGCAAACCACCACGGCACCACCGTTGAGGTGGGCGCGGGCCCCGCCATCCAGTTGGCGTGCAGGTTGGCGCGGGCGTCGTGAGAGTAGCTCCGGGGCAGCCAGGGCACCGGCGGCCAGGCGTGGCCCTCCCACCGAACGTGGTCGCACCGGACGTTCACGCGCTGCGGCCAGGCTTCGCTCGGGATCGCCACCAGCGTTCCTGGCGCGGGCGTGGCCCCTTCGTCCAGGGCGCTCCACCCTGCCCCTTCCAGCGCGGCTTGCCAACCCCAGTGTCCGACGAAGGTGCCAGTGCCGAGTGAGGCCGCTCGGGCGGCGAGCGCGCCGCTCCCGCGGGCCTGGAGCGCGCCGTCGGCCGCGAGCAGAACCCCCAGTCCGAAGCTGAGCGCGAGCCGAAGACGTGGCGAATCGCCGGGCAGCAGGAGTGCCACGGGGGCGAGGAACGGGAGCCAGTAGCGAGCGGCGCCGAAGCGGAGGGTGAGCAGGAACACCACCCCCAGAAACGCCCAGCTCAGCAGGAAAATGCGGTCGGCTGCGGGTCGGGCGGCGGCTTCGACGGTGCCGGCCGGGCGCAGGATCGCCTCCACCACCGGGGCGAGCGCCGCGCCGCCGAGCGCGCCAAAGCCCATCGCAACGAAGCCCCACGGCGCCGCGAGGAGCGCGCCCACGACGGCGGCGGCTGCGTGCTGCCCACGCCACCGGTACGCCGGCAGGACCACGGCCCCGCCCAGCATCGTCAGCGCGGTAACGGCCTTGTGGCCCCACTCGGCTGGCGTGTTCGCCACGGACTGGAACGCGCCCATCGCGAACACGTGAACCTTGCCGTACGCGGCGACGTCGTGCGCGGCGAGGAGCGCCATCGGAATCACGACGGCAAACGCGGGGAACGCCGGGCGGCGCTGCACGAAGGGCCAGAGGAAGGCCAGCGGCCAGAGCGCGATCCCGCTGTAGCGAAAACACGCTGCGAAGCCGAGTAACAGCGCCCACGGTGCCGAGCCCGATCCCCGCTCGACCGCTGCGATGTACCCGGCCATCCCGGCGAGCGTGACCGCGTAGAGCGGCGCGTCGGGCAAAAGTGCGGTCGTGGACAGGATCACGATCGGGCTCGTGAGCAGCACGAGGGCGCCCGTTTCGCCGTCGCCGAGGAAGCGTTTTCCAAGGTTTACCGCGCCCCATCCGGCGAGCGCCAGCCAGGGGAGCATCCACAGCCGCATCGCCCACGTGGGCCAGCTCAGAACCGGCGCCAGCCACCACGCGATCCCGGGCGGGTTGCTGAGCACCGCGAACGCGGGCTCCGTTGTTCCCTGCCAATTGATGAGGATGTTGTGCGGCCGCCACGGATCGGCGAGCGCACCGCGGGCCAGCGTCAAGAAATTGGCTTCGTCGAAGTCCGCGGGGCGCGTGAGGGTCCACGCCAGCGGGGCCACCAGCGCGAGCAGCAGGAGCGCGATCCGGCGGTTCATGCTGGGCGCACGCGGGGGTTCAGGTCGGGTCCACCACAGTCAT
>BJHF01000105.1 GCA_014191855.1 Deltaproteobacteria bacterium
ATGCCTGGGTCGGCAGCGTCGAAGTGGGCAAACACGCCGACCTCGCCCTGTTCGACAAGTACCCGCTCGACGGCACCGCGCGGGTCGTAAAAACCTGGGTCGATGGTGCGTTGGTGTACGACCGCGCGCAGGAGGGTACCCCCGATGGCCCGCGTTAGTCGCCGTGATGTGTTGGCTGGGTTGGGGGTGCTTGGCGCTGCTGTCGCGACACGTTCTGCGTCGGCGGCGTTCCCCGCTGCGGTTCAGTCCTCCCCCGGCTCCATCGACTCGCCGCTCCCGCCTGCCCCGACAGACACGCGGCTGGCCGATCGCGGTGGTTACATCCTCGGCTCCGGCAGCACGTTCACCCTGTCCAACGCCCGAATCCTCGTGGGGGATGGGAGTGAACTTCAGGGCGGGCTCCGGGTGGAAAACGGGCAGATCGTCGAGATCGGCCCCGGTGTGAAGTCGGGAGACGACCTCGGCGGGGCCACGATTTTTCCGGGCTTCTTCGATGGGGGTAGCCCGATCGGCCTGTTCGAGATCGATCTCGAGGCCGCGACCCACGATGAGTCGGAGGGTACGGACGGCTTGCTGCCGGGAATTCACACGGAGGACAGCTACAACCCCGCGAGCGCGCTGATCCCCGTGGCGCGGCGGCAGGGTGTTTTGGGTGGGCTCTGTTTGCCTTCGGGCGGGCTGGTGAGTGGCCAGGCGGCGTGGATGCGGTTTGCCGGAGATTCTGTTGCCGCGGCCACCATGAAGTCTTCGTCGGGGGTCGTGTTCAATTTCGGTCGGGGTGGCACCGGTGCGCTCCCGAATCAACCGCACACACGGATGGGGCTGGCGCTGAAGCTGCGGGAGGTGTTGGAGGCGAACAAGGCCCCGGACCCGCCGGACCCGAAGGCGAAGAAGAAGAAGGGCGAGCCGGACAAGCCGCCGGAGTTCACGCGCACCCAGAAGGTGTGGCACGCGATCCGGGCACGCGAAACGAAGGTGATCCTGTCGGCGAGCCGGGCGGACGACATCCTGGCGGCGATCGCGTTTGCGAAGGAATTCAACCTCGACGCGGTGCTGCTGGGCTGCGCCGAAGGGCACCTCGTGGCGCGTGACATCGCGGAGAGCGGCTACGCGGTGCTGGTGGCGCCGACGACAACGCAGCCGGGCGACTGGGAGTCGCTGAATGCAGTGTACGAGAATCCGGCGTTGCTCCATGCGGCCGGCGTGAAGTTGATCATGCGGGAGGGCGCCGCGCACAACCTGCGGGAGCTGCCGACGGAGGTGTGTGTGGCCGTCGCGAACGGGCTACCGTATGCGGCGGCGATCGCCGCTTCGTGTGGCCACAACGCTGCGTCGATCTGGGATCTCCCGGTGGGCACGCTTGCGACGGGGCGCCCGGCTACTTTTGCCATCGCCGATGGCGACCCGATCCAGCCGCGCACTCGGATGTTGCGCGCGTGGATCGATGGTCGAGAAGTGACGCTTCGGAGCCGACAGACGACGTTGTTCGAGCGGTTTCGTACGCTCTGGTAACCGGGCCCCCACCCGGTTAGGCGCAGCCTCAGAATGCACGTGCTCGTTACCGGCGGCGCAGGGTTCATCGGGCGCCGCCTCGCGGCGGCTCTCTTGGCGCGTGGCGATCGGGTGCGGGTGCTCGACAACTTCGATGATGCGTACGATCCAGCGCTCAAGGCGGTGCCCGAGGGGGCGGAGCTTGTTCGTGGCGATGTTTGCGACGGAGGTACGGTACGGCGCGCGCTGCACGGCATCGATGGCGTTTGTCATCTCGCGGGGCGCGCCGGCGTTCGCGAGTCGATCGAATCCCCGGGTCCGTACGTACGCAACAACGTTGCGGGCACGCTCACGGTGCTCGAAGCGATGGCGAAGCGCCACGTTCGGCGCCTGGTATTTGCGTCGAGCAGCTCGGTGTACGGGAGCGCCGCCGGGCCGTTCCGCGAAACGGACGCCGCGGACCGACCGGCCTCGCCCTACGCGGCGAGCAAGCGTGCGGCGGAGCTGTTCTGCTACTCCTCGGGGCTCGACGTCACGGTGGCCCGCCTGTTCACCGTGTATGGCCCGGGGCAGCGCCCGGGAATGGCCATCGCGAAGTTCGTAAGGTTGGCGAGGGCAAACGAGGAGATCCCGGTGTACGGCGATGGCTCGTCGATCCGGGACTACACCTGGGTGGACGACGCGGTGGATGGCCTGATTCGCAGCCTCGATCGTGCCGATGGGTACAACATCGTGAACGTCGGCGGCGGGAACCCCGTGCCGCTCACCACGATGCTCGCGGCGGTGGCCGACGCCACGGGGCGGCAGCTCAAGGTGCGGTGGCTGCCCGCCCAGCCAGGGGATGTGCCGGTGACGCACGCCGATCCCACCGTCGCGACCGAGTGGTTGGGGTGGGCGCCGCGGATGGCTTTTCACGAGGGCGTGGCCCGGTACGTCGCCTCGCTGTGATCCGTACGCATGATCTGAGGTAGACTGCCGCCATGTTCGTGCTCTTCGCCCTCGGGTGCACCGATGCCGGTGTGCAGTCCTACAACACGCCGCCGGCGGTCTCCATCGTTTCGCCGGAGGATGGCGCGGTGGCCGACCCGGGCTCGCTGGTGGAGCTATACGGCGTGGCTCGCGACGCGCAGACCACCTACAAGGAGCTGCAAATCACGTGGGAAAGCAGCCTCGACGGTGTTTTTGACACCGAGGTGCCCGACACGAACGGGGACATGCACCTCGCCAAGAACGACTTCTCCCCCGGCCTGCACGTCATCACGCTCGTGGCCACGGACATCGCGGGGGACTCGGCGAGCGTCAGCATCGGCCTCCAGATCGGGGACGCTGCGAACCAGGAGGGCGCGCCGACGATCGTGTTGATCAACCCGAACGAGGGGGAGCAGGTCGGCTCCTCCGCCACGATCAACCTGCTCGGCACGGTGACCGACGACATCGACAGCCCCGACACCATGCCGGTGGAGGTGCTCGATGATCCGGATGGCATCTTGTGGACGGGGTACGCCACGTCAACCGGCACCCTCGAAGTGCCGTTCCAACCGCACACACTCGGCATCCACACCCTCACGGTCAGCGCGCTCGACAGCGAAGGGAAGAAGGGCACGGCGACCGTGAGCTTCGAGGTGGTTCAGGACAATGTGCCCCTGGTGAACATCAGCTCGCCGGGGGACGGGGACTGGTTTGATACGGTGGATAGCGTCACGTTCCGCGGCAACGTCTCGGATGACACGACGGCGAAGGAGCTGCTCGCCGTTTCGTGGACCAGCGACATCCAGGGCGCGCTGAGCACGGCGATCCCCGACTCGAACGGAGACACGACGTTCGCGACGACGCTGCTCGGCGGCACGCACGTCGTCACCCTCACCGCGACCGACCTCGACGGAAACATCGGCCGCGACTCCCTCGTTGTGAACATCGACGACCCGCTCGCTCGCGACGACGACGGCGACGGCTACACCGAGTACGGTGGCGATTGCGACGATACGGATGACACCTTGTCTCCGGGCGAGGTGGATATCTGCGACGCGATCGACAACGACTGCGACGGCATGCTCAACGACCCGTACTGGGACACCTACGAGCCCAACAACACGATGGCCACGGCGTATGACCTGGGGAATGTGGACGGTGGCGGCTTGTGGTCGGGCTCCTCGATCGAGATGAGCGGGCTCACGTTCTCGGATGCGACGGATGAAGACTGGTTCCGCTGGAGCGCGGAGGATGAGCTCTGGGACAACGTTGAGGTGCTCGCGAGCGCCACCGGCCTCAACGTCGCCGGAGACTACGTGATCGAGCTCTACGACGACGGCGGCAATCTGCTCAGCAGCGACAGCGGCGATGGCGCGATCGGCGCGGACTATTCGGGGGACCGCTGGGACGACGGGGAGGACGACTTCTACGTGCGCGTGTACGCCATCAGTTGGCCGAGCGCTTCGTGCGCGACGAGCTACAAGCTGAAGATCGCGAGCTGAGCGGCCGGCACCGGGTCCGGCCGCTACACGGCGCTCTCGTGTAGGGGCGAACGCTCGTGTCCGCCCGGTTCCCGGCCTAGATGCAGCCGATCCCGAACATCGTCTCGTTGTCGGTCTCGTCGCACTCCATCACCTTGCTCCCGCTCGTGGAGCTGCCGCCATCGACCTTGATCGTCAGGTTGCGCAAGGTCCCCGGGATCACCAGCTCCACGGTGGTGGAGGCTTCCATGTACCCGGCGCGCAGGCCCGCGGTCCAGCTGCTGGTCCAGAGCGCGGTGTCCACGCCATCCACATCCCCCCAGATCTCGAAGTCCACCACGTCCGTGATGTCCTCGGTGCCGTCGTTGCCGAGGCTGTAGCTGATGGTGACGGTCTCGTTGTCGCACTCATCCACGCAGATCGCCTGGATTTTGCCGACGATGTTCTGGTTGGGGAACACGGCTTCCACCGGAGGTCCGGCACGGAAGTTGTTGTAGCCGACCGCCCAGTTGATGTCCGGCGTCGTCGGGATCGACATGTCGTCGTTGATGTTGGTGATCGAGAACGCGCCCTGGTTCCAGTATTTGAACCCGGCGGTAAAGCCGTTTGCGGCATCCTCCATCACGTACACGCCGGAGTTGTAGGTGCCGAAGGCCATGTCCACGTGCCCGTCTCCATCGAGGTCGGCGACGACCGGCATCTGCCCGCAGTAGGACTGCGCGCCGGTGAGGGTGCTGAGCAGATCGCCGCTGTGCCCCTCGATGATGTGCAGGCCGTCGTTACTGACGTGCAGCACCTCCCACTCGCCATTGCCGTCGAGGTCGTAGGCTGAAACGCCGTCGAAGAACGTGGTGCTGGTCCCAGCCCAGGTCCACACCTTGGTGCCGTCGGTGTCCAGCATGATCACCCCTGGGGAGATCGGCACGGCGATCTCGGGCTCTCCGTCCCCATCGAAGTCGGCGACGGCGGGCGGGCCGGAGTAGCCGGAGGAAGTGGCGGTGGTCCAGAGCAGGCTGCCGTCGTCGTTGTAGACGGAGACCTTGCCTTGTTGGGCAACGATGACCTCGCCCTCGGGATCGCTGTCCATGTTGGCGACGGCTGGGAAACCATCGGAATCTCCCGTCGTCATGACTGACGCCCCGGTGATGCTGTAGGCGGCGTTGCCGACCACGACTTCCTGGTCCCCGTCGAGGTCGATGTCGGCGGCGACCGAATTCGGCGCTTCGCCCGAGATTGAGGAGCCGTAGCCCAGGGAGCCGGAGGCCAGCGTGGCGCCCGTCTGCCCGTTGATGATGACGCGGCCGGTGTAGACCTCGGCGTCCCCATCCTCGTCCAGGTCGGCGATTCCGATCGTGCCGCAGTACTGCTTGGTGCCCGTGGAGCCGGGGCCGCTCCAGTATGCGGAGCCATCTTCGCCGTGAACCGCGAGGCTGCCGGAGAGGCCGCCGACCACCACCTCGGGCTTCCCATCGCCGTCGAGATCGCCGATCGCGGGCGTGCTCTGCTCGATGTTTGAGGAAGATGCCTGCCACTTGGTGCTTCCGTCGGCGTTGTACGCCCGGATGAAGCCGCTGTAGGGGGCGGCGACCAGATCGGGTTCGTCGTCGTTGTCCACGTCCCCGTCGCCGTTGTCGTCGTCCAACTGCCCGATCACGACGGTGCTGAGCATCATGCCGATCGAGGGGTCGGTCCACTTCGAGGCGAGCGTCCAGTCCGGGGTCGTCTCGGGGGGCGCCTCGCAGTCTGTGCGGGTGGGGATGGTGTAGGCCTTGGTGCTCAGATCATCGTCGTCACATGTTTCGTCGGGAATGATGATGACGCCGGTGTCGGTATCTTCTTCTTCCACGCTCGTATCTTCAGGGGGCACCCACTCCGATCCGGAGTCGAAGTCCGAGGGCTGCGTCTTCTCGCCGCTCAGGTTGTTGTCCGATACGCATGCGCCGAGGAGCACAAGGGAGAGCAGGCACGGTCGCATGGGTGACTCCGAGGGCGGCAGTATAGAGGATCGGGCCGCGGAAGTGAATACGACAACTTCGGCCCGCGCGTGACAAAGCGCACGCGAGTTCTTCCGAGGTGGGCGCCGGTTCTGCTAAGGTGCGCGCACTCGGAGGCTCCATGCTCAATCTCGTGTTCCCCCTCACGCTCACTTTTGGCTGCGTCCCCGACGCGAAAGACACGGGCTCGGGCACCGACACGGCCTCCGACGGCACCGAAACCGGCGACACCGGAAACGGTGGTGAAACTGGCGATTCCGACACTGACGCGGACTCCGACACCGACACGGACACCGACGACAGCGGACTCGATACCGCGACCCACTCCGACACGGGGGCGGACTCGCTGGACATCACGGGGAACTTCAACGGGGACCCGTTCGTGATGAACTTCGAGGATGCGCCGGCAGACGAGATCCGGTGCCAGTCCTCGCTCGACTACTACTTCGCGGTGCAGGATCCGGCGGGAAAGTACCAGTTCACCATCAACATCGCCCAGCCCGTCGAGGGGGAAACGGTGAGCTACCCGAACCTCGTGGATGGCGCAAGCGTCAACACCTTCAGCCTGGGCGCGGTGAGCACGTGGGCGCTCGATACGTCCGGGGCGCACGGCTCCGTTCAGAGCGCCTACATCACGGCCGACTATGTGGAGGACACCGTGCGGGTGACCGGAAGCTTCGAGGTGGTGTGGATCCCGGATGGCGCGAAAGCGCTACCCGGGGCCGCGGCTTCGGGTACGTTTGACCTGGGTTGTTACTGAGCGGGCGGGCATGGCCTCAGGGCAACGTGACTGGAACCCGCAGCACGTTGTTGCTGTAATCCCGCTCCGCGAAGCGCTTTTCCGGATTCAGGCTCAGCTCCAGGCTGTACTCGCCGCTGGGCAGCCCGGTGACATCCACCCACTGGCAATCGAGGTTGGAGGTATAGGAGTCGGCCCAGCCGACGCTGAGCCCCTGGAAGCCGCAGTTGTATACCGGCACGTCGCCGTTCACGTCGGTCGTCCACCACTCGCTGTCGCGCACGCAGAACGCCTGTTTGTGCCCGCTGCCGACGCTCACGCCTGCTGAGTTGTAGAGGGAGAAGGTGGCGTAGCCGGAGTAGTGCCAGTGCGCGTGACATTCCGACCACTCGAACGAGTCGGGGTTGGCCTCGGGCTGCCCGAGGATGAGGTCGGCCGTCCCGATGTTGGGCGTGGTGGTGGTGAACCGGAGCACCTGGCGGTCGCCCGTGCCTCCGACGCACGCTTCCTGGGCGATACAACTGCCTTCCGGCACGTTGACGGTTTCGAGCAGCAGCGAGGAGGTGGCCCGCTCTTCGTCCACGTACACGTCGGGGAGCGGGCAGGCGCCATACACATCCGCCGCCGTGCAGACGGGTTGGGAGGTCGGTGCGCAACAAGTCGCGCAGCAGAGCGCGCCTTCGGTGCAGGTGTTCGCGGTTGGATCGCAGGGATCGCCGAGGCCGGGCGGTCCGGTGTCCACCGAACTGGTGTCGTCAATCTCCCCCGAGTCGTCCGTGTCTCCGGAGTCGGGCTGTCCGGGCACCACCGCCAGATCGAGCGTGGGCGGCGTTACCGTGGGCGCGGGTCCAGAGGTGCACCCAAACAGAAGCAGGAACAACCTCACGGCTCCGTGGCCTGTTTTCGGGACTGGTGGTGCTTGTAGAAGTCGCGACTATAGGTGAATGCGCTCGCGACGCTGAGCACCATCGACTGCCACAAGAGCACGATGCCGACGGTGTGCGCATCGATTCCCGGCCACTGCATGTCGAGGCCGAAAGGGCGAAAGTCAACGTTGAGGCCCTGATAGTGGAACAGGAGGAAGCCGATCGCGGTCGACTGGTAGGCCGTTTTGAACTTCCCGAGGCTGCCGGCCGCAATCACGAGACCTTCCGATACGGCGATCTGGCGCAGGGCGCCGATGAGAAGCTCACGCCCCTCGAGCACCAAGACGATCCAGGCGGGCACCCAGCCGAGGGGGATGAGCATGACCAACGTCGCGAGCACCATCAGCTTGTCGGCGATCGGATCGAGGAACGCGCCGGCCACGCTTTGTACGTCCCACTTGCGCGCCAGCCAGCCGTCTACGACGTCCCCCACCATCGCCGTCACGAATATGAACATGGCGACGATCGCGCGCAATGGCCCTGGCGTTTCCCAGAGGATTGCGACCATTACCGGCACCGCCGCGCACCGCCCCAGCGTGATCAGCATCGGCAGGTTGGTGAAGCCCGGGCGGCGGTACCAGGGGCGGGTGGACAACGGGGGGACCTCGGCGCTCGGACTACCGCGTAACCCTGCGGTTGTCGCGGAAGTGTTCGTACAGGCCCATCACGCGGGAGACGTAGGTGCGCGTTTCTTCGAACGGGGGCACCCCGCCAAACCGGGTGACGTTCTGCGGGCCGGCGTTGTACGCCGCGAGCGCGAGCTCATAGCTCCCGAAGCGCGACACCTGCTTGGCGAGGTAGGCCGCCCCGCCGGTGATGGACTGCTCAGGATCGAGAACGTTGGTTACCCCAAGCGACTTCGCCGTGCTCGGCATGAGCTGCATCAGCCCCTTCGCACCGGCAGAAGAAACGGCACCGGGGTTCATCCGGCTCTCCGCGACCGCCACCGCCTTCAGGAGCTCGGCAGGTACGCCCTCCCGATCTGCGGCGTCGAGGAACCAACCGTCGTATCCATCGAGGTTCGTGATGCGGTCGAGCCGGGGCATGGGCACGCCGTTCGGCAGGTAGCTGCCGCTCACCACGTCGCTCCACCACTTCTCGAAGCCGTCGTGATCCGGGGAGTCCGTGAGCACGACCGTGCCATCGGGCGCCGTGTAGGTGTAGTAGTCGCGCCCGAAGGCGTGGGCGACGAGGAACGGCAGGAGGATCAGCACGCCTCCCGAGCTTAGCAGATCGCGCAGATCGTGTAATAGTGCGTCGCATGTCCATCATCCTGCGCGGTTCTCCGTTCTCGACGTTCACCTGGTCCGCTCGCCTCGCGCTGGTCGAGAAGGGAGTGGAGTACGAACTCGTAGCCGCAAACCTGAGAGAAGAGGCGTACGCCAACTTCCACCCGTGGCGAATGATGCCGGTGCTGGATCACGACGACTTCCGCGTTTTTGAAGCGGCTGCGGTCATGCGCTACGTCGACGAAGCCTTCGAGGGCCCCGCGCTGCAGCCGGCGGATCCCAAGAGCCGCGCCCTAATGACGCAGTGGATGAGCGCCTACGGCGACTACGTGGCCCCCGCAGCGGTGCGCGGCGTTCTCATCCCGCGCTTCGTACTCGCCCCCCGGGGCATTCAGGTCGACGATGCGTCCGTGCACGCCGCCGCAACGAAGGCCCACAGCGCACTGCGAATCTTCGACGCCGCGCTGGGACGTTCGCCCTTCCTCGCGGGCAACACCCCGTCGCTCGCCGACTGGCTGCTGCTCCCCACGGTCGCCTCCGGCGGCGGGCTCACCGGCCCCGACCGCTACACGGACGATCTGCACAATATTGGAGCTTGGATGGGTCGAATGACCGCACGCCCGAGCTTCGGGGCGACGCTCCCACACTGATGCCGCGGGCCGCTACGGCTCCCCGCCCAGCGCCCCCCACAGATCCTCCCACTCGCGCTTGCTCAGTCCGCTCTCCTCGCGCGTGACCACTTCGCCGCGAAGTCGGCGTTGAATCACGTTGATCATCTGTTTGGACACCATCACGGCCCCGAGCCGATAGTCCTCGAACGCTTCCCAGGCCACCGGCACCCAGTCTTTCACGAAGCTGGCCATGGCCTCGGCAAACACCCGGATCTCGTACTGGGCGTGCGGATCGAGCCTCAGGGCGAGGAAGTGCAGCAGGTTGTGCAGGTCGATCTTCCAGTACCACTCGGTGTAGTAGTTGACCGGGAGCACGGCGCGACCCAGCTCCCGCGCCAGGCCGCGCTCGTGGATCAGCTCCTCGTAGTCCGCGTACGCCTGCCGGCTCGCGCCCTCGATCTTCCCGCGTACGGCCAGGGCTTCTTCGTCGCTCAGCGCGTCGCCCCGGCCCTGTTTGTTGTTCGTGGACTGCTTGGCGAGCTCATGCGCTTCGGGTAGGTAGAACTCGTCGGTGAACACCGAGTATCGACCGCTGATCTCGTTCACGTTCGCGGTGCGGTGGCGGATCCACTGGCGGGCAACGAAGATCGGCAGTTTCACGTGGAACTTGATCTCGCACATCTCGAAGGGCGTGGTGTGCCGGTGCCGCATCAGGTAGCGGATGAGCTGGCGATCTTCGGACACTTTTCGGGTGCCTGCGCCATAGGAAACGCGCGCCGCCTGTACGATCGCCGGGTCGTCGCCGAAGTAGTCCACCACGCGGACAAAACCGTGGTCGAGGCAGGGGATCGGCGTGTCGAGGCGCGCTTCGAGCGCGGGAACCACCGAGCGGAGCGTGCTGGACGGGGAGCGGGGTTCGGACGCGTCGGGGGCGTTGCGCGCTTCGGTAGACATCGGCCGTGGCTAACCGAATTACCTTGTGCGGCATGTCTGACGTGAACCCCGAAGCCCTGGCGGAAGAGGCCCTCAAGCAGCTCCACGAGGGCGATCCGCGCGCCGCCCGCGAGAAGCTCTTGCGTGCGGTAGAAGCGGCTCCCGAACGCGTGGATCTGCTCAACGCGCTGGGCGTCGTACACCTCCAGCTTGGCGAGCCCGAGCTGGCGGTGCGGCTGATCGAGGAGGCCGTCTCCCGGGTGGACGCGCTGATCCTGAGCCGGCCTGCCGCCGAGCGCGATCACTTCACGGCCATGCGCGATGGCTTCCGTCTCGGCCTCGCCGCGGCCCACGAGGATCTCGACGATCCCTCGGGGGCCACCGAGCAATACCGCCGCATCCTGGCCGACTCCCCGGGGCAGCCGCGTGCACGCCAAGCCCTCGCACACCTGTACCTCGCCCAGGGTCGCATCCAGGAGGGTCTTGCGGAGTTGTCAGCCTATATAGCTGATGATCTTGACGAGAACGACTTCCTGGAAGGCGCCCGCGCCTACCACGACGACGTGGATCGCTTCGTTCGCGAGAACATCCAGCCGCGCGAGTTCCTTGTGGGCCATCGCGAGTCGTATGTCGAGATGTTCGATCACTACGCGGAGGAGCAGGAGAAGCTGGGCTGGATCGCGGAGGCCGCCAAGATGATGCGCGCGCCGGATGGGCGGATCGTCCCCAGCATTCCGGAGGGGGCCCGTCCCTACGCGGCGGTGCGCGTGGATCTTGTGGACCCCGCGACGGCTCAGGTCGGCCAGGTGGGCGACCAGCCGCTCGTCGTCGCCCTAGCCGAGTACCAGCCGCTATCGCAAGCGCCGACGTGTTTTCCGGTCAAAGGGCTCCCGTTCGCGCTTTCCATCTCGAGCCAATGCCCCTGGGATCAGCTCCCCATCTCGATCCTCTTTGAGTCCGCCGCCGGCGTTGAGGCGGTAGACGGGCTGATCGGCGACTGGTACCACGCTGGCTTTGAGGGGGCGTTCGGCACGAAGGACGCGCAACGCTTCCACTACGTGAGCGACCCCGAGATCAAGCGCGGTGGACGAGGCGTCACCTACACGGTGGACCTGGGCCGGGCCCGCGTCGAGGCGCTCGACGATCTCCTGCGGCGCCTGGTGGGCTTCCACTCCGCACACCCGATCCACACGCTGCTGGTTGGTCGGGGCTATTTGCCGGGCTGATCTTCCACATGCGGGTTCCACCCCGCCGGCTTCCCCTTCATCCCACCGTGGCCCGTCGTGCCCGGTCGCGCGCCGACGGCCGCTTCGATCCCCGGCACGGACCACGTTTCGGTGATGGTGACGTAGTCCGTTCCGGCGCGGAAGAGGGAGAGGTTCACGTCGAGGTCGGCGAAGTTCCAGGTGGCGGCGAAGCGGAGGATCTTTGCGGAGAGCTTGGCCTTGTCGAAAGGGCGGAGCTGCGTCGGCTCGCCGAATTGCGCGCGGAGGGTCGCGACGGTGGCTTCGAACTCCTCGCCGGCGTGGACGGGGATCGAGTAGCGGCGGGCGAGGGAGAGGTAGTGGAAGGGGCCGGCCTCGGTGCGGGAGAGCAGGAGTTGCGTGTATTTTCCGGCGCTTGTGCGCTCGGGGAACGTGCTCGCCCCGAGGCCCACGTTGCACTCGGTTCGGAGCGTGGCGCGGCGCGCGGCGGCCTGGGCGGTGCAGGTGAGTTTTCGCGTGGTGGCCCAGGCCTGGAGGCCCGCGTCGTCGAGGGTGCCGACCTCCAGCCCGAAAACCGTGCGTGAAGGCGCTTTGGGGAGCCCCGGGGTGCGCGGTTGGGGGACGAGGGGGGTGAGCGCCTTCGGTTGCGCGGTAGGTGCGGCGGAAGTGGCCGGATCGGCGGCCGGGATCGCGAGCGGATCCGCCGCTTCGGGCGCGGTGGGCGCGATCGCTGCCGCGCGCTCGGTGTCACCGGGCAACGCCGTTGATCCTTCCACCGTCACCACCGCATCCTCAAGGATCACCGCGAAGAAGTATCCAAAACCGAAGTCGCGATCGAGGGTGAGCGGGGCTTCGGCCACGAGCACGTCGCCGAGGTTCGCTTCGGCTTGGGTCGTGACGGTCAGGTCGTTCGATCCGTCCGCGCCGGTCCCATCCTGCAGGTGGTACCAGTTCTTCCCGAAGATCGCTTTGTTCGCCTTCACCACGCGCCCGCGCACCTTCACCGCCTTGCCCGCCAGCTCCGCCTTCCGCGCGTAGATCGCCTCGATCGGCAGCCCCCCCGGCGGCGGCGCCACCACGCTCCCCTCGGGATCCCCCAGTTTCACCAGGGTGATCTCGGTCAGCACGTCGAAGTCCCGCGCCAGGTCCGCGCTGTGGACGTGCTCACGAAGCGGGCCCGTGCCGAGCAGCACGTGGTCGCCCGCCTTCACGTCGATCGCCGGGACCGACGCCCAGAAGTCGTACGATGCCTCCTTGATGTGGAGGTAGCTCCGCCCATCCCCGGCGAGCGCCTCGGTCACGACGGCGGGCGCGACGTTCGCGTAGTGGGCGGTGTCGGCTTCGCCCGGCGGCGTCGCGACCGTGGCGGTGCCGCAAGTGCAGGCGAGGAGGAGTGCGGCGAGCATCGCGGCGATGTATGACGCCGCACCCCCTGATGCCCAAAACCACCATCCCCGTCTGGTTCCTCTCGGCGATCGCCATCGTCGTTGTACTCGCCGTCGGCATGACCCTCGCGCTGCTCGACCCCTCGCAGGACGTAGACCAGCTCGATCAGGCGGTCTACCCCCCCGGCGCGAAGATCAAGGTCGAAGGCGATGCAACCGTGCTGTTCACCATCGGCCAGCGCACGATGTCGCCGGGCTGGTTCGCGGTCGGCACGTACCCCTACGTCGCGACGTTCGCCGACGGGCGGGTCGTGCCCGGCGCCTCCCCGCTCGTGATCGCCGACCGGCACGACGTCACGCTCGTGTGCGCCGCCGCCACCCACACCTGCGCGCCGAAGTAACGCGCCTTTATCGCCGCGGGTTCGTGTCCACCCACGCTACGAAGCGCCGCATGATCGACTGCGCCGTCTCCGTGTCGGGGCTCTCCTCCATCACCCGGTCGATGCGCTCGGCCTCCGCCGGGTCTCCCGAATAATGTCCACGGTAGTAGTTCCATCGTTCGATGGTGGTGGCCTTTCGCAGTTCGGGGTGGAACTGCGCGGCCCAGAACGGGGCATTATCAACCTTGAACGCCTGGTTGTGGATCTTGCGCCCCGTCGCGAGCAGCGTGACGCCGCTGGGGAGCCGGTCCACGTGGTCGTGATGGCCAAGCTGCACATCGAGGGTGCGGGGGAGGCCGGCGAACAAGGGGTCCGCCGCTGCCGCTTCCGTGAGGTCCACCGCGAACGCGCCCAGCTCCTGCCGCGCGTCGTCGCGGTTCACTTCGCCGCCGAGGGCGAGGGAGAGCCCCTGGAAGCCGAAGCAGCTCGCCCAGGCGGGAATGCGTCGATCCACGGTTTCAACGAGCCGATCCAGCATGTTGAGCACCCAGGGGTGGGTATCGAGCACGCTGTAGGCGCCGGAGCCGCCGAAGAACAGGAGGCCAGCTTCGTCAAGCAGGCGGTCGTCGAGCTGGCCGGCGCTGGCGTAGGCGATCTCGAGATCGGGGATGCCGGCAGAGTCGGCGAAGCACCGAAGCTCTTGACGAGACATCGGGTCGTTCGGATCGCGGAGGGACACGAGCACGCGGCGAGGGTTCATGGCGGTGTGGGCCTAACCACAAACCCGCCGATCGGAGCCTCGCCGAATATTCATCTGAGTCTGTAAGCGTCGTTCACGGGGTGTCGTTGTGGCGCCGAATCCCTGGAGTCGTCATGCTTCTCTCCCTCGTTCTGTGGTCCTGCGCTTCGAAGTCTGTCCCGGCCGACGCCGATCCTCTCACCCTGGACGCGAAGTCCGGCACGATGGTGTCCGAGGTGCCGGAGGTGGTCGCCAAACGCCCGGTCGTGCTCCCGTCGGGGTCGCCGATCACGCGGCAGTGCTTCGGCACGGAGAAGTCCAGCCGCCCGTCCAGCGGGAGCAAGTCCGGGTCGAGCTCCAGCTACGGAAGCGGCGGGGGTTCAACCGCCTACAACAGCCCCGCTCCGGTGGTCGCCGCGCCGCCGCCCCCCCCGGTGGCCACGCCCACGCCGGTTACGCCTCCCTCCCGCGTGGTCGCTTCGAGCGCGCCGAAGGCCACGCCGGGCACGACCGCCGGGAAGGCCTCGGGGAACGGTGTCTCTACGACCGCCGACGCGACGCAGGGTTGGTACGGCCCCGCTGGCGTTGGAGGTCTGGCCGACAGCGCAACGGTGGCCGAAGCCTCCCCTTCGCCAGTCGCAAAGACGAAGTCAGCCCCCCGCGTGAAGGCTCCGACCGAGCCCGCGAAGCCCAGCGCCACCGCCAAGCCCGCCGACGCGCTGCAGTCGCTCGGCTACGTCGCTTCGACGGAGGGAGACGACCGCGACGAGGGCGCCGGCTCGGGCGCCCGGGGTGGCTACGACATGGGCGGACTCAGCGACAAGAAGGCGGAGTCGCGTAAGGAAGCGAAGCTCGATGGCAGTGAAAAGGGCCGCTTTGGCGCCGGCGAAGAGTCGGAGCGCGAGATGGCGGCCAGCCCGATGGGCACGATGCCCGATCCCGATGCCGCCCGCCAGGACCTGAGCCGCTTCGACTGGGGTGGCACCACCTACCTGAGCAACGACGACTCGATGTCGCTCGCGTCCGCGCAGCGCTTGCTGTGGGCCGTCCAGAACCGCGGGCCCGTGAAGACCAGCGAGATTCGCCCGCACGAGCTGCTCAACTACTTCAGCTTCGACACGGCGCCGGTCGTGGCCGGGGACACCTTCAGCGTGATGGCCTCCGCCGAGCAGACCGACACCCAGACGATCTCGATGGCGTTCGCGGTGAAGGGCGTCACCCCAGAACGCAAGCCCCTGGACCTCACGCTCGTGCTCGACCGCTCGGGCTCGATGGACGCCGAAGGGCGCATGGAGTACCTCAAGCGCGGCCTCACCAAGATGAACGACCAGCTTCAACGCGGCGATCGCGTGGACGTGGTGTTGTTCGACAACGAGGTGTGCTCGCCGCTCGAGAACTTCGTGGCCGGTCGCGACGATCCCCGCCTGCTCACCGACGTCATTGATTCGTTGAAGCCCCGCGGCTCCACCGACATGGACGCCGGCCTGCGCGAAGGCTACCGTGTGGCGAAGACCCACTCCGAAGTCGAGGGCCGCAATCGCCGGATGTTGCTCATCTCGGATGCGCTGCTGAACACCGGCGAAGTCGACACGGACGTCGTGAGCGAGATCGGCAAGTCCTACGAGAGCGCCGGCATCCGCCTCTCCGCGGTCGGCGTCGGTCGCGACTTCAACGACAAGGTGCTCGACCAGCTCAGCGAGAAGGGAAAGGGGGCGTACGTGTACCTCGGCTCCGACGCGGTGGTGGACCGGGTGTTCGGCGCCGGCTTCGAGTCGCTCGTGCAAACCGTTGCGCACGACGTGCACTTCTCCCTGGACCTGCCGCCTTCGCTCGCGATGGAGAAGTTCTTCGGCGAGGAGTCGAGCACCCACAAGGAGGACGTGCAGCCGATCAACTACTATGCGAGCACGACCCAGCTCTTCGTTCAGGACCTCAAGATGATGAACACCCGCCCCGTACGCGGCGAAGTCATCAAGCTCACGGCTGAGTGGACGGACGTGGACAGCGGCGAAGCGCGCACGCAAACGTTCTCCTCTTCCGTCGGCTCGCTCCTCGATGCCGACCCGCGCAACCTCCACAAGGGCCGCGCCCTGCTCGCCTGGACCGACCTGCTCATGGCCCGTAGCCTCGGAAACGACCCCTGCGGCGCCCCCTACGCCACCTGGGACGACCGCGCCGCCGAACTGGGTGACGATGCGGAGATCGCCTGGTTGGACGGGCTCACCGCGCCCCTTTGCGGCCAGCCCCCCAGCACCCCGAAGCGCGTCGCGTCGGTGCCGGGCGTGCCCTACAAGGTGAAGGTGGATGCCGACCAGGTGATCGCCGAAGTGGGCATGCAATGCGGCGGCAAGCGCTACAGCGAATCCCTCTCAGCCGGGACGAGCGTGGTGCGGTTCGAGGCCCGGCCCGGCGACTGCCAGCTCGTGCTCTACGGAAACGTCCCGATGTACGCCTCGGTTGCGGTGCCGACCACCGGCGGCGACGTGCGGTGCGTGGTGCGCGGCGGCCGGCTGAGCTGCGGGTAGACGAGGAAGAACCTCATCTGGGCGATGCGCCGGGCCTGCTCTCCTTCATCGGGGAGCGGGCCTTCTGCGCATCGCGTTAGTCTTTCGCATGCCGAAGCGAAAGTCCGACATCCCCGCCATCGAGCGGGGCTTCCAGCGCGCGCTTGAGGAGGCCCCGGCCGCGATCAGTCTGCGTAAAGGCCCCGATCATCGCTGCGTGTTCGTCAACCGCGCCCACCTTGAGTCCACCGATGGCCGTCCGCAGTTGGGGCGCGCGTTCGCAGAGGCTTTTCCCGAGCTTGCGGCGCAGGGCTTCGTCAAGATCTTCGACCGGGTGTACGCCACCGGCGAGCCGTTCGTCGCCGACGGGCGCCGCGCCGACGTCCCCACGGTGCCGGGTGGTCCGCTGAAGGAGCGCTACTGGAACCTCACCTTTCAGGCCACTCACAATGATGATGGCGTGATCGACGGGGTTTCGACGTTCGCGTTTGACGTCACCGATCACGTTCGGGCCCGTCGCGAGGCAGAGGAGGCGCGCCGGCAGTACGACGAGCTGGTGAACACGCTGGGGATCGTGGTGTGGAGGGTGGATCCGGAGGGCTGGCGGCCGGAGTGGGTGCGAGGTCACGTGGCGGAGGTGTTGGGCATCGAGCCGGAAGCGGCCCTCCAACCCGAGGCGTGGTGGGCAGGCATTCATCCCGACGACGTGGAGGTGGTGCGCGCCGCGAGGTCCTCCGTCCGAAGGGCGGAGTATCGGGTGGAGTACCGGCGCCTCACGGGCGACGAGGCGTGGCGTTGGATCGCCGAATCCGGTCAGCTCCGGCAGGAGGCCGGCGCTGAACAGCCATCCGCGTGGGGCCTCCTGCAGGATGTCACCGAGCGGGTGCTTCATCGCCAGGAACGCGAGCGCCTGCAGGATCACCTGCTCCACGTGCAGAAGTTGGAGAGCCTCGGGGTGCTCGCGGGCGGTGTCGCCCACGACTTCAACAACCTACTCACCGCGATCCTTGGGAATGCGTCACTAGCGGAGATGCAGCTTACGACGGGGCACCCCGCGACCCGCGCGGTGAACTCCATGGTTGCGGCGGCCCGGCGCGCAAGCGATCTCACGCGCCAGTTGTTGGCTTTCTCTGGCCGGGGCCACTTCAAGGTGCTGCCGACCGACGTGAATGAGCAGGTGGTGGAGCTGACCGTGTTGCTTGAGGCCAGCATCCCGAAGAAGGTGAATCTCCGCATCGAACCTCACGAAAATCTGCCCCTGGTGGCGGCCGACGGCTCGCAGCTCAGCCAGGTACTGATGAACCTGGTGATCAACGGCGCCGAGGCGATCGACGAGCAGGGCGGTACGGTGGTCGTCCGCACCGGAGTCCAGGTGTTGGAACAGGGGGATCTCTTGAGCGTCGGGCCCTTCGCCGCCGCCGCGCCGGGGGCCTTCGTGTTCGTGGAAGTTTCCGACAGCGGCGCAGGAATGGACGAATCGACGCTCGCCCGCATCTTCGATCCGTTTTTCACGACGAAAGTGAACGGGCGTGGCCTCGGACTCGCCGCTGTGCAAGGGATCATCCGGGGCCACCAGGGCTTGATCCGCGTGTACAGCGAGCCGGGGCGGGGCACGACCTTCAAGGTGTTCCTGCCGGCGCTCACCCGTGGGGCGCTGCAATACCCCCCCGCGGAAACGCCGGCTGGGAGGCTGAACGGCACCGTGCTGGTGGTGGACGACGAGCCGAGCGTTCGGGAGTTTGCCAGGGCAGCCCTTGAGTTTGGCGGCTATCGCGTGGTGGAAGCGGCCGACGGACGCTTGGGGGTGGACGCCTTTCGGGCGCTCGCTGGTGAGATCGACGTGGTGCTCCTGGATCTCACGATGCCCAGGATGAGCGGGGAGGAGGCGCTGAGCGAGATGCGAAAGATCCGGCCTGCCACCCGCGTGATCCTCTCGAGCGGCTACAACGAGGTGGAGGCCACGCGGCGGCTCGTGGGGCGTGCCTCGGTGGAGTTCATCCAGAAGCCCTACACCGTGCGCGAGCTGCTCGCCCTGCTCGGCGCGCGTACAACTTCTTGACCCGCCCCCCCTTTTGCGGCGGGAGTGTTGTAGAGTCGCGCCCGATCCAGCCTCCCCGCGGGATCATCCACCCTCAGGAGTTCCCATGAGTGATGCGAGCCGTGCTCGCCAGTTGCTTGAAGAGCTGGCGGTCGAGCGGCAGAAGGGCACGAACATCCGGCGCGGCGTCACGTACGCGGTGCTGGGCATGTTTGTGCTTGCTGTCGGAAATGTCTACTTCAAGGTAAAGAATTTCGACACCGAGATCTTCGTGACGGTGCTCGAGAAAGAAACGAGCACGCGCGTGTGGCCGCTCGTGATGCAGGAGATGGACGGCATCTCGCGCGACGCGGCTCCGGCGATCAGCGCCGCGCTTGCTGCGGAAGCGTCGAACTTCGGCCCGAAGATTACGGCGGCGCTCGACGTGGAGGCTGCGGCCTTCGCCGAGCACCTCCACGCAAAGATGAAGGGCTCGCTGGATGGCGCCTTCGCCGCCGCCGCCGAGAAGGATAAGGAGAAGCTCAAGGCGCGCTTCCCGCAGTTCGCCGACGACGCCACCCGCTACGACGAGCTCATCGGCCGCCTCAACCTCGCCGCCCAGGCCTGGGCCCAGGGCCAGCTCGATACGACGTTCAAGGAGCACCTCGACGTGCTCCAGTCGATCAACGAGCAGGTGGCCCTGCTCGGTAAGGTATCGGCCGAAGAACGCGAGAAGCACGGGGATCCCCAGGCCGACGAGGTGCTGGAGCTGTTCCTCGGAATCATGAACTCACGCCTCGAAGGGAGCAAGTGATGTCGGACGACGCACTCAAGGAGATCGAGGGCCTGTTGCAGGCGGAAGTGGAGAAGGAGCGGGCGTCCAACGGACGCACGATGAAAATCGGCGGCGGCTTCGGGCTCTTCGTGGCCGGCTACCTGTTGTGGGTGAGCTGGGCGATCGGCACGCTGCTCGATCCCGCGGGCCTCGCCCAGGCCGCCGGCGGCTTCGCGATTGGCGCGGTGCCGGAGGCCGGGAAACAGGTTCGCGCGCTCGTCGTCGACGGCGCCCCCGAGCTCGTCCGCATGGGCTCCGATCAGATCCTCGGCATGGTTCCGGGGTATCGGATGAGCCTTCAGGAAGAGATCGATCCGGTGGTCGAAGAGGTGAGCATCGTGCTCGCGAACACGGCGGTGAAGGAGCTCTCGGAGCACGCGGGCGATCCGGCTGCGAAGTACTCCGGCGATGCCGCGATGCAGGCGGCCGCAGACGCGGCCGTCGCGCGCGTGGACGCAACGCTGAGCGACGCGATGGACCTGCCGGACGACGAGGGGGTCACCCCCCGCGACGCGATCGGCAAGTCGCTCACCCAGCTCAAGAAGATCGACGCTCAACTGAAGATCATGGCCAAGAAGGGCGGAGATCCTCAGGAGCGCGAGCTGCTTGTGGCCTGGCTCGGCGTCGTGGCGCAGAGCAACGAGGCTGAGCAAGTGGCGCTCCAGGAGGACTACAAGGCCGCGGCGGCGGCGGCCGAGAAGAAGGAGGACGCGGCGGCGCCGGCACCGGCCGCGACCGCCACCGTTCCTGCGGGCGACGCGCCGGCTCCGGCTCCGGGGAAGTAGCCGTCCAACCCCCCTTCGCCCTCCGGGCACCCCACCCCGCCGGCGGACTGGCGAGACGGGGGGAGGTGCCGCGAAGCGGCGGAGGGGGGCCGGGCTACACCTTCGCCGCCCCTTGCGGGAACGTCTCCGGCGCGGCGGCCGCGAATGCGATGGTCGCAACCACGGCCGCGCCCATGAGCGCC
>BJHF01000106.1 GCA_014191855.1 Deltaproteobacteria bacterium
GACCGTGTTCTTCGTCGCACCCTTCCTCCTGGAGGCGACCCTCAAGTACGTTCAGGCGGCGAACAGCGTCCCCGGCGTGCGCCTCGTCGTGCTCACCCAGGACAACCCCTCCCGGCTCCCCCCCGGCGCACAGCACTACCTCGTAAAGAACGCGATGGACGCCGATATGTTGGTGGCCGCCTGTCGCGATGTGATGAGGCAGACCGGGGGCGTTCATCGGGTGATCGGCATCCTTGAGAACGCGCAAGAAACCATCGCCCAGGTGCGCGAGGCGCTCGGGGTGCCGGGGATGGATCTGGCCACCGCCGAGCGTTTTCGCGACAAGGGCGTGATGAAGGCCGCGCTGCGGGCCGCGGGCGTGCCCTGCGCTCGTTTCGCCCGCCTGAAGTCGCCCGCCGACGCTCGAAAGTTCATTGCCGAGGTGGGTTTTCCTGTTGTGCTGAAGCCGCCCGCCGGGGCGGGTTGCCGCGGCACGTACATGGTGAACAACACGGCCGAGCTCGAAACCGCGCTCGCCGAGAGCCGGCCCTCGCCCGAACGGGAGGTGCTCGCTGAGGAGTTCATCACCGGCGAGGAGCACAGCTTCGACACCATCGTGCTCGATGGGAAGGTGGTGTTTCACAACATCCTTCGCTACCTGCCGGGGCCGTTGGACGTCACGCGCAACGAGTGGGTGCAGTGGTGCGTGCTGGCTCCGCGCGACATCACCGGCCCCGAATTCGACCCCATTCGCAAGGTGGGCGTCGCGGCCGTGGAAGCGCTCGGGCTGCGCACCGGGATGACCCACATGGAGTGGTTCCGCCGCAAGGATGGGAGCGCCGTCGTGAACGAGGTGGGGGCCCGCCCGCCGGGCGCACAGTTCACCACCGTGATGAGCTACGCCTACGACCGCAGCCTGTACCACGCGTGGGCGCACGCCGTCATCGACGGCAAGGTGGGTGGCCCCTTCGAGAGGAAGTACGCCGCGGGTTGCGCCTACTTCCGCGGCCCGGGGAAAGGGCGCGTGTCCCGCATCGACGGGCTTGACGAGGCCCAGCGCATCGTCGGTCCGCACGTTGTCGAGGCCAACCTGCCGCGCGTCGGGGCCATGAAGGCTTCCGGCTACGAAGGGGAGGGCTACGCCATCGTGCGCCACCCCGACACCGAAGTGGTGAAGAAGGCGCTTCGCACCATGATTGAAACCGTAAAAGTCCACTACGAATAGGCTCGCTCTCCCCACCCGACCGCTCAGGAGTCGCCGTGCACGTCCTCTTCATGGCCCCGAATTTTCCCGCGAACCAACGCTTCTTCGTGCGCGCGCTGCACCAGGTGGGGGCCCGGGTAACCGGCATCGGCGACACGCCGGCCGAATACCTGGACTCCGAGCTGAAGAGCTGGCTTCATGGCTACGAACACATCCCCTCGATGGCGAACGAGGGCGCGTTGATTGACGTGGTCCGCAAGATCCAGCGGCGCGAGTGGGTAGACCGGCTGGAGTGCACGGTCGAGGCGATCATGACGCCCACGGCTCGCGCGCGCGCCGCTTGCACCATCCCCGGGCTCACGCCGGAGCAGGTAAACCTGTGTCGCGACAAGTACGTCATGAAGCAATTCTTGCGCAGCCGCGGCATCCCCTGTGCGCGGAATTCCGATGTCGAAACCATGGAAGACGCAGTCGCGTTCGCTCGGGAGGTCGGCTACCCGCTCATCGTGAAGCCGCGCGACGGTGCAGGGGCCGCGGGAACCACCAAGGTGGATAGCGACGATCAGCTCAAGGCCGCGTTGGTGGAGGCCGGCTTCGGCGCGCGCCCGGCCAAGGTGACGATGGAGGAGTTCATCTCCGGCCACGAGGGTTTCTACGACACGCTGACCGTGGGCGGTGAGGTGGTGTTCGAAGCGGTCACGCACTACTACCCGAACGTGCTGGAGGCGATGCGATCCCGCTGGATCAACCCGTATGTCATCACCACCAACCGGGTGAACGCGCCAGGGTACGACGAGCTGAAGGTGATGGGCCGCAAGGTGATCCACGAGCTCGGCCTGCACACCTCGCCGACGCACATGGAGTGGTTCTACGGCGAGAAGGGACTGTCGTTCTCCGAGATCGGTGCGCGGCCACCTGGCGTGCGCTTCTGGGACCTGTACTGTTGGGCCAACGACATGGACCTGTACGAGCACTGGGCGCGCGGGCTCGTGACGGGGAAGGCAAATCCCCGCCCGAGTCGCCGGTTCTCGGCGAGCCTCCTGTCCCTTCGGCCCAACCAGGACGGTCGCATCCAGGGCTACACCGGCCTGGAGGAGGTGCAAAAGGAGGTCGGCGCGTGCATCGGCGAGGTGCACCTGCCGCCGGTGGGCAACCGCACGGCCGATGTCGGCGCTGGCTACATGGGTCACGCCTGGATGCACATCCGGCACCCCGATTACGACACGTGCCGGCAGATCACCGAGTATGTCGGCCGCACGGTGAGGGTGTGGGCGGGGTGATCCGGTGAGGCAGCGCCCGAACGTCGTTCGGCGGACGATGGTGTGGTGGTTCCGGCCGCCGTCGAACCCGTTTGTGACCGTGAACTTCGCGGTAGATGCGACGGAAGCGCGCGTTTATCTTGCGAAGTTGGCGACAGCGGGCATTCGTGTCACCCTCAACCACCTCGTCGCTGGGAGCATCGGACACACACTCGCGCAGCACCCCTACGCCAACGCGCGGGTGATCGGCCAACGCATCGTGCAGCTCCCCCACGTCGGGATCGCCATGCCGGTGAACCTCCTCGACAAAGCCGGGCTTGGCCGCGAGCTCTCGATGGCGGTGGTCGCGAACGTAGACCAGCTCACGCTGGCCGAGCTGGCCGAAACGACCACGAAGACCTTGCACGCCGAGCGGGATGGCCAATCGAAGACCCCGCTCATCAACCAGATGCTCAGCGTCGGAAACGCCCTGCCGCATACCTTTTTCAAGGGCTTTCTCCGCGCGGTCGACGCGGCCGCGAACACCCCCTACCTCGGCGACATCGCCTATCGACACTTCGGCGTTACCACGGCGCTCTCGAACGTCGGAGCCACGCTCAAGCCCATCGAGGGTGTGCTGTTTCGGGGCGCCGATGTGATGCCCCCGTCGCGGCTTTTCCAGGTGGGCACGTTTTGGGGCAGCAGCACCGTTCAAGACGAGGTGATTGCGGTGGACGGGAAGCCCACGGTGCGCCCGATGTTGCCAATGATCCTGCTGTTCGACCACCGGTTGATCGACGGTGTTCGCGGCTCGAAGATCATCCAAACCTTCGCCGCGGCGCTGAGGGATCCAGCCGGTACATTTGGGGACCGCGGGCAGATCCGGATCGGCCAAGCGGCAGAGTAGATTCTGGGCGATGCCGCAGGCGCGCATCGCGTCGTCGCCGGATCGTTCCCACGCATCGCGGCGCGGGTCGGGGCCGGATATCAGGGGTACATGGCTACGCTCTCCCACTACCCGTTCATCAGCCACCTCCGGGCCGAACCCAACCAGCATGTCCTGCACTTCAAAAGCGGGCGCTTGGTGTATGCCGGCGCTGGCGTAGCCTACTGGTTCAACCCGCTGTCGGCGAGCATCGCGCAGGTGCCCATCGAGGACAATGAAACCACGTTCATGCTGCATGAACGCTCGGCCGACTTCCAGGACGTGGCGATCCAGGTGTGCATCCGGTATCGGTGCGTGGATCCCGAGAAGCTCGCAAGCCGCGTCAACTTCGGGCTCTCGCTGCGGGGCGGCACGTGGCTGGAGCAGCCGCTGGAGCGGCTCGCGACGTTCTGGTCGCAGCGCGCCCAGGGTCCGGCGCGCGCGTGGGTGATGGCGGCACGCGTAGAGGCGGCGTTGGCGGCGGGAGGCGAGGCGGTGCGCACGGCGATCACTGACGCGTTGCGGGCCGACCAGGAGCTGCCCGCGATGGGGCTCGCGGTGGTGGATGTGCAGGTCGTTTCCGTGGCGGCGAGCGCCGAGGTGGAGAAGGCCCTGCAAACGCCAACGCGGGAGGGGATCCAACAGAAGGCAGACGAGGCCATCTTCTCGCGGCGGGCCCTCGCGGTTGAAAAGGAGCGGGCAATCAAGGAGAACGAGATCAACACCCAGATCCAGCTCGCCAAGAAAGAGGAGCTGCTCATCGCCCAGAACACGGCGAACGAGCTCTCCCGGGTGCGCGCCGCCACCGAGGCGGAGCGCCTCAAGGCGGAAGGCACGCTGGAGCGCGAGCGGCTCGCCGCCGAGGCCTACTCGCGGGACGTGGTGACCAAGGCCCATGGCGACGCCGATGCCCGTCGTGAGCTGCGCGCGGTGGACCTCGACGCGGAAGAGCGCCGCCTCAAGGCCTACGAAGCCCTTCCTGCTTCGCTGGTGCTCGCGCTCGCCGCGCAGGACGCTGCGCGCAAGATCGAGTCGATCCAGCACCTCAACATCAGCCCGGACCTGCTCGGCTCCTCGTTCCAGCAGATGCTGCGCGACAACGCCGGAAAGTAGGTGCTGAAACGGGGCGTTTCCCTCCCGCGGCTGGTGGTGGTCACCCGGGCCTCGCCGATCGCGCAGCTCCGCGCGCGGCACGGCACCACCTCGCAGGCCGCGTTCTACCTAAAGTCGCGCAAACAGAAGATCGACACCTTCGAAGAGCAGACCGCTCGCCTCGAAGCTGGCATCCAACAGGTGCTCCAGCTCCTGCCCACCGATCGCCGGCGCGCGCGTGTGGATCGCGATGAGCTGGACCGGTTCCTGTTTGAGCCGGAGGACATCGTGTTTGCCGTGGGGCAGGACGGGCTCGTGGCGAACGTCGCGAAATACCTGTCCAACCAGCCCATCATCGGCATCAACCCCGACCGCGCGCGCTACGACGGCGTGCTCTGTCGCCTGCCGCCAGACGAGGCACGCGGCGCCATGGTGTTCGCCGAGACGGGCGTCGGGCCGTATTCGGAGGAGCGCCGTACGCTGGCGGTGGCCGAACGCGAGGATGGGCAGAAACAACGCGCGCTGAACGAGGTGTTCATCGGCCACAAGTCGCACCAGTCGGCGCGCTACATCCTCAAGGCGGGCGGACACATCGAGCGGCATTCGAGCTCGGGTATCCTGGTGTCTACCGGCACCGGCGCCACGGGGTGGGCGCGCTCAGTGGCCGCGCAGCGCGGGTTGGTGGAGAAGCTGCCGACAGCGCTCGAAAATCGCCTTGTCTTCCTCGTTCGCGAGCCCTTTCCGTCGGTGGCAACGGGGACGAAAATCGACTTCGGACTGATCGAGCCGGGCGCCTCGATCGAGGTGATCTCCGAGATGGGCGAAGACGGCGTGATCTTCGCCGACGGCATCGAGTCCGACCGGATGGAATTCACCACAGGGCAGCGGGTGATCGTGCGAGCGGATGAAACGCCGGTGCGGTTGATCGGGCCGGCGAAGCGGCGGAGGTAGTAGGCGACCAAAGAAGCCGGTACCTCCGCGACCATCTTGGGCGATCTGGAGTACGATGCTGCATGCTCGGTGTGCTTTTCCTCGTCGGGTGCCCCGACCGTGTTCCGGTGGACGAGGCGACGGCGCCCGAAGACACGAGCGATAATGACCGGGCGCCGACGAGCATCCCGAGCGCGGCGGACGCCGCCATCGGCGCGATCACCCTGAACGAAGGCGTGCACCTCCTCGATACCATCTCCGATCGCGACGGCGACGGCTTCCGGGATCTGTTGCTGTCGGACGGCGCCGTGCTGACGCTGCGGGCGGGGAGCGCGACCGAGGACGAGGCGATTGTCCAGCAGTACGGTGGCGAGTTCTCAACCTATTACCGGTGGAACCTGTGGGCCGCGCCCGACCTTGACGGGGATGGGGCAAGCGACGTGATCGCCGGATTCCTGACCTACACCGATGTACTGTTGGGTATTTTCCCCGCCGACACGGAGACGATCGACGAGTCGGCGGCCGTGTGGACGGAGACCTTCAGCGAGTATTCGAAGTTCGCCAGCACTCAGTTCTTCGTGGTGGACGACCTCACGGGGGAAGGCGCCCCTGATCTCGAAATCATGACGTACAGCAGCACTGGGTCGTTCCTGGCGAGGGAGGTGCTCCGTCCTCCCGGCGACGACAGACTCGATTGGAGCGTCGAGGGATGCCCCCGCGCCTGGGGACAAACGACCACCACGGAGCTTGGCATCCTGCTCACGGGCGTGGACGACATCGACGGGGATGGCCTCCGGGACTTCGTCTGGGCGGGAGGTGACCTCGCAGTGTGGAGCGGGTCCGCCGTGGGTGACGTGGAATCCGAGCCGCCATTGGCCTGGCTCACGACTGATGACGCGGAGCATCACGTCACCAGCCCCCTCCACAGCGGCGACTTCGACGGCGACGGTCACGCCGAGATCGCGCTCACTCGGGGGGCCGGCGTCGCGATCCTGTCCGGAGTCGATCACGATGGCCACATCGAGGACGCGACGGTGGCGACGATCGCGGGGATCGAGGGCGGACAATTCTCCCTCGCCGACGCGGACGCCAACGGTCGCACCGACCTCCTGCTCACTGGCGACACCGAGGCCGGCGTCTTCTTCGCGCCAGCCACCGGCGCCCTCACGACGGACGATGCCGTGGCACGCTGGTGCCTCAGCGATCCGAGCACGGCTGCTTGGATGGGCGACCAGGACGGCGACGGTTTGGAAGAGCTCGTGATCGAGGATGATGGCGTGTTATTGACACTTGGGCCTTGATCGAGCCTAACAGTCGTCCCGCACCCGGTAATTCCGCGCCTGAATCCCGCTGAGCGCCTCGCCCGAGAGGGTTCCAACCGACCAGCCCCCGTGTAAGTCGTGGTAGTACATCGCATACGCGCCAGCGAGGTTTGTCACGGGAGACACCCAACGCAGCGCGACGGCGCTGTTTCCGTGGCAGACGTCTCCGAGGTCCGTCTCGGTGCTGCGATCCCAGGTTCCATTACGGTTGGTGTCGTCGTAGACCTCCAGGGGGAAGAAGCCAATCTCGAGGTGCGATCCCTCCTCAAGGGCATCGCTGTCGGGCTCGCCGGAAATGGTGATCGACCAACGCGAGGAGAGCGCCCAGTCGCCGGGCGACTCCGCGTCGACATCGGGGGACTCCGCGGAGACCCGAGCCGTGGAGGTCACGCCAGAGGCGGTGCCGGTGAACTCGAAGGAGTCGTCGCCAAGGAGGTTGTCCTCGACCTCGACGCCGCGCGTGAACGCCTCGTAGGCCGTCGCGGTGCTGAAGAGCTCGTCGCGCCCGACGAGCCAACCGGCGCGTGAAGCGCCCGACGGTGCGGTTTGGTACCAACCAATCACGTCCGTCGTGATCCCGATCACCTCGCCGTTCGCGTCCATCAGGAGCACCGCGAAGTGAGCCTTTGTCCCGCCCTCTCGGGTGAGCACGGAGCTCTCGGGTGTCGTCGCCAGGCCAAAGGTGGCCTCGCCGCCCGACACGGTGGCCGTCGTGTAGGGGGATTATTCGGTGAGGGTGGTACCGGAGAGGGTATACTGGACCAACGCCACGCTTGCTCCGTCGTCGCCGTCGACATCCACGGTGAGCGCCGTGGTGGACGCCCTCAACATCGCGTCCGTGCGCTCCGGGGCCCCTTCCTCGTCGGGCAGGGCGCAGGCGAAGAAGAGGGTGAGCATGCGGTCTCCGGTACCAGGCTGAGGATCGGCATCCGGGGGCCCGGGCATGAGCCTCGCCAGCCGTTGGCGCTGTACTCAGCGCGGAAACACCCTGATCCGGCGCGGGGCGTGACTCAAGTTGAGAACACGTACGGTGCCGCGATGGCCCCGCTGCTGCTGTTCCTCGCGTGTGCGGTGGCGACCCTCGCCCCGGACGCGCAGCCCGAGACCTCGCCCGCACCGGACCTCACGGTCGCGACGGGCAGCACGTCGATGGTGGCGTCGGCGGACGGAAGCGCGCTGTACGCAGTCTCGGCCGACGACGGCGTGGTGGTGCGGCTCGACGTGGCCACCGGGGCTGCGACGACCCTCTCCCTGCCCGGCGAGCCATCCAGAATCACCAGGGTAAACGACCGGATCTACGTTACGCTGCGCGCAGAGCGGGCGGTCGTTGAGCTGTCGGAGCAGGACGGCCAGCTGGTGGAGGTCAACCGCGCGACGGTGGGCACCGAGCCCCTCGGCATCGTCGCCGCTGCGACCGGAGACCGGCTCTACGTCGCGTTGTCCACGCAGGAAGCCGTCGTGGAGCTCAGCGCCGAGCTGGGCGTCAAACGGTCCTTCGACATCGGTGGCCACCCCTCTTGGCTCGCGCTCCACCCGAGCGGAGAGGTACTGTACGTGGCTTCGCAGGTGGGCGGGAGCCTCTGGGCGCTCGACCTCCGCGCCGAAGTGCCCACACCAACATCTGTCCCCTTCCCCGAGATCATCGGCGCCGGGCGCGAAGCCGACCTCCCCTACAGCCAGCGGATCACCGGCGATCTTGCGGTGGACCCCACCGGTACGCGCCTCGGCGTCCCGGCGTTGTTCGTGGATAACAAGACGCCGCCCAAACACTCCATCGAAGAGGCGGAACAGGGCGATCCCAGTCTCTATTACGACTCCATCGGCCTCGGGCTCTCGCCGAACAACCCCACCCTTGCGCTGTTCGGGCTGGACGCGGCTGGCCTGCCCGACGGCGGGCTCGATCTACTCTACGCGGTCGGAATGGCGCCGGACGGCGACAGCGGCGAGGACCATATCGTCCGGAGCTTCCTGTCGAACATCGCTTTCTCGGCCGATGGGGAGACGGCGTACGCCTGCATGGAGGGCTCGGAGGCCGTGGTCGCGCTGGCCACCGACGCGGCGGGCTTCTCCGTTGCCTATGGAGACTTTGTCGCGACACCATCCACCTGGTACGGCACCGACGCCGGGCCCCGGGGCCTCGCGTTCGTAGGCGGCGACCCTCCCTTCGTCTACAGCTTCCTCGATCGCAGCATCGGCGAGCTGGGTGAAACCGCGACGACCGTGATCACACCGACGCTCGAGCCCGAGGTCGACCTCGGGCGCTCCTTGTACTACTCCGCCGTGAACCCCCACATGTCAACGTCGGCTTCGGGCATCTCCTGCTCCACCTGCCATTTTGAGGGGCGAAACGATGGGCTGACGTGGCCGCTTTTGGGCGAGGAATTCCGGCAGACCTTGTCGCTCGCGGGGCCCGTCTCCCTGTCTCCCCCGTTCACCTGGTCGAACAACGTCGAAACCGTGGAGGAGGAGGTGCGGCTCACCAGCCAGGTGCGCCTCGGCGGAAGGGAGCTCAGCGACGAGCAACTCTCGGCGGTGGCGGCGTTTGTCGAGTACACGCGGGATGTGGACCACCCCGACAAGGGCGTGGCGAGCGACGCGGCGGTGCGTGGTCGGGCGCTGTTTGAGCGTGGGGATGTGGGCTGCGCCGACTGCCACTCCGGGTCCCGATTCTCGGATAACGACGTTCACGATCTCTATGGAGTAGAAGCGATCAATACGCCGCTCCTCGTCGGCGTGGCGACCACGGCGCCGTACCTGCACGACGGATCGGCGGAGACGCTGCGGGACGTGCTGGAGACCACCCGCACCGGGGCGATGGGGGACACCTCGATGCTGAGCGAGGCGGAGCTGGATGACCTGGAGGCGTACTTACGGGCGCTGTAGGCAGTGGATGGTCTGACGCGTGGCCCCCGGAGGACTGCGGGAGGGCCGACGTCAGAGATCTCCGTAGCGCTCCGTGACGTAGGACACGGTTCCATCCGGGAGGATGGTCACAATCCAGAGCTCCCCATAGCCATCGACACCCGGGTAGTCCACGACCCCGAGCGCCTCCATGAAGTCGGAGAGCGTGTAGGAGTGTCCGGCGTGCAGCACCGAGTGGCCCAGATCATTGGCGAGGATCCAGGCGGCGAGCTCCGCCTCGGGATCGATGTCGGTCACCAGCGGCAAGCCGTGGTCGTCGGCGGTGGGCTTCACCGTTTCCTGGGTGCGAGCCAGGTCGGTGGCATAAACGGCGAAGAGCGGAACGTCGTGCATCAGCTCCACCAGCGCGAGCGCACGAGCGGCGCCCTCCTCCGTAAGCCCAGGATCGCCGTCCTCACTGTCGGAGTCCTTCTCCGCGTGGCGCACGGCGTAGATGATGGTGGGTTGGTCGCTGGGGAGCTCGGCCGTGTCGGCGGTGTCGTCAACGGCGGTGTCCACCGAATCGGTGTCTCCCGAGTCCGCCGTGTCGCCGAGCGCACCGCCATCCCCGCTGTCCGCGAGCACGGCAGCGTCCAGTGCTGGCGAGTCCGCGGCCGGGCTCACCGTCGAACCGGTGCAGGCGAGGGCGAGGAGGGCGAGGAGCATCCCCGCCAGTCTACCCCGGATTCTCAGCCCGGATGCGCGCCAGCTCCTCACGGACCGTACGGGTGGTATAAACCAGCTCCTCCTCGGTGTGGAGCGCGCTGAGGAAGAAGCGGAGCCGCGACGCATTGTCGGCCACCGCCGGGTAGAGGATGGGCTGGACGTTGATGCCTCGGTTCATCAGCGCATCGGACAACAACAATGCATGGAACGAGTTTCCGACAACCACCGGGATGACTGCGCTCTCGCCGGCGGCCGGTCCCGTGTCCAGCCCCTCCGCCTTGCACAGCTCGTAGAAGCGCAGGCTGTTCGCCTGGAGCTTCCGCACGTGCTCCGGCTCGCGCTCCATCAGCTCCAACGCCGCGATCGCCGCCATGGTGTTGGCCGGAGACAGGCCCGCCGAATACACAAACCCAGGCGCCGTGTATTTGAGGAGCGACACCAACGTTTGGCTCCCCGCGATGTAGCCACCACACGAGGAGAGCGACTTGGAGAGCGTGCCCATCCAGATGTCGACCTCGCGCCCGTCGATGCCGAAGTGTTCGGAAACGCCATAGCCGCGCGCGCCCACGACCCCGAAGCTGTGCGCCTCGTCCACCATCAGGAAGGACTTGTACCGCTTTTTGAGCGCGACGGCGGCTGGGAGATCGCAGATGTCCCCGTCCATTGAGTACACGCCTTCGACGATGATCAAGCACTTCTCGAAGCGGCCCCGGTGCTGGTCGAGGTTCTTCTCCAGCGCGGCCATGTCCCCGTGCGCGAACGCCCTGCGGGTGGAGCCAGCCAGCTTCATGCCCTGGATGGCGCTGTCGTGGATCAGCTCATCGTGAAGGATCAGGTCCTTCGGGCCGAACAAGTGGCCGATCACGTTTACGTTCGTCATGTGGCCGGCGGTGAACAGCACCGCATCGTCCACGCCCAACGCCTTCGCGATCCGGCCCTCCAATTCGTGGTGAATGGGCCGGTCGCCCGAGGCCACCCGCGAGGCGGAGACGCTCGTGCCGTACTGCTCCACCGCCCCACAAACCCGCTGTGTCACATACGGGTGTCCCGAGAAGCCAAGGTAATTGTACCCGGAGAAGTGGATCATCTCCACGCCGCGGATCATCACCTTGTCACGCGCCACACCCTCCAGCACCTTGAAGTACGGGTTCTGGATGCCAAGCATCAGCGCCGCATCCAACCGCTGCTTCAGGTCGGTCCAGGCGGGGAACAGGTTGAAGTCGGTGTGCTCGGCGGCGACTTGCACGCCTTCGTTCCGCATCTCCGCTTCCACGCTCTCGCCCACTGCCACAACGCGCCCCCCCGGCTCCTGCAGGATCACCGTGCCGCGGAACCGGTCGCCAACCTGCTCTTCAAAGGTGAGCGTGGCCAACAGCTCCGGCGCGTTCGTCGGCACCTGCGTCCACCGGGCCACACGCACCGGGAACCCGGCGCGGCCGAGCTTGTTGATCGACCAGTAGGCCGCCAATTGAAGCGCGCTGTCGATGGCCAACGGAGACAGCGCCCAGGGGGCCTCGCCCCAATCCTGACCAAACCCTCGGCGTACAACCCCGGAGACACCCTTGTCCCCCAAGGCGGTCACGCGCAAGAGCCCGCGCAGCGTCGGGCCGTGGAAGGTGGCCTTGTAGAACGCCTCCACGGTCATCGGCAGCGTGTCATCCCCGACGGCCTGCACAACCACACGCGGTAGCGCCTCGTCGGTGAGCACCGCCTTCCAGGCCAACTTGTTCTCTGCGTACACGGTGAACTTGTCGCCGTCGATCCGGAGACGCACCCGAGTGGGTTTCTCGACCACCACCCCGTCGTAGAGCGTGAGCTCTTCGACCGTGCGACCGCCGAGCGCACACGCCCACTCAAGGACCATCGCCATGGGCACCGTCGGGCGCCCGAACAACGCGTGATCCTTCAGCCAGTTCATGTCCGGCGTGAGCGTGCGCTCCACCTCCAGCGCGCGCCGCGTGGCGGGGAGGTCGAGGCCGAGCACGAGCTCGCCGGCGTTCCCGAGCGCGGCGACCAGCGCAGCGGCCCCTTGCGTGGAATCCACGAACCACACGCCATCTTCGCGCATCGCCCGCTTGATGGGGCTGGGAATGGTGGCCACCATCTCGCTCTCGGCCCACGGCCCCCACACCTGGGTGCTCGCTCCGATGGCGCGCCCCAGCGCTGCCATCGCCTCGTTGGCCGCAGCGTATTCCGTCTGGTAGGCGTTGCCGAAGCGCGCCGCGTAGCTGCCGATCGACGTGATCCAGGCGTTCGGGAAAGCGGCCCGGAGCTTCTGTAGGCCATCGACCTTGACCGCGTACGCCTTCGCGCCGTCTGCCGTGCCCACCGCGCCATCGGCGAGGACACCGGCCGCATGGACGATTCCATCTACCACCAGGCCTTCCAGCGTGCTCAGATCACCGAGGAGGTCCGCCCTCACGAACCGCGCCGCCGCGCCGAGCTCCGCGAGCACATCGGCCCGATCGCGGCTCCCCACCAGCACCACTTGTGCGCCTGCGGCCACCAGCCGCTTGGCGATCAACCGGCCGAGCCAGCCGGTGCCGCCGGTGACGAGCACGGTTTTCCCGGTCAGCTCCCGCGGCACCGACGCGACAGGCGCCAGGCCAACGACCGAGCGAACCCCACCGCGAACCACCACTTCGGTGTCCCGCTCTGCGAGCCGCGCCTCCTCCGCCGCCTCCTCCGCCGTACCATCCACGACCACGACCTTGTGCTCGGACCACTCCCGAGCGAGCGCCTTCACGAAGCCAGTGACCGCCCCGCGCTCGGGATCGGCGCCGAGCACCTCCGAAACCACCGCGAGATCGCCCTTCGGGAGCACCCGGAGCGCCGCCAGGCTCGGGTTGACGAGAACCCGGACGTCCCCGATCCGTTTGTGGCCGGATGCCGGCGCGGGCACGAGCACGGGCGCGTAGGCCTGCATGACGCGATCCGGCGCCGTGAGCGGAAGATCGTCGCCTGCCCCGCCCGTTTCCACCTGGCGCACGAGGTCGGACACCTTGGGTGAGGAGGCAAACAACGCACGGGGAATGCCCGCGAAGCCCGGGAACGCCTCCGAGAGCCGCGTGGAGAGCTCGTTCGCCATCAGCGAGTCGAAGCCGAGGTCGTCCATCAGCTTCTGCTCGGCGCGCAACGACTCCAGCGGGAACGCGCTCACCTTGCTCACGATGCGGAGCACCCGCGCTTCGACGGTTTCCTCCGTGACGGCGTGCGCGGTGCCGGGAGGTGCGGGCGCAGGTTCGCCCGACGGAGCCGCGGCCTCCCCAGTCTTCCCCGCAACGATGCTCCCGCCGCGCTGCTTCTCCGCCACGATCGGCCAGTACATCTGCGTTGCGAGCGGCGTGGGCGGCACCATCTCCAGGCCGGAGCCGAAGCCAGTCAAGTCCACCCGATGCCCATTCGCGGCGCACAACGCCAGCACCCGCAAGAGGCCGATGCCCCCATCCGCTTCGTCGCTCGCCACGGAAACGATGCTCTCCCCATCCCCCAGGACGCCGCGCGCGAACGCGCAGAGCGTGGCCCCCGGCGCGAGCTGGACGTAGATCCGGGCACCCGCCGCACGGCACTGTTCCAGGCCACGAACGTAGTCAACCGGCGCAACCGCGTGCCGCGAGTAGATCGCTCGCACCGCCTCGGCGGAGGTCGGGGCGGCCTCGGCGATACACGACGCCATCGTGAGCGTGGGGGCGGCGAAGTGGGTCTCGGCGAGGCCCTGCTCGACATCCCCCTGCACCGCTTCGAGCAGCGGCGAGTGGAACGCGTGGCTCACGGGGATGCGCTTGGCCTTCTGGCCCGCGTCCGTGAGGCGCTCGACGCTGCGCTCCACGGCGGCCGTGGGCCCGGAGATCACGTTCTGACGCGGGTGATTCCGGTTGGCGAGGATCACCTGCGGCTCGAGGTGCGGCTCGATCTCTTCCGGGGAGGCCATGCACGCCGCCATCGCGCCGTGGTCGCCCGTGAGCGACGACATCGCCTTGCCCCGTCGCGCCACGAAGCGGATCGCCTCGGCAGGGGCGACGGCGCCGCTCAGCGCGCTCGCGGTGAACTCGCCGAGGGAGTGACCCAGCACGACCGCCGGCTTTACCCCATACCGCGCCAACACCGCAGCCACCGCGCTGCCGACGGCAAACATCGCCGGCTGCGCGATCTGCGTGTCCGTAAGCGCGGCTTCGTCGGCTCCCGGTGCATACAGGTAATCGCGCAGGGGCTTCGCCGTGATGTCGGCGACCGCGACTTCCATCGCCTCCAGGGTGCTGGCGAACTCGGGAAGCGCCAGCCACTCGCGGAGGAGGCCGACCCGCTGCATGCCCTGACCCGGGCACAAAAACGCCACCGGCACCGGCTGTGCGGCGTCGCCGATCACGATGTCACGCCCAAGGGCGCCGCGCGTTTTGGGGTCGCGCTTGAGCGCCTCGCCGACCCGCTGGAAGTGCTTGCGCAGCTCGGGAACCGAGCTCGCGACGATCGCCGCCCGCACCGCCCGGCGACGACGCCCCATGTTCAGGGTGTGGGCTACGGCGGAGAGATCGGCTTCGTCGACGAGGGTTTCGCCGATCTCCGCCGCATAGGCGGCGAGCAGCGCTGAATCATCGGCCGAGATGACCACGAGCTGGGCGGCGCCAAGCTTGGGCGAGTCGGGAACTGCCGCGCGGAACAGGCGCGGGGGCTCGAAGGCGGGCGCCTCCTGCACGACGAGGTGGCCGTTGGTGCCGCCGAAGCCGAACGAAGAAACGGTCGCGACTCGTGGACCATCCTGACGCCACGCCCGGGCCTCCGTCGGCACTTCGAACACGCCCGGAGTGGCGGCAATATCGGGGTGGGGAGCCGTCCAGTTTGCGAGCGGCGGGACGGTTCTGTGGTGGACCGCCAGCACGGTCTTGATCAAGCCGGCGATGCCCGCCGCAGACATGGTGTGGCCGATGTTCGCCTTCACCGAGCCGATGTTGACCGGGGAGCCGCGCCCGGTGAACAGCGTGCGCAGCGCGCCCAGCTCCGTGCGATCGCCGACCGTGGTTCCCGTGCCGTGTGTTTCGACAAAACCGACGTCTCGCGGGCCGATCCCCGCATCCTCCCACGCCTCGCCGATCACCGCTTCCTGGCCATCGCCGCGCGGCGACATCGGGCCGTCGCCCTTGCCGTCATTGTTGCAGGCCGTGCCGCGAATCACGGCGTAGATCCTATCCCCTGCCGCCTGCGCGTCTTCAAGGCGCTTGAGCAGCACCATGCCGACACCTTCGCCCTGCACAAAACCGTCGGCCTTCGCGTCGAAGGGCCGGCACACCCCGCTCGCGCTGATCGCGCCGATGCGGGAGAAGCCGATCAGGTGCTCCGGCGTGAGGTTGAGATACACGCCGCCGGCCAGGGCCGCATCCACCGAGCCCGATCGAAGGTGCGAAACGGCGTCGTGAACGGCAACGAGCGCGCTCGCACACGCCGCGTCCATCGTGTAGGCCGGCCCGCCGAGGTCGAGCTCCTGCGCCACCACGGCCGCGCTCATGCTCCCCAGCACACCCGGGCCGGTGAACGCCCGCGATGGCACAAGACGGTTGACCATCTCGCCCAGCGAAGCTGCAACTTCTGGAGATGCCGGATCGCCGAACTGACCACCGGCGAGCATCTGGGCGATCGAGCGCGTCGAGAGGATGGTCCGGAACTCCATCACGGAGAGGCCCATGAACGTGCCGACGCGCTTGCGGTCGAACACCCGGCCCCCGTCCACCCCCTCGATGCTCGCGGCGTAGCCGGCGTCCTGGAACGTCGTCCACGCGCACTCCAACGCGAGGCGCTGCTGCGGGTCCATCACCTCCACGCGGCGCGGCGGGATGCCGAATTCCATCGCGGCGAAGGAGCGAACGTCGTCGAGGAAGGCGCCGTTCGGGCAATAGTACCTGTCCATCGAGCGCAATGAGGTAGACCAGAACGCCTCGTGGTCCCAGCGATCCTTCGGCGGCGGGGCGAATTGGTTGCGCCCCTCCCGGATCATCTTCCAGAACCGGTTGGTGTTGTCGGCTCCGGGGAACCGACACGCCATCCCCACGATCGCGATCTCGCCCCCGCGCGCCATTCCTTTCACCCGTTCTTCGAACGTTCAACCAGCGTCTGCAGGTCGCCGAACGTCTGGATTCGGATCATCACTTCATCCGAGAACTGGGTATTCAGCTTCTCTTCGAGGTAGCCGACCATCTCCATGGTCGCGACGGAGTCCATCCCGAGCTCCCGGATCTCGGTCTTGGCGGTGACCGCGGAGAGCTTCGAGGCCTTCGAAGGGTCTACGGCTACAATCGCCGCTTTGATGAGTTCCAGGCTGTCCATTTCGTTCCTCAGGTTTCAGGAGTGCGGGAGAAGAGCTTGCCGGCGGTGTGCGCGGCGCGCCCCCATAGCGAGCGGGCCACATGGCGCGCCACCGTGAGCTTGGTGCCCGAGCTGCCCAGCGTGCGATCGCCGTGCTTGCCCAGCTCACCGGAGAGGTACTGTTCGCGGGCCTTCCGGCGCTGCAGCTTGCCGGAGCTCGTCTTGGGGAGCTGGCCGATGCCGAGGAGCACCACGTCCGAGACCTTGAGCGAGAGCTGCGCCGAAACGGCAGCAATGATGTGCTCAACGGTTTCCGGGGCCGGATCGGCCTTCGTTTCGGCGACGACGACGAGCACCTCGCTTTCTTCGCCGGGCACCGAGAATGCGACGACGTTTCCCTTGCGTACGCCCTCGACCTCGGCCACGGCCCACTCCACGGCGGTGGGGTGGTGGTTGCGGCCGTTGAGGATGATCAGATCCTTCGAGCGGCCGGTGATGTACACGTTCCCATCGTGGATGAAGCCCAGATCGCCAGTACGAAGCCAGCCATCGGCGCGGAAACTCTCCCGCGTGGCCTCCTCGTTGCGCCAATATCCGCGCGTGACCGAGGGGCCGCGGAACACGAGTTCCCCTTCCTGATCCTCGGGCAGCAAGTTCCCCTCGGCGTCCATCGCCGCGACCCCGTGCTCAGAGAAGGGCTTGCCGCAGCTCACGAAGCTGAGCATCAACGCGTCGTCTTGTGGAGGAACGACCCTCCCGTCGGCCCGGAACACATCCCCGTTGACCGACTTCACGACCAGCGGCGTGCCGGGCGGGTGAAAGGTCATCGCCAGCGTGGCCTCTGCCATCCCATACGCGGGCATCACGCTGCCCGGGCGGAGCTTGGCCTTGGCCATCACATCCTCGAAGGCGTGCATGGTCGCGACGTGGATTGGCTCGGCACCGCAGCCCAGCACTCGCACCGCCGACAGGTCCCACTTCGCGAGCTCCGCCTCGCCCGCCTTCCGCGCCGCCAACGCGAACGCGAAGTTCGGCCCGAAGCTGTGCTGGGCCCCGAAGTCGCTCATCGTCTGCATCCAGATGTTCGGACGCTTCACGAAGAGCAGCGTGGGCACAAACACCGCTTGAACCGCCCGGATCATCGGCGTGATCACAAAACCGATCAGGCCCATGTCGTGGTAGAGCGGCAACCAGGACAGCGCCGTATCGGTGTAGGGAACGAGGCTCATCCCCTCCGCTGAGATCGCCCAGGCGTTGGCCACCAGATTTCCGTGGGTGACCATCACGCCCTTGGGCGCGGAGGTGGACCCCGAGGTGTACTGGAGGAAACACAGGTCCTCAGGCCCGACCGTCGGGAGCGGCCCATCGGCTTCGCCCAGCGAGTCGAGCTTCTCGACGGTGAGGAGGTCCTTGAGCGACTTCACTTTCGGAACCACCTGCCAGAGCACCGATTGAAGCTGCGCATCCGTGAGGAGCAACGACGCTTCGGCGTTCTGGAGGATGCTCAGCGCGCCATCCGCCCACGCATCGAGCTTGCCGAAGGAGAGCGGCGGATACATCGGCACCGGCACAAGACCGGCGTAGAGGCAGGACAAGAACGAGACGACAAAGTCCTGCGGCTGGGCGAGGACCATGCCCACCCGGTCCCCCGGACGGAGCCCGAAGGCCATGAGCTTTCGCGCACGACGCTCGGTCGCCTCGTTGAGGGCCGCGAACGAGAAAAACGTAGGCTTCGCGGCGTTGTCCAGGAAGGTGTAGCCGTGGCCCGTAACGCTCGACAAGCGCTGCAGCGCGTGGACCACCGTGGCGGGGCGTGCGGAGACGTCAGGGAGGGACATTCACACCTCTCGGCGCATGGGGCGCGGCGTGTACCACGGCCACGGACATCATCCAAGTGCGCGCCACGGCTATTTTTTTGGTCGCGTCAGTCAGAATTGAACCGGGCGAAAGCGACCGACCGGTCAGTCACTCTTTCGCGCCGCGGCGCGGTCGCCCGGCGGGCCGGGACACGGTACAGCGCGGGCCATGGCCTCTGACGATCCCGCCAGCCTCCCCTTCCCCGGCATCACGATCCGAGTCCCGAGCTCCCACATCGACATGTTCGGGCACTGCAACCACACCCACTACCTGGAGTACATGGAGTGGGCGCGGTTCGCGTGGGCGGCGCACAGTGGAACGCCGATCCCGGTGATGGTAAAGAACGGGGTTGGTCCGGCGATTCTCCGCGCCGACATCCGCTACCGCAAAGAATGCCTGTATGACGATGAGCTGCATGTGTCGGTCGAGCCGCTCGCCGCGCGGCGCGACATCGGTCGGCTCAGGCAAGTCATCACCCGCGTGAGCGACGACGAGATCGTGTGCCACGGCGAGCTCACGTTCGTCATGATCGACCTCAACGCCCGGAAAGCGACGAAGCTCCCGGCCTCGTTCCTGGCGCAGGTGGCCGAGCGACCCGAGGTGGACGGGTGATCGTGCTGCTGCTCGGCCTCGCGGGGGCGGAGGAGGTGGCGGGGGCCGAGGTGGCGCCCGCGGAGCCGCCCGACTCGGCCGACCTCATGGACCGCGCGAAGAAGGCCGTGGCTGCGTTCCCGGGCTGCTTCGTGATGCGGGGAACGGCACACGACACGTGGAACGCCGGGATCTTCGGGAAGGGTGACCGCGTGTGGGCGCTGGGCGGCACCCTCGACGGCGGGCGCTGGGATCACTACTACTCCGAGTGGGAGAGCGGGACGCCGATCAAGAAGGAAGAGGTGCGTGGCTCGTTGTTCGGTCGGTTTGAGAAGCCGGACGCGGACGAATCGGCGGGTCGGCGTCCGCTCCTGGCCGCGCTCGAGGACGACGTGGCGATGGAGTACGTTGAGCCGGAGGGCAGCGGCTGGCGCCTGAGCCGCACCCTCAAGGGGGGAGACGCCGCCCGGAACCTGCTCATCCTGAAGTTCGACGCGAACCTGCGCCCGTGGAGCTGGGCGGTCAAGATCGTGGACCCCGTGAAGGTTCAGAACGAGAAGGGGAGCCGCGCCAAGATCGTCGCCATGGACATCGAGCTGAGCACCGATGGGGAAGGCGCGCCTGTCGCGGAGCGCCTCACCGGCTCCTTCGCAAAGTGGCCGTTTGCAGTGTAGGTTACGTCGTCGACCACGTGGACGCATACGGCATGCCCGAACCTGGTGGCGCCGGTGGGGGGGTAGTTTGCCCGCGGGCGCGGGAAGGCGGCGCCGCGGGCGCGCGGGGAGCGGCGCTGACCGGAGAACGCCAGCTTTTTCGTCGCGCGATAATGTGTCGCGATATTCATACGGAAGGCGATGCGAACTCGCCGGCGGCGACCGGACCATCCCCACCCAGATGAAACCGCCGCCAGAGCATCCCTACCCAGATGAAACCGGGGCGCCGACCGACGTGTAATCGCCCGTCCGGTCAACGGGTATACGCCCGTTATTTGAGGGCCCACCGCTGTGGAGCGCAGGCCTGGCGCGCTCGCTGGGCGGCCAGGTTTCATCCAGACTGGGATGCGAAAAGATCGGTTTCATCCATAGGGGGATGCTCGTCCGCGCGGCGGGCCGGGCTGGCTTGGGCGCGGGCGCGGGCGCGGGCGCGGGCGCGGGCGCGGGCGCGGGCGCGGGATCGCTACCGCCGAGATCGATACGGCTCCCACCCCGGGCGCCGCACCAGCTCCCCCGCCAAAAGCGCCTCAAACCGACCATCCCCGACCACACGCACGGCGGCCGCCAGCGCCGGATCGCGAATCGGGGCGTTGCGGCTCGGGGTCCCGCTCGCGGTGCGCCACACCTGCACCCGTGACATCCCAAGCGCCGCCGCCAGGCCGACCGTTCCGATCCCCTCGGG
>BJHF01000107.1 GCA_014191855.1 Deltaproteobacteria bacterium
CCGACCACGGGTGGGCCTCGATCTCAAGGATCTCAAAGCTCACCCGGTCGCCGAAGCGAGGGCCCAGCGCAGCCTGGGCCTGGGAGAGCAGCAGCGGGGAGATGTCGGTGAACACGTACCGCACGCGGTCGGCCGCCACGCCTTCCAGCACGCGCCTCGCGGTAGCCCCCGTGCCCGCACCGAGCTCAAGGATGCGGAGGGGGCGAGTCAGCGGTGGCGTCGCCGCGCGGACGAGCGCCTCAGTGAGCCGCGAGTAGTACGAAAAGATAAGGCTCTCGGCGTACAAGTCGCCGACGAGGCCGAAGTCGGCGCGTGGGAAGAGCGCCTCCTCGGCGAGCACGGAGCCGACGAGCACCGACGGGAGGGCGTCCAGGCCTCGGAGCAACCACCGAAACCCGATCGGGTCGAGCGCCACCACGTCCATGTTCTCCACCAAGAGCTCGCCAAACCGGTACGCGCCCGCCATCCGCGCCGTGGGCATTCGACGCCCATTTGCCAGCTCGCGAAGCGCCCCGAGCTGCACCGCGTGTGCGACGAGGCTCTCGCTCACGGCAGCGGCGCGCGGGTCGATGCCGGCGGGCAGCGAAGTTACAGGAGAAACCTCGAAAAGTCTGAGATCGCGCACGAGGGAGATGCAGCGGGAGGCGGCTAGCGTGTCGCAGAGGGCGATGACGTCCTCCCGGCGCTCCGGCAAAAGCGCCCGGGCGATCGCACCGAGGTCGCGCTCGATCACGACCCACCGGGTGGCTTGACCTGCGCCCTGACCAACTCGTAGCCGAGCGGGTGCTCGAGGATCGCGGTCGTGTTCGCATAGAACGAGAGCAACGACACCTTGAAGCAGCGCTTCCCCTCGAAGCGAACGAAGCGGAGCGGCGCGAAGCTCATGTCGGATACGAGGATGCTGTCGGAGCGGCTGGCCCTGAGGCGCTGCACTTTGCGGTAGCCGCCCGTTTTTCGGAGGAAGTCCAACAAGTGGAAGTCGAGGTTCAGGTTGTCCCTCGTCACCGAGCCGATGGACTCACGAATCCAGGCCGCTCGCGTCTGGGCGCTTCCCGCGAGAACGGCTTCGGTTCGTTGGGTGCACGCCACCCCCTTGATCGCGTTGCCGAAGAACTTGGGGGGAAGCTCGAGGAGCACCCGGCGGAGATCGACCGGGCAGACGAGGACGGTTTCCCCGGAGCGATCCGCGGCGTGATTGTCGAGGGCCTTCTGGCGCCAGGCGGCGCCGGCCAGCGCCGAGAACAGGGTCGCGGGATGGTCGGCGTCCATCGCGGCTTCTTGCCGCAGCGAGCTCAGGGCATCCCGGGGGTAGACGGTGCGCTCGATCCCGACGAAGCTCGCCGGGTTCACCGCTGTTGCCGGTCCTTCGTCGATGAAGCCGTGGTTGCGTTTCGCCAGGCCGCGCAGCGACGTGAGATCGAGCTTTCGCGGGTCGAACTTCATGGCCTCGAAGATGTGCCGGAACACCTCGCGGTCAAACGAAGGCGCCTCTACCCGCCGGTGCGCCGCGAGGGCCACCCAATCCATGAGCAGGTCGAAGAACGCTGCGGCGTCGCCGAGCACATGCGAGAAGCTGATGAGCAGCAGGCTGTGCGCGTCGGTGAGCACCAGCTTCAGCCCGATCAACGCCCCGCCCGGCGCGTTCGACGCGGGCACGAGGTGCTGCAGGAGGGAGAGGTCGTCGTCCAATGGCAGCGACCCGGCGCCGAGGTCTACGGTGAGCAGCGTGGGCGCGCGCTCGAACGCGCCGAGGGCGAGCACGGTCGGATCAAGCTCCACGAGCTTGCCCTTGATGGGCACGTAGATCTCGGCCAGCTCCGCGAGGCTCGCTGCCAACGTCCGCGGGTCCAGCCGCCCCTCAAACCAGAACGCCATGTTGGAGGGTCGTGAGTCCGGGCCCGAGAAGAACAGGTCGATCGGGCTCAATCGGAGCGGCTGCATCCTAGGCCAGAACGCGCACGAAGTCGTAGGCCGGCTGTTCGCCGCGGAGGTACCCCTCGTACACGCGGAAAACCTCCGCGAGCATCGCGCCCTGAAGGCGGATCGTACCGCGAAGCGCCTGGAGGATCGCCGCTTTGTCCGCCGGGCAAGCCACGACCTCGGCCATGATCTTCTTGACCTCGTGCGCGTGTTTCTCGTCGATCTCGCCGTGTTGCACGAAGAAGGTGATGTTCCGCGCCTCCAGGCGCATGTTCTGAACGATCGCCATCGCGATCGGCGCAAAATACGCGTAGCAGTTCTCGGCCCAGTACGAATAACCAAGCCGCTGAAGGGGGTTTCCCGTGGTCGCGAGGCGGTAGACGTAGCCGGTGAACGCCTCGGTTGCGAGCGTCGGCGGCGGCATCGACTCGTTCGTGATCTCCAGCCCCAACGAGCGCAAATCGTGGAGCGCCATCTGCTCGTGGCCCACCTCTTCGAGCGCATGGGTGAGGCAGTACCGCATGTAGCGGAGGCTGGTCGTGGAGGGCGCGGTGAGTTGACTCACGACGAGGGCTTGCGTGATCGGGGAGTGCTTCACCGTGTTGTACACTTCGCACAGGTAGATGGCCAACAATCGGCGATCGTCCAGCCCGTCCATCAGCGCATTGAAGAAGGGGTTCGTGGCGACGATCTGGTCCCACTCCTCCCCCATGGCCCGGTCCAGTTGCGCGAAGAACGGCTCGATGGAATCCACAAGAGCGCATAAGACGAGCCCCTTCCGTGAGCCATGGACAGCTCCGTCTCCATCGTGGGCCTGTCCTTCAGGCTGCCGGGTGCCGCCGATCTGGTGAGCCTGTGGGAGCTATTTTGCAGCGATCGTGAGGTGGTCGGCAACATCCCGGCAGGCCGCTTCCGAGCCGATGTGAGCGAGGCGGACCTGCTGCGAATGCGCGCCGGCGGTCGACCCGCAGCCTTCCTCGGGGCTTTTCTCGACGATGTGGAGTCCTTCGACGCGCGCTACTTCGGCGTTCCCCCCTCCCAGGCCAGGCGGATGGACCCGCAGCAGCGGCTCACGCTTGAAGCGTCGAGACGGGCGCTCGCCGACGCTGGCTTCGATTCTGGGGCGCTTCGTGGCAGTGCGACCGGCGTATTTGTCGGGTGCAGCAACCACGACTACTCGCTATCGCTGAGTCGAACGCCCGGTGACACCGACATTTTTCAGGTGCTCGGGAACAGCCTGGCGATGATCGCCAATCGGGTTTCGCACCAGCTCGATCTGTGGGGACCGAGCCTGACGGTCGACACGGCCTGCTCGTCGGGGATGGTGGCGCTGCACACGGCGGTGGAGAGCCTCAAGCGGGGGGAGGTGGACGCAGCGTTGGTGGGCGGGGTGAACCTCATCACCGCGCCGCACCTTTCCATCGCGTTCGCGCGCGCGGGAATGCTCGCGGCGGATGGTCGTTGCAAGGCTTTCTCCGCCTCGGCCGATGGGTATGTCCGGGCGGAGGCGGTCGTGTTCTTCGTGCTCATGCGCGCGGCGGACGCCCGCCGCCACGGCCATAGAGTGTACGCCGACCTTCTCGGATCGGCCGTGAATCAGGACGGCTTCACGCCCGTTCTCACGGCGCCCAACGTCGCATCCCAGGTGGCGGTGATGCTGGCGGCCCAGGCCAGCGCGGGGGTAGCGAGCGACGACCTCTCGTACATCGAGGCGCATGGCACCGGAACCCAGGTCGGGGATGTGGCGGAGTATGAAGCACTTTCGGCGGTTTTGCGGACCGGGAGCGCGGGCCGGAGCGCCCCTTGCATTGTGGGCACCGCAAAGGCGTACCTCGGGCATGCCGAGCCGGCCTCGGGGCTGGTCGGCCTCCTCAAGACGGCGCTGTCGTTGCGGCACGAAGCGATCCCCCGGCACCGCTACGTCGACAGGCTGAACCCGGCGATCCGCGAGGACGGCGCGTTCATTGTGTTGCCCACTCAGCCGACTCCGTGGCCGCGGGGGGGCGCGCCACGGATCGCAGGCGTCAGCTCCTTCGGCTTCGGCGGCACGAACGCGCACGTGATCGTGCGGGAACCGGCGGTCGCCACAGCGCCCTCGCGGCCGGTTGAGCCCGTGGTGCTCGTCGGCAAGCGGTTCTGGAAGGAGGCCCGAATAGAGGAACCGGAGCCGCGCAGGGGGGAAACGCCCGGGCTTTTGGAGGTTCTGGACGCGCTCTCCAGCGAGCTGACCCAACTGCTCGGGGACCCGTCGTTGCCGGTGGACGCGCACACGCCGCTGGCGACGTTCGGCGTGGACTCGCTGGCGCTGTTCACGCTTTTGCAGCGCATCGAGGTGCGGTATCGGGTGACCATCCCCCTTGAGTCGGTGCTCCAACCGGGCGCAACGCTGCGGAGCGTTGCGGAGCTGGTGGCCACAACGCCGCCAAGAACGCCGGCTGCGTCCTCGCCCCCGGCCGGCGCGTTCTCCAGCTTCGCTCCGCGCGCGCCCGATGCCCAGCCTGGCGAGGCATCGCCCACGGACTCTTCGGCGGTCGCCGCGTATGAGTCACACACGACAGGGTCCAAACGATACGCTCAGCACTCCCGGGCGGTGCTCGCAGACAATCGAAATGTCGCGGGCTTTCGCCCCCGCACCAAGGAAGCGACCTATCCAATCGTCGCGGAGCGCGCGAAGGGCGCGCGAATCTGGGATGCAGACGGCGCTGAGCGGATCGATCTCACGATGGGATTTGGGGTGCATTTGTTTGGCCACGCCCCTGACTTCATTCACAGCGCCGTTGTGGAGGCATTGGCGAAGGGCGCCCCGGTGGGGCCGCAGTCGCCGGTGGCCGGAGAGGTAGCGGCGCTCCTTGCGACGATGACCGGCCTCGAACGCTTCACGTTCACGAACTCGGGCACGGAGGCGGTGATGTTGGCGTGCCGCCTGGCCCGAGCCGGCACGAGACGCCAGCGGATTGTGGTATTTGAAGGGGCCTACCATGGCAGCTTCGACGGCATCCTGGGGTTCAGCGAAGGCGAGCTTACGCGGCCCATCACCACGGGTACGCCGCCGGCCATGGTGTCCGACCTGGTCGTTTTGCCATGGGCCGATCCGCGATCCCTGGCCTACATCGCCGAGCATGGGGAGTCGTTGGCCGCGATCCTCGTGGAGCCCGTACAGAGTCGAAACCCCGGCGTGCAGCCGCGCGAATTCCTCCACGCGCTGCGGGCCCTCGCAACGGAAGCGGGCGCCGCGCTGATCTTCGACGAGGTCATCACCGGGTTCCGCTGCGCGACGGGCGGCGCGCAGGCGTTCTTCGAGGTGCGGGCCGATCTCGCGGTGTACGGGAAGGTCGTCGGCGGGGGCTTCCCGATCGGCGTCGTCGGCGGCAGCGCGCGCTTTCTGGATCGGATCGACGGCGGCTTCTGGAGCTTCGGCGACGCGTCGGCACCGAGCTACGACCTCGTGTTTTTCGCGGGCACGTTCAACAAGCACCCGCTGGCGATGGCCGCCGCGCGCGCAACGCTGCTGCGGTTGAGGGAGTCGGGCGACGCACTGTTGTCGGCGCTCAACGAACGCACCTCCGCGTTGTGCGCCGCGCTAAACGACGGGTTTGTGGCTCGCGGCCACCCGGTGCGGGCGGTGTGTTTCGGATCCCTGTTCCGCCTCCAGTCCGCGCGCAACCTGGATGACTTCTTCTTCCACCTCAACGGCTCGGGCCTCTACGTTTGGGAGGGCCGCACCCTGTTTCTCTCCGAGGCGCACACCGCAGAGGATCTCGCGGCCGTCGAGCAACGCATCCTCGGTGCGGCCGACGCGCTGACCGAGTCCTTTCCGGCCTCGCCCCCCCAACGTCGTTTCCTCGGCGCGCCGATCGGAAGTCTGGGTGGAAACGTCGGCTTCGCGGTGCAGCTCGACGCCTCGCTGGACTCCGTTCGGCTCCAGTCGGCGGTGCAGACCGTGCTCCACCGCCACGAGGTCTTCCGCTCGCGCCTTGATCGGTCGACGGTTCGCATGACCGTGGGGGGCGCGTTGACGGTGCAGTTTGTCGTGGAAGCCTCCTCGGGTGCTGCCACGGAGGTCGCGACTCGGCTCCGTGCGCTCGCGTCGCAGGCCGTCGACATCGAACGCGGACCCCTGGCGACCTTCCTGCTGATCGACGGCGGTCGGGGCGGTTTCACGTTCGCAGTGGCCACCCACGGCGCGCTGCTCGACGGCGTTTCGTTGGGGATCTTGTTCTTCGAGGTGGCGAGCGTATACGAGGGGCGCTCGCTGGGAACTGCGTCACAATATCGCGACTATTTGGCGTTCGTGGGCGCTCGAGCAGCGGCCGGCGGCGAGGGCCCGGAGTTCTGGTCGGCCCTGCTGCCAGCCGGTCTGCCCGCGCCCCTGTTTCGAATGGCCAGCGCGGTGCGGGCGTCCGGGCGCGTGCGCCGTGAGGAGGGGAAAGCGCAACTCGATACCGTAATTTCGGCGGCCCGCCGCGCCGGGGTCACCTTGTTTGTCTACCTCTTCTCGGTGTTTAGCGTCGCGCTGGCCCGTCAGTCGGCGGGTCGCCCGTTCGCAGTCGCGGTTCCGGTCGCCGACCGGCGCTTTCCGGGCGGCGAGTCTGTCATCGGCAACCTCACCGTGCTCACGGTTGTGCCGCAGCAGGTCGGGCCGGTCGAGACCCTGCAGGACGTGCTCCTGCGTAATGCCGCCTTGCTCCCCGGCTGTGCCGAGCACGCCGCAGGCGCGTGGAGCGCGTTGGTGGGAGCGTCGCGCTCTCGCGCTCCCCAGGTGTTGTTCAACCTTGAACCGGGCTTCGGCCTGCCAGCGATCGGTGGCACACCCACCTACGAGGTGGACTTCCCGCGACCGGAGGCGACGTTCGTGGTGTCGGCCCACGTGCTTTTGGGCGATGGCGGCCTGCGCGTCAATTTCGATTTCCTGGAGCAGGTCGTGGGGAAGTCGCAGGTGGAGGCTCTCGCCGATGCATTCGTCTCAGGGTTGGCGTGAGCCCGGTGCTAGACGCCCGGGAGGCACCGGCATTGCCGGGTCATTTCCTGCTCGGGCACCTCCCGCGGCGGCAGCGGGATCCGCTTGGCATGTACCTGGAGGCGGCGGAAACGCTAGGCGGCTTCGCCCGCTTCCACCTGCTCGGCAAGGCGCTGTACCTGGTCTCCGAGCCTGAGGGAATCCAGCGAGTACTGGCCGACAACGCGGCGAACTATGCCAAGGGGTTCGGGTACGCAGCGATGAAGTCGGTCATGGGGGAGGGACTGGTGACCGCCGAGGGCGCTGCTTGGAGGGAGCAACGCCGCCGGTGCGTGCCCGCGTTTCATGGTCGGAGGTTGGAACAGCTTTTGGCGCCGATGCGCCAGGTCATCGACGCGGGCGTGGCCTCGTGGGGGCAGCATGGCGAAGCGGTCGATCTGTTCGCCGCATCGCTCACGCTGAGTCGGCACGTGGCGGCCCGAGCCCTGCTGAGCCTCGATGGCCCGCTCGATGCGCTCGACGACGCGATTCCCTTGCTTCAACGAGAGGTGTCCCGGCGTAGTCTGGCCCTTTTCACCGTCCCGCTTCCGTTTCGAACGCCCCGGGAGCGGGCGTTTGACCGGGCCCTCGCGACGCTCGATGCCTTTGTCTATGCGCAGCTCCGTTCGCGCCGGGGCAGCGAATCGCGCCAGAACGACCTGTTGCAGGACTTGCTCGACGCCTACGGCCCCGACGAGGAGGTGCCGCTCCGCGACGCGCTCGTGACCCTGTTCCTTGCAGCCTATGAGACGACCGCGACCTCGCTCACGTGGATTCTTTGGCTGCTCGCCCAGCACCCCGAGTCGGCGGAACGAGTCTACGCGGAAACGGTAGGCACGCCGGGCGGCGGACCCTACACCCGCCAGGTGATCGAGGAGGGAATGCGCCTATATCCTGCAGTTTGGCTGTTCGCCCGCCGGGCGATCAACGCGGATGTCGTCGCCGGGTATCAGGTTCCCGCCGGCTCCTTCTTGCTGATTTCGCCCTGGGTCAACCACCACCTCACGCGCTTTTGGGACAAACCTGGGGAGTTTCGCCCGGAGCGTTTTGATGCGGCGCAGCGTCCCGCGATCCCCAAACTCGCCTACCTGCCCTTCTCCTCGGGGCCGCGGCAGTGTATCGGCGCCGCATTTGCGATCATGGAGCTCACCGCGATGGTCGGCGCGGTGGTGCAACGCTACCGGATGGAGCTCTCGGACCCCCGAGCTCCGGGGTTCGAGCCGCTCATTACGCTGCAGCCGGCCCGGCGAATCCACCTCAAGTTGCGCGCGAGGTAGCATGCCCGGTGCCATCGTCACCCAGATCTGCGGCATGGGTGCGTACCTGCCGGCTCGGCAAGTCACCAACGAGGAGCTCGCGGGGCTGTTCGCGGTCACGCCCGAGTGGCATCGAGTCCCGCTCCGGTATCCGCTCCCGCTTCTGGGGAGAGCCGTCGCAAGCCACGTCCGATCTCGGGCTGGCAGCGGCGCAGCAAGCGCTTGACGACGCGGGGGTTTCTCCGGATGCGCTCGATCTCATCATCTTCGCCACGCTGAGCCCCGATCACGAATTCCCCGGTTCGGGCTTTTTCCTGCAAAAGAAGCTCAAGACTCGGGACATTCCGGTCTTCGAGTTGCGCGCCCAGTGCTCTGGCTTCCTGTACGGGCTCTCCATCGCCGACAAGTTCATCGCCTCCGGCGAGTACAAAACGGTGCTGCTCGTTGGCGCCGAGATGCATTCCAAGGGGCTCGCGCTCACGCCCGAACACAAGGACGTTTCGATGCTTTTTGGGGACGGTGCAGGCGCGTTTGTGCTGTGCGGCGTCCAGGCGGAAGCCAGCCGGAGGCGAAGCGTGCAGGCGATGGAGCTGCACGCGGAAGGGAAGTTCGCGCAAGCGCTGTGGATGCCCGGCCCGGGAACCGGGCTGGGTCAGGCCGCGTGGCTCGACGCATCCATGCTCGATCAGGGGCTCCATTACACCCAGATGGATGGTCCAACGGTGTTTCTCAGCGCGGTGGTGCGGATGACCGAGGTGATTGTCAGCGTGCTGCGGCGTGAGGGGCTCTCCGCCGCCGATGTGGATTTGTTCGTCCTGCACCAGGCGAACCTGCGCATCGTGGAGCGCGTGGCGCAAAAACTCGGCGTGCCGATGGAGCGTTTCCACAACACCATCGAAACGACCGGGAACACAACCGCAGCGAGCATCCCGATCGGCCTGCGCAGCGCCCGCGACGCGGGTCGGCTCGCGCCCGGAACCCGTGTGGTTTCGGCGACGTTTGGGGCCGGGTTTACATGGGCGGGGGCGATCTTGAATTTCTAGGTCGTGGCTACGCAGGCCGCGGTGCGAGCCCCAAATCCAACCGAAACACCGTTCTCCCCGCCTCGCTCCGCACGGTCACCTCCCCACCGTGAGCCCGCGCGATCGCGCGCACCAGCGCCAAACCCAGCCCGGTGCCCTGCCGATCGCGCCCCGTCGTGAAGAAGCGGTCGAACACCCGCTCCACGTTCGCTGGGGAGATCCCAGGCCCGTCGTCCTCCACGTCCAGGCCAGTCCGCGCCCCCTCCACCCAGGCGCGCACCCGCACGTTGGGGCCGCCGTGGAGCTGGGCATTCTCAACGAGATTTCGCAGCGCCAACTCCAACTGGGCTGCGTCGCCGAGCACATCGCCCGCTTCGCCTTCGAAGCTCACGCCCGGCGTGCGCCCCAACACCTCCCGACACACGTCGCCCAAAGACACGGGCTCTTGCGCCGTCGCGGCGTCCACCCGAGCGAGGTCGTAGAGCCCCTGCACCGCGCGCAGCAAACGATCGAGGTCCGTCCGCGCGTTCTCGAGGAAGATGCTCCGCTGTTCCGGCGGCATGTCGTCGTCGTCGCGGAGCACATCCACCGTGCCGCGCAGGGTGGTGAGGGGCGTGCGGAACTCGTGGCTTACGTTTGCGGCGAATTCCTGATTGTACGCCAACCGCTCCTCCAAGCGGCGCAGCGTGTCGCGAAAGGAGCGCGCCACCTGGCGCACTTCCGCGATGCGCGTGCCCACCGTCGCATCCAGCAACCATCGTGCTTGATCACCGCGTTCGCCGCGCTCGGTCACCTCCCTTGTGACCCGCGCCAGCGCTCGCAGCGAACGTGACACTCGCCAGCTCGCGAAGCTGGCCGCGCCCAGGGCCAGGCTCGCCACCATGCTGGCTTGCCACCCGGCTTCGTCCACCAGGGAGCCCAGCACTTCAACGCCCCTCCGGTTTGCGTGCACAACCATCACTGCCCCGACGATCCTGGCGTCCTCCCGCACGGGGCTGGCCGCGAAGGTCCACGCCCGGTGCTCGGCGCCCGTCGGGAGCGTCGGGCCGGCCCCGGGGAGCCCCCGCCGGGTGATCGCGGTGGTGTTCCCGAGGAGCGCCGCGGTGATCTCGTCGCGCGCCGTCAGGTCGTTCCCCGCGCCGGGGCCGTTGCTTACGATCACCGTGCCCGAGGGGTCCACGAGGCGCACGCCGAGCCCGGTGTCGCTGGCGAGGCGCTCCAAGCGGGGCTGCAGCGCGGCCCAGGCCGCCGGGTCGGCCGCGCGATCCCCCAGTCGAGCCTCGACGATCTCCGCCGTCAGCATCGCCTCCCGCCTCAGCTCGTTCTCGCGCTGCTTGAATTGGTCACGTGCGAGGGCGCCCGTGAGCAACAACAGCGCCGCCGGTAGCGCAAACATACCGACGTGGCTCACGAACAGCGCCCATTGAAGGGGGATCGCCGGCCGGGTCCATCCCGTCGTCTGTACCGGGGGCCGCGGCGTCGAGGGGCTCACGTCCGCCAGCGCCAGCCGACGCCGTTCACGGTCTCCACCGGGTCGTGCCCGACCGCACGCAGCTTGTTCCGCACGCCGCGGATGTGGCTGTCCACGGTGCGATCGGCCACAAAGTGTGGCCCGTCCCACGCGGCACGAACGAGCTGATCGCGGGTGAGCACCGCGCCTTGGGCGCCCAACAACGCGTGCAGCATCCGCAGCTCGGTTCGCGTCAGGGCGAGCTCGATTTCCCCGGCCCAGGCCCGGTATACGGTCACGTCCACCCGCACGCCGCCCGCGTCCACCTGCGCGGGTGGCGGCGCCGCCCTCTTGCTGCGTCGCAGCACGGCGCGCACCCGTGACACCAATTCCGCCGGCGCGAAGGGCTTGCCGAGGTAATCGTCGCCGCCGAGATCGAGTCCAACGATCCGGTCCACCTCTTCGGCGCGCGTGCTCAAAAACACCACGGGGATGTCCCAGTTCGCCCGGATCTCCCGGCATACCGAGATACCGTCCAGCTCGGGCATCAGCACGTCCAGCACCACGAGGTCGGGCTGGCGAACGCGGATCGCGACCAGCGCCGCCTTCCCGTCCCCGGCCTCGCGCACGCTGAAGCCGGCCCGCGTGAGGGTGTAGCGCACGAGCTCCCGCAGGCGCGGGTCGTCGTCTACGACCAGCACTTCAGCGGTCACCTCCTTGCTCACCTCCTGTTTCACGACTCGTGCACCTCGGCGACAGTGTATCGCCCCCCGTCGAGCGCCGTGTTCACCTCCTCCAGCGCCCGCACCCTCGCGACGAGCTCTCCGAGCTGCGCCCGCACGGCGCGCGGCTCATTCGCGAGCGCGGCGAGCCCGATGGACACCCGCAGGCGCACCATCTCGGCGAGCACCGCGTCGATCTCCGAAGCCGTGCCCTGCCGGATCAGCCGCACCCGCGCGAGCTCGGCCTCCCCGGCGTCGCCCAGCTCAGCCAACAGCCGATCCAGGCGATCGAGCCGGGTTTCAGCGGCCACCAACCCTTCACGCAGCCCCTGCAGCGCGCAGGGTTCGCCAGCCTCAGCCAGCGCCGCCGCCAACCGCTCCAGGGCGGCGTTCGCGCGGGGGGAAGCCTCCGAGGTCGCCGGTCCCAGGAGCACCGGCAACAACAGCGGCCAGGCGGGGATGGCGGCGAGCGCCGTCGAGAGTGGCTCCCGGCGATGGTGGAGCGCCGCAGCCACGACGAGCCCGACGCACAACCACACGACCACCACCATCGCCCAGCCGCCCGAGCCGAGCATCAGTAGCTCCCCCGCGGGTTTTCGAGGCGATCCAGCACCTCGGTGAACACGTCGCTCTCCGGGGGCTGGAACAGCTCCGGGGTGAGCTCCGGCTTGAGGATGAACGGGCGCAACAACCACCCGGTCTGGGCGGCGACGGTGCCGAACAGGGCGAGCACGACACCCAGCATCGCGGCCCGCGTCGTCCAGGCGGCGCGCATCGCGCCGGGGGCGGTGTGTACGAGCAAGGACAGGCCCGCGAGCCCCGCCACGGCGAGGTGGAGAGTGGTAGCCAGGGCGGCCACACGGTACGACTGTGAAACCGTCGCGAGCAGCCACGCCACCGGCGCGAAGGCCAGGGCGAAGATGGCGATTCGGGTCATGGCCAGCAGGCCCGCGGCGGCGGCGCGGCGCGCGGAGGCCGGGAGCCCGAGCAGGTCGCCGGCGGCGGCGAGCGCCGGCACGGCGAGGAGCGGCGGGAGCAGGAACACCAGCGGCATCTTGAGGCCGGCGAAGATGCCCTGCTGGAGGCTGTGGTGGCTTCCGACCGAGAAGCCGAGGAAACACGAGCAGAGGGCGATGATCGTGAGCAAGCGCGGAGCGAGGTGGCTCAACGCTCGTTCGCCGTGTTCGTTCAAAAGGGCGGTGGGCGCACGAACCAGCCGCGTGAACAGCTCCAGGGTCGTCATGGCGCCACCTTGTACCAGGAGCCGAGGAGCACGAGCGCGACCAGGGCGGTGAGCGCGGTCCAGCCGAGGAACAGCGGCGTGGCCGACCAGGTGTCGCGGCCGACGGCGCGGCATTCCACGGCGACCAAGGCGCGGAAGGTGGACCACGAGCCCAGCGCGGCGACGCCGAGCCACGTCGTCATGAACACGACGCGCAGCGTGGTGCCGGCGGCGACGAAGAGCAGGGCGAGGGGGGACAACGCGAGGGCGAGCCGGCCGGTGCGGACCAGCGACCAGCTCAGCGTGCGCAGGAGGGCGTCGGCGGGCGCGGTGTGACCCCAGGCCGGATGCAGCACGATCAGCGTGGGGCCGGTGAACACCATCGCCCCGAGGATCGAGACGAGGAACCCGCCAAGCTGGAACGAAGGCCGCGGGGCGCCGAGCGCGAACGCCGCGCCGAGGGCGAGGAGCCCGCCCAAGCCAACGAGGGCCTCGCGCGGCGAGGGGGCCCGAAGGTCCACGCGGCGCAGCTCTGGGGTGAGGGGAGGGAGCGCCGGGTCGGCGGTCGCCGCTCGGAGGGGGGCATCAAGCGCGGGAGCAGCGTCCATGGCCGAACCGTAGCGGACGTGAGAATCCGCAGGTTGCACTTCGGGCAGAGGGAAGGTGCAGATCCGGCGCAGTGGCGCGCTGGACCGATCCGCCGCGCCGGCTCCTACTCCGCGCTCCCCAACACCCCGACATCCAACACCCCGCTCACCGTGTCCCCCCGCGAGGTCCCCGCCTCGATGAACGTGACGCCCTCGCCACCCAGGTACGCCACGGTCTCCCAGGCGCCGCCGGTCGTCGCGTCCTGGTAAAGGATCGCGCCCTCCGCCGCGATCCCGTCGATGTTCAACGCGGCGCCGGAGGTGAACAGGTCGGGGTCCACCAGCACATACGGCGCTACGAACGTCGTCTCGTTGAGCTGGCTGATCGTCAAAACGAGCGCCCGGCCGTCGTCGGCCCAGCCGGCGGATACCCCGTCCGCGATCGATGGATACGCCACGTCGCGGAACACGTAGTCGGAGATCGCCTCGCCACCGCCGAACAGATCGCCGTCGGGATAGGTGCCGAACTCGGTCGCGAAGTCGATGCGTACGTGGCCGATGTCCGTGAAGCAGGGGTTCCCGCGAAGCCCCGGCGGCGTGAACCTGCCGCCCATGCTGGCTTCGAGATCCCCGGCACGGGCCTCGATCACCGCCCGCGTAGCGGCGATCCCGTCGCGCTGCTCCTTCGTTTGCAGGTCCCGCGTGAGGTCGTCGAAGGCGTCCACCTGGGCGAGCCGTGCATCTTCGTTCCAGGCACCATCGAGCAGCCCTTGCATTGCGTCGAGGTACCGCGCTTTGCCGTCGTCGAGCTGGATCAACCGGTTCGCCAACGTGCTCGCGGTCGTGACCCAGATCGGCTGTCCCTCGCCGAAGGGGCTGCGGGAGTCAAACGTCGCGTCTGGCCCACTCGCGATGAACTTCAGGCGACCAGACTCCACATACGTGTAGAAGTTGTTGGTGTTTCCGTTGTATCCGTCCCAGTGACCGGCCAGCGATTCGGCGGCCCAGAACGTGAAGAACGAATCGAGGTCGATCACCTCGTCAAGCGCGGCCATCACCTCGTCGTCGCCCGCTTCGAGCGCGACGCGCACCGCTTCCAGCTCGTGGCCGTCGCTCGTGTCGGTCTCCGGGTCGAAGGTGGCCAGCCATTCCTCGCGGAAGTCGCTCAACGTGCCCTCGTACATCGCATCCGGGCGGGTACCCGTCTGCCGGGCCACCAGCTCCTCGTCGATGTTCTCGGTGTGGCTGTAGATCCCCAGATCCTCGCCGTTCACCGTCACGTGCGCGAGCGCGCACCGGGGTGCGACCAGCCCCGCGTCCCGGAAGAAGTCGTGCGCCAGGCAGGTGCGCAGCCGCCCCGCGTCCTGGTTGTTATTGTTGAACACCAGCTTTTCGAGCCCGTGGAAGCGCGCGTCGTCCACATAGTGGTCCACGTCCACCTTCAGGCTCGGCCGCTCCGTGGACAAAGACCCGATCAGCCCCTTTTTCCGCACGCCCACGGTGCCGAGCGCCTCCCCGTCGAAGCTCACCTCGCCCTCGAAGTAGGTGTACGGGCTCTCCCAGGGGCCCTCCATGCAGCCCTCGCCCAAGAGGGAGTAGTAGGAGCGTGTCTGCTCGCGGAGCGCGTCCCAGTCCGCTTCGGGGAGCGTCACGACCAGCTCGTGAAGCACCGACACATCGAACAACAGATCGGCTTCGGCACCACCCGTGATCGAGCTGTCGGGCGCGGCCGAGTCCGAGCCAGCGGGCTGCGTTGTCTCGGTCGCACAGGCCATCATGAGGATCAGCATCGTGGACTCCGTGCGTGTGAACCGCGAGCGGCAAACCGGCGAACTACAGTCTACCCTCCCCCGCCGACCGCACGCGCGAGATCGTCGGGAAGCGGTGACACATATCGATGTGTCAGTCCGCTCCAAGGGTGCTTGAACCCGAGGATATGGGCGTGCAGGGCCAGGCGACTCCCGCGGGCGCGGCTGTAGAGCTCATCCCCGATGATCGGGAAGCCGCGCTCGGCGAGGTGGATCCGCACCTGGTGCGTACGACCCGTTTCCAGGCGGGCCTCCACCACCGATCGACCGCCGCCTGAAGTGATACGTATCAGATGTGTCAGTGCCCGCTTCGCGTCGGTTGGCCGTGGTCTTCCGGCGAGCACGGAGCCGCGGAGCCCATCACCCCGATCGCGCACGAACCAGGACTCCACGGTGCACGGCGCCTCCGGGAACACTCCCTGCACCCAAGCCAGGTAGCGCCGCTCGACGTCGTGAACTTCCAAGAGGTCTTTCAGTCGGGTCTGTGTCGCTTCATCGAGGGCAAACATCATCAGCCCGGAGGTGCCCTCGTCGATGCGGTGCACCGCGAACGCCTTGCCGAACCACCGTTGGCACGCCGTCAATACGCTGGGCTCCCTTCGCCCTGGCGCTGGCACACTCAGCACGCCGCTGGGCTTGTACACGACACATAAGCGTGTGTCACGATACACGACCGCGGGCTCACGCTCCGGGTTGAATCGCGGCCTTGAGGCCTCCAAGCGGAGCCTGGCCGGATCGGCCGGGCGCCGTGCATCCCGAACCGGAGTCTGCTCCAACCACACTTTTCCGTTCTCGAGGTGGGCGCGCGCCTCCTTCCCCGTGCACCCCTGTGCCGCAAGCCACGAGCCGACCGTCGGGCGATCCGCGCCGTTCTGGCGTGCAACTTCCTTGTCGTCAGTCCGCATGGAGCGGGGGTATAACGGGCGCCGACTCCCCCAACGCGCGATCCGTCGAGGTCTCCATGCTCCGTTTGCTCCCCTTGCTCACCCTGATGATGATGGCCTGCGACGGTGAGGGCAAGGATACCGGGAAGGACAGTGGGGGAGACGTCGGCCTCGACAGCGGCGATACCGCGGACAGCGGCGATACGGCCGACACGGTTGACACGGGCCCCACCGACGAGGATGGGGACACGTACTCGGTGGAGGGTGGGGATTGTGACGATGCCAACCCCGAGATCAACCCCGGTGCCACCGAGATCTGGTACGACGGGATCGACCAGGACTGCAACGGCGATGACGGTGATCAGGACGGGGACGGAGAGGCGAAAAGTGGCTTCGGCGGCACGGATTGTAACGACGACGACGCGGGCATCTACCCCGGGGCTCAGGAGGTGTGCGACGGCATCGATCAGGACTGCGACGGCGCGCTCGACGAGGAGGCCACCGCCTACTGGTTCGCGGACAACGATGGCGACGGGTACGGGGATCCGGAGATCGCGTTGGACTCCTGCGAGGGGGTGCTCGGGTACGTGACCAACGCAGACGATTGCGACGACGAGCGCCCCGACGTGAACCCGGTCGCCGAGGATGTGTGCGACGGCAAGGACAACGACTGTGACGGGGAAACGGACGAGGGCATCGAAACGACGCCATGGTATCGCGACGCGGATGAGGATGGCTATGGAGATCCATCGGGCTTCATCGCGGCCTGTTACCAACCTGCCGGCTACGTGGAGCCGTGGACCGACTGTGACGACGCCGATCCCTCGATCAACCCCGGTGCCCCTGAATTGTGCGACGGTCTGGACAACGACTGCGACGGCACGGTGGACCCGGACGACGCCACAGACGCCGGCACCTGGTACACGGACGTGGATGGCGACGGCTATGGCGATGTCGCGAGCGCAGTAACGACGTGTTCGCAGCCGGCCGGCACGATTGCTGCGGGCGGGGACTGCGACGACGCGGACACCGGGGTGAGCCCTGCGGCGATCGAGGCCTGCAACGGCGCGGACGACGACTGCGATGGCCTCACCGACGAAGCCGGGAGCACCGGCGAGAGCACCTGGTATACGGACGGGGACGGGGACAGCTACGGCGATCCGGCCACCGCGACGGATGCCTGCTCTGCCGCGGCAGATCAGGTCGCGGATCGCAGCGACTGCGACGACACGGATGCGCTGGTGAACCCAGTCGCGGCCGAGTCGTGCAACGGCGTAGACGACGACTGCGATGGCGGCGTCGACATCGGCCTGACGACCACCTACTACCAGGATGTTGATCTCGATGGATATGGCGATGTCGCCACGTCGCTCGAAGCCTGCGGCCTGAGCGTGGGCTGGGTGACCGACGGCACCGACTGCGACGACGTGGACGACACCGTAAACCCGGCCGCTGCCGAGGTGTGCGACACCATTGACAACGATTGCGATAGCGTCGTGGACGAAGCCGGCGCCTTCGGCGAGGACGATTGGTACACGGACGCGGATGGCGACGGCTACGGCGACCCCTCCACGCTCACGACGCAGTGTGATGCGCCGACCGACGGCGTGCTCGTCGACGGCGACTGCGACGATGCCAGCGCGGCCGCCCACCCCGGCGCGCTGGAAGCCTGCGACGGCGAGGACAACGATTGTGATGCTTCGACGGTTGAAACCGGCGCGGCGACGTGGTGGGATGCTGCGGGGGTTGCGACCGATGTCACGGCCACGCTCGCGGCCGGCACCGCCGCTTCTCCCGTCGTGATCGGCGATGCAAGCACCGCCGATCTGGTGATTGAGGAAGGGGTGCTCACTCTTTGCGATGGCACGTGGTACGGGCAGGTTTCGCTGAGCCAGGTCGCGACCGAGTTGACGATTCAGGGGTTCGGTGGCGCGTCGGCCACCACGCTCACCACCGCGTCGTCGTCCGGTGGGCCCACAGGCTCCGTCGTCTCCGTCAGCAACGCAACGCTCACGCTCCAGGGGCTCACGATCACCGATGGCAACGGCACCTCGGGCTCGGCGGGCGGCGGCGTCGTCGCGAGTCGCTCGCTGTCGTACGGCGCGCTCCCCGCCACGCCCAACGTCACGCTCATCGACTCCGTGGTCACCGGCAACACCACCCGCTACGGCGGCGGCATCGCGGTTTATGGCTATGCGTGGGTCGATCTCATCGACAGCGTCGTGAGCGACAACGAGGCGACCAGCCTCGGCGGCGGCTTCTGGATGCAGAACTACGGCGAGCTGAGCTGCTCCGCGTCGATGCTCGGTGCGGCCGGCTTCGTGGGCAACACGGCCCCGTATGGCGGCGGCGGCTACCTCTCGATCTCGACGAGCGGCACGGTAGACTCGGTTGGCTGCGACTGGGGCGACGACGCTTCCGGCGACGACAACGCCAGCTACGACCTGCAACAAGCTCCTGCGTCCACCGATCATTACTGCTACGGCAACGCGGCTTCGCTCAGCGACGCGGTGAGCTGCGCGGGTGGAACGTGCACCGCTTCAACGGACGCGGTTTGCCCTTGAGGGGTGAGGCGGCGCCCACGGCCGGCTTTCGGCGCCAACGCCCTCAGGTATCCCCCCCGATTTGCGACACTCGCCGAGGTATCCCCTCAAATTTGCGACGTCGGGGCTCCTTTTGCCAGGCGATGTCGATCGGGCCAACGGGCGAACGCCGAGTATTTGCACCTGTCGCTTCGCCACGTCCCACGTCTGTCGCATTTTTCAGGGGATACCTACGCGGTGTGCTCCATTTTGGGGCGGATACCCTGTCTCCGCCCGCCGGCCGCCCCGCGATACGGCCCTACCCACGCTGGACCCGCGACTGGGCCTGCCGTATCGCCCCCTCAGCGCACGCCCCTCAGCCCTCTTCAGCCCGCAGCGCCTCGATGGAGCTCCGCACCCAAGCGATGCACTCCGCCGACTGCACGAACGGCGCGTCGCGGAGCTGGGCCTGCATGATCACGTCATCCGCGTCGGCCCCCGCGCGAAGCCCGGCGTACATGTAGGCGGCCGCGGAGGAGCGCGGCCCCATTCGGCAGGTAACGAGCGTGGGGCGCGGGAGCGCATCCAGCGCGGCCACGTGCTGCCGGGCGTGGTTCAGATCCAGGGTGCGCGGCGGATCGGAAGGCACGTTCTCCGAGCGGGAGATCGTACGTTGCACCTCCGCATAGGAGAGGCCGCCCATTGCCGTGAACTCATCCCCCGTGAGCAGCAGCCAGGAGGCAGCACGCGTTTCCGCGGCGAGCGCTGCGGCGTCCTCCACCCGCCCCCGGTTGAAGACGATGTCCGACGGGAGGGAGAACGTGGACATGGGCAGCTCCGGGCGAGGTAACGACTAACCCGGCAGGGCGATGCGCGCGGCCTCGTTGCCTTGGATCAGGCCGCAATCTACCGACGCCGCCGCCCCAAAATCCCGACCGCCAGGAGCACGAAGGGGGCGGCGGCGCCACCTGATCACTAGTGACATCTTGACAAGTCAATCCCACCGAGTGATCGGTCGTTCTTGGAGAATTCCATGGACCCGACCCGGTGGAGCGAAGAAGAATTCGGTTGCGTTGTTCTCGGGGATGCACGGC
>BJHF01000108.1 GCA_014191855.1 Deltaproteobacteria bacterium
TCAAGATTCGCTGGCTTTATTCCAGCGCTATCCCCGGGTGACGATCTGCACTAATCTAAATGCCTCACGACTGCCAGTAAATATCGTGCCTTGTTGCTGCAATATCTTGCGATCCGTAACGCGTGGTTCGGCTCGGAGCTTCGGCCAATGAACGGGGCTCGACCCTCCGCTCAACGCGCAGGCGCCGGGCGCGCTTACAATCGTGGGTGGGAAGAGGTGGTCGAGGGCGATTGCGGTAGGGGTGTAGTTCTCCCACCAGAGAGTCCGCTCCCGTAACTCTCGGAGGCGGCGCTACCCGGCCGCCGCCCGCCCTTCGAGCTGTGGGGCGCCGGGGTGGGCGAGCCGCCGACGGCCTCGGCGTCCCCGGCCGGGGCGTCGCCCACGAGCACCCGGATTTCGACCGCGCGGGTCTCGGTGTCGATGACCACCCGCTCGATCAGCTCGCCGATGATGGCGCGCTGCTGGTCGCGGTCCACGGTCTTCACGGCGCTCCGCAGGGTCGAGAGCCGCGCCTCCACGGCGGCGAGACGGGCCGACTTCGCGCCGAGGCTTCGCTCGTCCAGCTGCGCGAGCTCCAGCCGGCTCAGGAGCGGCGCCCTCTCGCGCTCGATGGCCGCCAGCTCCTTGGCCACCTCGTCCTCGGTGTACACGCCCTTCCGGAAGCCGGCTTGGACGCGGCTCCGCTCCAGCGCGAGGCGCTCCAGTTCGGTGCGGATCGCGCGAGCCGCGTCCGCGCCACCGCTGCCGTTGCGCTTCTGATCCGCCTCGACCGCGCGCTCAACCTCGGCACGGAAGTACCCGGGTTCGAGGATGAGCTGCTGGACGTAGGTCCAAACTAGGGGCTCGATCTGGTCGGCGCGGACCGCTCGGCCGGAGGAGCAGCGCTCGCAGTTGACCTGGTCCCGATTGGCGAACTCGCACCGATAGTAGGCGTTCCCGCCGGGGGTGGTCTGGCCGCGCATCTTTCGCTCGCACCGGGCGCAGAAGGCCACTGCCCGAAGGAGGTAGTCGTACTTGAGCGGCCGAGCCGGCGGCCGGGCACGGCCCTGCAGCGCGGTGTTCGCCGCGTCCCACGCCTCTCGGCTCACGACCGGCTCGACGGACACGGTGAAGTTGGGGTCCCACGCGGGGTTCGGCGCCCACCGATCGGAGCAGTACACGGGGTTCGCGAGCATGTCCTGGATGGAGCGACGGACGATGAACTTGGTCCCCGGCTCGCGCGGCGTGCCTTTCGGCGTGCCGCGAGGGCGGTACTTCTGGATTCGCCCGGAGGGCATGTTCTTTCGCACCAGCTCCCGCTCGATCTGGAGCGGCCCCATCCCCTCGGCGGCGAGCCGGAAGATCTCGCGCACGACCGGCGCCTCAATAGGTGAGGCGATGTACCCGTGCTGTTCGGGCGACCACTCCAGCCCGAGCGGCGTCTGCGTGAGCGGGCGTCCACCCTTCCGCAACACCGCGTCCTTCCGCCCGCGAAGCGTGCGCTCGCGGGTCTTCGATCGCTCGTAGGAGGCGACCGACGACAGCATGTCCTGGGTGAGCTTCTCCTCGGGCGTGATGTCGCGGAGGATGCCCTTGGGCGTGGCGAGGAGCACACCGTGGTCGCGCAGCGCCTTCCGCACGATGGCGCGCTCGAACGGGTCTTCGGCGCGCGAGGTGCGGTCGAGGTCGACCACGAGCAGGTAGTCCACTTCCTTCCGTTCGATGAGGCGCAGCGCACGGCTCATCCCCGGCCGCTCCCACGCGGGGACGGTGCCGCTGAAGCCGTCGTCCTCCTCCACCGAAACCACGGTCCACTCGCATGCCCGCGCGTAGTGCAGCAGCGCCTCCCGCTGCGACTCGATGGTGCCGGCCTGGCGCTGCCGATCGGTGCTGACCCGGCAGTAGATGACGCACTTCCGCATCACGCCTCCTTTCCGCTGAGGATGTCCTTGAGCTCCACGTCGCTGTCGACGAAGTGTTTCTCCAGCTTGCGCGCGAACTCCACCCACTGGCGCTTGAGCTTGCGCGGGATCATGTCGATGACCCCCGCGTCCATGAGCATGGGTCGGAGCGCGGGGTAGGTGACCAGCCGCTCGAACTGGCGGTCGATGTTCTCGTCCACCTGGTCGGCGGGCGTCTCGAAGCGGAAGCCGGCCTCGTGCATCAGCTCGCGGAGGTCCCGACCGTAGAGCTTGGCCATCCGCTGGAGCACCTTCAACGTGGGCGGCGAGGCGCGCTCGCCCGTCTCCATTTTCGCGAGGTAGCTGAACGAAACGCCCATCTGCTCGGACGCAGAGCGCAGGGAGAGCCTCGCCGACTCACGCAAGGCGCGCAGGTAGGGGCCGAACGACGCCCGCGCCTCCCAGGTGATGGCGGCCACCCCGGCGGCGCCGGAGCTGGGGGGGATGTTCCGCAGGAGCAACTCGGTGGGGGATCGCGTGGGCATCGGGGCACCATAGCCGATTGTCTCCACGAAGTACACATCTTTCAGGCGAGGTCGCGCCGAGATGTGGACGCTTAGACAACGGTGTGCAAAGATGGACACATGATCGCCGCCTCCTCTCCTCCTCGCTCCGCCTGGCTCCTCCGCGGCAACCGCGTTCGCGCGCTCCTCGGCCGCTGCCACATGACGCTTACCGAAGGCGCCGCGCGGCTCGGCGTATCGCGTTCCTACTTCTCGCAGCTCCTCGCGGGGCGGCGCCCGCTTTCGCCGAAGGTCCGGCGCCGCCTCCTCGTCTGCGCACCCTTCTGCGAGCTTGCCGCCGCGGACCTGTGGCGGGAGCCGCCGGAGGAACCCGAGGAGGAGGTGTCCCATGACGCCGCCTGACCCCGCCGCCTTCGTCGTCCGCGTGGTGTACGTCCCCGGCGGGGCCGGCGCAGCCGATGCACGCCGACGCGTCGTCGATGTGCTCCTGCGCGCCGCCGGCGCGGCCCAAGTGTCGGCCGATGCGACCGCACCGCCAGCCCCAGTCGATCCGTCGCCAGGGGTTCCCGGCGAAAACGCCGCCTGATTCCTCGTCATATGGCGGCCCTATGGCCGCCATATGAACTCCTGCAAAAACCCTCTCCCTTCCCACAGGAACACCATGTCTCGCCCCCATGATCGCCATCTGACCCCCACCCTCTCCTCTCCCAGCCGCTCCCCCCGCGCCGTCCCAACGATCTCGGTCCCGGCCGAGCTCGCGAGCGATGCTGCCGTCCCGCGCCTCCCCACCGTCGTCGTCTCCTCGTGGAAGGGCGGCGTGTGGAAGACGTGCCTTTCCGCCAGCCTCGCGGAGCGGCTCTCCTTCGCCGGACTCGACGTGCTGTACCTGGTCACCGACGACCAGCTCGACGCCCGCCGCCGACTCGGCATCTCGGAGGCGGACCCCGACGTGGCCCGCATCCAGCGCGGTTCCGGTAGCATCACCGTCGTCGGCCTCGCGGGCGCGTACGCCGTCGACCTCCTCTACCGCTCCGGGCCGAGCCGCTTCGGGCGCTTCGACGCCATCGTGGTCGACACCCCGCCGGTGAAGAAGGGCGGCTGTCTGCCCGGCGTTCTGCTCCTCGCGCCCACCGATGGCGACGACGCCTCCGCGAACCTCATCCGGATGCTCCGCGCGACGCCGGCCAACACCGAGATCGTGCTCGTCCGGATCGACGCGGTGCCCAAGGAGGAGTGGACCCATGACGCCGCGGTGATTCACGATGCGTCGAACCACGAGGGCGCGCTATCCTACCTGTCGAACCCGCTCCCGCGGACCGATGAGGTGCGGGAGGCGCTGAATCGCGGGCGTTCGGTCTGGACGCTCGCCCGCCGTGGCCAGACCCGCGAGTTCCTACAGGGCCTGGAGTCGCTGGCCGGCGTCGCGTGGGCACGCATCCGCCCGGACAGCACGCTGCCGCCGCTCGCGGCTGCGGGCAACTCGGGCGTCCACATCCGCGGCTGGGACGACGATGCTTGATCCTGCCCGCGCCCGCGCGGAGGCCGACGCCGCGGAGCGCCGCGGCGCGGGCGCGCTATGGGGCGCTGGGCCAGTGGCGTGGGACGGCGTGACCGTCGGGAGCGTGGCGCAGGCCGAGGTTGTGCCGAGCGTCGAGGGCGAGGCGAGCGTCGAGGGCGAGGCGAGCGGCGGGGCGGTGAGGCCGCGGCCGGCCGTGGCGCCGTTGCAGCGGGCGGAAGCTCCGCGAGCCCCCGGGCGGGACTCCGAAGAGGTGCCGATCCCACTCCTCGCGGCGATCCTCGCCCGGCTGGAGATGGCCCCCCCGCGCCGCGACGAAGCCCTGCCTGCGTGGTTGGTGGAGGCGGTCGGGAACCCGCTCGCCTACGACGCGGCATCACCGCGCCGAATCGACGTGTGCGCTCGTGTGGACCCGACGCTCTACCGGAGGTTGCAGGCGATGAAGGAGCGCCTGAACCTGCGGACGACGGCGGGAGCTTGGGAGTATGTGCTGCGGGCGGGGCTGGCGGTGGCAACCACCTACCCGAATGCGAGGAGTAGGGCTTGAACCATCCTCACCTGTTGCCTGCTGCTCGCAAGCGATGGGGGTCGCTAGGCTCCCGAGCGGCGGCCTGCCTTCCGGGTGTCGACGCCGCACCCAGGCGCCTGCCCTCACCTGATGACGCGCCCCCATCGGGGTCCGAAACGGGCCGTCGCCTAGTGCCCCTTCGGCTCCACGAGCAGAACAGTGTGAGCGATTTCGTAGTTTCCCTGTGCATTGTTCTTGACCTGAACGCCGAACTGCACCCAAGCCTTCGGCGTGACGCCGGCCAACGTCGTGAGGTCCACGAAGGTCGTGCCCGCTTGCACACCGTTCCCCGAGACGTAGGCCGTGTTGATGGGCTGCGCCGCGTCCCAGCCGACTCCGTCTGCACTGTACCGCAAGGCGGGGCGGGTGCGGAGGTTCGTCGCCGTCGCCTCGGTAATCTCGAGGAAGATGCGCGCGCTCACCAATGAGGCCGACGGCATGGGGTCGCTCATCGGCTGGAAGACATCGGTCACGGTGCCGTCGGTCCATACCGCCACCGGGCCGAAGGTATACGATCCGGGCGGACGCCGCGGCGTGCCGGCGAGGGCGACGGTACCGGTGAGGGTTACGACAACGGCAAGCAGAGCGGCAAGCAGGGTACGGAAGCGGGTGAACACGCGGAATCTCCGATGGGAATGTCATCTTACCACAGCGCTCCGGCGAGTTGCAACCCCGCCGGCGGAAGTTACCGGCGTTTCGTGCGCCGCCTCTTGCTATGTGCCCGAACACCGGAGGATATCCGCCTCGCACGAAGCGAAGTCGTCGCTTTCGTTGATCGCTGAGCACTGCTGAGCACTGCTGTAGCGAGCCGCGTCGCAGTCGTCGAAATCGAGCACAGCGGCATTCACCAGGGCCCATCTCGCGGCCCACCAAGCTCCCACACCGTAAGCCCCTTCGGCGGTTTCATCGCACTCAGTTCGCTCCTGCTCGTCAGCGCATGCCACGTGCCGACCGTAAACGGCGTGCGATACTTCGTGAGCAAGAAGGGCCGCAACCTCAACTACGGCCATGGGCGGGGCGCCGATCACGCCCTCTGGCGGATCGTCCGACGCAATGTCGCCGACCACCAAAGCATCGCTGGCGCGGGCCATCGGGTATGGAATGGCAAGATCGTGGCGGACCTCCGAGATAGTTCGCTGCATCAAGTCGAACCACGACTTGCCGTTCTCCCCCTCCAACTCGCCGCAGCCGCCCAACGAGGCGCGGAAGTTCTCCGGCGCAGCCGGAGCCGCGCAGGGGTCCCCGGGTCCACCATCCGCAGCCAACAAAATGATCACTCCCGCCACAAGAAGTTCGCTCGCGGTGGACGGTTCGTAGAACTCGGCTGGGGCCCCACCGAACGTCTCCCAGTCTACGTTCAGCGCCCCCCCCAGCTCGGCTCCGCAGTTCGTTGACACCGGGTCGGAAAATACACCGGCTACCAGAGCCGCTGGCGGGGAGTTGATGACCGGTCCGCAGGCGAGCACCACCTCCGAGTAGCCGGCCTGCTCGCTGGAAGCCGCCTCGCACCCCGAGGCGAACGCCACCACGACGGCCCATGCGACGAAAGAGTGCGAGCGCACCGCCGCCACTATTGCTCCGCCGGAAGCGTGTAGCGTCCGGGGCCGCAGATGGGTAGCCCGCGGTAGGAAACATCGTATAGGTCAACCACTGCTGAACTCGGGGTCAGTCGACCGCCCCAAACGCCGGAGATGTGCAGCCCGCGCGAGCGGTAGTCGAACCGCTCCGCTCCAGGTTCCCCGACGAGGACGACCCGTTCAGTGAGTCCCGGCTGCCCGTAGACTTCGATGGAGAGTGCCGGCTTGCCGGCGGCCGTGAGCGGTCGCACGGTGAACGGTTGCGCCCATTCCCCCATACAACCCAGCTTGTCGGGGGAGAATACATAGCCCTCCGGCAGCGCCTGCGCGGAAGTGGGCGATGGGCCGTGCGCGGGGCAGGTCCACGCGAGCTCCACCGGCAGAACGCTCGCGGGGGAGCGAGGCACACCCTCCAGCACGAATGTCGTGGACCCGGTCACATCTCCAGGGACCGGCAGGGTTTCCGGCCGCTCCACCGTGAGCGTCACCTGCGATGCCTGTTGGACTCGATCGCGGGAGTCGAGGAGTGCTCGAGGTGCATCGGAGCGGAGGGCGCTGAGCCTACCAGCAACCTCCGTGAGCGGGGCAATGCGCGTAATCACCGCGTCGGCGGTCAGCGAGCCGGTGCCCTGAACCAAAACCGGCCGAAGAATCTTGGTTTGGAGTCGGTTGTCATCGTGGTCGAACGCTCGGATGGGCACGAGGCGGAACGTACCAGCGCCGGCCGAGCACCGAGCAGTCGGGCTAGTCTCCGGATAGCGGTGTACGGCGGGGTAAGACTGCAGGGGTGAGTGTCCTTCCAAGCACACGAAGAGCCCAGGGTTTAGGTACTCGTTGCAGGTGTTCATCGTCTCCGTCGATCGCGTGGTGTCGTAGATCTCCACCACGAGCCAATCCCAAGTACAACCCCCCTCGCTGTTGCAGTTCGCGATCGTGCCCAGGTCGGCCGTTCCCGAGGTTCTCGCACTCCAAGACGTGTCACTCGCTTGAACGGCTACGAGATCGGCAGACTCGTAGTGCGGGGACGCCGGCCAACTGTCGGTGCCGCTCCACTCGTTCTCGTCGCCGTCAAGGTGGAGCGGCAATCCGTCTGGAAAGATGGAACCTGCGTCGGACTCGATCCTGAAACCGGTAATTTCTTCCGTGAACGACACCCCGTCATCGTTGTAGAGACGACACCACCCGAGCGCGGGAAGGTACTCCCAGTCCTTGTTAATCCGCGTGCACCCCGGGTGATCGTCGTCGTCGTCTCCCCCGATGAGGCCGGTTTCCTCTCCGGAGGCTGACTTGTCGTCCGAACTAGACAGATTGTAGTCCGAGCACGACGCCAGCATGGCGGCCAACGCCAGGTGGCGAGCGCCGCGCCAGCACCTGGGTCGCCGCGTGCGGCGCAGGGGAACATCGGGGGGGAGTGGGGGGCAGCCCCCCAGCGACACGATGTGGCCAGCGCAGTCGGAAAACCGCTGCGGAGGCTCTTGACTGCTGCTGTCGTCGTTGCGGTGGCGGGGCATGGCAGGAGAGCTTAGCACATGCCCGGGCAGAAGGCCGCTGTGTGGAGCATCCTCTCCGGCGGCGAGCGTGGCCAAGTTCGGGCGCAGGATTGCGGGCAAGCGCCTCGCCCGCTCGGACCCGAGCTGCCCGTCGGTCCAAACCTTCAGTTCCCGCGACATCGGACGAGGTGCACGGTTACGCAAAACGAAACTCTCCCACTTGTTCTACACGCCTGATGCGGCTGTCGATGACCCCGGCAAAGCACAGGTTGGACAGAAACTACACCGGACGGCATTTTCGGCGCCTGCGGCCGCGGTACGAGCGCCGCCTCTTCGGTAACAATACACTCGCCGGGGTGTGCGGAGGACGTGCCGCTCCTCGAGCCTCGCCAAGTCACCGGCCCGTCCCGGGCTCTCCTGCGCCGGCCTCGACGAGTTCTACCGAGTCGGACCCCGACGTCGCGCGGGTGCAGCGCCGTGTGTGGACTGTGATCGTGGTGGGCCTCGGGGGCCCACGCGATCGACGTGCTGTACCGGTCCGGTCCGGGCATCTTCGGTCGGTTCGACGTGATCGTCGGGGACACGCCACCCACGATGACCCTCCGAACTCGGGCCGAGCGCGGCGAACGAGGCTATGATCGGAGGCATGAACGCATCACCGCTCGCCCAGAAGGTGCTCGCCCTCCCCTACGGCGAGCGGGAGCGTCTGCTCGCCGAGCTGCTCGACAGCCTCGACGGCGCCGGCACCGAAGAGTCCCTCCATGGCGACGCATGGGATCAGTCGTGGACGGCCGAGCTGGACGCCCGCCTGAGCGGCGTCGCGGATGGGAGCGTGGCGACCGTGCCCGCCCACCAGGTGCTCGCGGAGATGCGGGCCGGCGTCCTGCCTGCTCGCCGCTGAGTTTCACCCCGAGGCCCGCGTGGAGCTCCTCCAGGAGCGGGGATGGTACCGCGAGCGTAGTGAGCAGGCGGCGCTGGGGTTCGACACCACCGTGGCCGCCGCAGTCGCGTTGATCGTGGAAACGCCGGAGGTCGCTCCGGTCTGGTCCCCGATGGCCCACCGGCGAGTCCGCCAGTGGCCGCTGCGGCGGTACCCGTTCTGCCTGTTTTACGTCGTGCTGGACGCGCGCCTCGTCATTCTGGCCGTTGCCCACGTTCGGCGTCGGCCGGGGTACTGGCAAAGCAGGGTGGGGACGTAGCCCGGAGTGCTCCGCTTCCGCTACCTGGCACCGCCGCACGGGCGCGCCCAGACCTCTGAGTGGGGGCGCTCCAAGTTACGCAAAACGAAACTCTCCCACTTCTTCTACACACCTATCCGTTGGCCTCCGAGTAGGGCCAAGTGCCGTCTTGATCGCTCATGATCGTCGAGACCCGCCGCAGCGAGTCCGGCCGATGTCGCCCTGCGGCGCTGCTCCCGTAACGAATCGCCCGGGGCGGCTTGTGTGGGCTCGGCGTCCTCGATCACGGGGGCGTCGATCGCCACGGCTCCACAGCGAGCGTGGCGATGCGCCCCGGGCGAGGACTCGCGCTATGGCCTCGTTCGCCGCCCCTCCCGCCACGCGTTACCTTCATGGAATGCCTGTCCTTCCCAAAGAGCCCGTCGGCATCAGCCCGCGAGTGGACTGCGTCTTCCGCGCCCTGCTCGCCGATCCCGATCACGTCGATCGCCTGGTAGACTTCCTCAACGCCGTGCTTCAGCGCTCGTCCGCGATCGTCTCCGTGCAGCTCCGGAACCCGGTCCAGCCTTCAGAGTTCATCGACGACGGGCAGATCGTCGTCGACGTGATCGCGACCGATGCGGCGGGCGAGGTGTTCCAGGTCGAGATGCAAAGCTGGAACCACGCCGCGCTCAAGGAGCGGATGCTGTACGCATGGGCAACGCTGTACAAGGCGCAACTTGAAAAAGGCGACAAGTACACTGAGCTTCGCCCGGTCGTGTCTATCTGGCTTATGGACGAGAACACCTTCCGGGGGGCCACCGGCTTTCATCACCGCTTCCGCGTCCGCGACGAGGACGGCGTCCTTGAGCTAAGCTCCCATCTGGAGCTCCACGTTCTTGAACTCGACCGCTGGCGCCAGAACCCTGACCTCTCGACCCCGGCGGGACTGCTCGGCTGGATGCGCTTCTTCACGGAAGCGGAGACCTGGCGCGAGGTTCCACGCGACATCGACACACCCGTGCTGGAGAGCGCCATGTCCGTGCTGACCGACTTTCAAACCAACGCCGCCCGCAACGACCTGTACCGCTCCCGCCTGGACCAGATCCGGGTGCAGAACACCATGGCGGGCTCGTTGGCACAGGCGCTGGCCGATAAGGAGCAGGCGCTGGCCGACAAGGAGAAGGCGCTCGCCAAGGAGGCGCAGGCATTGGTGCGCGAGGCCAAGTTACGCGAGCGCCTGATCGCGGCGGGGATCGACCCAGACTCGAAGTGAGCTCCCGGGCGGGCACCGCGCGAGTCACCCGGGATACTGCTGGCCGTCAATCCTCCTTCTGATCCCTCGCTTTCTGCGCTGCTCCGGGATGGGGATCGCTACGCAAAACGAAACTCTCCCACTTGTTCTACACCCCGCCCGCCCCGTGGGGCGGGCGCGGGGGCCCAGGCTCGGCCCAACCGAAGTCGCGCTTCACAAACCTGAAGCCGTAATTCGGTTTCACCGCGAAACTGCTCTCGATGTTGATGGGCACGAACATCGAGTTCGATTGCAACGCGAAACCGAAGTCGATGTTGAAGGTGGCGAACATCGACTTCGGTTTGGGCGCCTCCCTCGGCGAAAACGACATACCGCTCCGATCCCGTTGCGATGCGCCGCGACCGCCTCAGGCCAAGTTGCCTGGCCGCGCGCATCGCCCTGAGCGTCGGCGCCCCGGCGATGGGCTACGCTCGCCCGATGTCCCCCACGCTCCCCTTCGACCACGCCCGCGCGTTCGGCCTCGTGGCAAACGAATACGCCGTACGCCGTCCGACGTACCCCGAAGCGCTGTTCGACTGGATCGCCGCCGAAGCGCCCGCACGCACCCTTGCGATAGATGTCGCGACCGGTGGAGGCCAGGGGGCCCGTGGGCTGCTCTCCCGCTTCGACAGGGTGATCGCCACGGATCACAGCGCCGAGCTGCTCGCAACGCTTCCGGCCGATCCCCGCCTGCGCACCCTCGCACAGCCAGCCGAAGACCTGGATGTTGGTGAGCCGGCGGACGTGGTGACCGTCTTCCAGGCGCTCCACTGGTTTGCGGAGCCCGGGTTCTTTGAGCGCGTTCGCCGAACCCTGCGCCCCGGTGGGCGCTTGTTCGTGGTCGGCTACGCCTGGTTCAACGTCGACGCGGCGGTGGACAAGGTGGTGGCCGACACGCTGCTCGCCGCCCTCGCCCCCCTATGGTCGCCGAAAAACGCGCTGTTGCTCAACGGTTACCGCGATGTATCGGTGCCGCTCGCCGAGCAGGCGACGCCGCGCTTCACCATCGAGCTGGATTGGACCCGCGAAGCGCTCCTCGCCTACGCCAGCACCTGGTCGGCCGTTTCCCGGTCGCGCGAGCTGGGCGGGATCGACCCCATCGCGGCCACCGACGCCGCGCTCGCCCCGCGCTGGCCTACCGGGGATCGACGCCGGGTTACGATGCCGCTCGCCGTTCGGGCGTTCCGCGCCTGAGCCGGCGGCCAGCTACGCCCCGTATGCGTCGGGCCAACATGCCCACGTTCGCCCGGTCAACGCGCCTGTCGCTCGCCTGTATCCGCGCCGCTCACAAGTACGACGAGTCGGCCAGAAAATCGGGATCCGGGTAATAGCTCCAGTACAACGAGCCGTCCTCGACATCTCCCACGAGGTCCGAAATCACGTCGGGGTCGACCGCCGGGCATCCCCAGCTCCGGCCCAGGTAGCCGTAGTCATCCACGAAGTCCTGCGTTGCGTAGTCGGCGCCATGCACGACAATCGCACGAGCCTCCGCCGCGTCGTTGATCCCGCGCTCCAGGCCCTCCAATGTGAGGCTCAGGCCGTTGCTCCCCTGGTAGCGGCCCGCGGTTCGCATGAGGCCGAGGCTCGACATGTGGGAGCCGTCTTCGTTCGAGAAAGTGTCGGCGTAGCGCGGGTCCGAGTCTGAGCCGCTGCCTTCGCCATGGGCCACGAGCAGGCTGTACAACAGGCTGCCGTCCGCGAGGTCGATGGTCCATTGGCGATGCTCGTCGGACGGCTTGGAGAAGTCGATCACGGTGTACTCGAAGCGCTCAGTGTCCCCGGCCTTCCAGGCGTTGTCGAAGACGGTGAGGCCCAAATCCAGCACGTCGGCGTCGAGCCCTTGCGCGACATAGGCCTCCGGGGTCGTGACGTTCATCCACAGTTGATACCTCCCCTCTTGCGACTCGCCGTCGCCGTTTACCCAACTGTCCATCACCACGTACCAGGTGCCAGCGGTGACCCATGACGCCGCACCCCCGTTTCCCCGGTCCACGCAGTCGTCAGGATCCAGCGAGGCGAGCAGGTGAGCATCGACATCGCCTCCGTCCTCCTCCAGGCTGATCGCCAGGAATCCATCGGTGGCCACGTTCAGTTGGTACACCTGCTCGGCCCCGGACTCGTCAGTGCTTGGCGCGCAGTCGTACGCATCGAAGTCCAAGCCGTCGGCCCCGGTGCGCGTATCGCCGGCGCCCGACCACGGGAAGCTCTCGACGCACGTGAATCCGTCGGGGCACGCGGTGTCGGTGTCGGTGTCGGTGTCGGCGTCGGCATCGGTGTCCGCATCGGCCCCGGCGCCGGCCCTGCGATCATGGGCGGGCGTAGGCGAGTCGACGCATGCGAGGAGCAGGAGCGGCATGAGCAGCATGGAGCCCGCATATCGACGCCATCGCCCCTTGTCCCGCCGGAATCTGCCGCCGGCTGGGCGATGCGGGTGGGGTTCAGCGCCGCCACCTGGGGCCTGTACCGGGCCGCCTTCTCGTTGCGCGAACGAAAAACGCCCGACCCCTGCAGCGGCTGCCCCTGGGGCTCCTTCCCCTTGTGCACTCACAACCTGGATCAACTGCGTGCGCTGCGCGACAACGATGCCGCCCAGTCCCCGTTTCTCACGGCGGTCATCGCAGACTTGGAGCCGCTGGCCTCGGTGCCACCGAATTTTGAGACCCTTCCCCCGAGACGGGGTGGTGAAAAGGTCGGGTTCAGCGAGGCATAGCGGAGAAGGGGAGCCGTCCCGTTCAACATCGGCTAAGGTGGCGCCGCGGAGCACCCCGATGATCACTCTCCTGATGGCCAGCCACCTCGCCCAAGCCGGCACGATCGAAGCCTGGGAAGCCCGCAAGTTCCCGGCGGACGGCGAAACGATCGCCGGGGAAGACGGCTGGGTAAACGGCTACGATGAAGATGAATGGGGCGGCACCGAGTCGGGCAACGAGCTCTGGGCGTTCTCCTACACCGACCACAACGACGACGGCCGCTTCGGCGATGGCGGCGCGCACGACAACTGGTTGGTGAACGCCGCGGAGCCCGTGATGCAGGGCGCCTACACGGTCACCTCGTGGACCAATGACAACGACGCCTTCGGCGTGGTGTTCGGGTTCGACGAGGGCCGCTACTACATGCTCCTCGTTTGCGGCGAGGAAGGGAACGACACGAGCACCCAAACCTGCCCGATCTCCGGGCTCACGACGCAAGCGGTTGCGCTCGTGGAGGTGACGGGCGCGGGCGCCTCGGTGATCGACAGCGTGGAGCATGGGTGCACCGGGGGCACTGAGCTGGAGTTCTCCATCGCCATGGACGACGGCCAGCTCGTCGCCAGCTACGGTCGAGTGGAGCTCACGATGGAGGTGGACACCGACTTCCACCTCGACGGCGTGGGCTTCTACGCCTACAACGACGGGTTCATCGACGAGTCGGGCGAGGACGACGGCGACAGCATCTACTTCCGTGATCCGGCGCTGGTGCTGCAGGACGAGGACGACGACGAAGTGGCCGACGACAGCGACAACTGCGAAGAGGAGCCCAACACCGACCAGGCCGACCTCGATCACGACGGTATCGGTTCGGCCTGCGACCTTTCGGAGGAGACCGGCGGGGACGACACCGGCGATACCGGCTCCGTAGACGACACGGGGGACACCGGCAAGGGGAACGGCAATGGGAATGGGCCTGGAAACGGGGGGATCACCATCAGCCACAACGACTGTGGGTGTGACAGCGCCGGCGCGCCCGGGGTAGGCCTCCTCGCGCTGGCGGGGCTCGCGGCGCTGCGCCGCAAGCGGGGTTGACACCGCTTCGCTCGCTGACCGTCGGAGAGCTCTCGATCCGCGGCGAACGTGCGTTTCGCACCATCGGGCTGTACCCCGCGCTCAAGCGGATGCTCGTGGCCGATGGCTTCCGGTTCCGCGCGCCCGCCGAAGGCTCTCCGCACGCCCACCACGACCGGGTACTCTTCTTGAACCTCACGTTCTGGGGCGCGGGAGACAGCAGCGATGTGTTGGCCGATGCGTCGATCGACGCGGACGTGCTCGCCCACGCGGCCTGGCACCACGCGGCCCGCAAGGCGCTGGCCAGCCCGACTGCGCCCACGCCGGCGGCGCTGTTCCTGGGCGAATCCATCGCGAGCGCCTTCGACCTGTACGTGGTCGGGCAGATGCTGCGAAGCGGGCAACGCACGGCGTACCTCGCAAGTCAGGTTCCAGCGATGACGCTCGCTGCGTTGGGGAGCGGGCTCGACGAAGCCGCGCTTGAGGCGCTGCTTTCCAGCGTGGCCGACGACCCTGATCGCGCCTTCGCGGACCTCCGCTGCCTGCTCTTTGACGCCGCGCTCGCGTTGTGGGGCTGCGCCGATGTGGACGCGGCCGTTTCCACACTCGACGGCTTCCGAGACCACCGCTTCGCCAGCTTACTCCATCACTTCGCCCTCTCGAGCTGGGTGCTCTACGCCCGCGCCCACGCGGGCCCCGCGGTGGAGAACGACCCTGCGGTTACGATGGAGGCCGCGCTTCGCGAGGCGCCGCAGGCGTTGGTTTGGTTGGAGGGGTGGATTTGAGGGAAGGCTGCGGGGCTCCTACGACAAGCTCCGCCGCAACCACTGATACACGGGCGAAAACCGCTCGACCGCGGCGAGGGTGTGCGCCACCGCGTCGTCGGGAACCGGCCCCGTCTGCTCCACGTGTAGCGCCGTGTGCAGCATAAGCGGATCTTCGGGGAACCCCTTGGGGTATCGCTTGAGGGTGGCACCGCCCGGCTCCAAGCCCGTGAGCGCCGCGCGCAGCGAGTCCCCATCGCTCACCACGGCCGCGCGGAACTTCGCGAGCTGGGGCTTCTCGAAGTCGTGGCAGCCCATGCCCACGAGGAAGCTGTCGGGCCGGAGCCGCGCGAAGAGGCCGGGGCCCCAGCCCTCTGACTCGGTGAACCACACGTCGAGATGCGGCTTGTACGGCGTCTTCTCCTTCGAGAAGCGCACGTCGCGGTAGATGCGCATCATCTTCCCCGGCAGCTTGAGGCGCGCGGAGAGCGTGTCGAGGAACGCTTTGCCGACGGCGACGTAGTGCTGGTCGTAGCGGGCCCGATTCGCGTCGAACCACGGCTTGTTGTTGTTGGCGTCGAGCTCGGCGAGGTATCGCAGCGTTTCGGGGGGGAAGGTGGCCATGCGGGGAAGCTAGCACGGCGGACGTGCGAAGCGCCGCGAGGCGGCCTGCAGATGGACTGGGCCCCGCGCTTCGCCCTGTGTATTTCTGCCCACCCCCCGCGTGTCAGCTCCCACGCTTCCGGGCGAGCCCGAGCCGAGAACCGCCACTTCTGCCCTGGCGTAGAAATTGCACACGTAGCGCGCTGCCCTGGAGCGTGGATGGCGGACCGGATCACCGTAGATGGCAACGAAGCGGCCGCGTCCATCGCGCATCGCACCAGCGATGTCATCGCGATCTACCCGATTACGCCCTCGTCCTCCATGGGCGAGCTTTGCGACGAGTGGGCCGCAAAGGGTAAGAGGAACCTATGGAATACTGTGCCTCGCATCATGGAGATGCAGTCGGAGGCGGGCGCGATCGGCACGGTACACGGGGCGCTGACGGCGGGGGCGCTCTCTACGACGTTCACGTCGAGCCAGGGATTATTGTTGATGATCCCCGATATGTACAAGATCGCCGGAGAGCTCACGCCGTTCACGATGCACGTGGCCGCGCGCACGATCGCCACGCACGGGCTCTCAATCTTCGGCGATCACTCGGATGTGATGGCATGTCGGCAAACCGGGTTCGCGATGCTCGCCTCGGGAACGGTGCAGGAAGCCCAGGATCTGGCGCTGGTTTCGCAGGTGGCCTCGCTCCGGTCGCGGATTCCCTTCTTACACTTCTTCGACGGCTTCCGTACGTCGCACGAGCTCGCGCAGATCCACCCGCTCTCCGACGACGATCTGCGCGCACTGTTGCCGATGAACGCGGTGGACGCCCACCGTGCGCGGGGCCTCACCCCCAACGCCCCGACCGTGCGCGGCACGGCGCAGAACCAGGACGCCTACTTCCAGGCGCGCGAGGCATGTTCACCGTTCTACGCTCGATGTATCACCGATGTATCACTCGCCCTGGAGGCGCTGGAGGCCCGCACTGGGCGCAGGTACCGCCCCTTCGAGTATACGGGCGCTCCCGACGCCGAGCGCCTGGTGGTGGTGATGGGCTCGGCGGCCGTGACCGCGCACGAGACAGCAGCGTGGCTCAACCGCTCGGGTGAGCGGGTGGGCGTGCTCCAGGTGCGCCTGTACCGCCCGTTCGACGTGGACGGGTTCCTGGCCGCGATCCCCGCGAGCGTGCGATCCATCGCGGTGCTCGACCGCACGAAGGAGCCCGGCGCCGTGGGCGAGCCGCTCTATCAAGACGTCGTGACCGCACTCGCGGAGGTTGGACGTTCCGCCCGCGTGATCGGCGGGAGGTACGGGCTTGGCGGCAAGGAAGTGACCCCGGGCATGATGGCGGGCGTGTTCGCGCACCTCGCCGCGCCGACGCCGAAGCGCCACTTCACCGTGGGCATCGTAGACGACGTTTCCGGCAGTTCCATCCCCTACGACGACAAGCTCGACATCCTCGCGGACGACATCCAGGGGGCCGTGTTCTTCGGCCTCGGCAGCGATGGCACCGTGGGGGCGAACAAGAACTCGATCAAGATCATCGGCGAAGATGCGGACATCCACTGCCAGGGCTACTTCGTTTATGACAGCAAGAAGTCGGGCGCCGTGACCATCTCGCATTTGCGTTACGGCACCTCACCGATCCGGGCGCCGTACCTCGTCAGCAACGCAAATTTCGTGGCCTGCCACCAGTTCGGCTTCCTCGATCGCTACGACGTGCTCGCCTACGCCCGCCCTGGCGCCACCGTGCTGCTCAACAGTCCGTACGGCCCCGAAGGCACGTGGGCGCGGCTCCCCCGCGAGGTGCAGGCGGAGTTGATCACCAAGAAGCTCCGCCTGTTCGTCATCGACGCCCAGACCGTGGCCCGAGAAGCTGGCCTGAGCGGCCGCATCAACACCATCATGCAGACGTGTTGGTTCGCGATTTCGGGCGTGATGCCGCGGGATGCCGCGATCGCCAAGATCAAGCACGCGATCGACAAGACCTACGCCCGCCGGGGCCCCGACGTGCTCGCACAAAACCACCGCGCCGTGGATGGCACGCTCGCGAACCTCCACGCGGTTGCGCTCCCGGCCACCGTGGGGACCGAGCGCAGCCGGCCGCCCGCGGTTTCGACCCAGGCGCCCGACTTCGTGCAGCGGATCACGGCGATGATGTTGGCCAATCGGGGAGACCTGCTCCCGGTGTCGGCCTTCCCGGTGGATGGCACCTGGCCCACCGGTACGGCGCAATGGGAGAAACGCAATCTCGCCCAGGAGATCCCGATCTGGGACGCGAGTATCTGCATCCAATGCAACAAGTGCGCGATGGTGTGCCCCCACGCCGCCATCCGGGTAAAAGCGTTCCCGGAGTCGGCCGCGACCCCCGACTTGCCCTCGGTCGTGTACAAAGGCAAGGAGCTGCCCGATCACCGCTACTCGGTGCAGGTGGCCCCCGAAGATTGCACGGGCTGCGGGGTGTGCGTGGCGGTGTGCCCGGCGAAAGACCGGAGCAACCCCCGACACAAGTCCATCGATATGCTCCTACAGGCGCCGGTGCAGGACCGGGAGCGACGCCAGTACGAAGCCTTCCTCGCGGCGCCGGACCTCGATCCCGCGACCGTGAAGTTGGACCTTCGAACGGCGCAGCTCATGCGGCCGCTGTTCGAATATTCCGGCGCGTGCGCGGGGTGCGGAGAAACCCCGTACATCAAGCTGCTCACCCAGCTCGTGGGCGATCACCTGCTGATCGCCAACGCAACGGGCTGTTCTTCGATCTACGGTGGGAATCTCCCAACCACGCCGTACACGACCAACGCGGAGGGGCGCGGCCCCGCCTGGGCCAACTCCTTGTTCGAGGACAACGCGGAATTCGGACTGGGGTTCCGGTTGGCGATCGATCAGAAGCGAGACATCGCCCTGGCGCTCGTGCAAACGTTGGCGCCCGCGCTGCAGCCGACGCTGGTGAGCGCGCTCCTGGCCGACGAGGGGCGGGACGCCGCCTCGATCGCCGAGCAGCGCCTGCGCGTGATCGCGCTGCGAAGCGCGCTCCAATCCATCGAGCAACCGGCCGCCCGATTGCTGGACGCCCTCGCCGACTCACTCGTCTACACCAGCGTGTGGCTCGTGGGTGGCGACGGGTGGGCGTACGACATCGGCTATGGCGGCCTGGATCATGTCCTCGCTTCCGGCCAGAACATCAACGTGCTGGTGCTCGACACCGAGGTGTATTCCAACACCGGCGGTCAGGCGTCGAAAGCAACGCCACGCGGGGCCTCGGCCAAGTTCGCGACCGCCGGAAAGAACGTTGGGAAGAAGGACCTGGGCCTGATGGCAATGGCGTACGGGCACGTGTACGTGGCGCGGGTCGCGTTCGGCGCGAAGGACGCCCAGACGGTGAAGGCCCTGCAAGAAGCGGAGAGTTACCCCGGGGCATCGCTCGTGATCGCCTACAGCCACTGCATCGCGCACGGCTACGACCTCGTCCACGGGCTCGAGCAGCAAAAATCGGCTGTGGAAACGGGCTACTGGCCGCTGTTCCGGTTCGACCCTCGGCTGGAAACCCCGCTGCAGCTCGACTCGGCGGAGCCCAAGGGGGATCTGGGCCGGTTCATGCGCGCGGAGACGCGGTTTCGCGCCACCGAAGCGCAGGATCCCGATCGCTTCGCCGAAACCCTGAAGACGGCGCAGGCCGAGCTGCGCGCACGTTTCGCCCTTTACGCCTCCATGGCCAAGAGGAACACATGAACCTCGCGACGAACTACCTCGGTCTCTCCCTGCCGCACCCGTTCATGACCGGCGCTTCCCCGCTGGTGGAGGATCTGGATGTGGTGCGCCGGCTGGAGGCGGCCGGCGCGGCCGCCATCGTGATGAACTCCCTGTTCGAGGAGCAGATCGAGGCCGAATCCCGCGCCTCCCAGCTCACGTTCGACCGCCACCACAACGCCTACTCCGAGGCGATGTCGTTCTTCCCCGACCCGAGCGACTACCACCTTGGGCCGCGCGCCTGGCTGCAGCAGCTCCGGAAGGTGAAGCGCGCCGTGAACATCCCGGTGATCGCTTCTCTCAACGGCACAACGCCCTCCGGGTGGGTTCGGTACGCGCAGCTCATCGAAGACGCGGGCGCCGATGCCTTGGAGCTCAACGTGTATCAGCTCGCGGGGAGTCCGAGATCAGCGGCGCGGAGGTGGAGGATCGGGTGGTGGAGCTCGCTTCCGCGGTGCGTGAAACCACTCG
>BJHF01000109.1 GCA_014191855.1 Deltaproteobacteria bacterium
GCGAGCGTCACGTTGGTGGACGTGCGCACACCCGGGGAGTTCGCCGGCGGCCACGTTCCCGGCGCGGTGAACATCCCGCTCGACCAGATCGGGGCGCGGCTCGGCGAATTGCCCGAGGCCGGCGACATTCACCTGATCTGCGCGGCGGGCGGGCGCTCCGGCAAGGCGACGGCGATGTTGACCGCGATGGGGCGGTCCGCGGTGAACGTGTCAGGCGGCACCAACGCATGGATTGCGGCGGGGATGCCGATCGAGAAGTAGGCGCGCGGCGGCGCTGCGATGCGCCTCCATGGATCTCTGGCAACGCGAACGGGCCCCCGCGCATCGCCCAAACGAGGCGCCCGAATTACTTGGGCAGCTCCCGATTCCGCATCAGGCCCTCTTGCGCCGTGGAAGCCACAAGGGTACCATCCCGGGCGTAGAATCGGCCGAGTACGAGGCCGCGGGCACCGCTGGCCGAGGGGCTCTCGACGTCGTAGAGCAGCCAGTCGTCGAAGCGGAAGGGGCGGTGGAACCACATGGCGTGGTCGAGGCTCGCGACTTGCATCCCGGGGGTGAGCCAACTTACGCCGTGTGGCATCATCGCCGTGGGCAAGAAGTTGAAGTCGCTTGCGTAGGCGAGCAGGTAGCGGTGAACGGCGGGATCGTCGGGGAGCGGGGCGGAGGCGCGGTACCAGAGCTGGCGCCGTGGAGGCATCTTTTTGGGTCGCAACAGGCTCCACGGCTGCACCGCGCGGATTTCGATGGGGCGATCCGCGACGGCCTGGGCGCGCAAGGGCTCGGGGATCTGGTCGATTACCCGGAGCGCGGCTTCCTGTTCGCTGAGCAGTCCTTCGGGGCCGGGAACGTCGAGCAGGATGGGGGCCGCGTGATCGTAGCCAGGTTCATCGCCCTGAAAGCTGGAGGAGAGAATAAAGATGGGCTGACCGTTCTGGATGGCGACGACGCGGCGGGTGGTAAAGCTGGTGCCATCGCGACTTGGATCGACTTCATAAACAATGGGGAACCGTGCATCTCCCTGACGCAGAAAGTAGGCGTGCAAGGAGTGAACATGGCGGTCGGCCGGGACGGTTTGTGCAGCGGCCGACAGCGCCTGGCCGAGCACCTGGCCGCCGAACACCGCCCCCCAGCCGAGGTTCTGGCTCTGGCCGCGAAAAATCCGATCTTCGATCCGCTCGAGGCGGAGCAGGGAGAGCAGCTCACCGAGAACGTCGCGCATGGGGGCGATGTAGCACGGGCGGGCTACGTTTCGGGATGCTCCCCGTTCGCCTTGTCGCCACGCTCACGCTCCTGGCCGGCCCGCTCACCCTCCTGGCGGCCTGTGGGCCCAAGGCCGCGGGAGTGGGCTCCGGGGGAGGCCCGGTAGTGTCCCGCCCGCTCAACGTGTGGGACGTGGAGAAGAACGGAAAGCGGAGCGTGCTCCTTGGTACCTGCCACCTCGGGGCGAGCCTCGACTACGCGTTCCCGAAGCCCGACTCGGCGGTGATCGAGGGCTCGCGCGTGGTGTACACGGAGGCCGATCTCGGGGCGATGTCGGGGGCGGAGGCGCTCGGGAAGATGTGGTCGAGCGAGCGCCTGTCGCAGCGGCTCAGCCCGGCAGCGTGGACACGCGTGATCCGGGGGATGCCCGAGCTCCCGGCCTCGATCCTCGATCACTTCCCACCGTGGTTGGTCGGAACACTCGGAGGGATGCAGGGCGCGCTCGGAGACATGGTCAAGAAGGGAGACCTCCCGATGGATCTGGAGGTTCAACGCCGCGCCGAGGCCAAGGGCGTGCCTGTGCTCCACGTGGAAACGCTCGCGATGCAGATCGGGCTCTTGTCTGGCTTTGACGATGCGTTCATTGCGGCGCTTGAGGCCGCTCCCGACCCCGCTGCTGCGGCCCGCGCCCAGGCGGCGCTCGATGACCTGTGCATGGCCGGTGGCGCGGACCTGGCCGCGCTGATCGACCCAACCGATCCGACCACGGAGCCGATGCTCTTCGCGCGGAACGAAGCGTGGATGCCCGTGCTCGTGCCGGAGCTGGAGCAGGGGGGCGCCTTTGTTGCGGTGGGTGCCGCGCACATGCTCGGGGAGCGCGGATTGTTGGCGTTGGTCGAGCAGCACGGCTTCGTCGTTACGCGGCACAGCACAATGCAGCCGCGCAAGTCCAGCGCCGCGTTCTCGGTGGAGCCGCCCGCGCCCGAGGTGGATGAGGCTCGGGTGGCGGCCTTCACCGCCAGCCTGGTCCCGCTGCTCGTCGGCCAGCTCTGTGGGGAAAGCGGCGTAGTCAGGCAGTGTTTTGTGTCGGAGCCCGCCGCCTGTGAGGCCCGGGTTGCGACGGACGCCGCCCAGTGTGTCTCGCAGTCGGGCGCCGCGCTGCCGGAGAAGGGGGCGCCTTCGATGCCGCTGATCACCACGTTGAGCGGGTGCGCCGTTACCGGCGTCGTTACCGAGGCGATGGTCAACAATTCCTTCGGCGAGGCGCCGATGTGCCAGTCGATCAAGGCGGGCATGGCCGGGGCGTTGGCGAAGCCCGCGGGCGGGTGAGCGGGCGGGCGTGTCGGGCAAACACGCCGGCGGGTCAGGCGATCAGGGCGCCGGGCAGGCGTCGCCAGGCCAAGAACGAGAGGACCGCGGCATAAAATACGGCGGCGGCTGCGAACCAGGCGGTCGTATCCTGCGCGGCGTTCGGGCCCCACACCCAGGTCGCGCCCAGCATCGCGAGAGCCGCTCCGGCCACGCCGGCGACCCGGAGCGCCCGGGAGGGGTGAAGCGGCTGGAGCGGCCCGGCGATGGACGCGAAGACGCCGGCGGCCGGCAGCACGATCAGGCCGCGGAGCACCTCGACGTTGGAGACGAACGTCACACCGCCGGGACCTTGGAGCAAGGCAGTAGCGAGCAGGAACGCAGCGTCGACCAGGAGGATCCGGCCGACCAGGAGCTGCAGCCAGGCGTGGCGTGGGCGGATGGGGAGCCACCGGAGCGTGGCCGTGCCCGCGAGCTCGGAAGGGTCGGGACGAGCGGGGAGGGGGAGCTGGGGCAGGAACAACGCGCCCAGGAGGAAGCCCATCACGAGGCAGGCGGCGAGCGTTTCGCGCCAGGGTTCCGGCGCGAGCGGCATGGCGAGCCGCACCACGACGCCGGTGGCCAGCAACTGCAACGGAGTTTGGAGAGGATGGAGGCGCAGGAGTGCGGGCGTACCCGGGCGTGCGGGCGCGGCGAGAGGCGCGATGGGACCGATGGCGCGGGCGCGTCGGCGCTCCGGAAGCCACAGGGCGAAGGCGAGGTAAGCCGCGCCGACGGCGAACTGAACGGGGACCGAGTCAAGCGCGCCGGTGGCGCCCAGCACGACCGGGACGATGAGGCTGCTCAACCCGGCGTTCCGTTCCGAGGTGTGCCAGGACGACGAGGCCCCGAAGGCTCCGCCGCCCACCATGAGCGCCAGGCCGCTCACGACGCCCAGGAGGCCGCGGGCGTGCCCGCCCCCGGTGGCGAGGCCGGTGAGCCCCCAGAGGATCGCCGACAAGCCAAGGAAGAACGCGAGGAGCAGGGCAGAGGCGAGGGTTCGTTGGGTGCGCGTGGCGGGCAGCGCGGGGGCGGGGGCCCCGCTGATCACGCTGCCGTGCGCAGGGTCGACGCCGCGACCACGGGCGGTGAGCCCGAGGGCGGGCGCGATGGCCAGCGCGACCGCCGCCGGTAGCCCGCGCAGCTCCGTTTCGATCTCGAGGGTGCCGAACCACGCGAAGAGCCCGGAGGCGAGCAGCGTGAAGAACGTAAGTTTGTCGGCCCATAAGGCGCGCCCTTGGATGCGGAGAAGGGCAATCACCGGGGCAACGAACGGCCGGGTCATGCGCGGCTCGCGGCGAGGCGCTCTTCCAGTGTGAAGCCGGGGCCGGCGACCTCTCGGGGAGGGCCGTCGGCGGTGATCTTCCCCGCTTCGAGGAGCAGAACGCGGTCGCAGATGCGTTCGACATCGTCGACCTGATGGGAGCTGATGACGACGGTGCGATCGCCCTCGCCGACGATATCAAGGACCTCGGCCAGCAATTGGCGGCGGTTGGGGACGTCGAGGCCGGTGGCTGGCTCGTCGAGCAGCACCAGGCGAGGGCGCCAGGCGAGGGTGAGCGCGAGGCGCACGCGGGTGTGTTCGCCCTTGCTGAGATCACGGATGTGTTTGCGGGGATCCAGCTCGAAACGACGGAGCAGATCGGCCGCGAGCGCGGCGTCCCAGGTGGGGTAGAACGGCGCGATCGCGTGCATGTGTTGACTCACGGAGAGGGCGAACAGCGGCATGTCGTCGGTCATCCAGCCGACAGCCTGACGCGCCCGCACGAGGTCGCGGATGGGGTCGAGTCCACACACGCGGATGTGGGCTCCATCGGCCGGCAACTGGCCCGCCAGCACCTCCAGGAGTGTGCTTTTCCCAGCGCCATTGCGGCCTACGAGGCCGACCACCGTGCCGGCCTCGACCGTGAGGGCGGGCACCTGCAGGCGGAACGTGCCACGGGCAACGACGAGGCCTTTCACTTCGATGGGGTTCATTCGGGCTCCGGGAAATGGGCGGTGAAGGCGGCGTTGGCGAGGGACTGGACTTCTTCGCGGCTGAGCCCGACGGCATGGGCTCGCGCGAAGGCGGCCGCGAGCGCATCCCCAACCTCACGTTTCAGCTCGGCCTTCGAGGCACCTCGGGCACCTGGCGCGACGAAGGTGCCCCGCCCCTGCTGCCCCGTGACGAGCCCCTGATGTTCCAGCTCCTCATAGGCTTTTGTGACGGTGATGACGCTCACCAGGAGGTCGGCGGCGAGCTGCCGCACGCTCGGGAGCGGCGCCCCGGGCGCGAGCGTGCCGGTGCGGATCTGGTCGGCGATGTGGTGCGCGACCTGTCGGTAGAACGGGACGCCGCTCTGTTGGCTGAGGGTGAAGGACATCTGATCTACTGTATATATGAACATATGAAGAAGGTCAACGGAATTGTTGTTGGCGGCGCCGGGCGGCCCCGGCTACCCGGGCGCCATGACCCAGCTTCTCCTGCTCGCTGCATGCGTCGGGGCCTCCTTGACGGAGACCGGTGCCGGCGCCGATACGAACACCGTCGCCGATTCGGGCGACTCCGCCGATACCGCGGATACCGCGGAGGGAACCGACGTTGACACCGGCATCGAGCTGAACGGCGAGTGGGCCACCGAGCGCACGGCCGCCCCCGAATTCGTCGCGACGAACCGGGATGGCAGCGCGCGCAGCCGTCCGGACCTGATCGGCCACCCCACCGTGATCTGGTTCTACCCAGCCGCCGGGACCTCTGGGTGAACCACCGAAGGTTGCGGGTACCGCGACCGCCAGAGTGACTTCGATGCGCTGGGTGTCTCGATCGTCGGGATCAGCTTCGACTCGTACGAGAAGAACGAGGCGTGGGCCGAGGACGAAGGAATGCTGTTCGAGCTGTGGACCGACGAGGACAAGACCCTCGCCGTGACGTACGGCTCCGTCGCGAACGATTCGGCCGCCTGGGCCGGGCGGGTCACGCGAATTCTCGATGCCGAAGGCGTGTTGTTGATTGAGTACGACACGGTTTCGGTGGGCGTGCACCCGGCGCAGGTGCTGGAGGACTGCCAGGCGGTGTTTGGGGGGGAGTAGGCGGGGGCTACGGGGTACGCGCCTGCGGCGCGGGGCTACGGGGCAATCGCCACGATCACGTTGGGCAAATCCCACTCGTCGGCGTTCTGGTCGTTCTCCACGAACCCGGTTTCGTAGCTGCCGACCTCGTGCCGCTCCACGCCGGGGCCGCGCACGTAGAGTGACGCTTCGGGGCCGCCTTCTGCATAGTGAAGCGCCACGATGTCCAGGGGGACGGCGAGCAGCATGTCCACGAGGTCGTGCATCGTGTAGGGCGCGCGGGTGTGCAAGAAGAGGATTCGCCCCTGGGCGTCGGCGCCGACCAACGCGCTCGACCAGCTCCGCGGCTCCTGCGCCCAGACGTTCTCTCTCGAACAACCGACCATCCGGATGGACTGCACCTGTGTTTGCCACGCAGCGACCGTCGCGTCGCGGTCCGCGCACCCCAGGTTCACGAGGGCGGCGCGAGGGCCCGCCTTGGACACCGGATCGGCGACGAACAGCGAGTTCTGCTGCTCCGCCCAGCCCTTGTTCTGCGCCGTCCCGTTGACGACGAAACGGCCCAGGCTTGAGAGCCAGTCATCCTTGAACATGGAGCTGTTGATCACCGCGATTGCCTTGGCGTCCGGAGGTGACTCCCCCCATTCGCTTGCTTTTCGGAGCGTTTTGTCGCGGAGCGAGGCGGCACGGACTTCGAGGCGTACAAGGGTAGGATCCACCCGAACGTAGGTGAGCGCTCCCGGTCCGAGCGCGGAGGGGGTGGGCAGCGCGAGGCGTCCCAGCTCGAAGCCGGGCGCGAGCGTGGTGAGGGAGGGCAGCGCCTCGGCGGGGGAGGGGCCGATCGACGGGGTGGAAGGCGCATCCCCGGCCGCCGTGGTCTCGGCTTCCGGCGTCGTTGGGTTCGGCGGCTCCGCGGCGCGGGGCTGCACGGCGAACGCAGCCACGCCGACGGCGAGCGCGGCGGCGGCGAGAAACAACAGTCGGGAGCGGCTCATCGGGTCAACCTCACATGCGGGCGTGCAAGGACCGTGCACGGGAGGTGCCGGTTCGAGGATATGTCGTCGGATGGCGCGAAAGGCGAGGCCGCTCACCCCCGACTCCGTGCGGGCACGGGTGCTGAACCATGTGCAGCGGTACTCGGCGCCTCGGGCCCACGTGCAGCGCCTGTTTCGCCGGAAGATCGACCGCTCGGTGGCGGAATTTGCCGTCGATCGGGAGCCGCTGGAGGCGGCGTTGGAGGCCGCGCTCGACACGGCACAGCGGGCCGGGTTCATCAACGACGCCCAGTTCGCCGAGGTGCGGGCGGCCCGTGCGATCGCGCGTGGCGTGTCCCCGCGCCAGGTGCAGGCGCGTCTCGGTGGAAAGGGGCTGAGCGCGGAGGTGATCGCGGCCGGGTTGGCGGCTTCCACCGAGGGGAGCCCCGAACTTGTGGCCTGCGCGGCGTACGTGAGGAAGCGGCGGCTGGGAAGGTGGCGGCCGCCGGAAGATCGAGCCGCAAACCGGATGAAGGACCTAGCCCGCCTCGGGAGGGCCGGCTTCAGCTACGCCGTGGCCCGCGCGGCCCTACAGCCAGAGGATGAGCGGGGGGACGAGGACGGAGAGCACACACCCGAGGATGTATAGGGCGTGGACGCGGCCCACCCTCCCGGTGCGCAGGGCTTCCCAGCTTGCTCCACGTAGATTCGGGATCTGGACGAGATCGCCGATGGCGTGCGCGGCGTCGTTGTCGAACAGGAAGGGCCAGCCGGTGAGGAAGCCGCAGAGCAGTCCGGCGTACATGATCGCCCGAAGCGGCGGGAGGTGCTCCACGGGGAGGCCGACTGCGATCACCGCGGCCACGGCGGTCAAGGCCAGGTTCACGGCAGGCCCCGCAAGCGAGGCAACGGCGTGATCTTGTCGCGACCCGAGGTACATGTCCGTCGTGTCCACGTAGATTCCGCGTAGGCCCACCGCCATGCCGCGAACGCGCCGACCGTACGCCACGACCGCCACAGCGTGGGCCAGCTCGTGTAGGACGACGTGCGCAACCAGCGCCGCGAGGAACAGCCCGAGCCGGAGGGCGTCAGAGGCGGGGTACCACCGAGAGTCGATGGCGAACGACACCGCTCCGAAGATCAGGATACCGGCGAAGATCGGGAGGTTCCACGGCGTCGCTACCGGGGCGATCACCGCCCAAACCCGCTCGGCGACAGCGTGGATCCCGTCCCAAGCCCACTCGCGACGAAGCCAGGACACATGGGCGAACCGGCGGCGTAGGAAGCCCGCCGGCTCCACCTCGATCAGGCCCGCCCGGCGCAGGATCTGGATGAAGCCGGTGACCCGCCCGATGTGCAACGCACCGAAGCGCAGGAAGTAGGTGGTGGCGATCTCCGCCACCGTTGCCTTCCCATCGATCAACGCCCAGATGTGATGGTCCTCGGCCCCGAGCCGAAGGTAGACCTTCCGGTCGTCGCTCACCAGGACCCAGTGATCGTCGACCTGCTTGAGCTCCGCGGGCAACGGAGTGGGCCGCATCTGAAGGAGCGCCGCCCCGCGGTCGATCGCGTGCACCTCGAACCCGACGCCTGCGGGCCCTCGGCGCACCACTTCCAAGGGGCGGAGGGTGCTCATCTCAGCAAACGTACTCGCCGCGGGCGAGGAACTCGGCGCTGAAGGCCTCCGAGAAGGAGCGGACGCGCTCCGGATCCTTCGTTGCGGCCTCGATCGCCGTGAGCGTGGCTTCGTCGAAGCTGTAGCCTTCTCGCATGAGCGTGCCGCGGGTGTCGGCGACGAGGGCCTTTCTGAACGGCGCGTCGATGAGCGCGCGGCCGACGAGGGCCTGGAGCGCGGAGGGAGCAGCGGACATGAAGACTCCTGGTCGGTCGGGGGATCGGCATTGCGGGCCCGAGGCTTGAGGGGCTATCAGGCGACGATGTCGCTCCGATCGAAGTTGTTGCGCGTCGGGTTTGGCGTGGGCCTGACGATTCTGGGCCTGCTCCTTGCCGAAGGAGCGTTGCGGCTGGTTCGCGGCGCCGTGCCACCGCCGCCCCTTGTGCGACAGATGTGGGATCCGGGCAAACAGCCCTTCTCTGAGTCGGGGGGCTCCGTGGAGCCCGTGTTCCAGGAGCGGGACGAAGCCGGCAACTTCGAGGCGGCGCCGACGCCGGGGCGCCCTCGGGTGATGGTGTTCGGGGAGTCGAGCGTGCGGGGCGGGAGCTACCTGCCCGTCGCCCAGGAATTTCCTGCGTTGCTTGAGGGGCTCTTGAGCGCGAAGGGGGTGCAGGTGGAGGTGCTGAACCTCGGGCGCGTTGGGATGGACTCGCACTCGATCCGCGTGCTCGTGCCGGCGGCCATCGCGTACAAGCCGGAGGTCGCGGTGCTCTACCACGGGCACAACGACATCGGAAACGCCTATTTCCTGGCCCGTTACTCCAGCGTCACCAGCGCCACCACCGCCCATGCGCGCGCGTTCTTCCAGCGGTTCCAGCTCTACGCGACGATGCGCGATCTGGTGATGCCTTCGTCCACCAACCCGGGGGACGGGCCTCCGGTTCAGGCGATCCCGAGCACCGCGCAGGCGAGTCTCGCCGTGTCGGAGTTCGCTTCAAACCTTGAGATCGAGGTGCGAACCCTGCAGAAGTCCGGTGCCGCGGTCATCCTGGTTACGCCGATGAGTCGCGACGGGGTGTACGAGGCCAACGACGCGAGCTGCCGGGGCGTGATCCCGGCGCGGGCCTGGACGCAGGGGAGCTCGGGCTGGGTGCTGCATCCCGAGCTGTTGAGCCCGGAGATCGCGGATGCGGCGCTGGCCGAGTCGCCGCTCTGTCCGGAAGCGTTGTTCTTGCGCGGCTGGTGGCGCCAGCGGAAAGGGGATCTGGACGGTGGGTGGACCGATCTCCGCGCCGCGCGGGAGCACGACCCGCGGCCGGTGCGGGCCAACACGGGGATCGTTCAGGCTGTGCGCGCGGTGGCCAAGCGAACGGGCGCGGAGCTGGTGGACACGGTTGCCATGGTGCAGGCGGGAAAAGCGACGGCGACAGACGGGTGGTTCATCGACCACGTACACCTCAGCGCGACGGGCCACGATCGAATGGCGGCGATGATCCAGCCCTCGCTGGAAGCGGCGTTGGCGGCTCGTTAGGCGGAGAACGCGCTCGTCAACCGAACGAACGCCAGCCGCAGTTGCAGCTCCGCGATCCGCGCGGCACGCTGGTCGGCGAAGCGGTCGAACGTCGGGATCTCCAGCTCGGCGGCGGCGACGCGAGCGTCGTTGAGCGTGGCCGCAGCCTCGGCGAGCAGCGAGTCCATCACGCCGCCTGAAGCGAGCTCGGCGCGGAGCAGCTCGGGCGGCGCCGTGGCCCCTGGCGTCCCACGAGTGGCCGACGCCCGCACCTCGCTCCAAAGGTAGGTTTTGGCGCCGCTCTCCAGGTCGCGCACGTGCCCCATCACGTCGTTGACGCAGCCGTAGGAGCGCGCCAGGGCGTGAACGAGGCGCGGCACCGCCTCGGCGCCTGCCCAGTCCCCCCTAGCCGACATCACGGCGTACAACGGCACTTCCGCCAGGGCACACTTGCGCGCATGCGCCACGAAGTCGGCGTGGGTGTACCGGTCGTCCGTTTGGAGTTGGCGACGTTCGAGCTCGGTGAACTCGCTGAAATCGAGCCAGGCTCGCCGCGAGCGTTCCCAGAAGCTGTCGTTGCCGTGCTTGCGGAAACCCGACATCGCATCCCAGAGCAGGGCGTTCCCCAGCAGCAGAAACGGAGGGTGGCCGCGCCCTTCGGGCTCGTCGATGACGTTGTCCTGGATGCGCACGTAGGCGTAGGCGAGGGCGGTGGCCTCCAGAATGTCGTCCAGCGTGTCAGGGGGGACGTCGCGACCCAACCAGATCGGCAGGTGCAAGAGCGGTGCGGCGTCGGGCATCGAGAAGTAGCCGGGGCCGGCCCAAGAAAGAAATCGTTGACCAAGCTGCCGAAGCGCGGGGGGATAGGCGTCGATTCGCGCGTTGAGGCGGACCCACAGGCGCTCGACCGTCGTCGCGTTCTCGGCGTAGACCTGCATTGGGTTGGGTATCGGGCCGCCGCGGACGGACTTGATCGGAATTGTACGACCGGTGCCTGTACAAGATCGCCGTGCAAAACGCTGCGCCGTCACGGCGGGAGCCTCGGAGTCGATCGCCATCGCGGGCAGACGCAAGAGTAAGAACCGAGGTTAGCGCCGGGTCCTGCCGGCGCAGCCCGTCAGCGCGCTCGCGTCGAAGACTCCGCTCGGCGCTGCCGGTCTGCACCGTCACCCGCCCGTTCACCGCACGGGCCAACGGTCGGCGGCCAGCCGGATCCGACCCGCAGACCCGAGAATCCCGCGGAGGCTTGCTGCGACGGCTACGTCGCGCATTCCGGGGCGTTTGGTTCCGGAAACAGGTTCGGCCGGGCTCAGGCCGGCGATGATCCGGGCTCGGAGCGCGGAGCGGGCGGCAAAGGCGGCTCCGGCGGCGCCTCGATCACGGCATAGAGGACCTGCTCCCCCGCTTTCCCGCGCACCTTCACCGGCGGCATACGACGAAACCAGAAGCTCTGCTTCGCGCCCTCGTACACCTCATCGCTCACGATGATGTCGTGCGCAAGATCCTTGGACAAGCCCTGGAGGCGCGCGGCATAGTTCACGGTGTCCCCGATCACGGTGAACTCCATCCGGTCGGGCGAGCCGATGTTGCCTTGGATGACGACGCCGTGGGCGATGCCCACCCCGATCAGAAACGGGTCGGCGCCGGCCGGGCGCGCGGCATTGATGCGTTTGGCGCAGGCTTGCATCTCGATGGCGGCCCGGACCGCGCGGAGTGGGGCGTCGTCGAGCGGCTGCGGAACGCCGAAGACGGCCATCAGGCCGTCCCCCAGGAACTTGTCGAGGGTGCCGCCATGCTTGAAGACGACCGCGACGAGCTCGGTGAACACCTCATTGAGAAACTCGACCACGCGTTCGGGGCGTTCTTGCTCGGCGAACTTGGTGAAGTTCCGGATGTCCACGAACACCACGCTCGCGTTGCGGCGCTCGCCGCCGAGGCCCATGGCATCGGGGTTGGACATCACAAAGTCGGCGACGGAGGCGGAGAGATACTTGCGGTAGTGGGCCTGAGCCCGTTCGGCTTGCAGCTCCCTTCGCTCCGCCTCCTGCTTCTGCACCGTCTCCAGGGCGTTGCGCGACCACTCACGACGAAGCAGCCACGCCAACGCGCCGAACACGAAGCCAAACACCGCCAGGAAGGCCACGATTGTGTACTGGTCGGCCAGTCCCACCGCCTCGTCGCCGTACACCGCGTTCTCGCTCACCTTCACGAGCTGGTGATCAACAATGTAGCGGAGCAGGGCGTAGCACTGTACCGCCGCGAAGAACCCCGCAAACACGGCGAGGGGCGCGTTTCCGGTGAGGGCGGAGAGCAGAAGAAACAGGGGGTACAGACCCAGAAATAGGGGAGCGAGGAGGGTTTCGTACGCGCCGCTGTAGTTGAAGAGCCCCCCCGCAGAGAACGCGGTCACGAAGGTGACGTCCACGAGCGCGGAGACCCACTTTGTCCACGCGGGTGCGGCACCGCCGCCGGTGACCAGGAGCGCGGTGATCGCCCAGGCCAGCGTGATGGCGGCTGCGACGGAGGAGTAGCTCATCGCCTGTAGGGAGTTGCTCTGCCAATTCAGGACGATGGCGAGGACGCCAAGCGCGCCGAGGACCAAGCGAAGCTGCGCGGCGATGTGCTCAAAGCGACGCGCGTCGGCGGCCACGAGGGCGGCAGCCATCGGGGAGGCGTCGGCGGCTCGGAGAGACTCCATTGCGGAGAGGGTACCACGGGGGGCTCGGCGGGCCGGAAAGCCTATGCGCCCCGCGTCGTGTCCCGAATCTGCTTCGCCAAGCTCGGGAAGCCAGCGGCCTCGCACTCGCTCGCGATCACCAGGGCGCCCGCCGTATCCATCCGAAGGCGGGCGATGCACCAGCGCGCCGTGTGCGCCATCTCCTTCTCCCCGAGCTTTCCTGCGGTTACGACGTCCTTCTCCAACTCGGCGAGCACGTCCTCCCCGCGCAGGCCGCGCAGGTAGTGCAGGAACACATCGTTCATCACGACGCCGCGATCCCAGGCGCACTCCCCGGCCAGCTCGCGCGACTGCTCGAACGCCGCCCAGGCCCGGCCGAGATCGCCCATTCGAAGCAGCGCATCGCCGATGTTGTGGAGGTTGATGACCTCACCCGGCCGGTACCCGAGCCCGCGCCGAAGCTCCAGGGCGCGCTTGAACTCGGCCAGCGCCTCGGCAGGGTGGCCTTCGTCGAGCCAGGCGATGCCGATGTTGTTGATGACCCGGCCGAGGAGCACCCGGTCGTTGGCGCGCTCTGCGTGGGGGAGCGCGCGCTTGAGGAGCTCGCGGGCCGACTCCGCATCGCCGCGGCGCCCGGCGTGGTTCGCGAGGCCGAGGAGCATGCGCGCGGCGAGGTCGCCCCGCTCGCCCGCCGCGGCGAGGCCGTCTTCGTAGAGCTTCCGCGCGGCGTCGACCTGGCCTTCGTCGAGGCACAGGGCGCCCAGCACTTCGAGGCATTGAATGTGCAGGGCGAGATCCCCCGCGCGGCGGGCGATGCTCGCGGCGTCCTCGAAGCTGGCGCGCGCGATCGAGAGCCTCCCCCGCGCGGCGTAGAGCTGACCGAGCCCAAGCTGAGCGCGCGCTTCGGCGAGGCGCGGGCCGGACTCCGCGGCGATGTCCAGCGCCACCGTGAGCATCCGTTCCGCCGAGGAGAGCCCCAGCAGCCTGGCTACCTCTCCGGCTCCCACGTGCAGGCGCGCCTCCATCTGGGGATCCTTCTCGGTGCGCGGCGCGCCGTCGAGCCACGCGATCCCGCGCAGGAAACAGTCGAGCGCTCGCTCAAAAAACTGCGTTCGACAATGGTCCTCGCCGGCCCGGTGCACGCTTGTCACCGCTTCGCGCACTCGGCCGCCCGAATAGCAGTGCTGCGCATAGGCCTCCACCACGGAGTTGAGCCTCTCCCCGTACACTCGCTCCATCGCCCCCGCGACCATCTTGTGGTATTCACGTCGCTGTACGCCAAGGATTCCCCGATCCACGCACTCCCAAACCAGCACGCTGGAGAAGCTGTAGGCCGTGTCCTGCGAGCGACCGTCCGGGGCGATGAGCCCGCCTCGCACCAATTCCCCCACCAGCGCCATCGGCTCGTCCGCGCCCACGGCTTCGCCGAGGAGCACCGGCGAGAAGCCGAGCCCGATCACGGCCGCCACCTGCAGCGCGCCCTTCGCGAGCGGATCGAGCGCATCGACCCGCGCCGCGATGAGCCCGGCCAGGGTGTCCGGGAGCTTGGCTTGAAGCTGGGGATCCTTCAATCGTGCCCGCGTGCCTTCGTACCAGATCCGCCCCGACTGACGCAGGGCCTTGAGCACCTCCTCCAGGTAGAGCGGGTTGCCTTCCGCGGTCTGCCGCACGATCTGCGCGAGGTCTGCTCCGATCGTCTCCGCGCCGAGCACATCCGCCGCCAACGCCTCGACCTGCTGGGTGTCGAGCGCGCCGAGGGTGACGATCTGCATCCGCTCCGCGAGCCGCGGCTCCAGCTCCCCTCGCCAGCTCGCGAGCAGCAGCACCGGCTCGCCCTCTGAGGCATCCAGGAGCTGCGAAAAGAGCTGTTGTTCGAAGCTGTCGAGGTACTGGATGTCCTCCAGCATCACGATGGTCGGGTTCTCGTGGGCGAGGCCCCGCACCAGCTTCACCATCACGGTGTCGATGGCCTCCCGCGCAGGAAGTCGGCCTTCGCCCATGTCCATCGCGTAGAGCGTGGCGATCACCGCCACATCGGAGTCCTCGAGGTGCAGCTCGGTGAGGCGCTTGAGGCGCTCTTTCACCTCGGCACCGCCGGTGTCGGCCTCGATGCCCAGGATGTCGCTGATCAAGTCGCGGAACGGAGCCAGCGGGCGGTCGGCGCCAAAGGGCATCGCCCGCCCGTGGAATACCGGGATCTTGCGTCGTGACGCCAGCTCGCGAAGCTCCCGGAACAACCGCGACTTTCCAGCCCCGGCCTCCCCCACCACGCCGATGCGCGCGCCGCGATCGTCCCGCAAGTTCGCCAACGCATCGCGAACGACCTCCAGCTCGTTTCCCCGCCGGTGCCAGCGACCCTGCACGCCGCGACCGCCCCGCCTCCGGCCTTCGCCCAGCACAAAGCTGGCCCGTGTCGCCCTGGTGCCCTTGCGACGGAGCTCGGGGCCCCGCTCAAAGGGGAAACGATCCCCGGCCAGGGCGGCGACCCGGTCGGAAACGAGGGTCGTACCTGGGTCCGCGGCGTAGGCAAGGCGAACGCAGGTTTTCAGCGTGTCCCCCCGGGCGGTGTACCGGTGGTGCCGGCCCAGCCGCCGGCCGACGTTGAGCTCGCCCACGTGGATGCCGACACTGAATTCTGTGGGGAGGCCGCGGCGCCGCAATCGGGCGGCGAGCCGGTGGAATTCGCGAGAACACGCCAGGGCCCGGTCCAGATCGTCTCCCAGCGCGCGGGGGAGCCCGAAGAACACGAACAACGTGTCGTCGTCGAAGCGCTCCGCAATTCCGCCCATGCGGTCGATCAAGGTGCGGATCATCCGCAACATCTTGAAGTGCACCCGGCCGATCTCCTCGGTTTCCGCCCGCGCAGAGAACTCGGTCAGCCCGTTCACCTCCACCACCAGCACCACGACGTTTTTCCGCTCACCGTGCAGCGCGAGGAGGTGCCGCGGCGCGCGCTCTTCGGCGCTCAGGGCCGACTCACTCGTGGAGTGGCTCGATGCCGTGGATTCAGGCTCCACGCCGGTGTGCATCGCATCGAGATCCTCCGCGAGCAGATCGAGGTCGCTCGTTGCTGAGGTTCCCCCGGCGATCTGCTCGGCCCACACCCGGTGCATGAGCTGGGCGAGCTCCTCGGTGTCGGCTCGCCATCCCTTGCTGAACGCCAGCGCCCGGAGCTCCTCCTCGAAGGCGGCTGCGTCCGCGTACCGGGCTGCCGGGTCTTTCGAGAGCGCCTTCTGCAGGATCAGCCACAGCTCTTCGGGAACGTCGGGGTGGAGGGGCCGCACATCCGGGATCTCGCACTCCACGACCTGGCGGAGCTTCTCGTCGGGATCATCGTTGAAGAACAGGCGCTTTCCCGCCAGGATTTCGTAAAGAACCACGCCCAAGGAGAACAGATCGCTGCGGTGGTCCACCACGCGCCCGCTGGCCTGCTCCGGAGACATGTAGGCGAACTTGCCGCCGCCGGGCCGCCCGGCTTGGCTCGGGTCGCTCTCGCCCATCTGCTCGCCCATGAGCCGGGCGATCCCGAAGTCCACCAGCTTGACCTCGCCTTCGTAGCTGATCATCACGTTGTGGGGGCTCACGTCGCGATGCACGATGTGCAGCGCCCGACCGTCGGGAGTCGTGCGCGCGTGGGCGTACCCGAGGCCGCGCAGGATCTTGCCGGCGATGTACACCGCGAGCCCCACGTCGAACCGCTCGCCTTCCTTACGTAGGACCCGAAGCGTTTGGGTAAGGTCGCGACCGTGGATGTACTCCATCGCCATGTACGGGTCGGTGCCGACCTTCCCGAGGTCGAACACCTGCACCACGTTGGGGTGGTTGAGCGACACGCTGAGCTTCGCCTCGTGCACGAACATCTGTACGAAACGTGGGTTGTTCGCCAGTTGGGGCGCGATCTTCTTGATCACTAGCCGCTTCTCGAAGCCCTCCATGCCGAAGCTGCGCGCGAGGTAAACCTCTGCCATTCCGCCGACGGCGATGCGCTCGATGAGTTGGTAGGCCCCGAAGGTGACGGGGAGGGTGGGCTCCACGGGGCTGCAATGTACCCCGCGCGGCTCCCGAGCGAGTTAGCCGGCGGGGCCCCCATGCCGCGCTACTCCCCCGCTCTCGCCCTCCGAAACCTCGTCCTGTTCCCCGGGACGATCACCAACATCACCATCGGGCGCGGCCCGAGCGTCCTCGCGATGGACGTTCACCTCGACAAGAAGCTCGACCTGATCTGTGTGCTTCAGCCCGACGCCGGCTTGGAGAACCCGGGCCCAGGGGATGTGGCGAAGGTCGGGGTGCTGGCCCGCATTCTACGTACGTTGAACCTGCCAGATGGTTCGGTGCGCGCGATGGTGGAGGTGATCGAGCGCTGCACGCTCACCGACTTCCACGACACCCCCGAGGGGGGCACATGCGCCACGCCCGGCCGGTTCATCACCAAGACGGGCGACTTGAAGGGGGTGCAGGCGGCCGAGAAGCGGGTGCGCGAACTGGCGCCCGACGTGCTTACGATGACGGCGCCCGACAAACCTCCCGAGGCGCTGTTGCGCGCGTTGGAGCTGAATGTTGGCCCGGAGCGGGTGGTGGACCACCTCGCGCCGCAGGTGGGCCTCGTGGCCGCGGAGTCCCAGGAGCTGCTCGCGGAGCCCGACCTGGCGAAGCGGCTGGAGCGGCTCGTATGGTTTCTTGAGCGCGCCCGCGAATATGGGATTCTGAAGACCCGAATCGCCGCCGAGGTGCAGCGTGCGATGGACGAGAGCCAGCGCGAGTACCACCTGCGCGAGCAGCTCAAGGCGATCCAGAAGGAGCTGGGGGAAACGGTCAACGACGAAGTGAGCGCCTACGAAGCCAAGATCGTTGAGTCGGGAATGCCGGAGGAGGTGGCCAAGGAGGCGCGCCGGGAGCTGGACCGGCTCAAGAAGATCCACGTGGATGCTTCCGAGTACATGGTGGCGCGCACCTGGCTCGACTGGATCGTCGCGATGCCGTGGACGAAGCAGACCGAGGATAACACCTCCTTGCACGAGGCGAAAGCGGTGCTCGATGGCGAGCACTACGGCCTGGAGAAGGTGAAGGAGCGCCTGCTGGAGTTCCTCGCGGTTCGGCAGCTTAAGAAGGATGCGAAGTCTCCGATCCTCTGCCTGGTGGGGCCACCGGGGGTCGGAAAAACCTCGCTTGGGCACTCGGTCGCGAAGGCCCTGGGTCGCAAGGTCGAGCGGATCGCGCTGGGCGGCATGAAGGACGAAGCGGAGATCCGCGGGCACCGGCGCACGTACGTTGGCGCGATGCCCGGCCGGGTGATCCAGGCGCTTCGCCGGGCCGGAACCCGCAACCCCGTGATCATCCTCGACGAGCTGGACAAGATCGGGAACGACTTCCGCGGCGACCCTGCGAGCGCGCTCCTCGAAGTGCTGGACCCCGAGCAGAACGCCAACTTCCGCGACCACTATCTGGATGCCCCCTTCGACCTGAGCCACGTGCTGTTCATCGGCACGGCGAACACGGAGGATCCGATCCCGGCCGCGCTGCACGACCGCCTCGAGATCATCCGGTTGCACGGGTACATCGAGGAAGAGAAGGTGGCGATCGGCGAGCGGCACCTGCACAAACGCCTGCTCGAATCGCACGGGATTGAGGCGGGGCACGTGGACTTCTCGGCGGCCATGCTCCAGCACATGATCCGGAGCTACACCCGCGAGGCGGGTGTGCGCTCGCTGGAGCGCGAATTGGCGGCGATCTACCGCAAAACGGCGCGTCGGATCGTGGAGGGGGACGCGGCGCCGTTCGTACTGGACGAAGCGCTCATTACCAAGTGGCTCGGCCCGCCGAAGCACCACCCCGAATTGGCGGAGCGCACCGACCGTCCGGGCATCGTGATCGGCCTCGCGTGGACCGAATCAGGCGGCGACATCCTGTTCATCGAAGCGAGCAAGGTGGCGGGGCCGCGGGGCCTCAAGATCACGGGCAGCCTCGGCAACGTGATGAAAGAGAGCTGCGAAGCGGCGATGACGTACGTGCGCGAGCAGGCCGAGCGCTTCGGCATCGATCCCAAGGTGTTCGTGGACAACGAGTTCCACCTCCACATGCCCGCCGGCGCGATCCCGAAGGATGGTCCGAGCGCCGGTGTCGCGATGGCGACTGCGTTGGTGTCGTTGCTCATCGGGAAGCCGATCCGCCCCAACCTCGCGATGACGGGCGAGATCACGCTGCGCGGAAAGGTGCTTCCGGTGGGCGGAATCAAGGAGAAGGTTCTGGCAGCGCGGCGGGCGGGGATCACCGATGTGGTGATGCCGAGCCTCTGCGAGCGGGATCTCCACGATGTGCCGCAGGTGCTTCGCGACGAGCTGACCTACCACTTTGTGGAGAACGCAGACGAGGTTTGGGGGCTGGCGTTTGGAGCGGACTTCTTGACGCGACCGGCGTTTGTGAAGGCAGAGGGCGCGGCGGTGGTGGGGGCGGTTTCGTAGGGGGAAACGGGCTCCGGGCTCCGGGCTTCGGGGACGCGCGCCTTTGGCGCCTGGGGCGTGTTGAGCGCGGGATCGACGCCTACGCCGCCGCGAATCGGCCGGCGCGGGGTTCGGCCGCTACACGCGTCGTGTTGTGGGGGCGGACCCCCGTTTCCGCCCACGCGCGACGGGGCGAACGGCCATGGCGCGGGGAGTCTGAGCCGGTGGGGGTGGAAAAGGGGCGGGGCGATCCGTAGCGGCCCGATCGCCTTTGTCCGAGAGGGAGGTTGGGGCGGATCGCGGCTTCCCCCTTGACGCCGTC
>BJHF01000110.1 GCA_014191855.1 Deltaproteobacteria bacterium
CGCTCACGGAGTACGTCGAACATCGCCGGCGCGATAGCGCTGCGGCCCGTAACGTGTCAACCTTTTGCCCCATGCTCCTCGCGCTTGTCCTCGCCGCCCCCGCCGCAACGCTCACTGTCGGCCCAACCCAGGTTTACAAAACGATCAACGCGGCGTTGGCCGTGTCGAGTTCGGGGGACGTCGTCTCCGTGGAGCCGGGCACCTACGCCGAAACGCTCGACCTTCGCGGGAAGAACGTCACGCTCAGCTCCACCTCGGGCCCGTACGCAACGACACTTTCGTTGACGGCCACCCTCTACCTGGACGGCGGCACCCTCGAAGGCTTTACGATCAACAGCGCCGCCACGACGGCCGTGGCCATGACCTCAGGCAGCCCCACGCTGCGTGAGCTGGTCCTCAACGAGCCGCCCGGCTACGGAATTGCGGTGTCGGGTGGCTCGGCCACCGTTGAGGAGTGTGTCGTGCATGCGGCGGGCACGGCAGGGTTCTATGCCAGCGGCGGCACACCCATCTTCCGCCGGGATGTGGCCGTCAACACCGTAAAATATGGCTTCTACCTAAAGGGTGGCGGAAGCGTGTACAATAGCCTCGCGCTGGGCGGGGCCTACGGCTTCGTCACCCAGACGGCCGCCACCAGCCTGACCAACGTGGTTGGGCTCGATACGACAGCGGGCGGCGTGACGACGCACATCACCACAACCGTGACCAACGCCGTACTCCAAGACAACGCCTACGCCGTCTACTGCGGCAGCGGCGAACCCACGTTCACCAACGGCATCGCCTACGACGCCTACAACGCGAAGAACTGCGCGGCGACCGTGCTCTCCCTGGTCGACGACGTAGATCCGCGCTTCGAAGCCTGGACCTCCGGCGCCGCGCTCTGGGACATCGACCTTCACCCCGCGGCGGGCTCCCCGATGAAGGACGCGGGCACGGGGCTCGACAACGACGGGTCTACCGCCGATCTCGGGCTGTTCGGCGGCAACACCGGCGCTTGGCGCGATCGCGACGGCGATGGTGTGCCCGTGATCTTCGATTGCGACGACCATGAGGCCACCCGCTACACCGGGGCGCCCGAGCTGGAAGACGGCGAAGACCAGGATTGCGACGGCATCATCGACGAAGACATCCCCGTAGATACCGGCGGAGACACCGGTGGAGATACCGGCGGGGACACGGGCGGAGATACCGGCGGGGACACCGGCGGCGACACCGCGGACACCGGCGGCACCGCCGACATCGACCACGACGGTTTCGTGGCCTCCGTGGACTGCGGCGACCACAACAAGGCGACCTACCCGGGCGCGACCGAGATCATGGACAGCGTCGACAACGACTGCGATGGGCTCATCGACGAAGGCACGGCCAACGGGGACGACGACGGGGACGGATGGACCGAATTGGCCGGCGACTGTGACGACACCAACTTCGCGCGCCACCCGGAGGCCGAGGAGACCATTCGCGACGGCGTGGACGACGATTGCGACGGGGTGGACGGCAGCCCGCGCCACCAGGACAACGACGGCGACGGCTACACCGATGATTCTGACTGCGATGACACCAACGCCAGCGTGTACCCAGGCGCCGCCGACCCCACCAACGGCGTCGACGACGATTGCGACGGCCTGGCCGACGACGACGCGCTCAACAAGGACGGCGATGGCGACGGGGTGACGCCGGCCGAAGGCGATTGTCTCGACACGGATCCGACGATGTACGGCGGCGCATACGATACCGCCGACGACTACATCGATCAGGACTGCACCGGGGAGGACAACTACGACGTCGACCGCGACGGGGAGGCCTCGCCCGCGAGCGGCGGCGCCGACTGCGACGACCTCCGGAGCACGACCTACCCCGGCGCCGCCGAGAACTGCGACGACTCGCTCGACAACGATTGCGACGGCGAAGTGAACGAGACCTGCGAGGACGCCCCGGTGCCCGGTGGCGACGAGGAGTGCGGGTGTTCGAGCGGTTCCGGTGCGCGGGGGGCGCTGTTCGCGGTGGGCGCCATCGCAGGAATTCTTCGTCGGCGTTCAGCGAAGTCTTGACAAGAGCGTACGAACAGGTCACTATTCCCGGCGCGGCATCCAGCCGCTGACGCAAGAGACCACACGTTCTCGAGGAGACAACAACATGTCCTACATCAAGCCCCTGCTCGCCCTCATCGTCGCCGCCTTCATCGGCGCCACCGTCGTCGCTTGCGAGTCGAGCACCGACACCGCGACGACCGACGCGGCCTGAAAAGGCTGCCTACGGGCAACCACGGCCCCCGGAGTCCGAAAGGGCTTCGGGGGTTCGTGTTTTTGACGAACCCCTCCCCGGAGTCCCCATGTCCTTCGTGAAGCCCCTCCTCGCGTTCGTGATCGCCGCGCTGGTGGCCGCCGCGGCGGTCGCTTGTGACGACTCCTCCGGCTCCGACAGCGGCACGAACGCCTGCGTCGAGGTCTGAGCCCGGCGTGCGCGCCCGACACGTTGCGCTTGGCGTGGCGATCCTCGCCGGCGCGGCCGTCGGCGGGGGCGTGGCGTGGCGCGTGCGCCATCCCCTCCCCCCGGAAACGAGCCACGCGGCGGCGCTAAGCACGATCGCGCCGTTGACTGGCGAGGTTGTACGCAGCGATTGGCTCGCCGAGTTCTGGTCGCCAGAGCGCGCCAAACGCGGCGGCGCGATGGCCGGAGCCCCGGCCGAGCAAGAACGCGCCGCCCGCTGTGCGACCTGCCACGTCGCGCAAGCGGCGGCCTGGGCCACGAGCCGGCACGCGATGGCGATGGGCCCCGGAGTCACGGGGCAAGGGCTCGACCACGGCGCGACTGTCGCAGCGTGCGGCTCCTGCCACGCCCCGCTCGCCGAGCAAGCGACGGACTCCGCGCTCGCATCCGAAGGCGTCACCTGCGCCGCCTGCCACGTGCGCGCCGGCACCTACAACGGACCACCGGCCGCAGTGGGAACCGTGCCCGCGGAAACGCCCACGCACGCCGACCTCCAATCCCGCCCCGAGTACACCGACCCCGCCTTCTGCACGAGCTGCCACGATTTTTCGGCCAGCGCAGCGGCGCCGGCAGGCAAACGCCTGCAGGAAACGACCGAGGAGTGGCGCCGCACCCCTGCCGCCGCCGCAGGCCAGAGCTGCCAGACCTGTCACATGCCCGGCGGGGAGCACTCGTGGAAGGGCATCCACGACCCCGAGCTGGTAAAATCCGCGTTCACCGCCAAGGTGAAGTTCATGACCGACGGCGGCCTCATCGTCGGGAAGCTCACCGTGACGGCGAGCGAAGCCGTGGGGCATCGGCTGCCAACGTACACCACGCCGGAGCTTTGGCTCACCATCGACCAGCTCGACCACGACGGCCTGGTGCTCCCCGGCACCCACCGCGAGGGCGTGATCGGCCGCCGCATGAGCGCCGACAACACCGAGGAGCAGTTCGACACTCGGCTTTTCCCAGGCGAGTCCAAGATCCTCGTGTACGAAGCGCAACTGGAGGAAGATTGCACGTCCCTCATCGCGCGGGTTGAGGTGCGCCCGGACGCGGCCTACGAGCTGCGCTACGCCGGCTGGATCGAGCAGGGGAAGGGCGACGAGTCGCAGCTCAAATCGGCCCTGGAGGCGGCGAAGGCGGCCCGATACGTCGCGTGGCAGGAGCGCGTGGTCCTGCCCGGATGAAGCCGCACCGGAAGCCTATCGGGGGCGGCGCACCGGGATGGGGATCAGCTCGGGCTCAGGCTTCGGAAACAGCCGTTCAACCCCTTCTTCCACCCGCTCACGCAGCTCATCCCACAACGAGCGCTGCGGGACGGGGCGAGGACGACGGTCGGTGGACTTCGGGTCGCTCATGCACACAAGATAGCACCGCTCCGCGCTTGTCGAGAAAAACATGAAGCGCGGGTGGTCCATCGGGCTCCTCGTTGCTTGTTTGCTCTACGCGATCTTCGCGACGCGCACCGCGCGCGAGGTCGGCGTCGTCGGAGAGGTGGACATCGGGTGGGCCCTTGAAACGCCTCCACAGGTGCTCGTCGGCTGGGCGCCGCCGGTGGAGACCCAGGCCGGAGGGGCCGCCGGCCCGCTGGAAGCGCGGCAAACACGGCCGCTGGAGTCCCTCGTGATTGGGACCCGTCGCCTTCCGCTAGCGGTGAACGCGTACACCGGCGGTGCGCCGGATTGGCCCGCAAGGGCAGCGCGAGCGCTCACGGGGAGCCGTGCCGCCGGCGTCGCGGTTCACGTGGCGCTGGGCGGCCTGTTGCTGGTGTTGGCTCACCGATTCCTGCGCTTCCACGGCACCCCCACCTCTGCGGGCGCGGCGGCGCTCCTGCTCGCGACGGATTGGGTGTTCGTGTTCTTCAAGCGCGTGCTCGGCGGGACCGAGATCCTGCTCCAAGCCGCCGGATTGTTGGTGATCTGGGCGCTCTGGAGCCGCCGTTGGAAGGGCGGCCGCCACGGCACGATCGCGCTCGCGCTGGGGGTGGGGCTCGGCCTCGGGGCCAAAGTCACCTTCGTAGGCACGCTCGCCGCGTTCGCGGCAGCGGCCGTATTGACCCGCTGGGATCGCCCCAAGGTGCGCCCGCCCGAGCGAGTAAACTGGGCGTGGTTGGTCGGTTTGCCGCTGCTGTGCGTCGCCCCGCTGGCCGTGAGCTGGCTCCACCACGGTGCGCTCGGCGAGGTGCCCCGCGTCGTTTCCCACGACACCCTCGACCTCCAGCTCGCGCGCCTCACCTCCGGCGCCCACCTCGACCGTGAGTCCTTCGCGAACCTGTGGCGGTTCCTCGGCAATCCGCTCGGCTGGCTTCGCGACGCCTGGGGAACGCCGTGGGTAGGCGCGCTGAGCGCACCGCGACTCCTCACGTTGGCCGTCGCCGCAGCCGGCGTCGCACTGGAGTGGAAGTCCCGGACCCACAGCACGAGCGCCGCGCTCTTGCGCTTCTTGTCGATCGCCGTGCCGCTCCAGATCGGCGCGCTGTTCCTCCTGAACCGCGACCTGCATCACCTTGCGCAAGCGACGGTGCCCTTGGCGCTGCTCGTGGCGCTCGGCGCGGACCGCGTGGCGGGAGAGCTGGCGAACGCCCGGTCGGTGCTACGCGCCGTGGCCACGGCGGCGCTGATCGCTCCCGCGGTCGTAGCGGGCGCGTTGGAGCTCGAGCGCACGGATAGCCTCGTTCGCGCCGCACAATCCCACACCTTCACCGCCGATGGCCAGGCCGACCTGGCCGCGATGCTGCGCGCGAACGGAGTCAAGAAGCTGGTGGTGACGGACTACGAGCTCTACGGCGCGCTGGAGCAGCTCGTGCCCGAGATCGAGGTCGTGCACGGCTGGGGTGCCGTATCGCGGAAAGACAGGTCGAAAGAGGGGTTGCGAGCAGCCGCAGCGGGCGGACACTATTTGAGCGTGGCCCCCAGCCAGCCGATGATCTACAACTGGCAGGTGCACGATGTGGGGGTGCTTGTCGGCAGCCTCAGCGATGGGAACACGACGTGGGCGGAGCTGTACCGCGTCGATTGAGCGCGAATGGGGTACGCTGCGCGCGTGATCCTCCTCGTTGCTGCGGCCCTGGCCTATGACCCCATCCCTGCCGCGGTCGGCGTTTCCGTGTCGGCGACGGGGCTCGACCGGCTGGGGGGCGCCATTGCCGACGTGATGCCCGAGTCGTTCGCGATCGGCTCGCTCGGGGGGGAGCTGGTGTGCGACGAGGCCGATCCCTCGGCCACGCTAACCTTCGCGGTAGAAGCGCTCGATGTGCTGATTCACATTGACGAGATCACGCTCGTCCCGTCGAACGACCGCATCGACGTTGCGATGTACGGCGCCATCGACAGCACGGAGACGACGCTCACCGCATCTGGCTCCTGCCCCCCGCTCACGGATCTGCTCGAGGAGTGCACGGTCGAGCTGGGAACCACCCCGATCGAGGCGCACTTTGGCCTGGCGCTCACGCTGACGGATGGCGTGGTGGACGCGACGGTGGACGAGCTGACGGTCACGCTCGGGGCGATCGGCAATCCGGTCGGCGGCTGCACCGTGGCCAGCGCGATCGGCACGTTGCTCGGGCAGAATCCGCTCGCGCTCACCGCGCTGCTCCAGGCCCAGATCGATCCGGCGCTGGCCGACCTCGGCCCCACCATCGAAACGTCGGTCGAGGATGGCCTGGCGGGCCTCGTCATCGACACCTCGTTTGCGCTCGGGACGGCGTCGGTCGGGCTCTCCCTCGAACCGACGAAGATCGACATCGACGAAGATGGGCTCACCCTGGTGCTCGGCGCGACGGTGACCCAGGACGGCGCTTCGGACTGTGTGCCCGCCGGGGAGCCCCCTTCGAGCGTAACGACCCTCCCCGTCCTCGACGGGAACGGCCCCGGGGACCTTGACTATGACGTGGCCGCCGTCGTGAGCAAGGCCTTCGTCGATCAGCTCCTGTTCGCGGTGTACTCGGCCGGCGGCTTGTGCATCGACGCGGGCGCGCTCGGCGGCCTCACGCTCGATACTTCCCTGCTTGGCGGCGCCTTTGGCGACGATTGGAACGCGCTGTTTCCGGTGCCGCAGCCGGTGGGTCTGTTCGTGGCGCCCGTGGCCCCGCCGACGATCCGGTTTGAGGAAGATGGGCCGCCGATCCGCCTTGATCTCAACGGCCTCGGCCTCCACAGCTACTCCGCCGTGGAAGGGCGGGAGTCGCGCATCTTCTCGATCGCGATGGAGGGCGAGGTGGGTGTGAGCCTCGACTACGCGGCTGGGATGCTCACGCCGGTGCTCGATATCGACCCGGCGAAGCTGGATATGCAGGAGATGGACCACGAGCTCATCGGGCCGGGGTTCGCCGATGGTCTGAGCGAGCTGCTCCCGACGATCCTCGGCGCCGCCCTGCCCGCCGACCTGCTCCCCAGCTTCGCGTTGCCCAGCTACAACGGCATCGGCGTCGAAGCGATTTGGACGCTGCCGGCGGCCGGCGGCGAGTGGCTCGGGGTGTGGGTGACGCTCGACACCGACGACGTCACCCCGATCCAGCTTCCCGGCTGCGAAGGCGGGAGCATCGGGTGCGATGGCGCGAGCACGCCGGACCTCGACCTTGAGACGGCGCTGGGCTGCTCAAGCGAGGATGGCGGCTGCGGAGACGCGCTCGGCTGCGCCTCGACGGACAGCGGATGCGGCGGTGGTGGCTGCTCCACCGTGCCGGTTCGCCCGGTGATGTTCGGGTTGGCGATGGCGGGGGCGCTGTGGCGGAGGCGGCGGGCCGACGCCTGAGCGGCGCCCGCGAAGCGGGGCAACCCGGCCCGGCCCCGACACGAGGCCTGCCGCTTCGCCCCTGATCTCTCCGCTCCGCTCTACATCGCGGCGGTCGCCACCTGGGTGTCCAACTGTGCCGAGAGCTCTTTGGCCTTCGCCGCGAAGTCCGTCATCAGCTCGGCGGGGAGCTTGCGACGCAGCGTGCCGTGGTAGTCGATGGGATCGACCACGCGGCCGCCCTTCTCGATCTGGTAGTGGAGATGCGGGCCGGTTGAACGCCCCGTATTCCCGCTTTGAGCGATCACCTCGCCGGCCGTTACGCGCTGGCCTTCCTTCACCGCGTTCTCGTTGAGGTGGAGGAACTTGGCCGTGGCGCCGTCGGCGAACTGCAGCTCGACACAATTGCCGTTCGCCGCATGGTTCCAGTTCACCCGCGTGACCTTGCCGGCCCGCGGCGCCACCACGTCGGAGCCGATCGGCGTCTTGAAGTCCATGCCCTCGTGGGTAGGACGATCCTTCAGCAAGCTGGTGATCTGCTCATAGTCGTGCAGCGGGCCGTCGATGAGCCGGCGCGGCACCTCCGTGCCATCGCTCGCCCAGTAGCTGGGGAAGCGGTCGCCCTGGGCCTGGTACCGGAACGCGTCCACCGTTTTTTCGGTGGCGGTGCCCGGGAACATCGTGAGACGAGCGGCCAGAATGAGCGGCTCGACACCCTCCGTGTCTTCGAAGAGCACCGACACCAGATCGCCCTTGTGAAGGTCGCGACGCAGGTCTACATCCCACACCATCAACCGCGAGTAGACCGCGGAGAGCGCAGCTGGAGACTTCGCGGTTGCTCCCTGGAAGGTCGCCGAGAGAGAGCTGTTGACCGGGGCCACGAACACGGCGGTGCCCGCGCGACGGGAGACACCCAGCGGCTCGGGCAGGGCCGGCACCAGCTCGGGGGGGATCGGCGCGTTCGACGCATCACCGGCGGGAACGACGGGTTCCACAACGGCGAGCGCGGCCACGGGCGCCGGCGCTACGTCGGCTTCAGCGCCCGGATCGGCGCCGGGGCGCAGGGCGAGGGCCAGGTTGAGGACGAGGCTCGTGCCAAGGAAGGCGTAGAGGAGCCAGGGCTTGCCGAACGGGGGGTTCTTGAGGGCGTCGGGGAGCATGAGAGTCCAGCGGGGGGCTCATAGGGTCACACGTCAGCTATTGTCACGTCAAGAGACGAAAGCGAAAAAAGTTCGGCTTTCGAGGATGATCCAAAAAAGTCGAGGTTCGACGATCGTTCTGATCGAAGCGGGTACCGCCGGGGCTGGGATAAGGCGGTCGAATGGGCAGACTCTTCTTGATCGGGGTGGCCGCGCTGGTGTTCGGCACGGTGCTCGGGGCGTGGCAGCCCCGGGGGGAGCTGCTGGAGCTGCGTGCGGAGGTGGCGAAGCTGGAGAAGGACACCCGCGCGTGCAAGCGCGGCGCCGCCAGCGCCGGGATCGCCCGGATTCTCGGCGGGCGGGACGGGGCGGAGTCGGAGGCGGTCGGTGATCGTCCGGAGCGACAGTCGGAAGCGCCGGACGCTGCGAACCAGGGAGTGCAGGAGGGAAATGCCAAAAAAGACGGCGTTGAAGCCGGGGAGGATGGGGAGCAGGGTGGACCGGACGGGCTGCCTTCCGACCCCGCGGCCATGGCCGATGCCCTGGACGCGCGCGCGGCCCAGGCCCGCGCGGCGATGATCGAACAGGCCGATCCCGACGACGAAGCGCTCGCCGAGATTGACGCCGCCATCGAGAAGATGAACGCGCGCCTCAAAACGCAAGTCGACGCCTTCGCCGACTCCATCGAGGGCGGCGCCGAGCCGGATCGTCGGGAGATGATGGAGTTCGCCGCGGAGGCACTCGACGCCGTGATCGAGGCCGACGACGTGTTCCGCGACGCGCTCCCCGACGACGTGCGTGCCGAGATCGACGACGAGGCAGTGGACCCATTCTCGTACATTGACGGCAGCACGCTCGCCTCCCTCGCCCGCCTCGAAGGCGCGGGCGAATGACGGACTCACCGCGGCGAACCAGCGTTGTCGGCGACATCCTCGTCGTCGCGGCGTACGAGCTCGCCCAGGCGCGGCGCACCCGCCTGTTGCAGGTTTTGGTGCTCGGATACGCGGCCGCCACGGGCGCCGCGCACTGGGGGTTCGTGCAGGGGCTCAAGGAGGCCGAGCGGAGCATCGCGCTCGCGATGGGGGTGCCACCCACCGATCGGCCCGGCGCGATGATTGCGTCAGTCCTTTCTTCCGAGGATCTACGCAGGTTCATCACCAACCTCATCGGCTCGGAGGCGCTGCTGGAGCGGCTTGCGACCGTGCCAGTCCTCGCCATCTGGTCGGGCGCCGTTGCGATGGTCCTGCTCCCGGTGTTCATGCTGCTCGGCACCAGCGTGAGTGTGGCGGCGGAGGTGGAGAACAAGTCCATCCGCTTCCTCGCGCTGCGCACGGAGCGGCTCCCGATCATCCTCGGGAAAGGGCTCGGTCAGCTCGCGATGGCGAGCGTGGCGGCCCTCGCCGGCGTGGCGGTTACCGAGGTGGCCGGCTTAACGCTCATGGTGCAACAACCGCCTCTTGGACTTGGGCTTTCGGCGCTTGAGCACGCAGCGAGGGCGCTGTTGTATGCCTTGCCCTTCGCCGGCCTGGGGCTGTGCGTTTCGCAATGGGTGGGGCGCGCGAATCCTGCCCGCGCCCTCGGGGTGATCGCCCTCATCGGCGTGGTGATCGCCAACCCCTGGCTGGAGTACCAGAGCTCGACGCACGCGCTTGGCCGCCTCGCGGACATCGTGCGCACCGTGCTCCCCGGACAGGGCTGGACGGACATGTGGCAGGTCAACCCAGTGACGTTCGCCGTCGGCGCAGCCAAGCTGCTGGTGGTGACGCTCGGCTGGGTGGCACTCGGCTACCTCCGCTTCGACCGGAGGGATCTCTGATGGCGGCGGCAGTGGTGGGGCGGAGCGTGGGCACAGCCGCGATCACGCTCGAGAACGTGACCCGACGCTTCGGCAAGGCGACGGCCCTGGATCAGCTCAGCTTCAGCGTTCCCCGGGGGGCGGTGTGCGGCCTGGTTGGCGAGAACGGCGCGGGCAAGACGACCACCTTGAGCATCCTCGCCGGCTTTCTCAGTCCAGACGCCGGACATGTGGACGTGCTCGGGCTCGGCCCCTTCGAGGTTTCGACGCACCGCGGCCGAGTCGGCATCCTTCCGCAAGATGCCGAGCTCCCCGCAGCGAGCACCCCCCGGGAGCTCTTGTATGCATGGGCCCGGCTCCAGGGGCTGGACGCCACGAGCGCGCGCCGGTCGGCGCAAGAGTGCCTCGAAACGGTGCAGTTGGTGGATCGGGCCGAAGATCGTGTCGGCGCTCTTTCGCACGGGATGCGCCGCCGCCTCACCGTGGCCAGCGCGCTCGTCGGCGACCCTGAGCTGATCCTGCTCGACGAGCCTACGGCCGGCCTCGACCCGGCCCAGGCGCGCCACCTTCGCGCCGCGCTCGCGACGCGGCGCGGCCGGGCGACGGTCCTGATCTCGAGCCACAACCTGCCGGAGCTGGAGAGCCTCTGCGACCACGTCGTCATCATCGAGCGCGGGCGCTGCCTCCGCCACGACGCGATGGACGCGGTGACGGGCCGCGATCGGGAGGTCGACGTTCGGCTCGCGCCGCCCTTCCCGCCGGGGCGCGGCGAGGTCGTGAAGCTGCGACTGTCCCCGGACGACCGCCGCGATCTGGCCGACGCGACCTCCGCCCTGCTGCGGGAGCTGCTCGCGGAGGGCGCCCGCGTCGTAGACGTACGCCGCGGCGGCGCGCTCGAAGAACGTTACTTCGGAGCGCCTCAGCCCCCCGACGGCGCCTCATGATCTGGATCGGCCTGTTCTTCGCCCTCAGCCCCGCCGATCTCGCGCCCGGCGCGCAGGAGCTCGCCGCCGCGGAGTTGCGGTTTCAGGAGGTTTTTGAGGCAGCCGAAGCGACGGGCGCAGCGGTGACGCAGCTTCAGTCGCGCTGGGCGGGCGGCGCCGCGCCGAAAGACGTGTGCGATGACCACGACCGGCTCGCGCTCGGTTGGCGCATCGAGCGCTTCGGCGCCGCGTGGCGCGAGAGCGCACAGGCGCTGCGCGTGCAGGCGGCGCGGCTGCGAGCCCTCCAGGCCGCGCCGACCGTCGCTCCCCTGGTCGCCGGCGATGCGGGGCTCGCGCTCGGGAGCCGGCTCGAGGCAGCCGACGCGCTGGTGGCCCGCTTCATCCAGGGCAGCGCCTGGGAAGTAGCCTACGTACGCCCCATACTCGCGGCCTGCCCCATCGCCGGCGCGGGCCTCGACGACGGAGTGAACAACCCCCCACTCCGCGCAAAGGCAGAGGGGAGCGGCCTGGTTGCGGTGCTCGCCAGCGGAGACGGGGTGGTGTGTCCCGGGGCCGTGCGTGCCGACGACGCCGTGGTGCTGCTCAAAGGCGGCCAGGGCTGCTGGGCGCCGGACGCGACGTGTGCGTGCGAGCCGAGGGCGGTGTTCCCCGGGGCGGTGTTGGGGCCCCCGATTGTGGAGGGGGAAGCTGCGCAGGGGGGGGAGTAGGGGCTACAAATCCGGCCCTTTCGGCCCCGGCGCGAGGCTCGCCTCCGGCGCATCCGGATGTTCGCCCGCCTCAACGTAGGTGAACGTGGAGGCGATCCGCCCCGACTCCATCGGGCCGCCCGAGAGTCCGGGATCCAGCTCCCACGCCTTCGCCCACGCCTCGCTGGCGAGATGCGCGCGGCCCAGTCCTTCGAGCGCACGCGCCCGGAGCACCTGCGCCTCCGCCGAGAGCGGCGCCGCGGCGATCCCGGCTTCTGCAGCGCTCAGCGCTTCCGCCGGGAGCTTCCGCCACAGCGCCACCTCGCCCGCCACCAGGGATGCCGTGGGATCCTCGGCCGCCAGTCCCTCCGGCACGACGCCAGGATTCGCTGCGAGCTGCCGGCGGGCTCGGATGCGCATCGCGACATCAGGGGGCGCGAGCTCGGCCGCTTGATCAAGGCGGCCAAGCGCAACGAGCAACGCCACCTCCAGGGCATCGGTGCTCGGCCCCGGCGCCCGCTCGCGAAGCGCCCCCATCAGCTCCTCAGCTTCAACGTATGCTTGAGCCCGAACTCGCGCGCCGATGCGCCGGCGAACGGGCTCCGGGTTGGTCGTCGCGACCGCCTGCCACCGGGCGAGCAGTGGATCGAGGTCGGCCGTGGGATCCACCGCTTCCGCGGCTGAAACACGCAACGCGGCCACGGCGGGATCCCAAGAGAATTCCGGCGGGAGGGACTCCAGGGTTGCAACGGCCTCGTCGGCGTGGCCACCGGCGAGCCGCGCGCGCGCCAGGGGCAGCCACCAACGCGGATCGTCGCCGGCGGTAGCGGCGAGGGTTTCCCACGCGAGGAGCGCCTCCGCGGGGTGCCCCGTCAGGCTGAGCAGCGCGGCCTGATCCGCCGCGAGCAGCGGCGATGTGGGGCGAAGGAGCTGGGCCTTGGCGAGCGCCTCCGAAGCTTTCCCGCCATCCATCGTGCTCGCGACCTCCCAACGGGCGCGCATCCACTGGGCGAGGGGCTGCCCCGGGTCGAGGTACACGGCCTTCACCACCGGGTCCGACTTCCGGTCTCCCGGGGTGAGCGAGGGCGGCAAAAGCCCATAGTAGGCCGCGGCCGCCCGGCCGGTGATCAGCTCGCTGTAGCTGTCTTTCGACCCGGGGCGCCGCCACGCGGCGAGCGTCGCCTCGTCGACATCGACATCGAGCGCAGATGCCGCTCCTTCGAGGAGGCCGGCGATCGCGAACCAGGGGTCCTTGGCGCTGGAGCCGGTGGCCGTGGTGGCGAAACACCCCTCCCCGGCAATGCACACCTCCAGCTCGAGCTCCAGGGCCTCGGCTGTGCCGCGCGCAACAAGGCGCGCATCGGCCTGTCGGGCCGGCGGCGGCCGATTCCCGGCGAAGGCCATCGGCGTACCATCTCCCGGGACCAAAGGCACAACCCCTGGAATATCGGATAGCCCCAACTCGACCGCGAGCGTGACCAACCCCCGGAATTCGGCGTCGCGGGAGAAGGGGCGCTCGACCGTACAGAGCGGTAGGCGAATTTCCGTCAACAACACGCGCTTTGGCGTGGCCACGGCGACCGCCTGCTCATCCGGCACGGCGCCGACGCAGGCCAGAACCACCAGACCGAGCACCAGCGCCGTCATCCCGACCCTACCATGGCCGCGTTAGCTAACACGCCCGATGGACGAGCCGACTCCGAGTCCGTGGCGCCGCCGCCTCCGAAGCTTCGCCCGGTTCTGCGTGCGCGCCACCGTGGGCGGGAGCGTGATCGCGGCCGTGGGGGGCTGGTTCGGATATCAATGGTTCGACCGGGAGATCCTCTCCACGCTCCCCGCCACGCTGGGGCAGGCGACCGAGTTCCGTGTCCCTTGCTCTGTCCAGGTATTCGACGCGTCCGGGGACCGCGTGGACCAGTTCTACCTGGAGCGTCGCGTATGGGTGCCGCTCACCGAGCTGCCCGAACACGTGTGGAAGGCGTTCATCGCCAGTGAGGACAGGCGCTTCTTCGAACACGAGGGGGTGGATCCGCAGGGAATCCTCCGGGCGCTCGTCGTCAATCTCACCGGCGGCGGCACGAGCCAGGGCGGAAGCACGATCACCCAGCAGATCGTGAAGAACCTGCTCGTCGGAAAAGAGAAGAGCTACCGGCGTAAGATGCGCGAGGCCGTGCTGGCGTACCGGCTGGAGCGAGAGCTCACCAAGATGCAGCTCATCGAGTTGTACGTCAACTACATCGCACTTGGAAACGGCAATTACGGCGTCGAGGCCGCGGCTCAGGACTACTTCGGGATCTCCGCGCGCGACCTCGACCCGGGCCAGGCCGCCATGCTCGCCGGCCTGGTTCCGGCCCCCTCTCGCTATTCCCCCCGCCACCACCCCGAGCTCGCCGCGTCGCGACGTGAGATCGTCCTGAAGCTGATGGTGGCTCAGGGGTACATCACCGCGGTGGAGGCGAGCCAGCACCTCGCCGATCCGGTGGTGATTCCCCGCTCCAGCGGCGCGCCGGACTCCGGCGCGGCCTACCTGACAGAGGTGCGCCGCGAGGTGCGCCGCCTGTTCGGGAACGACATGCCCTTCCTCGAAGGCATGCAGGTGTTTACGCCCTACCAACCCGACGTTCAGCGCGTTGTCGAGCACGCCGTACAAGATGGGCTCAAGGCGCTTGAAACGCGGCAGGGCGCTCGGGGCCCCACCCGAAACGTGGCGGACGCCGAGCGCGAGGCATGGCTGGCGCGCGGGGATCGCCTCAAGATCAACGTCGACACTGGAAAGTTACGCGAGCCGCTGCCGGGGGAGTGTTTCTCGGCGCTGGCGGATGATGGCACGGGAACCGTGAGCGCCGGAGAGTTTCGGTTCACACTCCATCCCTCCGACCTTGAGGCCAAGGTGCGCCGGGCACGGCAGGGCCAGGGAGACAAGTCGAAGCCCGCGGCCGAGGCCCCGAAGCCGCTGCGCGATGTGCTGCGGCGCGGGGATGTGCTTGAGGTGTGCCTCGCGCCGGCCACCGAGGGGGCCGGCGTCGTACACCGCCTCGCTCGCCCGTGGGCGGAGAGCGCCGCCGTCGTGCTGGAGAACGCCACCGGCCACGTGATCGCGCTCTCTGGTGGCTACGAAGTGGGCCTCGAAGGTTTCATCCGGGCCACCCAGGCGCGCCGCCAGCCGGGCAGCTCGTTCAAGCCCGTCGTGTACGCGTCGGCGGTGATGAACGGAAAGCGGCAGAGCGACATTGTGTTCGACGCGCCGTTCTCGATCCCGGGCTCCAACGGGCTCCCGTGGTCCCCAAAGAACTACGACGGGAAGTACCACGGGAACATCCCGCTACGTACGGCCATGGCGCTCTCGCTCAACACCGTTGCCGTGCGCCTGGGTGCGGAGGTGGGCATCGACAAGGTCGTGGCGCTGGCGCGGGGCCTCGGCGTCCGCTCGCCGCTCCGGTCCGACCTCACCGTGGCGCTCGGATCCTCCGAAGTGACGCCGATGGACCAGGCGATGATGTACAGCTCGCTTGCCCGCGAGGGGATCCGCATCGACCCGGTGTGGGTAACCCAGGTTGTAGACCGCAAAGGCAAGCAGCTCGCCGGTGAAGGCGAAACGGTGATGATCGGCGATGAGCCGCGCACCATGCCGGGCGGGCCGGGCGAGCGGGTGATGGACGCGGCTTCGGCCTACGTGACCGTGGACATGATGCGCAACGTGTTCTACAACGGAACCGCAAAGAAAGGGCAGCGCGAAGGCATGGACTTCGCCGGCAAAACCGGAACGACGAGCAACTTCGTCGACGCTTGGTTCGTCGGCTACAGCCCGCGGTACACCGTGGCGGTGTGGGTCGGCACCGACGGCCAATCCAGCCTCGGCGACAAAGAGACGGGCGGCAAGTCTGCGTTGCCGATGTGGAGCACGATCATGGGCTACTTGCCGAACGTGCAGGGTGAGCGCTTCCCGGTTCCCGACGGCGTGATGCTCCTGCCGTGGGACAAGTACTGGTTGGCGTATGACCGACAGAACCTTCCGCCGGACGTCATCGATGTTCCGACGCTCGACCCCATGCAACCGCTGCCGCCTTTCGGCCTCTCCATCCCCGCCGCGCGCGCACAAGTCGCGACGCCACCCCCGATCGGCGCCGGCCCGGTTGTACCCGCAACCGCGCTACCGCCCCCGGCGAAGGAGGACGTGGAGGAGGGCGCCGACGATCCGGAGACGATGCCGCCGGACGCCCCCGGCGCCGACCCGACGCTCGGCGAGGACCCGGCGCCTGGCGCCGCGGGTCAATGAAGTCCGACTCCGTTCGGGTCCAATTCCTGATCCGGATCGCTGTGGGGTTGGCCGCCGCCGCCTTGATCGCATGGGCGAGCGCGGCCCACGGCTTGCGCTTCGTGGACCTGATCAGCTTTTCACGGCGCGCTCGGGAGCTGGGCGAGGGCCGCGCTCCGAACGACGGACTGTACCCCCTGGGCTACCCGGCGCTGCTGGCGCTGGGGCACACGCTCGGCGCCGCGGTATTTCCGTGGGCAAAGGTGATCTCCGGGCTCGCGGGCCTCGGGCTCGTCGCGGGCGTAGGACGTCGGCACGGAGGGGCGGCGGCGATTTGGCTGCTCATGCAGGTGCCGCTCTTGCAGTGGGCGAGCACGGAGGGCACCGACCTGCTCGCGGCAGCGCTCAGCCTCGGCGCGATCCTCAGCGTTCAGCGGCCCGTCCTGGCCGGGGCCATGCTCGGAGCTGCGTGCACTGTGCGGTGGACGGCCGCGGCGTGGATCCCGGCCTTGTGGTTGGCAACCGCGCCGGGCGACCGGCGGCGCGCATTGCTGGCGGCGCTGGTCGGCACGGCCCCGCACTGGGTCGCCTGCGCCTGGTGCGGCGCCTGGGTGCTCCCGAACCAGGACTTGAACCTGATGATCGCTGCGGGTCCGGGCGCCCCTCCTCCCGGCGGAAGTCGCTGGCTCGACACCCTCACGCGCATCCCGGTGGGGCTCGGCCGTGCGCTCCCCCACGCGCTGCCCGATCTGCCCTCCCGGGCGGGCGCCGCGATGCTGGGGATCGCGGTGCTGCTCCCGGTCCACGACAAAGCGGGCCGAGGCGATCGTCGTATCGCGGCCGCGCTCATCCTCGGCGCGCTGCTGCATCTACTCGCCTTGGCCGCAGTTTTTGCGAATCCACGGTTGGCCCTTCCCGTCACGCTCGCGGCGTTGCTCGGTGCGGGCGCCCTGGTGCGCACCCTCGCGGCGCAAAGTCGGCGCATCGGCTGGATCGGTGTTGCCGGGCTGCTGCTCGCCGCCGGCGTGGTTGGGTGGGGCTCCCTGCCGACGCGGCGCGCGCCCACAAAAGAGGAAGCCACGCTCACCAGATTGACGGACGCGTTCGGTGAGGCGGGCGGCGCACCGCAGGGCGAAGCGGTCATGTCCAACAGCCCGTGGGCGCACACGGAGTTTGAGGGCTGGATCGTGCCCGCCGTCCACCTCGGCGGCCTCTACGTAACCCCACGAACCACCCCTTCAGACCTGGCGAAGATCGCTGACGATGCGGGGCTGACGATGCTCGTGCTCGACCCCGCGCGCGGCCGCCGCGACCTCGCCGGACTGCGCGAGCTCTTCGACGCCAAAGCACCGGAGGTGTACGGCTGGTCGCGCCGCTCCGCCTCGTCCTGGCGCATCTGGGTCAGGTTGCCAGCGGCGAAGGTCCCGCCGACCCGGTAGACTGCAACGGATCCCGGAACGGTCGTGCTCCTCCTGCTCGTTACCCTCGCGCTCGCCGAAGCCAACCCAGAGGTGGCCCCCACGGAGGTGGTGCTCGACGACGGCCAGATCCTCCGTGGCATGATCGAACGCCAAGAAGATGGGTCGATCGTGGTTACGCTCGGCAGCGGCACGATGCTCCGGTTCCCCTCAGCGGCGATCAGGGAGGTCCGCCCCGCCACGCCACCCCCGCCACCTGTCGTGTGCCCGGAGCCGACAGCCGTCGCAACCACGCCCCCACCCGCAGGCGGCGACCTGCCCCTGCCAACGGACCATCCTGGCGAGCCGCGCACCGCGGAAGGCTGGCCGCGCGATCCGAACCGCAACCGATACCTTTACGCCCCCTCCGGGTTCACCCTCGGGGCCGGCCACGGGTACGTTTCCCAAAAGGAGATCCTGCTCACCGAAGTGGCGTACGGCATCACCGACTTCTGGGATGTCCAGGCGGGAACCAGCCTGATCACGCTGGTGATCCCCGATGGACAGTTCGGCGTTCTCGGTACCAAGCTCGCCGCGCCCGTCACGCCGCTGCTCCGGCTCGGCGGCGGAACCCAGGTGCTCTTCGCCACGGACATGATCCTGGCCGCCGTCTTCGGCACCGTCACGTTTGGCACCGAGGACAAACACCTCTCGATCAACGCCGGTACGACCTTCTTCGGGCACGAGGACTTCGTCGAACCCGCAGACGGCGGGATCGTGATCATCAGCGGCAACTACCGGCTCGGCCCGCGAACGGCGTTGATCATGGAGAACTGGCTGTTCATCGGCCAGGGCTTCACCCCGACCGGCGACGACCTGTGGCTCGTTCCCACGGCCGGAGTGCGCCTCTTCGGCCCCAATTTCGCAACGGACCTCGGTCTGGTGCCGATCTTCATCGACGACAGCAGCGTGCCGGTCATCCCGATCCCATGGGTCGGCTTCACCTACAACTTCGCGATGCCGTACGCCAAGTAGGCGCGGGCTCCCACCCTGCGCGCCCGCTCAACGCGGGGCGCCATCCGCGAACCACATCTCGATCATGCGCACGTCCGCGGCCGACAACGCAGGCTGACCGAGCGGCATGCCAGGCTTGGTTGGCCGCGGCGCCGCCGTGGGCACCTGACCCGGGCCCACGTGGTCGCGCCCCTCTTCCAGGTCCCGGCGCGCGAGCGCGCGGAGGATGAGTTCCCGGTTCGCAACCACGCCTTCGTAGGTTTGCAGCTCGATCCCGGTCGCGGGCCAGCCGAACCCGCCCGCGTTCCCCGGCCCGGCTCGCCCCTCGTTCTGGGCCGGATCCATGTGGCAGTGCACGCAGATCTTGCCGAACACCCGGCTCTCCACGTCGTTCCACGTGTACGGGCCGGGAAGATCGGCGACCGATGTCGTGGATTTCGTGATCGGCGCGCCCGAGTCCGGATCGGCAAGAACGACGTAGCCGCGCAGCGCGAGCGCCTCCGCGGCCGTGAGCCCCCGCGCCGGCATCGCC
>BJHF01000111.1 GCA_014191855.1 Deltaproteobacteria bacterium
CGCTCCCGAGCGAGTCTTCGAGCGAGCGGAGCGCCGACCCGACCCGGCAGGACCCAGCGCCCCCGCTCTCTCCTCTCCCCGCACCAAGCGAAAAACGCCGCCGAGCCACCAAGTCCCGGGCGTTCCCTGGGCAGGAACGCCGGCGAGCAAGGTGAAGCGGCGGGTGACGGGGTGGGTTGGCGCTCCCGAGCGAGTCTTCGAGCGAGCGGAGCGCCGACCCGACCCGGCAGGACCCAGCGCCCCCGCTCTCTCCTCTCCCCGCACCAAGCGAAAAACGCCGCCGAGCCACCAAGTCCCGGGCGTTCCCCGGGCAGGAACGCCGGCGAGCAAGGTGAGGGGGCGGGTGACGGGGTGGGTTGGCGCTCCCGAGCGAGTCTTCGAGCGAGCGGAGCGCCGACCCGACCCGGCAGGACCCAGCGCCAACCTCTCGTCGGCCCCTGCCCGGGGAACGAACGGGCGCTGGTACCGCCCGGCGGCGTGCGATACCGCGCCCCATGCGCATCCTCGGACTAGACGAAGCCGGACGCGGCTGCGTACTCGGCCCGCTCCTGGTCGGCGCGTTCTGCTTCGAAGGCGAGGATCAGTCCCCGCTGCGTGCGGCCGGCGCCGCCGATAGCAAGGCGATCTCCGCGCACAAACGCGAAGTGGCGCTGGCCCGGCTGCAAACCCTCGGTCAAGTTCGCACGCTCCGCATCGAGCCTCCCGAGATCGACGAGGGCAACCTCAACGAGCTGGAGCTCCGCTGCTTCGTGGACCACGCGCTGCACTTCAGGCCCGACCGCGTGTACCTGGACGCCCCCGTGCACCCGCGAGGCATCCCCAAGGTGCGCGCACGTCTGATCCGTGAAACGGGGATTCTCGACTGGATCATCGAGCCGAAGGCGGATGCCACCTACCCCGTGGTGGGCGCGGCGAGCATCGGCGCGAAGGTGGAGCGGGATGCGGCGATCGCGGCGCTCGGCGCGGTGGGCAGCGGCTACCCCTCCGACCCGGTGACCCGCGATCTCCTGGCGAAGATGCTGGCCTCTGGCGAGCCCCTGCCCGCGTGGGTGCGCTCCCGATGGGGCACGATCGACGCGCTCCGGCAGCAGAACCTGTTTGGGTGAATTACGCGCAGCGGGACCCCGGGAACCGATGCTGCTTTCCCTCCTCGTTTTTGCCTGCACGACCGAGGCCGAGACCGGCGCGGCGGACACCGCGGCGGATACAGCCGACTCTGGCGGGGACTCGGCCGCCACCGGGCCAGGAACGCTCGCCATCTCCGTGCAGATGGACGACGACATGGTGGCCGACCTCGCGGAAGATGGCGAGTCGGCGCACGCGATGGTGTCCGGCTCCATCTACATTGAGACCGATGTTGAAGCGTTCTCCGGGCCGATCGAAGGCGCCGTGAGCCTGGGTGATTTCACGGTCGATGTGGACCTCACTCCCGACGGCGGCCCTTCGGCGGTGATCTACACCAGCGAGCCGATCGACCCGCAGATCGTGTACGTATTGGGCTGCATGGACACCGACGTCGACTTGGAGTGCGGCAGCGTCGGCGACCCGGTCACCAACCCCGTCTCCAACAAGGTCATCGTCGTCGCCGAAGCGGAAACGCCGTTCACGATGGTGCTGGGGCTCCGTCGCCCATGATCCTGGCGCTTTTGGCGTGCGTGGCGATGGAGGACACCGCGGCTCCAGCCGATTCGGGCGAGGGCACGCTCGATCTGCGCCTCAACGAGGGCGACTACACTGCCGGAGACGTCGAATTGTGGGGCCCCGACGTGGTGATCGAGCCTGGGGAAGACGTGATGCACTGCATCGCCGGCACCTACTCGGGCGGCGACATCGGCATCCACGGCCTCACGACGTGGCAAAACAAGTTTGGCCACCACCTTCAGTTCTTCGGATTGGCGGCCGGCACCGTGGACTATGCAGACGGAGCGACGTTCGCTTGCGGGACTGGAACGGCGTTCGACATGACCGACACCACCCCCGTGGGCATCCCCACGGCCGTGTGGATCGGCGACGAGCAGACCATCGACACCGGGCTCGACGAAGGGATGGCCTTCGCATTTGACGCGGGCGAACGGTACTTGTTGCAAGCCCACTACGTCAACACCGGGGCCGAGGCCATCCGCGCCCACGACCTCGTGGTGTTCGACACGCTTGATCCGGACACCGAGGTTTCCACCTGGGCCGCGCCGGTGATCCTCAACAACGCCAACATCGAGCTTCCGCCGGCGCAAGCAGCGTCCATGAGCTTCGATTGCCCGGTCGCGGCCGACAATGTGGGCGACGGGGTGCACGTGTTGTTCGTGAACGGCCACATGCACGAATGGGGCACAAGCCTGCGGGTATCGCAGCTCCGTGACGACGAAACGAGGGTGCTCAACGATGTGCCCACCTGGGAACCGGTGTTCCGGGATTCGCCCCCGACCACCGCCTATGCGGCTGGCGAGCTGGACTTCTTGCCCGGCGACACCCTGCGAACCGAGTGCAACTGGTTCAACGAAACCGACGCTGCGATCAACTTCCCGCACGAGATGTGCGACGGCGTCGCGATCGGCTACCCGCTCAAAACCACGTGGATCTGCGACTCCGACACCGGGATGAACCCATGATGCTGCTGCTGCTCGCCTGCGCCGACCCCGAGGACACCGCCACGGTCGCGACGGACACCGCCGCCGATGTCGTCGACGACCGCTTGGGCGAGGACGATGTTCCGGCCATCCCCGAGGGCGGCGAGCGCTGGTACGGTCCCGACGTCGTCATCGAGCCCGGGCAGGAGGTTCAATACTGCACGTTTGGCACCTACACCGGGCCGGATGTCGGGATCGTGAGCTTCGACAGCTACCAGGGCAGCGTCGGCCACCACCTGATTCTGCTCGGCACCAGCGCGACGACCATCGACTACGCCGACGGGGAAACGGTGGACTGCACGCGCACCAACACGATGATGACCAGCTTTGAGCCGCTGATCAACGCCGAGCCGATCGACGCGGGCCGCGCCTCCATCACCCTGCCCGAAGGGATGGCCGTGAAGCTCAACCAGGGGCAGCGCTGGGTCGTGCAGTCACACTACGTGAACACCACGACGGACCGCATTCGCGAGCGCGACATCATGAACATCGGCTTCACCCCTGAGGACTCGGTGGACGTCTGGGCGGCCGCGTTCGCGCTCACGCAGGTGAACCTCTCGCTTCCCCCGGCACAGGCCTCGTCGCTCTCCTTTGATTGCAGCTTCGACGAGCCGTATCAGGTGATGTACCTCACCGGGCACATGCACGAGTGGGGCACCAGCTTCTCGTTCGACTACGGCGACGGCGTGACGATGACGGAGAGCTATGCAATTCCAGAATGGGATCCCCGGTATCGCGACGCACCTCCGCTCAACCACTATGAAGAAGGCGAGTTCGCGTTCGAGGCGGGTGCCACCCTCCGCACGAACTGCAATTGGTTCAACGACACCGACGAAACGCTCGAATTCCCCAACGAGATGTGCGCCACCTACGGCATGCTCTACCCCTCCGAGGCACCGGTGGTCTGCAGTGATTGAGCTCCTGCTCCTCGTGGCCTGCGGCACCTCCGCCGACACGGCCGAAACCGGCGACTCCGCCGAAACCTTCGCCCCCACGCTCACCAACGTGCAGGAGCAGGTGTTCGACAAGTCGTGCGCCTTCTCCACCTGCCACGGCGAAGGGGGCGGCTCGGGCGAGCTCTCGTTGCTTCCCGGCGTTTCACACGCAAATCTGGTGGGCGTGGCCTCGGATGGGGATCCGACGCAAACTCGAGTGATCCCCGCCGATCCCGACAACAGCTACCTGATCAAGAAGATGGAAGGGGCGAGCGACATCGTCGACGATCCCATGCCGGCGGTTCCGCTCGACGCCGATCGCATCCAGCTCGTGAGAGACTGGATCGCTGAGGGTGCCCAGGACAACTGACGGCACCCTGGGCTACGGGGGAGGAGGAACGTTGCGGACCCACTTGATCGCCAGCTTCCTCCTGCTCACCGCGTGCGCCACGATCGACACCGGGGCGGAGCCCGAAGACAGCGAGGCCGTTTCGGCGGGCGCGGACGAGGACCACGATGGGTTCCGCTACTCGGAAGGAGACTGCGACGACAACGACGCGGAGGTGAACCCCGCGGCTATCGAGCAGTGCGACGGTCGCGACAACGACTGCGATAGCAACGTCGATGAGGGTGTTCAATATACCTTCTTTGTCGACCTCGACCAGGACAGCTTCGGCGACGAACGCGGACACGTGGCGCAGTGCACGGCCCCCGAGGGCTTTGTTTCGACGCCGGGGGACTGCGACGACAATGACGCGGCCATCCACCCGAACGCCGAGGAGGTGTGCGACGAGGTGGACGACGACTGCGACGGCGAGGTGGACGAGGGCGTCGCGAGCGCGTGGTATGACGACCTCGACGGGGACGGCTTTGGGGACCCGCTCACGGAGTCTGTGGCTTGCGACGGCACCGGCGGCCGGGTGGCCAATCCCGATGACTGCGATGACGAGGATGCGACTGCCTTTCCTCGCGGAATCGAGGTGTGCGACCTCGTGGACAACGATTGTGATGGGGTCGTGGACGACGGCGTGATGGCGACGTGGTTCACCGACCTGGACGGGGATGGGTACGGCGTCCCCCACGCCTCCACCGAAGCGTGCAGCCAGCCTGACGGCTACTCACCGCTGCCCACAGACTGCGACGACGGCCGGATCGACGCCAATCCCGCGGCCACCGAGCAGTGCGACGGCACCGACGACGATTGCGACGGCACCGTAGACGAGGACGACGCGGCGGACGCGCCGACCTGGTATGCGGACACGGACGGGGACGGTTTTGGCGCGGCGATGGCAACCTTTCGCTCGTGCTCCCTTCCGTTTGGCTATGTCTCCGACGCCACCGATTGCGACGACGCCGACGGTGAGAACAACCCCCACGCCGACGAGCGATGCGACGGCGATGACGACGACTGTGACGGCGAGATCGACGAAGATGCGGCGGTAGACGCCCCGAGCTGGTTCGCAGACGCCGATGGCGATGGATACGGGAACCCCGACTTTTCCACCGTTTCCTGCTCTCAGCCAGCGCGGTGGGTCGCCGACAGCACCGACTGCGACGACGGGGAGGCCAGCAACAACCCCGGTGGCGTGGAGCTCTGCGACGCGGACGACAACGATTGCGACGGCGCGGTGGACGAAGACAGCGCCGCCGACGCCGCGACCTGGTACGCGGACGCCGACGGCGACCGCTATGGGGATCCGCTGACGACGGCGGTAGGATGCGCGGCCCGCACCGGGTACGTGGCGAGCGCCGACGACTGCGACGATGCCGCTTCCGGCATCAACCCCACGGCCTCCGAGCGCTGCGACGGCGTGGACGACGACTGCGACGGCGAGATCGACGAGGCCTCGGCCGTAGACGCCTCGACCTGGCACGCGGACGGCGATGGCGACGGCTACGGTGACGCCGGCGCGCCGACCCCCGGCTGCTCCGCCCCCAGCGGCTACGTGGGTGACGCTTCCGACTGCGACGACGCCGACCCGTCGATTTCGCCTGGGGCGCCCGAGCTCTGCAACCTGATCGACGACGACTGCACGCGCGGCGCCGACGATGGTGTGCTTGGCACGGGGCCCGATTGCCCGGCGGAGAGCTGCGCCGCGGTGCTGCTCGCGACGGCATCGAGCCCAGATGGGACATACTACCTTGACCCTTCTGGCTCCGGCTCCGCGGAGGAGTGGACCTGCGATATGACGACCGATGGCGGCGGTTGGACAGCCATCGCCCTCTGGGATCGCATCCACGACGGCGATACCAGCGCGGACCTGTTCGCCGAGTACTCCGTGGTGACGAACACAATGTCGCGGTTCACGGAGGCGGCCTCCTCCATGGACTGGGGCGACGACGATGCCACGACCGACGTGCTGGTGCTGGAGGCCAGCATCGCCGTGCCGAACGATGGCGAGGTCCTCCTCGGGGTGGAGTACGCCGGCGCGGACATGGCGACCTCGGGTACCTACATCTACGTGACCGCGGGCGGCTCTGACCAGAACCTTCTCTGCAGCTCCGACCTCGATTTTGGCGCGCGGGCGCTCTACGACGCGGCAGAGCTGTCCTACCTCCCCGGTTACCTTTGCGCTTCCGACGCGAGCACGGACTGGGTCTGGAGCGGCAGCACGGGGTTCTCGGTGCCCGGCGAGATCTCCAATTTCAGGCTTGCCTCCTTCCACAACGACCTTGGTGCGGCGCGCTCGAGTTTGTCGGTGCTGGAGGTGTGGGTGCGGTGAATCCATCGGGGGCCCAGGCTTCGGCCGGTGCCCTCCTCAAGCCCGAAGCGGACGGGCCGATTCGCACGCCATGTCCATGCTCGCCCGCTTGCTCGCAACGGCCGCCGTCGGCGGCGTGGTCGGCTTTATCGTCTTTCACCCTCGCGAAGCCGAGGCCACCGGGCCTACAGCGACGGTAGACGCGGACGAAGCCCAGCGCTGGCTCCTTGGCGGGAACGCCTGGTTCGTGAAGGGCGGGCGGCACGTGGGGGACACCAGCGTGGAGCGCCGCACCGCGGTCGCACCGTCGCAAGCCCCCTCCTGCACCATACTGACCTGCGCCGACTCCCGCGTGCCCCCCGAGCACCTGTTCCATGCCGGACTGGGGGACATGTTCACCGTTCGGGTGGCGGGCAACGTGGCCGAACCGGTTACGACGGGCTCCATCGAATATGCCGTGGAGCACCTGGGCACTCAGCTCGTGGTGGTCATGGGGCACGAACGCTGCGGAGCGGTGAAGGCGGCGTTATCCGACGCGAGTCTCGGCCCGAACCTGGACGCGCTGCTGGCCCTGATCCGGCCTGGAATCGGCGAGATCGAGGATCTGGACGAAGCGGTGCGCGCGAACGTCCACGCGCAGGTCGCCGGCCTCCGGCGCAGCGCGATCCTCCATCACGCCGAAGCGGAGGGCACCCTCACGCTGCTGGCTGCCTACTACGACCTCGACACCGGGGTGGTCACCTTCCTGGATTCGCCGCCGACGAGCGCCGTGGCTGAAGCGGCCGCGAGTCCGCGCACGCCGGCGGAGGGGCACGCGCCAACGCACTGAACGGCAAGAGGGCTACAGCCGAAAAGCGGAACCTCCACCGAGCACGAACTGCTCTCGTGGCGCGTCGCGACCTGGATCGACGACGCCATCGCAATCGTCATCCCCCCCGTTGCACACCTCGTTCGCCCCGGGGTGCACCGTCGAGGCGTCGTCGTCACCGTCGCGCGCAGCGCTGTCGGCGCCCGCCTCGGATCCATCGCTCTCGTGCTCGCCGCGCTCGTTTCGGCTGCGTTATCGCCGCCTCCCGCGCCGAGCTCGCACAGTCCAGTGCAGCGAACCCCGCCACTTCCATGGATTCGAAGTGCGGGTGCGTCGCGCCCGGCGCCCCGACCTATCCCCCCCAAAATGCGACACCTCGCCAGGGTATCCCACGCGAATTGCGACAAAGGGCCACCTCCGGCCCGCGACGCGACCCCACGCCGCCCAAACTCTCGGCGTCTACCCGTACCCCGCGCACCCGAGCCGCGGGCACCCGCCCACAATCGTCGCAAATTGCCTAGGATACCTCAGACTTTGTCGCAGATCGAAGGGGATACCTACCCGGCGGCGGCCCCTGCCCCCCCCTCACCGCACCGGCGCCTCCATGTGCAAGAACGGGTCGGCGATCACCGGGACAACGCCCGGATCCACGATGTCGATCCTCCGTTCCGGCCACCCGGCCAGCGCCGCGGCGATCGCGTCGGCGAGCACCTGGTGCCCCGCCGCGGTGGGATGCATGACATCGAGGAACAGGGCGTCGACATCGAGGCCGGATGCCTGGAATGCGGCGGGCGCGTCCACCAGCGGGGCGCCCCAGCTCGCGGCCGTTTGGCGCATCACCTCCCGATAGGGCCCCCACGCTGGGTTCGGCGTTCGATGGAGTATATCGTCGCGATTGGCCAGGAGGATGAACGCAACGGCGCCCCCGCGCGCCTCCATCCGCGAAGCCAGCTCGTAGAGGTTCGCCGCGTAGTCCTGGAGCGCGACGCGCCGGCGCCCCGTGGGATCGCCCCCGCCCCCAACGGTCCACCCCACGCGCCGCGCCGATTCGGCCTGGCCCCGCACCCGCGCGAACCAGTCCACCCACCGAAAGAGCGCCGACCGCTCCAGCACGCCGCGGATCGCCCCCGTCCGCGAGCCGCGCCAGTCGGAATAGGCCGCGAGAAGCTCCCGATCCACGAAGGTGTCGAAGTTGTTGTCGGACCAGAGGTTGCCCACCAGGAGCAGGTCGGGCTCCAACGCCAGCCCGCGCGCATCGAGCAGGTTCAAGCTCTGGAAGGTGGAGTAGCCCGGTACGCCGCCGTTGATGACTTCGACCTCGGGCGATACCGCGAGTCGCGACGTGAACACCGCATCGTCGGCCACACCAAAGCCGTAGATCGAAGAGTCCCCCAGCGCGAGCACGCGAGGGCCCGACTTGGGCCCCACCTCGGGTCCGCGCATCCCCAAGGTGTTGACGCTCACCGTAACGCCGCGTTCCTGGTGCACGCCCGGACGGAGCTCCCACAGGAACCACGGGCTCCCATCGAGGAGAATTCCGCCCTCCGCTTCGGCGTCCGCACGCCAAGCGCCCGCCTGGGGGCTCGGCGCCGCGAGAACGTGCGCCAGCCCTTCAAGCACCAATAGTGTCGCGACCGCCAAGATCGCGGCGAACCCCACCCGGGCACGCCACGCCCCCGGAACCGGGCGCGAACGCGGCGCCCGCCGTCGTGACACCTATCCTCGCACGAACGGGAGGTACCGCGGCCGCCAGAAGTGTGTGCGAACGTACTCTTCCGCCGTTTCCGGGCTGAGCTTCTCGGTGGTCGCCACGCCGTCGGCGAAGGCCTGCGCGATCACCGCCGCGGCCACCTTGATCGACACCTCCTGCAGCTCGCCGATTGGCGGATAAACCAGCCCCGCCGCCAGGTGCTTCTGCTCGGTGTAGTCCGCGAGCGCGATCGAGGCCGCCATCACCATCGCGTCGGTAACCTGCGTCGCGTTCGCCAGGATGGCGCCGAAGCCGAGCCCCGGGAAGATGAACGCGTTGTTGCCCTGGCCGACGGGAACCACGGCTCCGGTTGACAGCGTGACCGGCGGGAACGGGCTGCCGGTGGCGATGATGCCCATGCCGTCCGTCCACTTCACAAGGTCCTCCGGCGTGGCCTCGCAGGAAGCCGTGGGGTTCGACAGCGGGAAAATCACCGGCCGCGAGGTGTTTTGGGCCATGGCCCGCGCGTGCGCCTCGGTGAACGAGCCCGGCTGACCGGAGAGGCCGAGCAGAATCGTGGCCCCCGAGCCCACGATCGTCTCTTCCAGGTTGGGCGCGCCGCCCGCCACCTGCCACCCTGAGATCGCGGCGTCGGACTTGGCGAAGATCCGTTTGTAGTCCTCCATGTCGCGGCTCGCCATCAGCAACCCCTTCGAGTCGAGCACGAAGAGCCGGTCGAGCGCCTCAGCGGAGCTCAGCCCGTCCCGCATCAAACCCTCGTGGATGGCCATGGAAACGCCGCCCCCGCCCGCGCCCGCCCCGTACACGATGATGCGCTGGTCGCGGAGCCGTTCGCCGCGCAGCTTGCACGCGTTGATGACCCCCGCAAGCGCGACGGCCCCCGTGCCCTGAACATCGTCGTTGAAGGAGGCGATCTTGGTGCGATACCGCGCCAGCACCGTGAACGCCGTATCCTTCGAGAGATCCTCCCACTGCAGGATCGTTCGCGGATAACGGGCCTTGATCGCCGCCACGAATTTGTCCATGAAGTCGAGGTACGCCTCCCCCTTCAGGCGCGGCTGCCGCACGCCTACGTACTCCGGGTTCTCGCGCAGATCGGCGCGGTCCGTGCCCACGTCGAGGCCCACCGGCAAGGTTCGGTACGGGCTCACGCCGCCGCCGGCGGTGTACAACGAGAGCTTGCCGATGGGGATCGCGAGGCCACCGTAGCCTTGATCGCCGATGCCGAGAATGGCGCTGGAGTCGGTCGCGACGATCATCCGAACGTCATCATAAAAACCGTTTCCCACCGCCTGGGCTGCGCGATCGATGTTGAGCGGCGAGAGCGAGAGGCCGCGCGCGTTCTGGAACAGCGCGGAGAATTTCTGCACCGCCTCCCCGACAGTCGGGGTGTAGATGATGGGCAACATCTCCACGAGGTGCGCTTGAATCAGGGCGTAGAACAGGAGCTCGTTGCGCTCCTGCAGGCTGCGGAGGTACTGATATCGGGCGATCGGCGTCGGCTCGCGAAGGTAGGCGGCGCGCACCCGATCCACCTGCGCCTCCAGCGTGGTGACCTGCGGCGGCAAAAGCCCATCGAGCCGGAAATCCACCCGCTCTTCGTCGGTAAACGCCAGCCCCTTGTTCGTGGCGGCGAACCGAAGGAGCGCGTGCCCGTCGGTGAACACCTTCATCTTCATCTCGCCGGAGGCGTCGCGGAAGGTCTCAAAAAACCGACTGAGTCGAGCCATGGGAGAACCTCTCCCGCCAGCCTATCAAACTATCGGCCGCCGCCTCGCCGCGAGTCCTCGACGCCGCGCCCGGCCAGCGCATCTGCCCGCTCGTTCTCCGCGATGCCGACGTGGCCGGCCACCCACTGCAGCGACACCCCCGGACGGTCCCGCAGCTTCGCTCGGATCCCGGCGATCAAGCTCACGTTCGCCTTGGCCTTCCAGCCGAGCGTGAGCACGCCGCGCGCGTACTGGGAGTCGGAGAACACCACGACGGCCGCCGCCGGGTCGACGGAAGCCGCCGCCAGCTCGTCGAGCGCCATTTCGATGGCGGTGAGCTCCCCGATGTTGTTCGTGGCGAGGCCGAGGGCGCGGTGCCGCTCGATCCGCGTTCCATCGGGGAACTTGACGACGAGGCCCGACCCTGCAGGGCCCGGGTTGCCGACGCAGGCGCCGTCCGTGAAGCACTGGATCGCATGCGCGCTTGCCGCGAGCTGCGCGCCCGCCGCGGCCTTGGCCGCCGTGGCCTGAGCGGCCGTGCGCGTGCCTGCCGAGCCAAAACCGCTGCCGCGCCGCTCGATGGCGGCTCCACGCTTGTCGCCGGGGCCAGAGCCCGGGGCGTTGCGGGGGGTGCCCAAAGCGGGCCGGGCCCCCCCGCCCCCGTTACCCGCGGAGCCTCCCCCCACTGCCGAATTTCCAGCCGCTGCCGGACCTTCCGCCGCCGCCGAGCCCTCCGGCAGCTCCATCGCCTTCCCACCCGCCGGCTCCACCCGGCTCGCACCAGCCTTGTAGATCGTCGCCCCCGCCTTATCGGAATAGCGTACCGAGATCCTGCCGTCGTTGACGATCGGGGCGCCCTCGGCGTCCACCTCCGCCCACACCTTCGCACCCTTGAAGCTCGCGCGTGCCCAGAACATCCGCGCGACTATCCGGCCACGGCGCCCGCTGCCTCGTTTGGCGCCGCTCCCCGGGCTAAGGGGCCGCATGGCGCTGACCCCTTCCGCCGAGACGCTGCGACGCCGCGTAGCCAACCGGTTTTTCCTCGCCCTGTGGATGCTGGCGAAGCTGCCCTCTGCGCTGTTCTGCGGCGTTCGGGTTGACGAATTCACCGATACAGTGTGCGTGACCAGCGTGCCCTACGGCTGGCGCACCCAGAACCCCTTCCGCTCGACCTACTTCGCCGCGCAGGCGATGGCCGCCGAGCTCTCCACGGGCGCCCTGGTGCTGCTGGCCGCGGAAGACGCGGGCGTGCCATTCTCCACCTTGATCCTCGATGTGAGCGCCACCTTCGGCAAGAAGGCCGTGGACCGCGTGAAGTTCACCTGCAACGACGGCCCCGCCATCTTCGCGGCGATCCGCGAGGCGAAAGCGACGGGCGAAGCGCGTACCGTGCGCGTGGAGACGGTGGGGCGGATGGCGAACGGCGCGGAGACGAGCCGGTTCACGCTCACGTGGTCGGTGAAGCCGAAGGGGTAGGCTGGAGACCGGAGACCGGAGGCTGGAGATCGGAGGCCGCAGGCCAAAGCCCCTCTCCTCGCCCTCCAGCCTAAAGTCTAAAGCCTACAGCCTCCCCAAAGCAGTTCTTGAGCAGACGGGGCCCCCCACCGGCGAATTGTGACCGGGCAGGCTAAGGTGACCGCGCCCGAGGTCCCCATGTTGATCGCCCTTTCGCTCCTCGCTTGTGCCACGTCCGACACCGGCTCCGCCCCCGACAACGGCAAGGGCCCGCACGGCGTTGATCCAGACGATGTCACGGCGCCAGTCGTGAGTTGGGTGAGCCCCGTGGAAGCGGCTTCCGTTTCCGGCGTCTCCCCGCTGGAAGTGTCTGCGACAGACGACGTGGCCGTCGCCACCCTCCGGTACGAGCTCGATGGGGCGGTGCTGGCCGAGCTCGCGGCCGAGCCCTGGACCGTGGACTGGGACACGGTCGCGCTCCCGAACGGCAAGCACGACCTCACCGCCACTGCGGTAGATGCGGCGGGAAACGAGGCTTCTGCCTCCGTTCGGGTCAACGTCGCGAACGGCGATGTCGGGTCGGTCACACTGCTGAGCCCGCTCGAAGGCGCCACGGTGTGCGGAGAGCTGCCGATCGAGGCCTATTCGCCGCAAACCGCCACCCAGGTGGTGCTGTTCATCGATGGGGATGAGAAGGCACCCGACCTTGAAGCTCCCTTCTTCTGGACCTGGAACTCGCCCGGCCGGAGCGATGGGGCGCACGTGCTCTCGGTCGTCGCAACCCTGGCGGATGGCAGCCTGGTGACCGACCGCGTGACCATCACCACCGACAACGAGTCCGGAAAGTGCGACCAACTTCCCACGGTTCGCGTAAGCCAGCCGGACTACGGCGAGCTGGTGAACGTGGCGGTGAACGTGGAGATCACCGCGACCGATGACAAGGGGCTGGCTTCGGTGGACCTCTCGGTAGATGGCGCCGCGATCACGTCGTGGAACGCCGAGCCGTTCACGACGAATTGGGACACGGAGGGACTCTCCGAAGGGAGCCACCTCCTCAAGGCGCTGGCGACCGACTCCAATGGTCAAACCACGCAAACCCTGAGCGCGGTGTACGTGGACGCCACCGCGCCCCGTACCCGGATCCTCGAGCCGCAGTACGGCGACATGGTGGCAGACACGGTGCTGATCACCGCCGAGGTGACGGACGCTTCAGGCATCGCCTCCGCTACGCTCTACATTGATGGTACCAAGCAGACGATCCTCTACGCCGAGCCGTGGGAATGGCCGTGGGACACGACCACCACCTCCGGCGAAGTGGAGCTCGAGCTGCGCTCCGTTGACAACGCGGGCCGAACGGCGACAGACACCGTGGTCGTGACCGTCGACAACCTCCCGTACATCCGGCAATCCGACCCGGCGGACGGCGACACGGTGGACGGTTTCGTGTCCCTGGCCGCCAGCGCTTCCGACGACATTGGGGTGACCCGTGTGAGCTGGGATCTCGACGGCACCTACCTCGACGAAGACACGTCGAGCCCCTACCGCGGGCTCTTCGATAGCTGCGCGGTCGCGAGCGGAACCTACACGCTCACCGCCACCGCGGAAGACTCCGCTGGTCAACTCACGACGGACGGCGTCACGATTGAGGTGGATCAGCCCTTTGAGATCGAGATGGGCGGCCCGAGCGGCGCGCTGGACGTGAGCGAGACGCTGCAAGTCTGGACGACGAACGACGTGGCCGTGGACGAGGTGGACTGGGCGATCGACGGCGTGGAGGTGGCGCGGGAGACCGCCGGCACCGCCGACGCGAGCTGCTCTTCCGACTGCTCGAACCTGTGCACGCTGTATGCGAGCGAACTCGACGTCACGACCCTCACCGACGGCTCGCACACGCTCACCGTGCACGCCACGGACTCCGCGGGCGCAGAAGTGACCTCGAGCGTGACCGTCTCGGTCGACCGCGACGTGGATGGAGACGGCTACGAAGCCGAGAAGTGGGGCGGGACGGACTGCGACGATGACGACGGTTCCGTGTCGCCCGGCACCGCCGAAACCTGCGACGGCGCCGACCAGGACTGCGATGGAGAGATCGACGAGGACTTCGACCTCGACCTGGACGGCTTCTACAACGACGATCGCTGCACCGGCGGCGACGATTGCGACGACAATGACGCCGCCGTGAACCCCGACGCCATCGACGGTTGCGACGGAATCGACAACGATTGTGACGGGAGCGCCGATGTTTCCGCCGCACCGACCACCGACAGCGGCACCGTCGGGGCGGCCACCCTCTCCGCCACCGTGTCGGGACAGCTCTGGGCGAACGCCTACAGCCCTACCCGCGATCTCACGCTCAGCTCCTTCGAGGTGTACGTCGATCCCACGGACAAGCTCCTGTTCTCGGTGTACGAAGCCACCTCATTGAGCGGCGAGTACACGCTGGTCGCGTCGTCCACCGTGGTGGCGACGGGCAGCCTCGGCTGGTACGAGTCGGGCAGCCTCGACACCACGCTCCTCGCGGGCCGTTACTACTTGATCGGCTTTGGAGCGGACTCTTCGGTTGGAGTGCGCTACCAGCGGTCGGCGAGCCTCACGACGGCGGCCGAGCTCACGCCCGAGGGGCTCGTGAAGTCCACGTCGTCGAGCCAGCCAGGTACCGTTTCCTCCACGCCGGACAGCAACTCGCTCGCCTACCAGACCCTCAACGTGTCCTGGATCGAAGACGAGAACCTGGATGAAGACGGCGACGGCCAGAACGCCTGGTGCGGCGACTGCGACGATGGCGACGCGACCCGAGCCGAGGGCTTCGCCGAGGCGTGCGACGGTGTGGACAACGATTGCGACGGCGCCGTGCCCGCGGACGAAGCGGATGCGGACGCCGACGGGGACCGCGTTTGCGATTCCGATTGCGACGATGGCGACGCGAGCCGCTACCCCAGCGCGTACGAGCTGTGCGACGGCGTCGACAACGACTGCGACGGCGACATCGCCTCCGACGAGGCGGACGTCGATGGCGACGGCGTGGCCGGCTGCTGGGACGGCTTCACCATCGATTGCGCCGACGACGACGCCTCAACGCTGGTTTCAACCCGGTATCTGGACGCGGACGGCGACGGCTACGGGGATTCTTCTACCGCCTCGACCGCCTGCCCGCCGGACGCGGGCATGGTGAGCGTCGGCGGCGACTGTGACGACGACGACGCGGCAGTGAGCCCCGGCGAAACCGAGGTTTGCGACAGCGTGGATAACGACTGCGATGGCGAGAGCGACGAGGGCTTCGACGCCGACGGCGACGGAGTTGGCGCGTGCGACGATTGCGACGACGGGGACGCAACGGCGTACCCGGGCGCGGAGGAGATCTGCGGCGACAGTGTGGATGAGGATTGCGACGGCATCGCGCCGGCTTGCCGCTATGAAGGCAGCAGCTACGCCGGGGAGGCGGACGTGATCCTGTTTGGGCCTACCGCGAACGACGCGGTGGGCGGCGATGTCGGCACCGGCGATTTCGACAACGACGGCCAGGCCGACGCGTTTGTGACCGCGCCCGGCGCCAACTACGGCGGCGGCGCCACTTCCGGCGGCTTGTACCTCGTGACCGGCCCGTTCACCGGAGACATGACGCTCAGCACGACCACGGCCACGCGCCTCTACGGGGAGACCTCCTCGGACAGCTTCGGCTACGACGCGGCGGTCGGCGACTTCGACAACGACAGCCTCGACGATGTGGTTGCGAGCGCGACGGGGGATGACGACGGCGGCTCAGCGGCGGGCGCGGTCTACGTGATCCCGTCGGCGAGCGCGACCTCGGGCGCGGTGCTCTCGGTGGCCTACAAGCTCATCGGCGAGACGTCGAGCGATGCGTTCGGCGCAACGGTTGCGGGCGGCGACATTGACGGCGATGGTCGCGACGACGTCGTGGCGGGCGCCACCGGCTCCGACCGGGGCGGCTCCTCCTCGGGCGGAGTTTGGCTGTTCCTTGGCCCGATCTCGGCCGGGGAGGACGCATCCTTGGCCGACGCGCGCATCACCGGCGAAGACAGCAGCGACAGCGCGGGCGTAGCCCTCAACGGCTCTGGCGACCTCACCGGGGATGGCGTGGACGACATCGTCGTCGGCGCCACGGGGGACGACGTGGGCGGCTCGAACGCGGGCGCGCTCTACGTGGTTTCCGACCCCTCGGGCAACGTGGATCTCAGCACCGCCGACGCGAAGCTGACCGGTGGCGCCTCCAACGACGCCCTCGGCGGTTCGCACCCGCTCGTCCTCGACCTTGACGGCGATGGATGGGACGATCTGCTCGCCGGCGCATACGGGGCCAACGGCGATGCCACCGACTCCGGGGTCGTCTACGGCTGGTACGGCCCGCTCAGCGGTACGAAGTCGGTCACCGTGGCCGACGTGCTACTGCTTGGAGAAGCGGGCAGCGATTACGCGGGCTTCTCCCTCGACTCCGCGGGGGACGCGGATGGCGATGGCAACGTAGACGTGATCATCGGCGCCTACGCCAACGACACGAGCGGCTCCGCCGCCGGCTGCGCCTACCTGCTCTACGGGCCGCTCGCCGCCTCCACCTCGCTCAGCGCATCCGACGCGATCTTCCTCGGCGATTCCATCGGCGACAAGTTCGCGTACGCCCTCGCCGGCAACGAGGACCTCAACGGGGACGGGTTCACCGACTTCCTGATGTCGGCCACGGCGAGCGACCTCGTCGCGAGCGGCGCAGGCGCGGTGTACGTGTTGGATGGGGGGGAGTAGGGGCGGTGGGCGGTTAGGGATGTCCTCCCCCGCCGAGCGTTTCCGCACCGCCATCGACCTCCACGAGGCGGGCGTGCAGATGATGCGGTTGAACCTGCGCCGACGCTACCCGGGGGCGACGGAAGCGGAGCTGCAGGAGCGGTTCATGACGTGGCTGATCGGGCCTGACGAGGATGTGCCCGGCGTTCGGAGGGTGCCGTGGCCGCGGTCCTGACGGAGCTTGCTCGGGAGCTGCGTAGGTTTGCCGCGGTGGCGACCGGCGCGGACGGTGCGCCGCCGTTCGCGGTCGTGGGCGGCCTGGCCGTCTCCGCGCGTACCGAACCCCGGTTTACTCGCGACGTGGACGTGGCGGTTGCGGTGGCGAACGACGCGGCAGCGGAGGCGCTGGTGCTCCACCTCCAGGGCGGAGGCTATCGCGTCTTGGCGGTGTTGGAGCACCAGAACGGCCGACTCTCAAGGGTGCGGATGGTGCCGCCAGGAGGTTCGGAGGACGGGGTGTTGGTGGACCTGCTGTTCGCTTCGTCCGGCGTGGAGTCCGAGATCGTCGGGTCGGCTCAGATGCTCGAAGTGCTCCCAGGCGTCGTTCTTCCTGTCGCACTTGCCGGCGATCTGCTCGCGTTGAAGCTACTCTCCGTGGCACCGAGTCGCCCCAAGGATGCCCAAGACCTCGTCTCGCTGCTCGGGGAGTGCGGGGAGGCTGATCTCGACCATTGTCGCGGCACGCTCGCGCTGATCACCGCACGTGGCTACAACCGCGGGCGGTCGCTGCATGAGGCGCTGGAGGCGTTGGTGAGAACGGGAAGCGGCAAGGTATAGCTTCCGATTCCGCGAGGTTCGTAGGGGCCTGACCCGCCGCCGCGGCGAGGAGCGCGATGTCGCTCTCGAGCGCATCGTGGGGGCGTGGTGGGGGCGGAAAGACCAGCCCTGGAGCACCGGGTGGGGTGCTGGATGTGCGCGGGGGTTGGGCGGATCCGGACAGGGGGACGGATTTGGGCGCTCGAAGCCGTCGCGCCGTCGAGGCGGGCCCGGGGCGTGAGCGTGCGCGTTGCGACGTTGACGCGACACAGGCACCCGGGGTACGTCCAAATGCGAGGTATTGCCATGGCATCTGCGAGGTATCTGGACGGACTGATGGCGCAAATGGCGCAATCCGCTGACGACAAGCGTGATGGCCACGCCTACTTCCTGAGTCAGGGATCGCTGGACGGAGCTTGCGGGCCCTACTGCCTCTTCATGGCGCTGTTGATCTGCGGGGTGCTCGAGCGAGACGCCATTCTCGATCTGCATGCCGGCGCGAAGGACCGGCGCACCTCGCTCGGTCGGCTGCTCGGCATGATCGAACGGTACGCTGGGCTCTTTCGTGATGGCACTCACGTTGACGAGATCGAACAAATGTTGCGAAAAAGCTATGGTGGAAAGCTAAATATTGACGCGCACGATGGCGCTGGGGCGGCGGTGCGGGACTTCGTCGTCCGCGAGGTGCAGGCTAACAAACCGGTCCTCGTCGGGGTGGCCTTTCCGGGTGGAGCCCACTGGATGCTCGCGGTCGGCGTGGACTGCCTCGATGACAACTGCGAGGACCCGGCACGGCTGCTCCTCCTGGACCCGGGCGGCGTGAAGCCCACGGTTGCCCCCTGGAATTCGATGATTGAACTGACGCCGAGCCGCGGTACGCACCCCTACTATTGGTGGACCAACGAGGTCAACGTCAGGTTCCTGTACGCCGTCTCCTTGGCGCCGAAGTAGTCGGAAGGCGGACGGCGTCGCTCCTGACGTCCAATGTGGTCGGCGCTGTCGCGACAGCGAGAGAGCAGCGTTCCGTGTCTGCGCTGAAGGCGCTGGGTGTAGCGCCTCACACCCCAGTCCCATCAACCGCCTGAATCAACGCGCTGAAGCCGGCGTTCGCTCCGCCCCATCCGGCCGAAGTCGCCTCAGGGCGCGCCCCACGTCGAGTTCGGCCGTGCGCGCCTCGTCCCCGCCGCGAAACACCCCGGCCCCGCCACGGAACCGCTCACAACCGCCCAGGCGACCTCGCCCCCCGCGCGTTGTGAGCGTTGGCAGTACATGTCGCGACACAGGAGTACCCGCGCGCCGCCCCGAACGCCACCCGCGACGCCCGATCGAC
>BJHF01000112.1 GCA_014191855.1 Deltaproteobacteria bacterium
ACGAGCGCGTCGGCGGCGACGGGATCGAGGGTGGGGGCGAGGGCGGCGAGCACGGCCGAGTCGTCGGCGCAGGCGAGGAGCAGCAGAAGCATGGGGGAACCTCTGGCGCCGTGGACAGCGGGCCGCTCAGGAGGTTCGACCGTTCAGCGCAGCCGCAGCCTGCGGGCGACGATCGCCAGCTCCTCCGGAGTCAGCCCCGAGTCGCGCAGCGCCTTCATCCGCGCATCCCGGTCGCGGGCGAGGGCGCGGAAGCCGCACTCGTCGAACAGCTCGGGCCAGGGTTGGAACAAGAGCCCGCGGGGGTAGTCGCGACAGGCGAGCGGACGGCTGGCGTAGCTGTCGCACTGGCGGGTGGCGGGGTGGAGGTGGGTGCAACGGAATACGAAGAGGCGCGAAGAACGGTCCATTCGCACGAGATCCCAGCCGTTGACCACGCGGTGCCAGGCGAGGAAGATCCTGCGTAGGGTGGGCAGGCGCGCGGTGAGCACGCCGGTCTGGAGGGTGGGTGCGTCGCAACATCGGGCGCAGCTCCCGCAGGTGCCGGTGAGCTCCCAGCGGGGCTCGCCGCGCAGGTTCAGCCAGCGGCGGCGCAGGGCCATTTCGGCGGTGAGCGCCCAGCGCACGAGGGTCTTGACCAGGATGCGGAGCGGGCCGTCTTGCACGAGGCTCGGTTATCTGGCCGACGACCCCCATGAAGACCGCACAGCAATGGTTCGACCTGTACGGCGAATCGCACCGCCACCCGACGAACAAGGCGATCCACTGGGTTTGTGTGCCGTTGATCCGGTGTACTTCGCTCGGCCTGATCCAGGCGATCCCCCACCCGTTCCCCGCGCCGATCCACTGGGGGTGGGTGGCCGCGCTGGGGATGTTGGGGTTCTACGGGACGCTTTCGCGAACTCTGCTGCTGGGGATGTTCGTTGCGCTCGCCGCCTGCTTGGCGGTGAACCATGCGCTCGCCGCTGTGGCGCCGCTCGCGTGGGTGAGCGCCGGAGTGTGGGGCGCCGCGTGGCTCGCCCAGTTCGTCGGGCACGAGATCGAAGGGAAGAAGCCCTCGTTCTTTCAGGATGTGCAGTACCTGCTCGTCGGCCCGGCGTGGCTGCTGCACTTCGTGTATCAGCGGGCGGGTGTGCCGGTGGGCGGGGGCGTTTCGTGACCGCCGCCGCGTTCCGGGCGCTGGCGCTTTCGTTGCCCGGCGCGTCGGAGGCGCCGCATATGCAGCGCACCGCGTTCCGGGTTGGCGGCCGGATCTTCGCGACGCTGGCGGGGGATGGCACCGATGCGATGGTGAAGCTCAAGCCGCTGGAGCGCGTGCATGCCCTGCTCACGGAGCGTCCTGACCTGTGCTTCAGCTTCGGCGGGTGGACGATGAAGCTCGGCTGCCTCGGGCTGCGTTTGCCGGAGGCTTCCGAGGCCGACGTGGAGGCGCTGATGCGCGAGGCGTGGCGGGAGCTCGCGCCGAAGCGGCTCCGCGGCTGAATCGGGCGTGCGGGAGCACGCGGGGACCTCCGCCTGGGGTGAGAACAACGACTATTTTTTCTTGCTCGCGCGACGCAGCCCCCAAAGGCTGAGCAGACCCACGACGCCCCACGCGCCGCCGGGGTACGATTCCTGGTAGTTGCCCTCCTCCATGATGTAGAGGATCGTCTCGGCCTCTGTCTTGTCGGAAGAGTCGGCGAACACCGGGTCGACCGTGTTGGTGGCCGGGGTAACCATCGCGTCGTAGCGGGTGAGCCAACGATCGCCGGCGGGCGTAGTGTAGGCGCCCGACCAGGCGAGCCACATCTTGCGTTCGGTGTCGCCGTGGCTGAGAAGGAGTGATTGGTACATCCCTTCGGGGTCGATATAATCGGGCGCGACGACGTCGCCCGGGACGGTATCTGGGTTGGCAACGGCCTCCCAACCGGAGAGCGTGGCCGTGCCGCTGCCAAGCACGAAGATCTCGGTGCGAACGTAGTCGACACTCGACGTGACCCCGAGCGTGGCGGGGAATAACGCGTGCAGCGCGCCGTCGTCACCCGCACCGTACGTGATCGCGAGCGGGTCGATTTCCACGCCGCCATTTGCAGTTTGTGCCACCTCCGGGGTGAGCTGAACCGCCACGAACTCAAAGCCGATCGGATCGGCCACATACGCCTCGATGGAGGCCTGAATGAGCGACACGTCGTAGCTGTGGTCGGTGAGCCAGGTGACGAGGCTGTCGGCGTCGGACGCCGCGAGGGTGGTGTACTCGTACCCGCCTGCGTAGCCGTGACCGGTGATTTCGATTCCGGAATCCCCGGTGTCGCTGAAGTTGCGTCCGTCGGAGCCAGCTTTGGCGTCGCCTTCGCACCCGCAGCCCGTCTCCGTGCCGATGTCGGGATCGAGCTCCACTTGGGGGGCGGAGGTGGCCTCGATGTCGTCGAGGAGCGCTTCGTCGCCCTCCTCCACCAGGGTGATCGTGCCGGGAACGGCGAGCACCCAGGCGAAGTCGGCGGCGTTGCCTTCGTAACGAGCGCGGTACGTCACGGTGATGCTGGACTCACCGAGATCGAACAGCGCTTGTTGGGCGTCGGAAGCGGCGAGGGCGCCGGCGGTGGGCACAAACCCCCCACAGGCGAAGGCGGCGGAAGCGGCGAGCGTGAGGATCATGCTCGCAACTTAGCACCCACACTCTTCTTCGGTGTACCAGAGGCTCGCGGCCTCCACGTTATTGCTGGTCACGGGGTACTCGATCCAGTCGCCGATGTGGAGGCGGTCGAGGTTCTGGGTGGGGTTCAGGCCGCGCAGCACCCACACGGGGACGCCGATCGACTGGCTCATCTCCCACGCGGTCTCGCCATTTTCCATGCGGTGCTGGCCGAGGTACTCGACGCCGCCGTGAGTAGCGAGCCAGGCGTCTACCTTGGCGGGGTCGATGGGCTCGGGCGTGGGGGTGACGGGGACGATCTCGGTGGCGGCCTCGGCGGCGGAGCCGACCGGCGGCGCGGCGAACACCGGCATCGGGCAGGCTTCGCGGGGGGTGGGCTCGGCCAGGCCGGGGGTCGGCTCGGCGACGCGTTCGGCGGAGGCCGAGGTGGCGAGGACGGCCGAGTCGAGCGTGGTGGAATCGTCGTTGAGCGCGCAGCCGAGGGTGAGGAGGAGACAGACCATGAGAGCACCGGGGGTGGTGCCGGAGAGTAGAGCATGGAGCGTGCCAGCGGCGTTTGATGGGTTCTTTTTGCGAAGGTGGGCGGTAGAGTGGGCAAGGAGGAGGGGTGGGCGATCTATCGTTTTTGTGGCTTTGCTATGAAGGGTAGATTGTGCGGGGGTCCGGGGGCAGCGGGGAGCGCACCCATCCTCATCCAGATGAAACGGCCCTGAGAGCATCCCCATCCAGCTGAAACGCCGGCCCGACCGCACCGCGAACGCCTGGACGTGGCGAACGGGTGAACGCCGGTTTTGGCGGTGGGATCGCGCGTCGCGCTGGCCGACAGGACGTCGGCGTTTCGTCCAGGGTGGGATGCGATTCCTTCGGTTTCATCCAGGGGGGGATGGGCCCTGCGCCCCCGGTGATACCCTCCATCCCCATGCCCCCCGCCTTCACGCAGTTCGCCTCGGACGTTCGTGCCCTCGCTACTTCGCCGCGAGAGCTGTGGATCGTGTACCTGATGAAGTTCCTCGAGAGCGTCGGGTACTTCACGATGTACTCGATGATCCCGATCTTTTTGTCGTCGGACCATGGGCTGACGGACGAGGCGGCCGGTGGCGTGACCGGCACGTGGGCCACCGCGATTTCGATGGTGGTGTTCATCGCCGGGTTCGTGGCCGACGCGATGGGCGTGAAGCGGGCGCTGTTCTGGGCGGCGCTTTCCACCGCAGTGGGTCGGATGTTGATGGCGTTCGCCCCCGGGTTGACGGGTGTGTATGCCGCCCTCGCGCTGGGTGTGTGGGGCATCGGCTGCATGAAGCCGACGATGAACGCGGCCGTTCGTTCGTACACCTCGTCGGCGACGGTCGCGTTCGCATTCTCGTTCTACTACGTCGTGATGAACATCGGCTCGTTCACGCAGGGGCCGATCATCACCGAGTTCCGGATCTGGTTCAAGGAAGGGGTGATGCTCGGCGGGCACAACTTCAGCGCCGCCCAGGCGATCTTCCTCGTTGGCGGGCTGTGTTCGTGCACCAACGTCGCGCTGTCGTTGCTGCTTCGGGAGGCGCCGCCGGGCGCGGCACCCCCGCCCGCTCAGGGCGCGAGTCGCAACCCCTTCGTGATCGCGCGGGAGGTGCTGCGCGAGCCGGCCTTCTGGCGGTTCATGGCGTTCGTCGGGCTGCTTACGCTCGTGCGCCTCATCTTCCAGCACGCGCACCTCACCTGGCCGAAGTACACGTTACGGGCGTTCGGCGAGGACTTCCCCTTCGCCTGGTACTGGTCGATCAACCCGCTGATGGTGATCTTCCTCACGCCAGTGGCCACGGCGTTCACGCGGAGGTTCAAGCCCTACCCGGTGATCGTGTTCGGGTCGGTGATCTCGGCGTTGTCGGTGTTCGCGATGGCGTTTTCGACGACGATCGCGGCGAGCGTCACCTTCGTGGTGATCCTCTCCATCGGGGAGATCCTGTGGTCGCCCCGACTGTACGAATACACGGCAACGATCGCGCCCCGGGGTCGAGAGTCCTCGTACATGGGCCTCTCCGAGGTGCCTCTGTTCCTCGCGAAGCCGATCGCGGGCTGGCTGTCGGGGTACATGCTCACGCTGTACGTGCCTGAGCTGGGGGCGCGAGATCCTCAGCGGATGTGGCTGATCATCGGGGCTTGCACGCTCGCTGCCCCGGTTTTGATGTTGTTCACCCGGCGCTGGCTGGAGACGCCCGATCGGGTCGGGCGCGATACCTGACCGCGTTCACCCGTTCCCGAGCTTCGGCTCCCCGGAGGCCACGTGCACCGACTCCTCCTGCTCCTCGCCTTCTTCCCGCTCAACGGCTGCGACGCAGCCAGCGAAGAGACCGGCGGTCCGGGCGGTGATGCCGACGCGGACACGGATGCCGACACTGACACGGACACCGGGGACGGGATCTCGCCCGATGCCCCCGTGATCACCGGGATCGGGTCGGTTGAGTGCTTCGACAACGTGGACAGCGAGCCGACGTGGATCATCTCCGACGGCACGGTGACCGACCCACAGGGCGACAACAACATCACGGTGATGGACAACTACGCCGTGATCATCCAGAGCGGCCTTGAGGGCGTGCAGCACGCGGCGCTGTATGCGAACGGGTTGTTGTCCGCGAGCTGGACGTCCACGCCCGACGACGAGCCGTGTACGTTGGAAGGGAAGATGCGCGTGGTTGCGGTGGATGACGAGGGGCATGCCTCGGCCCCATGGGACATCTCGCTCCCGGTGGAGTAGGGTCTAAAGGCAGCCGCCCACCAGCACATCGGCGCGTGTGTCGCCATCGAAGTCGCCGAGGAGCAGCTCGCCCAAGGTCTCGCGCTGATGGCGGAGGGTAGACCAGCTTGAGCGCCCGCTGATGGAGACTCGGAGGGCTTCGTGGCTCACGTCGAGCACGTCTGTGATCCCGTCGCCGTTTAGGTCGGCGAAGCCGAGGCTGGAAACGCCCTCTGAGGAGCTTGCGAGGTTCGCCCAGGTGCTGCTGCCCGACTTCGACCAGCGCCAGTTGGCGCCGTCGGCGGAGAACACGTCGGTCGTGCCATCGCCATCGAAGTCGCCGAAGCGGAGGTCGGCCATGGCCGCGGAGGAGGTGGCGAGCGTGACGGCCGCGCCGGAGCCGTTGGGGTGGTAGCTCCATCGGGCACCGTCGGTGGTGAACACGTCCATCGCGCCATCGCCGTTGAAGTCGCCGAAGCCGACTTGCGAGCGGGTGAACGCGGAGGATTTGAGCGTGGCCCAGCTTGAGGTGCCCCCCTTCGACCACTGCCAGCTCGTTCCGTTGGCGTAGAACACGTCGTCGGTGCCATCCCCATCGAGATCCACGAGGGCGAGGGCTGACAAATCTACCGCGGAGCTCGCGAGGGAGGTCCAGGAGCCGCCATTGGGGTTGGCATAGCGCCAGGCCGCGCCGGTGCTGGTGAACACGTCGTCCTTGCCGTCGCCGTTGAGATCGCCGACAAGGAGATCGTCTACCGGGGTGCCGCTGAGCGATCCGTAGTGTTGGGCGCCTTCACCGCCATCGCGAAGGCACCAGTGCGCGCTGCCGCAGTCGCTCGGGACTTGGGAGTAGGCGTTGGGGGCGGCGGCGCCGGTCGGGTCAACGTCCGCGTGAAAGTTGCCGGCGTAGTAGCGCTGATCGTAGGCGTTGCCCGATGACGGTGCGAGACAGTTGGCGTAGAACCAGGCGCCTGTGGCGGGCTTTCCGCGTACGACGAAGCTGTATTGATCCTCAACCAGCACCACGTTCTGATACACACGGATGTCCCCACCCGCCGCGCTGCTCCCATCTCCGGCGATCTCGTTCTCGCCGTGCATATCGAACACATGGCTGATGGCCGAGCCTTCGACGAGGTTGTCCCGGGCCACGTAGTCTTCCGTTGGGTAGCCCTGGCCGGCGACGACGTGCCGCATGGCGTCGAACCGGTTCCCGCGGATCAACGCGGAGGTGGCCTCTGCGCCATACAGCACCACGCCGTACCCGAGCCCCTCCCGCCAGCCGTGGTGGATGTGGTTGTGGTGCACGTCGGCGCCCTCTGCGTTCTTCACGGCCACGGCGGCGTACGTCCAGCCCGACAGCTCGTTGTTGTCCACTTCGAGGCCGGCGTACTGGTCGGTACGGATCGCGACGGCTGTAGTGGTGCAGTACGCGCAGTTGGGATCGCCGCTCACATCCTCCGGGCAGGAATTCGGCCACTCGGTGGGGCAGGTTTCGGGGTCCGGGCCGCGGAAGCGGAGGCCAGTGATGCGAACGTCGTCGCCGCAGGCGTTGAGCAGCGCGTTTGCGGAGCCTTCGGTCGCATAGATCAGACCGCCCGCGGAGCCGCTCACCCCGCGCCCGCTCGCAACCCACACACCGGCGGGAACGCACAGAGACTGGCCGGTGAGATTGATCTCGGCGTCGTCGGCCACGTAGACGATGGTGCCGGCGGTGGCCGAGGCGAGGGCCCCCGTGAGTGTGGCGAGGTCGGTGACTGAGGTGACCACGGGCCAGGTGGGGTCAACAAGATCGGGGTAGCCCACTCCACCGCCCCAACGCCAGCTATCTGTAGCTGTGGGGTGCTCAGTGTCGGCGCGGGAGGGGAGCGTCCAGGGCTCGGATGTATCAGATGTATCGACTGTATCAGATGTGTCGGCCGATGTATCGCCGGTAGAATCACCAGATATATCGCCAGATATATCGCCGGCTGTTTCAGATGTATCACCCGGGGCGGCCTCCTTCACGGAGCCCGACGCGCATGCGAGCAGGAACAGGGCGAGGGCGAACCGGAGGTGGCGCATGTTCCAGTCCCGTATCCCGCCGGGAAAGCGTGCAATGTGGTATCCTCCGGGCATGTTCCTGCGCATCGCCCTTCTTGTCCCGCTGCTCGCGTGCGAGCCGTTCGCGGCATCGGAGACCAAGACGACCGACACCAGCACCACCGACACCCAGCCGGACGACATCAAAGACTCGGCCGACCTGCGCGACTCCGATAACGACGATGACGACGACGACGACACGGATGAGACGGAAGACACGGGCTGGGACGCGACGACGGACACCGATGCCGACGGCATCACCGACCTCGAAGAGGGCAGGGACGACGCCGGGAGTCGGGACACCGACGGAGATGGCATCGCCGACTACCTCGACGAAGACTCGGATGGGGACGGCCTGCTCGATCTTGGCGAGGCGATCCCGCGGGGTTCGGATGGTGGGGTGGCGGACACCGACGCGGACGGCGTGCCCGACTACCTCGACACGGACTCCGACGGTGATGGCATTCGGGATTCGGTGGAGGGTGCGACGGGCATTCCCGACACCGATGCTGACGGCACCCCCGATTACCGCGACACCGACACCGACGACGACGGGCTGCTGGACGCGCTGGAGGGCACGGACGACTGGGATGGCGACGGCCTCGACAACTGGCGCGATGCGTACAATGACAACAACATCGGCGCGCTCGTGTTCACGGCGTTGACGACCGAGTTCAACAGCCCCATCGGGATCGACTTCGAGGAGGCGGCGAAGACGGTTGCGGTGTCCGTGAACTACTCGGGGGGGAGCCCGTACGCGCTGGAGACCATCCTGCCCGACGGCTCCCATGTGCAATTTTCCAGCCTCTCCGGCGTAACGGACGAGGTGAAGATCGCGACGGTGCGCTCAGGCGGCAGCGGCGGCTTCACGACGGGCGAGCTGTTCGTCGGCAACGGTACGGACGGCCAGATCGTGCGCATCAGCGCAGACGGTGCCACGGTCACGAACCCGTGGGTGGACCTCCCGAACGCGAACAACGGCTTGATGCGGGGCTCGCTGTACATCGACCGTACCGGCGTGTGGGGCGGCGAGCTGATTGTCGCCACCACCGACGGGGAGGTGTGGCGTATCGACAACGCCGGCGTGCCGATGCCGATCGCCGATCTACCGGGGATCCACCTCGAAGGGATGATCACGGTGCCGGACGCGCCGACGCGATTCGGCCCGCTGGCTGGAACCATCATCGCCGGCTCGGAGAACGAGGGACTCCTGTACTCGATCGCGACGGACGGCACGGTCACCGCCTACAACGTGGGCGTGGCCGTGGAGGATATCGACATCATCATGCCCTTCGAGAACTTCTTCGGGGTGAACTACGGGACGAGCAAGATCATCGGCGTACGCGGCGATGGTTTCCTGCCCATCGCCGGGGACATCCTCCTCACGCAGGAGAGCGTGAGCAGCGTGGGGTTGTACCGGCTGTATTGGGATGGGGTGGACCTCCGGACGGTGGAGCTGACCGCCGCGGCCGGCAGCGACACCATCGGGCAGTGGGAGCACACGACGTTCGCAGACGCGGGGATCGCGGAGGTTCCGGATTAGGGGTGGGGGATGCGCCTACGGCCCCTGATCGCCCTCAGCTTCCCCCTAGCGGCGCTGGGCCTCTGGTTCGCCGCGCCAAAGCTCGGCCTGGCACGGTTCATCCCTGATCAACGCCGCGAGCCGCCCACCGCGCGCCCAACGGAGGTGACCGAAGGGCAGGGAGAAGCGGAGGAGGAGAACCACGAGGCGCGGAAGGCATGGATCGAAGCGCGACATCGCGCGGGCCCCGGCGTGGACTGGCGCGCCGTGGAGCGCACAAACGGCGTGGCGGCGACGGCGCGGCGCACCCGACTCAAGACTGCGGCGCCCCCGCCCTCGGGCACGGCGGACGATCCCGCGCGCTGGACGGAGCGCGGCTCGGTGAACCAGGCAGGGCGCACCCATGTGGCGCGGTGGAGCACGGACCGGTCAACGCTGTATGTCGGCTCCGCGTTGGGCGGGTTGTGGGCGCGCGACGCGGCGGGCGTGTGGGCGCCCCTCAGCGACGGGCTGTACGGTGGCGTGCATTGGCTGGAGGTGCTGTCGCCTGAAGTGCTGGGCGAACCCGACATCCTTGTTGTTGGCACCGACGGGGGCCTGCTCCACCGCAGCACGGACGGTGGCGCCACCTGGACCGAGCCGACCGGACTCGACTGGAGTTGGGCTCAGCGGCGCGTGATCGCGACCTCGGACGGGGAGAACACCCTGTTCGCCGTGCGCGGAAACAGCGATGGGTACGGCGTGGATCGCTCGCTGGACCGCGGCGCCACCTGGGCCCGCGTGCTCGACCTCGGCGATTTCGGCGGCGACGTGTGGCTGCCACGTACCGGCGGGTCCACCGTTTGGGCGGCCACCGAGGGTGCGCTCGTCCGCAGCGAGGACCGGGGGGAATCCTGGGTGAAGGTGGGGGACTTGCCCACGGCGGATGGGGTTCAGTTGGCGGGGTCGGAGGCCTGGACCGGGGCCGATGGCGCGCCGCGCCTCTGGTTGGTGGTTCACGAACGGGAGCTGTGGCGCTCGGACGATGGCGGGGCCACCTTCGTGGACCTCGGCGCCATCGAAGACGACTGGGGCGCCTTGGCGGCCTCCACGCTCAACGCCGACCTCCTCGTGTACGGAGGCGTCGAACTACACAAAAGCGTGGACGGCGGTGCGACCTTTACCGTCCAGAACGCCTGGTCGGACTACTACGACGACGTGGTGAACAAGCTCCACGCGGATATCGACGGCGTGGACGTGCTCCCCGACGGCACCGGCGGCGAGGACTGGTACATCAACACCGACGGCGGCACGTACCGATCGGCAGACGCGCTGGCGACGACGCAGAACCAGTCCTTGTCGGGGCTCCGTGTGTCGCAATACTACGGCACCCTCACCTCCACCAAGGACTCAAGCCACGTCGCCGCCGGGGCGCAGGACCAGGGCTACCAGGTGAGCACCAATCAGGGAGGCGAAGGCGACCTGTTCAACTTCGATCAGGTCATCAGCGGCGATTTTGCCCACCTTGTCTCCGGCGATGGCACCCACGAACTGGTGTATTCGGTTTATCCGGGTTGGGTGCTGATCCAGGTCGGGGAGCTCGCCCCCCAGATCACCTGGGGCGAGTTCCCTTCCGCCGCCCGGAGCTATGCGTGGTTGCCGCCGCTGGCGGTGGATCCCGACGATCCAGAGACGTTCTATTTTCTTGGCGACGGGCTCTGGCAATTCACGCGGCAGAGCCATTGGGGCTGGGAGCCGGCGCGGTGGACGGAGCAGAGCTTCGCGGAGTCCGACGGCGAGTACCTCAGCGCGCTCGCGTTCTCGCCGGTGGACCACGAACGCGTGTACGGGGTCACGTCGGTGGGGCGGTTGTTCCGCTCCGACGACCACGGCGAAACGTGGGCGTTGACGGCGCGCGGCCTCCCCGATGGTTCCTACTTCTACGGCACGGCGCTCGTCGCATCCGCGCTCGCCGTCGACACGGTGTACGTCGGCGGGAGCGGCTACTCCAACCCCGCCGTGTATGTGTCACACGACGGGGGCGGCCACTTCGACGCGCTGAGCGATGGCTTGCCGGCAACGCTGGTGTACTCGCTCGTGGAGGAGCCGACCTCCGGGGTGCTGTTCGCCGGCACGGAAATGTCGGCGTTTCGCCTAGATCCGCGCGCGACGACCTGGGTGGACATCGCCGGCACCGGCGCGCCCATCACCCCGTACTGGTCGGCCGAGATCGTGGCCGAGGCGGGCATTGTGCGCTTCGGCACCTACGGCCGTGGCATCTGGGACTACGTGTACGACACCGAGCTGGACGGCTGCGTGGACGGCACCGACGCGGACGGTGACAGTGCGGCTTGCGAGACGGACTGCGCCGTGGACGATGCGACGATCTACCCGGGGGCAACCGAGGTTTGTGGCGACGCGGTGGACCAGGACTGCGATGGGGCCGATGTCGAGTGCGTGGCGGATCCGCCCGGGACGGGCTCCGGTACGCCTGAGCCGGGGCCGTGCGGGTGCGGTGGCGAGGGGGCGATGGGGTGGATCGGCGCGGGGATCGCGGGGATCATCGCCAGGCGTCGTCGTGGTCAGGCCCCTATCGCCGCCATGCCCTCGGCGATCGACACCAGCCGCTCCCGGTCCTGAAGCCCCGCCAACCACGCCTCGGGTAGCTCCATCCCCGCGGCGCCCAGGAACAACCCCGCGATCGCCCGCGACGCTGTCGCTGTCGCCATCGATGCGCGCGGCGCGCTCCACGGTTGTGGCGAAGTCGTTGCCTTCCAGCACGGCTGCGACCGCGAGGCCGAGCGCGCTGGGGGCACGCCAACCCCCGTCGAAGGCAGGGATCTTGGCCTCATCGAAGCCGACATCCAGGGCGGCGCGCAGGGCGTCGCCGACGGCGCCGGGGCGGATGTACGCTTCCACCAGGCCGCGATCGAGCGACGCGCCTTCCAGCACCGCCCGAAGCAGCACGCTGCCGATCTCCGCCGCGTCCAGCGCGTTGGGGTGGGCGTGGGTGACTTGCGATGAGATTCGCGCCGCGCGCACCAGCTCCGCGCCGGACCAGGCCATGGGGAGCGGGCCGATCCGCATTACGGCCCCGCAGCCGTCCGAGTCCTTTACGCCGCTGGTACGCCAGTCCTTACCGCGGCGCCAGTTGCGAACACCGGCCATGCAGGTGTTCCCCGGCGCGGTGCTCGGGGTGAGCGGATCGTCAAACCACCGGTTGAACGCTTGGGCGATCGCTTCGCCGAACCGATCGTCGTCAAACGGGCCGGGCCCGTGCTCCACCACCGCCTCGGCCACGTAGAGTGACATGTGCGTATCGTCCGTCCATCGCAGGGCCGTCGTATCTACCACACGCGTGCGAACGGCGTTTCCGCTCAAAAACTCCAGGGTGCGCCCATACGCATCGCCCAGCGCGAGGCCGAGGAGGGCATTCACGGAGCGTTCGGTGAAGGTCATGGTGTGCCGTCCACTAACGCCAATCCCCCACCACAATGAACGGCGCCCAATAGAACGGATGCGCGTACGTTGGGTTGGCGATGAGCGCCTTTTGGGCTGTCTGTAACGCCCGCCCGATGTCTTCGCCCTTGCGTAGGCGCTCGTAGAACACAGTCATCAACGCCATGGTGCCTTCGTCCGAAACGCTCCAGAGGCTGGCGACGAGGGTTTCGACACCGGCGCGGCGGAACTGGCCGGCGAGGCCGTTCACCGCCATGGGGGGGGTGCCGAATCCGGAGACAAGATCGGCGGGCAACGCCGACTGACACGCGGAGAGCACCACGAGGCGGGTGCGGTCGAGCCAGGTGCCGAGGCCGGGGATCTCGCGGTACACGAGGCGGCCGATCAGCTCGGGATAGCCGGTGAGCACGATGTGGCTTTTGTCCGGAAACTGGGCGTCGAGCAGGCCGTGCGTGGCGAGATGAACGGTGGTTCGGCCGGTGCAATCGGCGAGCACGGTATCGCGCGTGCCCTCATCCCCCACCAGCACCGTGGCCCCTTTGTAGCCTTTCGCGATCGCCTTCACCTCCGCTTCGGCGCCGGGGAGCGAACCATCCGGGTTGCCGACGAGCAGCATCGCTTTGGCGTCGACCTTGAAGGGCTTGGCGGCGGTGCGCAGCGAGCCGACGTGGGTGACGGAAACGACTGGCGCCTTCTCGGCGAGCCACGCCCCGTTGTGCCGCAACAATGCAAAGGGGAGCTGCCGGAACACCCCGGTGGCGGACAACACAACGGTGGTGGCGTTCTCCAGCTCGTCGGCGATGGGGGCGTAGAGCCAGGTGCCGAGTTTGTCACACTGCGCCTTCGTCCAGTCGGGATCCCAGGTGTCGGCGGCGCGCAGGCTTTTGGCGACGAGGTACACGGCCTTTGTGAGCTCCGCGCTGGTGACGGCGGCCTCCCGAACCACGAGCCGCTCGCGGCGGTACAGCAGGATCACCAGCTTCGACGGCAACATCACCGGCTGCACAACGACGACGCCGGGCGGCAGCTCCTTGCGGACCGCCTCCAGATCCTCGGGATCGGTGCGGACCAATTCGGCGAAGTGGGGGTAGCCGGCGCGGAGCTCGTCCACCTTGGCGGCGAACTCCGACTGTACGGCGCCAAGCTGCTCGCGGAGGGCCGCCGCTTGGGAGGGCGAGGCCCCGGCGAGCTCCCGCTCCAGCCAGCTCTGCCGGTCGGAGAGGGCGCGCAGGTCGGTGGAGGCCTGGTCGGCCGGAATGAGCGGCTCGTCGTGGTCGGCGAGCACCATGCGCTCGGCGGCGAGAGCGGCGCCTCGGGTATCGCCCGCTCCGAGGCTCGCTTCGACCAGCGCCTCGTAGACCTTGGCGTATTCGGCGCGGAAGCCCTTCGCTTCGGCCTCGGAGAGGCTGCGGCGGGTGGCCTCCAGGGCGTCGACCGCGGCCTTGAGCTTCGCCATGCCGGCGTCGGATTTGCCTTGGACGGCGAGGGCCTTTGAGTCGATGAAGTCCGCTCGCCACGCCGTCGCGCCCACGCCGCCGACCAGTTCGCGCGCTTCGGCCGTGAGGCGCTGGGCCGTTCCGGGCTCGTATTCGTAGTAGAGCGCAGCGAAGTTCAGCGCGGCGGCTGCCCGAACCCGAGGGTCCTTCGCACGCTCGTAGAGCGCCCGGTACGTTTCGAGATCCGGCGCCCCCAACAGCGCCCGCTGCAGCGCGATCGCGACCGCTTCGTCCTCCCGGCCGGCGGCCACGAGGGCGGCCTCGGCGATTGCGTAGAGCTCGGTGGCGCGGCGAAGCTCCCCGCGGCGATGGTGCACGGTCGCGAGATTGGCGGTGATCGCCGCTTTGCGGCGTACGTCGGTCGCATCGGCGAGGGCGCGCTCGTAGAGGGGTAGGGCCTCCTCGTCGAGGCCGAGGGACTGGAGCACGATGCCAAGGTCGTTGCTGGCGTCTACGGCGCCGAGCGTGTCCTTCGCGGCGCGGAAGAGGGTGACCGCTTCGTCGAGGGCGGCGCGGGCTTCGCGGAGGCGGCCGGCGCGGCGGTGGGCGAGGCCGGCGTTGGTGAGGGCGTCAGCGCGACCGCGGTCGTCGGCGAGGGTGACGAAGAGGAGGCGGGAGGCTTCGAAAGCCTTGCCGGCTTCGTCGGGGCGGCCGAGGGCCATCCGCGCGAGCCCGAGATTGCTCGCGGCGGTGGCGGCGAGCGCCGGGTCGGAGGCGGCGCGGGCGGCTTCGAAGGCGGCTTTGAGCTTGGTTTCGGCCGCGGGCGCGTTGCCCACGGCGAGGAGCCAGAGGCCCCGGTCGTTGGCGACGCGCGCGGGGAGCAGCCCGGTGGCTTCGGCTTGATCGAGGTAGCCTCGTGCGACATCGACCGCGCCCCGCTCCCGGTGGGCGCCCGCGAGGCGGAGGAGGAGATCGACACGTTTGGTCGGGTCGGTCTCCGCCTTGAGGGCGGCTTCCCAAGCGGCGATGGCGGCAGCGAGGTCGCCCCGCGCCCATGCGGCTTCGCCGTCTTCCAGGCTGCCGGCGCGGGCGGGCGCGGGGATCGCGGCCACCGCAGCGAGGCCAGCGAGGAAGCTGAGAAAGTCGCGGCGGCGCACCTAGATGTCCATCGCGGCGAGCTGGGACTTCGCAGCGTCCATCCTGGGGTCTGCCGCGAGCGCCTTTTGGAAGGACTCGCGGGCGCGGGGCAATTCGTGGTTGTCGAGGGCGATGAGCCCATCGGAGAGAGCGAGCGCCGCGTCCAGCGGGCTGGCGGTCGCGGCGCGGGCCATCAGCGCAGGCAAGGCCGAGACCATGCCGGGGATGAGCTGGCCCAGCTTCTCGCGGAAGCTCGACGCCAGGGTGCGCTCGATGTCCATGAAGTCGGCCACGACGCCGTTGCCGCCGAGCGCGTGGACGATCTCGCCAGTTTCAACCCGGACCATTCGCGCATCGATGCGCAGCGTGCCGGCGAGAGAGAAGTACGAGCCCAGCACCAGGTACTCGGCCCCGAGCAGTTTTCCCACCTTCGCGCTGGTTTCTTTGTCCGCGACAGCGCTGTGCCCCAGCTTCAATTCGTCCAGCACGGCCTGAAGCTGGGTGCGCTCGACGATCTTCGCGCTGCCCGCCCCGATGAGGTCGGTCGTCAGCATCTGGGACAAGCCGACCTTCAGCGGCTCTAATTCCGGGTTGCCCTGATTCTGGAAGTAGAGGACGGCGACGGAGCCCGCGCCGGCGAAGGCCTGACCGCACAGCATCAACAGCGCGAAAAGCAGGCTCATGACTCCCTCTTAGCCCGCGTCTGGCTGGGCGGCGCGCGCGTACAGGTGAACCGCGGTGAGCGTGCAGGACATCAGGGCAACAGCCGGCGCGATGTCGAACACCAGCCCATCGAAGAGGTTAAACGCGGCGATCCCGCCGGCGACTGTGGCCGCGGTGACGCCCAGCCAGCCCACGAGGTGCAGCGCCCCCGCACGCCGCCCCGTGAGCAGCACCGTCAGGCCGAGCGTGGCCGCGCCGGCCCAGGCCCAGCCGCCCTCCACCCGCCGCATGTGCCGCCCGCTGAGCAAGGTGTCGATAAGCTGGGCATGAACGCGCGGTCCCGACATGTCGGCGCCCTGCATCGCGGGCCAGGCGTACGGCGTGACGAACTGGTCGCCGGCCTGCGCGTCCACCCGGCCCACCACGACGACTCGACCGCGGAGCAGCGCCGCGAGGTCGTCGGGCACGGTGATGGGCAGGTTCATCCCTAGGGTTGCCGCGAGGGCGGACTCGCCGAGGCTCCGAAGCACCCTCGCGCCGGAAACAGCCGGGATGTGATCACCCCCTTCCGGGCCACGAAAGTTCAAGGAGAGGGGCTCGTGGAGCGGGCCTGGCGTCGCGGGGAGCCCGAACGCGCTCCCGCCGGCGCTGCACTGCACCGGTACGCCGCCGCAGCGCGCCCCGATGGCGACGGGGAGATCGGCTGGGGGGAGGCCGGTGATCTGCATCCACGCTGCAGCGAAGGCGACGGCCGGAGTCGGGGCGTCGTCGTCCTGGAAGGCGCCGACGAGGCCGACGGGGAAGGGGCCGCTGAGACGGGCCCGTGCGACCGCTGCAACCAGGGGCACGTCGCGCACGATCATTTCGCCCGAGAACAACGTCCGTTCTTCAAGGCCGAGGTTTGCGTACGCGGGGAGCGCCACGTCGGAGAGCACGCTGGCGGCGGCGAAGGGCGCCACGCCGTCGGCCCGTTGGGGGGAGAAGCGCTCGGCGGCCACCACGCGGCCGTGCGCCTGCACGGCCGCGACCAGCGCGTCGTCGCCCGGCGCCGGTTGGTCCGTCAGGAGGTCCAGCACGATCACCTTCGCACCCGCTGCGCTCAAGAACCGCACGGTCTCCGCGAGCAGCGCCCTGGGCGTGGTTTCGGGTGAGGGATCGTAGGGGTTCCACAGGTAGAAGGTCTCTTCATCGAGACTGACCACCGCCACCTGGTCGCTCACCGGGGCGGCGCCACGTGCGCGCACGTAGAGCCCGTCCACGCGCCCGTCCAGCAGCACGAAGGCCATCGCGCCCACCGCGAGCGCAGCCAGCACGTTCACCACCACCTCGTGGGCTACGTCGCGACCGAGGCGCGCGATGGTGTCGCGCACCGCGCTCACGGGGCGACGCCCGCCAGCCGCTCGTATTCGGCAACCATCCCGGTGAGTCCGTGCTGTTCCAGCATGGTGAGCGCGTCTGTGGGGTACCCGGCGAGGTACAGCGCGCCGGCTCCCGCCGCGGCGCGATCGTTTTCGTTGGCCAGGGAGTCGGCCTTTACGCTCGCCAGCACCGCGTCGGCCGCCGCCAGATCCACCACCCGGAACGTCCGCTCGGTGCCGCCGACCGTCACCGCGTAGGTGCCCGGTCCGAGCTTGATCCCCGAGAGAATTGCGGAGCCAGTGCCGTTTCCCGACCAGACCGACTGGTCGGTGCGGAGGTCGACGATTCCAACGGTTTGCAAGCCGCAATTGTCGCAGGTCCAGCGGACTTCGGTAACGACCATGGCGTTCGCGTTCGGCACCGGGCGCGTGATGCTCGGCCCCGCGCCGCGCGCCGCGCCCGCCGCCGCGAGGGAGGTGCGCTTGGCGAGCAGATCCCCGACCTTGTCGCCCGCGTTCGACGTCGTACGGAAGGAGGAGGGATCCACCTGCTTCGGGCCATCCACCGCGAAAGCGCCGCCTTGGCGGAGGAATACCACGTGGGCATCCGCAGCGAGGTCCAGGGACTGCGTGGCCGCCAGGATGAACGGGGGGGCGGGGGCCGGGGAGCGCTTGCCCGCGTCTACGAGGGTGACGGAGCCGCGAACCATGGTCACCATCGCCGGGGCCGGCGGCGGATCCGCCGCGAGGGCGAGGAGGGTCAGAAGCAGCATCGGGCCTGCCTAACGCGCCCCGTCGTTGGCGCGGATAGCTTCGCGGCTCACCAGGGGCGGGCGATGAGGGATCTGCGCGCGGGCGACATGCTTGTTGATGCTTCCGGGGCGGTCGTCGGAATCTCACACCACGAGGCCCCCTTGCAGGTGGCGGGCGAGGGCCTCACGCCGGAGTCGCTTCGGAAGGTCGCAATCCGGTACCTGGGCGACGAAGGGTTGGCGCTTGTTGCGGGGGCCGGAGCGCTCGCAGGCGCAGAGGCGCCGGCACCAACCGTCTACGATCCTCAGGCGCTGGAGCGGTACCACTTCATCGCCCACAAGGTGATGTTCAACGCCCATGTTGTTCCGCTCCAGCGGTATGTGATGGGGCTGCCGGTCGTGGGTGAGGGGCTCGCGGTGCGCTTCCGGGTTCGTGAGGATGAAACGCATATCCTCGACGCGCGTCGCGGAAGTGGCGGCTCGTTGGATGTGGCGACCGTCACGCCGGAGGCCGTGGAGGCAGCGGTGGCCGAGCCGATGCGGCTCCTGCTGGGGGCGTGTGGAAAAGAATTGGCGGAAGAGCTGGCGAACTGGAACGTTTGGGGCACCTCACCTTGTGTCACGCGCGCGACACCCCGCCGCGGCGCGGAGGTGGGAGAGGAGGTCGCGCGCCCGTGGTCGGGGTTGCCACCGCTCCCGAAGGATCTGGCAGGCGGGCGGTACGCCGTCGCTGTCGAATTCATATTGACCAACCCGAGGAAGGGCGCGATTGAACGGTTCAGGATCCGCGTCGGCGTCGAGCCGGCGGCCGTGCTCTCGGTGGAGCCGATGTCATCGGGTGCCATCTGCGCGAGCCTGTGGACGTGGGACCCGATCACGCGGGGAACGGGCGCGGTTTCGTTGGCGAGCAGCGGCGCGCAGCTCGATGTGCACCGTCAGACGCTGACTATCACCACTATCGGGGC
>BJHF01000113.1 GCA_014191855.1 Deltaproteobacteria bacterium
ATCTACATCAACGGGGTGGTCGTCCCAGGGCGCTATGCACGAGCTCAACGCCACGGCGTACGGGCTGCCTCGTGAACTACGCCGCACGAACGATCGGTATGAGCGATCCGTTACCCTTGGGCCGACGAAGGAAACGGGGAATCGCGCATCGCCCCCCCAACGCTCTTGACGCCCCCGCCACCGCGAGCTAACCGGGCCCGCGCTTCACCTCCGTGAAGCTCCGCCATGTCGGGCCCAAAAGGCTCCTACGTCCAAGGCATGGCATCCAACACGCGTCCGCGTGCTGTTTCCGGGTTCGCCGGGGTCGCGACGTTGCTGCCCCACCGGGCTGAGGAAATTATGGAGACTTACAGCATCAACGCCGAGTCCCGCACCATCGGGGGCAAGGGCGACGTGCGGAAAGCGCGCGCCAAGGGCAGCACGCCCGGCGTCATCTACCGTGCGGGCGAGGCCGCAGTTGCGGTCGGGTTCGACGGTGCCGCGCTCTCGGCGATCTTCCGCAAGAGCAACGATCCCAACACGATCGTGCAGATCAACCTCGGCGGGCAGAACTTCCCCTGCCTGATCCGCGAGATCCAGCGCAACCCGCTGTCTCGCCGCGTCGAGCACGTGGACTTCCACCACGTGAAGCCGGGCGAGCGCGTTCGGGTTCGCGTGGCGGTGACCACGAGCGGTCGCGCTGCGGGCGTTCGTGCTGGCGGCCAGCTCCGGCTGCTCGCCCGGGCCGTGAACCTGATGTGCGACTCCTACCAGGTGCCCGCGTCGGTGAACATCGACGTTACGTCGCTTGAAACGGGCCGCTTCATCAAGGCTTCGCAGCTTGAGCTGCCCGAAGGTGCCTCGATCATGTTCGCCCAGGACTTCAACGTGGTGACCGTTGAAGGCAAGGTGAAGGAAGAGGTCGTGGCCGACGCGGCGCCGGCTGCCGGTGGCACTGCCGCTCCGGCGGGCAAGGCTGCGGCGGGCAAGGCCGCTCCGGCCGGCAAGGCAGCGCCCGCGAAGGCGGCGGCTGCCAAAGCTCCGGCCAAGAAGTAAGCCACGATGCACCTCGTCGTCGGCCTCGGCAACCCCGGCACCCGCTACGCGGGAACTCGACACAACGTCGGGTTCCGTGTGGTGGAGCGCTTGGCGAGCCGGGCGGGCACGTCCGTAGAGAAGAAGCTCTTCGGCGCGCTCGTGGCCGACGCAGCGATGGGCGGCAAGAAGGCGACCCTGGCCATGCCCCAGCAGTTCATGAACGTGTCGGGTCAACCGACCGCTTCGCTGCTTGGGTACTACAAGGTTGCCGCAACCGACCTGATCGTGATTCACGATGACATGGACCTTCCGCTCGGTCGCCTTCGGGTGCGGGTGGGGGGTGGACATGGTGGGCACAACGGCGTGAAGGACATCCAGCGTGCGTGCGGAGCCGAATTCGTTCGGGTCCGGATGGGCGTCGGGCGTCCCCCCGCCCAATGGGATCCGGCCGATTACGTCCTCTCGAGCTTCACGCCCGCAGAGAGCGCCTCGGTAGAGTCCATGCTCGACTCCGCAGCGGATGCGGTGGAGAGCGTGGTTCGGGACGGGGTGGCCGCCACGATGAACCGCTTCAATGCTACCCGGCCTGAGCCGGGACCGGAGATCGCATGACCATTCTCAACGAATACGAAACCACCTACGTCGCTCGCCCGGATCTCACGGACGAGCAGATGTCCCGCATCACCACCAAGATCGAAGCGATCGTCGCCAACGGCGGCGGCACGCTGCTCGTGGCTGAGGACTGGGGCAAGCGCAAGCTCGCCTACCTCATCAACAAGCACATCCGCGGGCACTACATCTACCTGAACTACTGTGGTCCCTCGCCGATCATCCTCGAAGTGGAGCGCAACCTCCGCCTCGAAGACGATCTGCTCCGGTTCCTCACGGTGAAGATCGAGTGCGACATCATTCCCGACGAACGCCGCGCCGTGGCCGAGGAGCGCAAGCGCCTCCGCATCGAGCGTATGGCGGCTCTGAAGGCCGAAGAAGAAGCTGAAGCCCGGTACCGCGCCGAAGCCGAAGACGAAGAGAACGAGCTCGGCGGCGAGCTGGACGAGTAGGCGCAACCCCGTACCATTCGGAGCTTTTCATGAAGGTCATTCTCCAGGCCGACGTCGACAACCTTGGTCACACCGGGGAAGTCAAGGACGTGGCAGACGGCTTCGGCCGCAACTACCTGCTTCCCCGTGGCTACGCCGTGCTCGCCGATGCGCGCAACGTGCGGCAGCTCGAGCACCTCCAGCGTCTGGCTTCGGCCCGGCACAACAAGGAGCTCGCGGGCGCGAAGGAGCTCGCCGACAAGATCGGCAAGACTCCGGTGTCCATCAAGCGCCAGACCGGCGAGGGCGACAAGCTCTTCGGCTCGGTGAACAACGGCGACATCGCCGAGGCGCTCACTGCGGCCGGCATCACCGTGGACAAGCGCTCGATCGTGCTCGACGAGCCGATCCGCAACATCGGCGTCTTCCAGGTGCCGGTGAAGGTGCTTCGCGGCGTCGACGCGTCGGTGAAGGTTTACGTCATCCGGGCCTAGCCGTTTCGGGCATCGGTCGGGTTAGACCGGGCCGATGTCCAAGAACGGGTGGGAGACCGAGCGGGCCCTGTTGGGGGGCCTGCTCCTGGACCCGAGCCAGCTGCTCGAGGTGGCGGAGCGCATCACGGCGGAGGCGTTTTCGCGCCCTCCGCACGAGTGTTTGTTCCGGTTGATGATCGAGCTGCAGGAACGCGAAGTCCGGGCGGATATCGTCACGATCATCGACGAGATCGGCCGGCGCCAGGCTGAGGATTACGACGGCATCGCCTACGTGGCGGCGCTGCCGAACGCGTGCCCGAGCGTGGAGAACCTGGTCACCTATGCGGAGCGGGTGCGGGAAGCCAGCGTTCGCCGCAGGCTTGTCGATGCCGCTTCGCACATCGTCGAGGTGGTGAAGAACGAGCCGAAGGACCTGCCGACGCTGCTCGATGAGGCCGAACGCGCCATCTTCGACATCAGTCAGCTCAGCGGCCGGAGCGACTGGCACCCGATCTCCGAGGTTCTTGACGATCAGTTCCGCGAGATCCAGGAGAGGGCGAAGGCTCCGGGCGCGGTCACGGGGGTGAGCACCGGCTTCTACGACCTGGACAAGAAGCTGGCCGGCTTCCACAAGGGCACGTTGGTCATTCTCGCGGCCCGTCCCGCCATGGGGAAAACGGCGTTGGCCCTGAATATGGCGCTCACGGCGGCGGAGCACGGCCCGGTGGGCATCTTCTCGCTGGAGATGTCGCGGCAGGAGCTGGCCACGCGCATGTTGTGCGCGAAGTCCGAGGTGGATGCGGGCAAGGTGCGCACCGGTATGCTCGACGCGGCCGATTGGCGGCGGCTCACCCAGGGCGTGGAAGATCTGCATGCGATGCCGATCGAGATCGACGACACACCGGGGCTCACGATCTCGCAGCTCCGCAGCAAGGCCCGGCGATTGTTCACGAAGCGGCGGGGCTTGTCGCTGGTCATCGTGGACTACCTCCAGTTGATGACGGGGAGCGGCGGGATGAAGGAATCGCGTGAGAACGTGATCTCCAACATCTCGCGTGGATTGAAGATCCTGTCGAAGGAGCTGGCGGTGCCGGTGCTTGCGCTCTCCCAGCTCAACCGAGGCGTCGAAGCGCGCACCGACAAGCGCCCGCTGCCCAGCGACCTCCGTGAGTCCGGTGCGATCGAGCAGGATGCCGACGTGATCATGTTCATTTACCGCGACGAGTTCTACAACAAGGAGAGCCAGGACAAGGGCCTCGCCGAGGTGATCATCGCCAAGCAGCGCGCGGGCGACATCGGCACGGTGAAGCTGGTGTTCGACGGAAAGTACACCTTGTTCCGCAACTATGCCGACCCCTCGAAGATGCCGGGCGGGTACGCCTGAGATGGCGGCTTCGTCGGACACGCCCATGCTCCGGCAGTACCGGGAGCTGCGCGCCCAGGTGCCGGATGCGCTCTTGTTCTACCGGATGGGAGACTTCTACGAGCTTTTTGGCGAGGATGCGGTGTGGACGGCGGCCGCGCTGGAGCTGACGCTCACGACGCGCGACCGCGACACGCCCGACCCGCTCCCGATGTGCGGGGTGCCGTGGCACGCGGCCGATGGCTACCTGCGGCGCCTGTTGGATCTGGGGAAGAAGGTCGCGATCGCCGAGCAGGTGGAGGACCCGAAGCAGGCCAAGGGCATCGTGCGTCGGGAGATCGCGAGGGTGCTCACGCCGGGGCTCGCCGCGGATGGCGTGGAGGCGCGGGAACCCTCGTTTCTCGTGGCGATCACGGGAGCGCCAGGCGCGTGGGGCGTCGCGTTCCTCGATGCTTCGACGGGCGATCTTCGCGCGGCGGACTTAGCGGACCTCTCGGCGTTGGCCGGCGAGCTCGCGCGGCATGCGCCGCGGGAAGCGCTGCTGGGGCGGGACATCGACTGCACGGAGGTGCGCGCCCTGCTTGGGGAGGTTTGCACCACGGTGATCGAGGACACCCGGCCCGATCGGCACGAGCTGAGTCGTCGATTCGGCGTCGCGACCGATGCCCTGGGCGCGGGCCTCGGGGCGGCTTCCACGGCGCTTCGGTACGCCGCCGAGCGCCTGCGGGCCGACCTCCGCAACGTTACCGCGCTCCGTACGTTTCGCGTCGGAACCGCGCTCGGCTTGGACGATGCGACGATTCGGAACCTGGAGCTGTTCCGGCCGCTGCGGGGCACGGGCAAAAAAGGCACGTTGCTTGGCCTCCTCGATCGCTCCCAAACCGCGATGGGCGGCCGCCTGCTCCGCGACTGGCTCGCGAGCCCGCTCATGGATGTCGGAGCGATCAACGAGCGCTTCGACGCGGTGGACGCATTCACCCCCGGGCTTCGGGGCACCGTCGTGCCCTTGCTGGGGCAGGTCGCTGACCTCGAGCGCATCTCCGCCAAGGTGGCGCAGGGGCTCGGTGGGCCCCGGGAGCTGGTCGCGCTCGGGCTGAGCCTCGATCGTGTGGCCACGATCGCGAGCTGCCTCCTCGATGCCAGGCTCGCCGCGCGCCTCCCCGCGGACCTTTCGCCGGATGTGGCTGCGGACATACTCCACTGGCTCGTCGAAGAGCCGCCAGCGGGCCTCGACGACGGCAACTTCATCCGTTCGGGCGCGCACCCGGAGCTGGATCGGCTGAGGGGGCTCGCGACGGATGCCAAGGGCTCGATCGCCGGAATGGAGGAGCGCCTCCGTGGCGAAACCGACATCGGCTCGCTCAAGATCCGCCACAACGACGTGTTCGGCTACTACATCGAGATCACCAAGGCGCACCTGCACAAGGTGCCGCCGGCGTGGCATCGCAAGCAGACCATCGCGAATGGCGAGCGCTTCATCACCCCGGAGCTCAAGGAGTACGAGGAGGCCGTTTCCGGCGCGGACGAGAAGCGGATCCGCATCGAAGGGGAGCTGTTTCGCGCGCTCCGCGAGCGGGTGGGCCAACACGTACCGCGCCTTCAGGCCGTTGCGCGCGGCGTGGCCGAGCTGGACGTGCTCGCGACGTTCGCCGAGCTGGCGGCGACGCATCGGTGGGCGCGTCCGATGCTGGACGACTCCCGGGACATCGAGCTGGTGGGGAGCCGCCACCCCGTGGTGGAGGCGGCGCGGCGAGACGAGCGCTTCGTTCCCAACGACATCAAGCTCGGGGATCGCGCGCGCCTCGTGCTGCTCTTCGGTCCAAACATGGCCGGTAAAAGCACGCTGATGCGGCAGGTGGGGCTCACCGTGGTGATGGCCCAGATGGGCTGCCCGGTGCCGGCGCGCTCGGCCCGGATCGGGCTCGTAGATCGGCTGTTCGTACGTGTGGGCGCGAGCGATGACCTCGCGCGGGGCCAGAGCACGTTCATGGTGGAGATGGGTGAAACGGCGAACATCCTCGCGGGGGGTACGGCGCGGAGCCTTGTTCTGCTGGACGAGATCGGCCGCGGAACCAGCACCTACGACGGGCTGGCGATCGCCTGGGCGGTGGCGGAGGATCTTCACGACCGCATCCGCGCGCGCACCTTGTTCGCGACGCACTACCACGAGCTTGCGGCGCTCACCGAGAGCAACGTGGGCGCGCGGGCCATGCACGTCGCGGTCGCCGAGTCGGGCGACAAGATCACCTTCCTCCGGGTGATCCGCGAAGGTCCGGCGCCGGGCAGCTTCGGGATCCAGTGCGCGCGGCTCGCGGGCTTGCCGCCCGGGGTGGTGGCGCGGGCGACGCAGTTGTTGAAGCAACTGGAGAAGAAGCGGCCGCGCGTCGCATCGACGCAGCTCTCGTTGTTTGGGCTCGGTCCGCCGCCTGAGGTGGAGGCGCCGCCCCCGCCGCCGGCGCCGCTCGCCGACCCGGTGCGGGAGGCGATCCTCGCCGTCGATCCCGACGCGCTCACGCCCCGGGAGGCATTGGAGGAGCTGTATCGGTTGCGGAGGTTGGCGGGGGAGTAGTCGGGGGAGGGCCCCCGGTTGAGCACCCCCCAATGGCTACCGCGTCGCTTCGTCCGGAAGAACCCGCTGCATCACGTTGGCCAGCTCCCGGAGCGTGTACGGCTTGCACAAGACGTCGGCAAAGCCATACGCCGCGTGGTCGCTCATCACCGGGTCATCGGAGTAGCCGCTGGACACGATCACCCGGGCCGCCGCGTTCACCGCGCGGATCTCCTTGAGCGCCGCCAGGCCGCCCTTCCCACCGGGCACGGTCAGATCCATGATGATGCACGCATACGGAGCGTTCGCAGTGTGTGCGCGCTGCCACGCCTCAATGGCTTGATCCCCATCTTCGGCGGTGGTCACCTCAAAGCCCAGCTCCTCGAGGAGCATCGCGAGCGTCATGCGCACGAATTCCTCGTCGTCCATCACGAGCACATGGCCGGCGCCGCTCGGGAGCGGGGGCTCAACCTCGACGACCGGAGGCTCATACCGCCCCGCGGGCAGGTACACCGAGAACCGGGTGCCCTCCCCCGGCGTCGACTCCACGGTGATGTGTCCGCCATGCTGCCTGACGATGGAGTAGGTGGTCGCGAGTCCAAGCCCGCTTCCGCGCCGCTTCGTGGTGAAGAAGGGGACGAAGATGCGAGAGAGGTGCTCCTCGGCAATCCCGACTCCCGAGTCCACCACATCAACCCGAACGTACGGACCCGGGGGAAGCGGCACGGCAGGATCGGTCAACTCCACGTTTCGCAACAGGAGATCGACGCGACCGCAGCCGGGCATCCCAGCGCACGTTGAGGCCTGCTGGGCGTTGAGCACGAGGTTCTGCACCACCTGGCTCATCTGCCCGACATCCACCTCCACCGGCCAGAGCCCGGGCGCCACGACGAAGTGCGGGTGCACCCCCGAGGGACGCAACACCAACGAGGCCGACTCCCGCACGATTGCCTCCATCGACGCGGGCTTTCGGATGGGCGTGCCCCCCTTGGCGAAGGTCAGGAGCTGCTGCGTGAGCTCGCGGGCGCGGATTGAGCCATTCTCCGCCTCCGCGATGCGCGCCTGGACACGATGTTCGGCCGGAAGCTGCGCCTGGGCCAGCGACAGGTTCGCGAGGATTCCCGTAAGGATGTTGTTGAAGTCGTGGGCGATGCCGCCGGCGAAGACGCCCAGCGAGTCGAGCGTCACGGCCCGCTGCAGTTCGGCGTCGATCCTCAGCTTCTCGGTTTCGTCTCGCAGCACGAGCACCACGCCGGACATCCGGCCCTCCGCGTCGCGGATCGGCGAGGCGATCTTGGTCACCAGGCGCACCGTGCCGTCGCGCGAGAGGAGTTGGTGGGGGGTGGTTGAGCCCACTGCCTCCCCCGACGCAAGCACCCTCAGGACCGGATCGGGCACGCGCGCGCCCGAGCTCCGGTCGGTCAGGTGGAGGAGGGTGTCAATGCGGCTGCCGAATGCCGCCGCCTGAGTCCGGCCGGTCATCGCCTCGGCGACGGCGTTGAGCAGCACCGCCCGGCCCTCGATGTCGGTGGCGATCACGCCGTCGCCGATCGAGCGGAGCGTCACATCGAGGCGCTCCTTCTCCCCCATGAGCGCTGCCGCGGCGCGCGCACGGCTCCACGCTCCGCCGACCACGTGGGCCACGGCCTCGATGAAGTTGGCGTCGTTGTGAACGAACTGGCGGGGGACAGTGGAGAGACCCACGAGCAGGCCGAGGGTGTGGTTGCCGGCGATGATCGGGGTGGACATGCCCGAAACGAAGCCCGCATCGAGGAGCGGCGCGAGCGGGCCGAAGCGCGCCTCGCGGGCAAAGTCGTCCACCAGGACCGTGTGCCCGACCGCGAGGGTGTAGGCGGACACCGGCGCGGAGTCCCCAACTGGCCACGAGCTTCCGTTCGGCAGGGGATGCCCGACGTTGGCGCGAAGTGAGACGACGCTGCGATCCTCGCTCAGCTCGACAACCGAGACCAGGTCGAGACCGAGGGTGGCGCTGAGCGCGCGCGCGGTACCATCGAGAAGGGCGGGAAGGTCGCCATGGTTGAGCGCAAGATGCCCGAGCTCGGCCACGACCGCCTGCTGCCGGCTCAGGACTCGACGTCGATCGGCGCCCGCGCGCTGATCAGGGTGTTCGCCCAGCGCCTCGACATGGATCCGACCGTGGGCGATCGCCATGGCGCAGAGTCGGCCGACTTCTTCGACGATGGCCACATCCGCTGCCGTGAACCGCCGGGTGGGGTCGCGGGAGAGCAGGGTGAGGGTTCCGACGGCCCCGGCCAGCGCAGGTATTGCGACGCAGATGGCCGATACGACGCCTGCCTGCCGGAAACGTTCGGTGTGTGGGCCGTGCGATTCGGGGGCGGCATCGGAATTGTAAAGCTCGGAGTCTGAGTTGGCCGACGTGAACCACGGCGCCTCGCCAATGCCGGAAGAGGCGGAGTCATCCGCCTTGCCACGAGGACCGCGTTCGAGGAGCACGAGCAAGCCGTCGGGTTGCCGCACGTGGACGAGGCATTCGTCCGCCATCGCGAGCGCGAGGAGGGCAAGGTTGCCGAGCGTGGCGCGAACGTCGAGCGAGGCGCTGAGCGCGGCCCCCGCCTGAGCGAGAAACGCGCGCCGTCGCGCCGTTGCGTCCGTCTCGGAGCGTGCCGCCTGCTCGCTCATGAGCCGCCGCTCCCGATTCCGAGGCGTCGAGCGCTCGCGGCGAATCGACAGGATCGGCATGGGCGGAGCAACACCCAAGGAGCGTATACCCGTGGGCGCCACGAAGGCAAGCGATTAGGGTCGCGACGGCGGTAAGGCACGCGTCAAGTTCGCAAGCGGTGGCGACGATTCGGCCGCCGTGACGCGCAGGTCACTCTTCCAATTGCGCGGCTTCTTCCCCCAACGCACGCGAGAGGCGAGCGATAACTTCCCCCTCCGTAGCACAGCCGCGAGCCAGGTTGCGTGTGAACACGGAGCAGACGAGCTCCTCGCCGTCTGCCACGCTCACCACCGCGATCGTGCTCGGTGGGATCGGCGGGTGGCTGGAGGTGAGCAGCGCCGGATCCGGCGCGGGGTGCCACACGACCGTCCACCGGCGCACCGCTTCACGATCTTCAGGTTCGAGGCGGCCAAGCGCCTCCATCAGGAGCGGCTCCCAGTCGGCATCGGCCACAGGCAAGGGGAGGGGGTAGGCCTCCGGTCGGAGGGCGTGTGCCGCCGCGAGCGCCTCGTCGGCCTCGGGAAGTCGGCCAAGCACCTCAAGCACCTGGCCCCGAACCGCGTGGGCGCGCGCATCTGCAGGCGCTCCCGCCAGGCACGTATCCGCTGCTTCCAGCGCGGCCTCGAACTCACAAGCCGCGAACAAGGCCGCCGCCTCGATTGCCCCAACCTCCGCGCCAAGCCGGCGCACCTGCTGCGCGGCCAGCACGCCGACCTCCCCGTGTCCGTAGCGCGGCGCCACGTCGGCCACGAGCAAGAGCGCGTCCAGATCCCCGGGGTCGTGGTCGAGCAGCTCTTCCGCGATGCCGACGGCGCCTTCAAGGTCCCCGTCGTTGACGAGTCGGCGCGCCTCGGCCAAAAGCACCGAGGCCTGGGCCTCCACGGGGATGCCCCACCCCGGCACCTCGGTGCGCTCGTCCGACATCAGCGAAGCAGGAACAGGTAGGCGCCGCCCGCGAGCAGCACGAGCAAACCGACCAGCCCAATCAGGATCGTGATCACGAGCGGGATGGCGACGCCCGCCATCCCTGGAGGCGCGGCCTCGGCCGCGGCTTCCTCGCTTCCCGCCGCCGCCAGCTCGGCGCCTTTCGAAGCCGACTTCACGGCCGGCGCTGCGCTCGACTTGGCTACCGCCGCACGGAGGGCCCCGGCGCGCATGGCCTGGGCGAACACGCCGAACTCGGCGATGTCCTTGCACAAGCCCATGTCGGTGAGCATCCACTTCTCGAAGCCCGTTTCCTCCGCCTCCCTCGGCATGCGCCCTGCTTCGTAGAGCGGAAGCGGCGCGAGATCAAGGTTTGGGCTGTCGGGCACTTCCGTGAAGGCCACGCCTGCATGGTCGCGCAGCGCGCGCTTCGCGGCCAGCCGGGCGTGGAGCACCGCAAACGGGTAGCCCCCCATCGTTTCGGCGAGCGCCGTGACCTCTTCCAGCGGCACTTCGCTGTCGTAGGCGGCCGTGAGCAGGCGCACCACTCCGGGCTCGAGGCGGCCGGCCACCTGTTGGAGCAGCTCGGTGGGGCTGCGCCCCCCCGTGAGCTGGTTCGGGAAGTCGCCGCCGGCGATGCGGCCGCCCGCCATTTTCACTTCTTCCATCAGGAGAACATGCGACCAGTCCGCCAGCTCGGTGGGCGTGGTAACGCTCAAGATCCCCTGCTGGAACCGCACACAGGCGCGCTGGAGCGGGCCTCGCCCATGGGCATCGCCCAGGCGGCAGGTGGTGATGGCGTAATACCAGTCGGAGAACCGCTGGGCCATCGCCTGGCCGGCCGCGGCATCCCCCTGGTGGCGCCACTGCTTGAAGAGGGTCGGGGTTGGCGTCGTGGAGAGGTCACTCATCGCCGCCCCTTCTACCACGGCAGGTGGATGCCCATGGCGATCAGCATGCAGACCTCGCGAATCTCCACCGCCCCGCCAAGGACATCGCCGTTGAGTCCCCCGATCTTCCGATACCAGAGCAGGTGCCAGGCCAGCGTGGTGACGGCGCCGACGACCACGCCGACGATCAGCCGGGACACGATCAGGCCCGCCGGGGCGGCCACGGGCAAAAGCAGCGCCGCGCCGACCAGACCCGCCGTAAGCCAGTCCGCGCGCCGCATCTCCGGATGCAACCAGGCGAACAGGCCGGAGCCGGGGTTTGCGGGCTCCCCCTCCGAGAGCTCGAAGGCGAGCGGGGTGCGGGCGACGACGAGCGCGGCGAACACCGCCTGGGCCACGGTGCCCTGATCGACACAGCGGGAAATCAGCGCAAACTTGAGGAACAACCAGAGCATCACACCGACGGCTCCCAGGCCGCCGACCCGCGGATCATGCATCACCTGCAGTCGACGGGCTGGCGTGCCCTGCACTGCGAGCCCGTCTACGCAATCGGCCAAACCATCGAGGTGAAGGCCTCCGGTGAGCGCCGACCACGCGATGAGCGCCAGCACACAGGCCACAGTGCGGTCGAAGAACCAGGCACCGAACACCAAGCAGGCGAGCACAAGCACCGCGAGAACGGCGCCGACGATGGGGAAGAATCGGGTCGCGACCGCGTGCTCGCCTGCACCCCCCTTGGGCACCCCCACGGGGAGGCAGGTTAGGAACGCAAACGCGAGGCGAAGCTCGTTCAACGGAGGGTCACGGGGAGGCCTGCCACCAAGAACGTAACCCTGTCCGCCGTGGCCGCGAACCGCTGGTTCATGCGCCCCAGCAGGTCGCGGTAGCGGCGGCTCAGCGCATCGGCGGGCACGATTCCGAGGCCCACTTCGTTGGTAACGACGAACGTGGGGCGCGCGCTCTCTCGAAGCGCCTCGATAAGCTGAGCGCTTCGATCGCCGATCTCCGCGTCGTCGAGGCCGGCGAAGATCAGGTTTGCGCACCACAGGGTGAGGCAGTCCACGACGATGGCGCCGCCCGGGCGCAGCGACAACACCGATGCCGTGAGCTCCACGGGGGCCTCCGTCGAACGATACCGCGGCCCGCGCTCAGCTTGATGCTGACGGATCCGCGCGGCCATGTCCTCATCGCCGGCCTGGGCGGTGGCGATGAAGTCGATCGGGCCCTCCACCGCTTCGGCGAGCGTGAGTGCAAGTCGGCTTTTTCCGGAGCGCGCCCCGCCGGTGAGCAGGTGGATCACTTCGGCTCGGCCCGAACCGTGGACAGGATCCGCTCGCCGATCCAGGCGTGGCGCGCCTCGAACGTGAACGCGGCCACGTCGGGCACGAGCGCCTCGATCCGGTCCACGCCGTCCGTGCCTGGCCACACCTCCACTTCGCCGAAGCCCACGTAGCGCTGCAACGTGGGATGAATCGCCTTGTACACGGACTCTTTCACGGAGAAGCGCACCACCGTGTCTACCCATTGGCGCGAGGGCACGAGGGTTCGCACGGCCTCCAGCTCCCGCGGCGTGAGCACCCGCTCGGCCACACCAGGCCGCGGACGTGTGGTTTCTTCAAGATCGACGCCCACGCCGACCCGGCCGCGCGCGACGAGTGCGACGGCGAGGTCCTGCTTGTGGGTGATGGATCCTACCAGCCCTTCCGGCAGGATTGGCGCCCCGTGCTCGTCGGTGAGCACCGGCGCCCGGCGCGTACCCAGCTCGCCAAACGCGACGGCGAGCGCGAGGCGGCCCCCCACAAACTGGACTTGTCGGTATCCGCGGAGCGCCTCCGCGTGCGTGCGTTCGGCTCCGGTGAGGCGCGCCAGGATTTCTGGATCCACCGGATCCGGCCCCTCGGGGAGGTGGTACCCCACCGCAACGCCGTGCGGCAGCGCGTACACGAACGCGGTCGTCCACGGTAGCGCTGGCGTCGGCTGAATCACCGGCCCGGCATAACGCGGCGCCTCGCGGGTTCGGATGCGCCGCCGCACTGTCCGCGGTCGTGTTCACGGATTAGTACCCGCGCGCCCGGGAGGCACGGATGCCGTTTGCCCTGTACCTAGCCGCCTCTCTCGCGTCGTCCGCCTGGGCCGACGAGCGCTCCGAGGCCGAGCACCTCCGGCTCAGCGGTGAGCTCGATCAGCTCTCCCAACGCCAGCTCTGGCAGGGCGTGGACCGGAAGTTCGCCGAGCTGGAGAAGCTCGGCGTCGAGATGACGTACGACGACCTGCTTCACGGCGCCTACGCTGCGCGTGCCCTCGGCAACATGTCGGATGCCTACTCGCGACTCAAGCGCGCGTCGAAGCTCGATGCGAGCAAGGAAGTCATCGACTGGTTGTACGCGATCGACATGAACTATGGCAGCGTGGATCTGCTTCGTACGCCGAAGAAGGGCGATGTGCTCACCATCGGCGAGATGCCCTTCGATCCCGATCAGCGCGCCGCAGTGGAGAAGGCCATCTCCGTGGTGGCGGACACGGGGCTGTATTCGGGGCTGCTGCCCCGTGGAAGCTACGTGTTTTGTGGGCAATCCTTCGAGGTTCAACCTGGTCTTGCTGTGCGGATCGAGGTGAGCCCGAAGATGAAGAAGACCAGCGGCACCGTCGTGAACGTGCAGAGTACGCCAACCTGGGGCTCCGGCGGCGAAAACGGCACGTCCGCGCCACCCGAGCCGACGCCGAAATAGCCGTGGCGACTCCCGTCCCCGCGCTCCGCGTCGTCATCGACCGCCGCATCTGTGTCGGCACCTCCAACTGCGCCGAGGAGGCGCCGGAGGGGTACGAGATGAATGAAGATGGTTCGCCGCGCGTATCGCCGGCCGCTGCCGCAGCGGCGCTCCTCGCGGGTGCGCACGCCTGCCCGGTGGGCGCGATCTCCTGCTTCGATGTCGCTACTGGAAGGAGGGTTTTTCCATGATGTTGCTCCTCGCGATCGTGTCGTCGGCTCACGCGGAACACTGGTGGGGCGTCGGCCCCACGATCGGCACGATGGGCTTCCCCGTTGAGTATCCGGCGTTGATGCCGGCGTTGGCCCAGAACAACGATGGGGATAACCTCGTCGATCCGGTGCTCTTCGACCTGCGGGTCGGCGCGCATGGCGTGTACTACCTCGGTGATGGCGGTCGCATCGGCGCGCGGCTGCTCTACGCGGGCAACTTCGCCGCGTGGGCCTCGCAGGAGATCACGGTGGAATACGACTGGGTGCTCACCAAAAGCGACAGCTTCCAGGTGATCGGCGGCGGCGGCCTGGGTTTTGGGCATGACAACTTCGGCAAGGGCGAAGGCGAGAACGGCGGGGGGGCCACGGAGGCGAACCTCGACGTGACGTACTTCCCGCTGCGCGCCCAGATCGGCATCCTCTGGCGCGACCGGACGCGGGCGTACGAAGCGAACCTGTTCGGGACGTGGCACATCGCCGGGGACCAGACATTCACCAACGCGCAGGGCGAGAAGGAGAAGGGAACCGCGGTTTCCGACCTGTTCGCGGATGGCGGCACGAAGAGCGATGCCGCCCTGTACGTCGCCGTCGGCGCCGAGGTCACGGTGTACTTCGGCAACTTCAAGACGAAGGGGAAAAGCAAGAACGACGACGACGACGGCAAGAAAAAGAAGAAGAAGAAGAACAAGGACTGAGCCGGCGAGCGTTTCTCCGGAACGTGGCAGCGTTTCGCCCGGATGCGCGGGTGTCGGCCCCTGCCAAAAAACCAGCCTTTGACGGTATAGACGGCGTGGCCCCGCGGTTGCTTCGCAGCCGGGGATGTTGCCCCTGCTCATGGCGTGCGAGGTCTCCGAAGCTAGCTTGTCTGCGGCGGACTCCGCTGTGGCCGAGACCGGAGCGGACACGGCGGGCGACACCGGCCAGGCCGAGGAGTACGACCTCATCCGCGACGGAAAGGCGGAAATGGTGAAGCCGGCGTTGCGCGATCGGGACCGATGGAAAAATGCACGTTGCAATGATGGAACGCCCTTCGGGATGGAGGTGGTGCTCCCGCTGGAGCCCTCCACCACCTGGGTCATCTTCCTCGGTCCGGGGGCCTCGTGCGACGACAACGCCGACCTCTGCGCGTCGCGACTTGCCAGGCAACCTGAGCTCACGACCACACCGCCGGCTGAGGACGAGGAGCGGTACGAGGCGCCGTTCGGCGGGATCTTCAGCGAGGACGAGGGGACGAATCCAGCCTTCGCCAAGGCGAACCGTGTGTATGCACAGTACTGCTCGAGCGACCTCTGGACCGGAGACACCATCGACCCGCGCCCGGCAGCGGACGGCCAGCACTGGTACTTCTCCGGCCATGCCAACGTAGACGCGATGATGGACGTGCTCATCGAGCGCTACGGCCTCGACGACGAGAAGCCGCTCGACGTGCTGTTCACGGGGAGCTCTGCGGGCGGCCTGGGCGCCCACTTCAACGCCCGGCGCGTGGCGGCGCGCGTCCCCAACGCGGTGAATAGCGAGCGCTTCAAGGTGCTCATCGACGCAGGCTGGATGGTGGCCTGGGACGACGAGCGCTACCGCGACGGGCGCGCCACCGAATCCGACCTGGAGGTGCGCCGCGCCGCCCGCGAGTTCTGGGGGGGCAAATTCGATCCGGTCTGCGAGGACGCCGAAGCGTCGGACCCCGCCTCGTGTTTCTTCGGCGCCACCTGGTACCCCCACCTCGCCGCCGACTTCGAGGTTCTCGTACAGCAGAGCGGCACGGACGCCGCGTTTACCGCCGATCATGGCATCGATCCCGGCGACACGCAGGCGCTCCAGGTGTGGAACCGGGCCGTGCTGGCCTCCTTCGCAGATGCGGAGGTGGGGTGGCTGTTTTCCGGCCAGCAAAGTTACCACACCTTGGAATTCCGCGACGATGGCCTCAAATTCGGGCCCCCGGGAGACCAGTTTGGCGACGTGATCGGTCGGTTCTGGGCAGGCGGCGAGCCCGAGCGCGTCATCTTCGGGCCGTAGCTCCACGCTCAGGCCCGCTGGCAGCCCGGGCACCAGTACGTGCTGCGGCCCGCCTGCATCATCCGCTCGATGCCGGTCTGACATTCGGGGCACGGGTGCCCCGCGCGCTGGTACAGCGGGAAGGGGTTTGGTGCGCCTGCATCTTCCACATACACGATCTCCTCGTCGCCATCGAGGAGCGTGCGCGCGAGATCGAGCTGCGCACGAATGGCGGTAGCGAGCCGCGCGTGCCGGTCCCCGACCACCTCGCCAGCGGGGGCGCGGGGATCGATCCGGGCGCGCCACAGCGCCTCGGCGGCGTGGAGGTTCCCAAGCCCCGCAACGACCGCCTGATCCATCAACGCCACCTTGATCGGGCGTTTCCCGGGGAGCGAGGGGAGGGGATCGCGCAGCGCGTCCGGGCCGAGGCCTTCGCGCAGCAGGCGCGGGCCGTCATCGAGATCGGTCGGGACGATGCCGCCGAGCAGGCGCGGGTCGGTGAACGTGATGCACGTGCCGTTCTCCAGGTGGAAACGGACCTTTGCGTGCGGGGCGATGAGGCGCGTCCAGCGGCCCGTCATCCCGAGGTGGAGCAGCAGCGCGCGATCTCCAAAGCGCCAGAGCAGGCGTTTGCCGTGGCGTTCTGGAGGGGAGGGGGGAGCATTGAGCACGACCTCGCGCAGCCGGGCCTCGCCCTCCACGAGCCCGTTCGTCGGGCGATCAGTGCGTGTTGCGCGAACGGAGCGCGCATCGAACACCTCCACGTCAATCACTCGACTGCCCGCGGTCCAGTTGGCGAGGCGTCGACCACAGAAATCCACCTCAGGCAGCTCCGGCATGCACCCCTCCGCCAACGAGTTAGCATGGGGCCCCCGACTCCAGGAGCCCCCTGATGCACTCCGGTTCCCTGCTCTACAACTTGATGCTCGTGTTCGTGTGCTTCGGCGGGCTGAGCGTCATGATTGCGTTTGTGTTTCTGCTCCCGGCCGTGGGCAACTGGCTCGTCGCCGTGTTCAGCGCGGTGATGGCCGACAAGATGATGCTCAGCCGCAAGGGCGAGTCCGTCTGGGAAAACGAGCCGTAGCGGCTCTGTTTCAGGTTCCAAGCACCGCGGCGAGCCGCGCGATGCGCTCCTGCTCCCGCCGCCAGGTCTTCAGGTGGTTGCCGCCCTTGAGGCGGTCTTCCATGCCAAAGTGCAAGAAGGCTTCCCGTTCTCCGCCGAAACGGGCGATCGCCGCCTCTAGCACGAGCCCGGTGAACGCTTCGGCGAGCTCGCAGTCCAAGGGGCCCCGCCCGGTGGTTGCGCGTGCCGCCGATTCGGAAACGAACGACTCGGCCGCGCGCCGCAAGCCCGATAGCGTGGATTCCCGACCTAACGCGGCCTCCATCGCGAGCGATCGCCGCACGTGCGCGTCGCGGATTTCCACTGCGTCGGGCCCTTCTCCCCGCGCGAACGCGTAGGCGCGAACCACGACGCTGCGGAGCTGGCGCAGGTTTCCGGGCCACGGGAACGCGCGCAGCGCCGACTCGGCTTCCGCCGTGAGGTGAGCCTCCTTGCCATCGAGCGCGAGGGTTGCCCATTCCCGTAGTTCGTCCAGCCGATCCGCCAGGGGCGGGATCTCAACGGGGAGCACGTGGATGCGGTAGTAGAGGTCCTCGAGGAAGCGCCCTGCCGCGACCTCGGCTTCGAGTGGGGCGTTGGTGCCGACCATCACGCGCACGTTCGCCACGCGCTCCCGCCCGTCCCCCATCGCCTGGTACCGGCGATCCTCGATGAGTCGAAGCAAGCCGGCTTGGGTGGCGAGCGGGAGCTTGTCCACCTCGTCGATGAACAGGGTGCCGCCCTCCGCGCGCTGCACCGCCCCTTCGTGATCTCGCGTGGCCCCCGTGAAGGCGCCGCGCCGCCATCCGAACAGCTCGCCCTCGCGCAGGCCGTCTGGGAGCGCATGCAGGTGAACCACCACAAACGGGGCGTGCCGCCGGTGGGACTGGGCGTGGCACCAGCGCGCCAGATGCGACTTGCCGGTGCCCGTGGGTCCGCGCAAAAGCAGCGTTTCCTCAAGGTCGGCGAACATGCGCAGCATCGCGACCACGGGATCCATGCTCGCGCCCACCACCGGCAGGAGGGGGTCGCGACGAGGCAGGAGCTCAAGCGTACGCGGCAGCACTGCGCCATCATGGCCGCGCCGCCCTTGAACCTTCAGTGCCGATGCACGTTTCTACTCAAGTGGCTCGCTGCACGGCGGCACCTCATCCATCACGACGCCTTTGGTCTCCGAGGCGTCGAGGGGAACGCAGCTTCCGTTGCTCGGACTCACGATTGGACCGCCGTTCATCGCGTTTGCGTACACGGACTCGGGGTGTGCCCCGAACACCTGC
>BJHF01000114.1 GCA_014191855.1 Deltaproteobacteria bacterium
ACAACCTCGAGACCTTCGCCGAGAACACCACGGCCGCCGAGAGCCAGATCCGCGACGCCGACTTCGGCTACGAAACGGCAGAGATGAGCAAGAACCAGATCATGCAGCAGGCCGGCACGGCGATCCTTGCCCAGGCCAAGAGCATGAACCAGGGCGCGCTCCAGCTCCTGCAGTAGCCAACCCAGCGGCCAGCCTCCCCCCGGCCCGGCGCTCCGAAAGGTGCGCCGGGCTTGCGCTTTTCAGACCGGCAGCCGTGCGGGCGACCAGGTGAACACGGCACCCGCGCCGAGCTCCCCGCCGGTGGTGATCATGCCGTAGGCCCTCAACACCAGGCGCGGCTCAGCCCAACCGAGGGAGAGCGTCGGTCCACCCCCGAAGTTTGCCTCGGAGCCCAGGCGCGTGTCTCCGGATTCGGTGTGTGTGCCGTGCGCCTGCACCGCGCGCAGGCTGCCGAGCGCGCCAAACGCGAAGGAGAAGGCCTGGTTTACGGGCACATACTCGAGGGAAAAGTCGCCGCCGAGCGTGAGGTCGGGCGTCAGCGCCCATGCTCCGGTGGTTGTCGTGCCGGCGAGCGCCGGGCCCAGGGAGAAGAGCGCGGTGAGGCGGATGCGATCGCGGTCAACGCTGAGACCGGCCACGACCGCAGGAAATACGCTTCCGACCTCACCTTGTGCGCCATCCCACCCCTCAGCCTGGGTGCAGGTCGTGGTCTCCTTCGTGCCGAAGTCCTCGGAGGTTGGGTCGAGGCTGGTGGTACGGGTGGTCGCGCACACGGTCTCGGGCGTGAACGCGGCGCTCCCGTACGGCGCATAGCCGCCTTCCAGGCCCAGCAAGAACGAGAGCTCGGCCGGTACCGCCATGCGTCCGGGGTAACCCGCGGGCGGGATAGCTCGCCGGATGATCACGCTCACGGCCGACCACGCGCGCGCAATCCTGCTCCACGCCGCCGGCTTCGACCGGGATTGGCCAGCCGGCGAGGCCGGCGGCCAGGCGGTGCTCGACGCACTGCAGTGGATCCAGCTCGACCCCATCGATCGTGTCGGTCAGAACGCCGATCTCGTCGTTGGCGCACGCGTCGAGGGCGTGCGGCGGGGAGACGTTCACCGCTGGTTCCGCGGGCGCAGCTTCGAGCACTTCGCGAAGGAGCGCTGCATCATCCACGCCCGCCACTTCGCCCACTATCGTCACCAGGCGGTCGCAACTCCCTGGTGGCGCAACACCGAGCGCATGGAGAAGGTGCCCGCCGGCCTGGTGGATCGGGTGCTTGAGGAGGTGCGGGCGCGCGGCCCGATGGCCTCGGAGGAGCTCACGCCCCAGGGGCGCGTGGAGGCGATGGACTGGGCGGGTTGGAAGGGTACTTCTCGCGTGGAGGCCCTGGCGTTGGAGCTGTTGTGGGCGCGGTGCGACGTCGTGGTTTCCGGTCGCGACGAACGTGGCCGGCGCCTCTATGACGTCCCCGCGCGGACCCTTCCCGAGGCGGCGGCGGCCCCGAAGCCCGAGGCACCGTTCGCCGATACGATGGTCGAGGCGCGGGTTCGGAGCGCCGGCTTGCTCTCGCGGGCGGGTGGCGCGCAGTGGTCGATGCTCGCGGCCGCGCGCACCGATGGCACGGTGGAGCGCCTGCTGGCGGCCGGTCGGGTCGTGGCGGTGAAGGTGGGGCGGCGGCCGTACCTTGCGCTGCCGGAGCACCTCGCCCTCGATCGGGCCGCGGTTTTCGCCGCAATGCAAGGTCGAAGCGCCGTTCTGGGCCCCCTCGATCCGCTGGTGTGGGACCGCGCGCTGGTGCTGGAGGCCTTCGATTTCGAGTACCTGTGGGAGATCTACAAGCCCGCCCCGCAACGCCGGTGGGGCTACTACGTGTGCCCGGTGTTGGTGAACGGCACGCTCACCAGTCGGGTGGAAGCCCGTCGGCAGGGCCCCGTGTTGGTGATCGAAAAACGTTGGGGGAGCGTGGAGTCCGCGGGATGGGATCGCGCCATGGCGCGACTCGCGGCGCTCAATGGCTGCACCGACGTGGACGCGTCAAGTTGCGATCTTCGTTGATCGACGTTGGGCGGCCATCCTGCGCACTTCTTTTCACGCCCGGGGCGCGTACTGCATAAAAAGTTACGCACCCCACCTTCCCAAGCCCCGCAAGTATTGCTAAGGTCGCGCCTCCTCCAGCACGGAATCCGCGTTGCTCCTGTTGCTCACCACCATTCTCTCAGCGTTCGCGGCGGAATATGGCCCGCCGCTGGAGGGGGATGTGATGGTGGCGGAGTCGGCGGAGCCGGCGGATACCGGGGTGGTGGGGTGCTCGGATCTGAGCCTGCAGGATGGCAGCCTCCTGCCCGACCTGCCACTTTTTTTCAACCGGATGCAACCGGATCACGCCTGGGGCACCCGCGAGATGGTCGATCTCATCGTGGAGTCGTCGCGCCACATGCGCTGGCTCCTGCCGGATGCGGATCCGATCGCGATCGGCGAGATCTCGGCGCGTAAGGGTGGCTTGCTCTACGGCCACAAGTCGCACCGTGGTGGCGTGGATGCCGATATCGGGCTCTACCGTTCGGGTGGGCGTCAAACGCCGCACATGTTCGAGCGCCCGGCCCCGGGAGAGTTCGATCTCGAGGCGAACTGGATGCTCATCTCCACGTTCCTCGACACGGGAAAGGTGGACATGATCCTGCTGGATCGTAGCCACATCGCCCGCCTCCGCGCCTACACGCTGCGCGCGGGCCTGCTCACCGAAGAAGAAGCCGACCAGATCTTCGTGCCCGAAGGCAAGGATAGCTGGGGCATGGTCGGCGTCGTTCGGCACGTGGCCGGCCACGAAGATCACTTGCACGTGCGTGTGCTGTGCTCCGACGGCAGCAAGGCTTCCGCGCGCTGAGGGCTTCAGGTTGCCCCCGCGCGACCGATGAGGGCGCCGGAGAGCACGCTCTTGATGCCGAAACCTGCTGCAACCTCGCCGGGGCTCTACGTCGTGGGTGAACCCTCTGCCGGCAAACCCGCGCTCACCATGCTGGAAGGCGAGGAGGCAAGCCGAACCTGGCTGATCGGCGAAAAGGCGCTGCTCGTCGGGCGCGATCTCGTGTGCGACATCGCCATCGCCGATGCGAAGTCGTCCCGGAAGCACTCCAGGTTCCAGTGGATGAATTCGTCCGTGCCCGGCGAGGCGCCGGAGGTTTGGCTTGAGGACCTCGCGAGCACCAACGGCACCTGGGTGAACGGGCGGCGGGTGGAGGAGCCCGTTCGGCTGTACGAGCGCGACAAGGTGCTGATCGGCAGCACGCTGTTCGGCTATTCGTTGAAGATCGATGAGGAGATCGAGGCCATGCGCCGGCTGGTGCAACGGGCCACGACCGATCCGCTCACCGCGCTCAGCAACCAGGAGGTCTTCGACCGGGTGCTGCGCCGCGAGTTCGACCGGGCTCGTCGGTACACGCGGCCGCTCTCGTTGCTGTACGCCAACGTGGATCATCTCGCGGCCGTGAACGACTCCCACGGTGAGCGCGTGGGGGACCTCGTGCTTCGCCAGATCGGCCGGATCCTGCGCGACAACCTCCGCACGAGCGACCTCGGGGCGCGGGTCGGCGGAGACGAATTCGCGGTGATCCTCCCCGAAACGGGCCTCGAAGGTGCCTTCACGGTCGGTGAGCGCCTGCGCCGCTCGGTGCACGAGTTCCCGATGATGCTGGGGCACGACCCGGTTCAGGTGACGCTGAGCGTGGGCGTGGCGGCCTTGGACGGCACCTTCACCCACCCCGACGCCTACGTGGATGCCGCCGGGCGCGCGGCCTACAAGGCGAAGGAGGAGGGTCGGAATCGCTGTGTGCTCCACAGCGTGGAGTAGTCCAGCCGTTTCCTTGATACCGGGGCCGGATGTCCAGCCAACCGGGAATCGAGCTCGCCCCTGCCCCCGCCGTACACTACCTCACATTGCGCCTCAAGGCGCCGGCCCAGGCCAAGCCCCTGTTGCGGCTGTTCGCGGCGATGGCGGCGGATGAGGGCGTGATCGTCGGCTTCGGCGCGCCGCTGGTGAATGCGCTGGGCGGCTGCATCGCCGGGCTTCGGCCGTTCCCGGCGTTGGAGCGCCCGGGCGGAAGCGTACCGACGACGCAGGGAGACGTGTGGGTGTGTACCCGCGGGGCCGACGCCGGCGAGGCGCTGGATCGGGTGCTCACGATCGCTCGCGGCCTCCCGGGCGGCCTGGAGTTTGTGGAGGATCAGCCAGCCTTTACCTATCGCGGCGGGCGCGACCTCAGCGGCTACGAAGATGGCACCGAGAACCCGAAGGGCGCCGACGCCGCGGCTGCGGCGTTCGTGGCGGAAGGGCCTCTGGCCGGATCGAGCTTCTGCGCGGCGCAGCGGTGGATTCATGATCTCGACGCGCTGGCGCGGATGCCGCTGGCCGCCCAACACGCCGCGATGGGGCGCGACCGGGACACCAACGTGGAATTGGCCGATGCCCCCCCTTCTGCGCATGTGAAGCGCGCCGCCCAGGAGTCGTTCAACCCGGCCGCGTTCATGCTTCGGCGCTCGACGCCCTACGGCACGGCGCGCGAGCATGGCCTCTACTTCGTGGCGTTCGGCGCCGATCTGGATCGGTTCGAGCGGGTGATGCGCCGGATGGTTGGCGAGGAGGACGGCGTGGTGGATGGGCTCTTCGGCTTCTCCCGGCCCGCCACCGGCGGCTACTACTGGTGCCCCGCCGTGAAAGAGGGCCGCCTCGACCTCACTCCGATGCTCCCGGCCGGCGGGATCGACGCGATCCCAGACGTGGAAGTGCCGCTCCCCACCCCCGCGTGAGCTCTCGCGTCCCCGCGCTCGCGCTGCTCGCGGCGCTCTGCGGCTGCGACGGGTCGGGCGCGATCCCGTGGGGGAAAAACCGGGATGTCGCGCTGCCGATCCGGTGGACGAAGGGCGCCGAGCTCCGCGGGGAGGCCCGGTTCGACCTCGAAGAAGCCGCGGGCACCGGCACGCGGCTCCATTTGGAGGGCTTCTGGTGGCGCGTCGGGCTCTCCCTCGACGGGGAGCCGCTGCCGCCGGCGTTCCCCGGGTACGCCTCGCGCGACGTCGCGCTCCCCGCGCTCGGCCCGGGCGAGCATCATCTGGTCGTCACGGTCGCGGCCCCCACCGACGAGCCGCCGATCGTGAGCCTCCCCAACAGCAACCCCGCGGCGCAGGCCGGCGCAATCACCCTGCGCCTTCAGGGGTCGGCGGCCCTCCGCTCGATCGCCATTGCCCTGGTGCGCGGGCACCGCTGTTCGCAGTGCGCGGCCAGCCGGGCCGGGCTCCGTCGGTGGCGGCGGCGCTCGTGGCGGCCGGCGGGCTCAACGCCGTAGAGCTGCACGGCGCGGTGCCGCCGCCGGGGTGGCTCGCGCGGTTCGATGAGCTCGGCCTCCCGATCGTTCAGCTCCCACGTTGCGACGGAGGCCTGTGGAGCCCGGGGGAGAACCAGCACGCGGCGCTCGCGGCGCACGCCGGTGTGTTGGCTGAACAAGAGTCTCGCCTGCTCGCGGATGCGGCGGCGGACCCCCGTCTCCGCCTGGTCGTGATCGGGATGAAGGTCGTTCCTCCCTACCGCCCGAACATCGCCAACCATCCCGCGGCCACCTTCTGCGTTGTGGTGTAGGGCGGCAGCCCGGAGTCCGACAGCGCAACCCCCCAGGCGCGGGCGAATTCTCGGATGAGGCGGGCTTCCCCAGGGTCGGCGATCCCGTCGGCGAGGGCGAGCACCCGCATCGCGGCGATCGTGGCGGCTGGATCCGGAGGGCGGCCGAGCTCGTTCGGGCGCCACGCCTTCCAGTCCTCCGGCTCCGGCGCAGGGGCGCCGAGCTTCGTCGCCAACTTCGCCAGCACGTCCCGTTCGATGTCGATCGCGGCACCGTCCGCGAGGGCCGTTGCGGCGAGGGCGCGCGTCACGACGCGGAGCTCGTCAATCGGCGCGTCCGCCCGTGTTGATGTGGGCTTCGCCGCCGCCACGCGGGGTCGTTCGACGATCGCAACGTCGGCTCCGCTTGGGACGCCCATGGGGGGCGTTACGGGGGGCCTTGGCCCCCTGTCCCCAGCTTCTCCGGATGCCCCCAAGGCCACCATCCCGCCCGTGCGATCCTTGAACAGCCAGGCCACGACGTCGAAGCTGGTGGCGATCCGATCTCCACGCAGGATCGCGGCTGAGATTCCGTCGGTGTCGAGCCCCCCGAAGTTCGACTCCACGAACACGTCGAGCAGCTCGCCCTCCGCGCTGGCCCATACGATCAGCGCCTCCTCAACCTCGTCGGAGCTGACGAAAATCTTGCCCGGGGTGAGGGTTTCTCCGTTCGCCGTCTCGTGCGCGCAAAGTCGGCAGCGCCCGAGCCGCAGCGGGCTCGAGGGATCGATCAGCTCCACCAACGCACATTCAACGCGGCAAGCGGGGCAGTCAACGAGGACCTGGAGCGCGCCGCGCATGCGGGAAGATCAGTCCCCGGCTGCGACGCGGACGATCACCGCCGTGATGTTGTCTTCCCCGCCGCCGCGGATCGCCTCGATGACGAGGCGCTCGGCGAGGTCGGCCGGGTCCGCCTCCGCGCAGATCTCGGTGATGCGCGCGTCGTCGAGCGGGTCGGTCACGCCGTCGCTGCACAACAAGAAGATATCGCCGGTGTCGATCTGCCGCGTAGTCGTGTCCGGCTCGACCGGACCGTGGTAGCCCACCGACTGCGTAAGGTAGTTTCGATGTGAGACTTTTCGTGCCATCTCCGGCGTGAGGCGGCCGGCGTCGATCTCCTGTTGCACCACCGTGTGGTCGCGCGTGAGCCGGGACAACCGCCCGTCGCGAAACAAATACACACGGGAGTCGCCGACGTGGGCGACGTGGGCCTGCTCGCCTTCGATCAGGAGCACGCACACCGTGGTGCCCATGCCGGCATAAGCGGGGTTTGCCAAGGCTTCTCTGCGGATTCGGGCGCTGGCCTGGTTCATCGCATACCGGAGGCGCTCGCGAAGCACGTCGGCCGGATCCCCCACCTGCCGGTCGAGCCGCGTTTCGTCCGGATCGAGCTCATCGCCCGCGAGCAGCTCGCGGAGCGTTTCGACGGCCAGCCTGGAGGCCACTTCGCCGGCGGCGTGGCCGCCCATTCCGTCCGCCACGACGAACAGGCCGCCGTCCTCATCGACGTGGTAGGAATCTTCGTTGTTGTCGCGCACCGGACCCGCGTCGGTCCATGCGCTCGCCTCCAGCTTCAAGTGCGGCCTCAGTGTGGGGAAAGAGTATAGAACGGTGGGGCGGTGATCAACTCAGTGATTTCGACGTTGCCGGAGCCGGGCACCCACGTGGGCCCGTGGGAGGTCGTGCGGCAGCTCGGTCGCGGCGGCATGGCCGTGGTGTACGAGGTGCGGGCAGCCGACGGGCGAACCGGGGCGCTAAAGCTGGTTCATCCGCGAGGGGGTGACCGGGCGGAGGTGGAGGAGCGGTTCCGCCGTGAGCTTCGCGCCGCGTCTCGCTTGCACCACCCGAACATCGTGGCGGTTCTCGACTCCGGGGCGTGGGAAGGTCGCGACTGGTTCGTCATGGAGCTGGTCGAGGGGCGCGACCTCCGGGTGGAGGTAGAGGCCTGGGAGCGCGACCCCCCCGCGGATCGTTGGTTGCGCGTGCGGCAGATCACGGCCGACGTGGCGCGCGCGCTCACGGCGGTTCATGCAGCCGGGCTCGTTCACCGCGACCTCACCCCCGGAAACGTGATGATCCGGGCGGATGGACGGGCGCAGCTGGTGGACTTTGGCGTCGCCAAGGAGACCACCCCGCTGGTGCCCGGCGGAGAGGAGCTCACCTCTCACGGTGAGCTGCTCGGCACGGTGGCGTGGATGGCGCCGGAGCAGATCGCCGGCGACTCTGTGGATGCCCGCGCCGACCTGTACTCGCTCGGCGCCATCCTGTACCTGCTGCTCACCGGCCGCCGACCCTTCCACGCGAGAACCCTGGCGGGGTACCTTGATAAACACCTGCATCGTCCGGTGCGGCCGCCGCGGGAGCTGGCCCCGGCGATCCCGGCCGACCTCGACGAGATGTGTGTGCGCTGCCTCCAAAAGGACCCGGCTCAGCGGTTTTCGAGCGCCCGGCACGTGCTGCACGCGCTGGAGGCCGAGCCCCAGACCGGGGCCAACCTGGCGCGCTGGCCAGAAGAGGCCGTCGGCTGGGCGTTTGAGCGGGGCGCGATCGTCGGCGCGGTGGAGGCCTGCGCCGAGGGAGCGGGGGGCGTGGTGGTGATCACCGGCGCCGCGGGCGTGGGAAAGTCGCGGCTGGCTCGGCTGGCGGTCGAGGCCGCGACGGCGTCCGGGTGCCGGGTCCACGCCCTGGCGGGTGGCGGCGCGCAGGGCGGGCTGGAAAGCTTCCGGCCGCTGGTGGAGGCGCTGGTCGCAGCGGCCGCGGAGCCGCCGCATGTGCTCCAGGCGCTCCTCGGCGCGTTTGGCGAAACGGTGGTGGTGGAGCGCTTCGCCGTGTTTTCCGCCGTTCGCAGCCTCTTGCTCAACACGCCGCCGCGCGTGATCGTCGTGGACGACGTACACCGCCTCGATGCGACGAGCCTGGAGCTGTTGGAGTATCTCGTGCGCACCACCCGCTCGCTCGCGGAGGAGGCGATCTTGTGGGTGCTCACGCGCTCGCCGGATGCACCCGCCGGATCGGGCCTCGCGTCGGGCACCGCGACCGGCGTAAAGCCGGCGTTGGTGGAGCTCGGGCCGCTCCCCCTCCAGGCCGTCGAGGAGCTGCTGAGCGGCGTGCTCGGCGCGGACGCCCCGGTGCGCGCGCTGGCCCGGCGCCTGCACCGGGAGGGCGAGGGAAACCCCGCGTTCATCGTGGAGATGGTGCGCGGGTTGATCGACGAGCGCATCGTGGTGGTGGAGGAGGATGGCCGCCGGCGGTTGCGGCTGGACGAGGCCGCGGTGAGCCGCGCGGCGCTCCCCATTCCGCGCAGCGCCCGCGAGGCGCTGTTGACGCAGGTTGCCCGCCTCGGGCCGGATGCAACTGCCATCATCCGCGTGCTCTCCATCGCGAGGCAGGAGCTCTCGATCGAGGCGGTGGCGGACGTGCTGGGTCGCGCGGACGCCGAGTTGGTCGCCGCCGTGGAGGAAACGGTGACGCTCGGCCTCGTGCGGGAGCGGCGCGTGGAGGGCGTGATCCAGGTGGACGTGGCCCAGCCGAGGCTGCGCGAAGTGGTGGAGCGGGAGCTCGGAGCGGGGGACCGTGCCGCGCTGCATCGGCGTGTCGGCGAAACGTTGGAGCGGCTGGGCCGCCGCCGGATCCACCTCGTTGTGGATGCGCTTGCACACCACTTTGAAGCAGGGGAGATGCCGGGAAAAGCCTACAGCTACCTGCTGCGGTCCGGCACGCGCTTCCTCGAGCGCTCCTTCACGGTGGAGGCGCTCGCGCGCTTCAACCGCGCCGTGGCCCTGGAGCCGGAGGCGCGCGAGTTGCTCCCGCTCGACGACGCCGACCGCGCGCTCTGCGATCTGCTCCTGAAGCGGGCGGAGGCGCTCGAAGCGGGTGGAGACTGGGCACTGTTGGATGCGGACCTCGCGCGGGCCGGCGCCCTCGCCGAGGAGCTGGGGGATGACCGGTTGGGGGCTCGCGTGCGCAGCGCGGCCGGTCGGCGCGCGCGGCAAACCGGGGATCTCACCGCAGCAGAGCGGCTGTTCGGAGAAGCGCTTGCCATGGCGGAGCGGGCGGCAGACCAGCCCACGCGCGCCTTCGTGCTCAACCAGCTCGGCACCGTGATGTGGTCGCGCGGGGATCTGGAGGCCGCGCGCCGCCACTGGGTCGAGGGGCTCGCCGTGGCCGAGGGCGCCCGCGACGAGCGCTCCATCGGCTACGGGTACAACGGGCTGGGTATGGTGGCGGCGTGCCGCGGCCAGGCGGCGGAGTCGCGACGAAACTTCGAGCAGGCGGCCGCGGTGTTCGAGCGGATCGGCCTCGCCGCACCGCTCACGTGGGTGCGCGGAAACCTCGTGGAAGTGCATGTTTGCACGGGCAACCTTCGCCGGGGCCTGGAGCTGGCCGAGAAGACGGTGGCCCACGCCCGGGAGGTGAACCATGCCGGCGGGATCGTGTTGGCGAGGGCGGGGCTGGCGGACGTGCTCATCCACCTTGGGCGGGTGGACGAGGGCAAGGTGGAGGCGGAAGCCACGGTGGCGGTGGCCCGGAACCTCGCGGAGCCCGCCCATGTGCTCACCGCCCTCATCCCGCTGATGCGGGCGCTCTGGGCGCTCGGGGACGCCGAACAATTGGCCCCGCTCGCTGACGAAGCGTTGGCGCTCGCGGTGGAGTACGACCACGAGGGCTGGGCCGGCATCGTGCACGCGTGGCGCGCACGGCTGTTCGCCCTCAACGGCAACGCGGCGGGGGCACGGGCCGAAGTGGCCGCGGCGCTCGACACGCCTGGGCCACGGTGGCCGTACCAGGAGGTTCGCCTCGACATTGCGTTGGCACGCGTGTTTTCGCTGCTTGGAGATCCGAGCGAAGCGTTGCGTCATGCCGACGCTGCGATACGTCGTGCAGACGCCTGCGGATACCGGCTGTATGTTCTGAAGGGGCACATGATGGCTGCGGCCTGGTCAACGGACGATGCTGCTGTTGCCCGCCACGCCCGCGTGGCGGATGCGCTCGGTCGTGCCTTGGCCGCAAACCTCCCCGCCGCGGATGCGGAGCGGTTCCTGGCGTCCAGTTGGCTGCGGAGCTGAATGAGCCGCGCCAGACACTCCGGTGGAGCCCCCGAGGCGGGGGATGTGGTGGGGCGCTGGCGCCTCGTCGCCCCGCTTGGTTCGGGCGGGATGGCGACGGTCTGGCGCGCCGAACCGGTGGATGGAGGAGAGGCCGTCGCGCTGAAGATCCTCCATCAAACCCGGATCACGACGGAGGAAACTCGCCGGATGCGGCGGGAGTACCTCACGCTCATCCGGCTGGATCACCCCCACATCGTCAAGGTGTTCGATGCGGGCCAGCACGATGGTTTTCCGTATCTGGCGCTCCAGTACGTGCCGGGCCAGGACCTCGGGCAGCTCCTTGAGCGTTGGAAATTGGCGGAGCCGCCTGACCGCTACGAGCGCGCCGAGCGCATCACGCGCGAGCTCTGCGAGGCTCTGGCTTACGTGCACGCGCGCGGCATCATCCACCGGGACATGAAGCCCGGGAACGTGCTGATCGGTCACGACGGGCACGCGTGGCTTACCGACTTCGGCGTGGTGAAAGACGTGGAGTCGTTCAACACCAACCTCACGATGGCGGGGCGCCTCGTGGGCACGGTCGCGTTCATGGCCCCGGAGCAGATCACAGGAGAGCCGGTGGACAGCCGCGCTGATCTGTACGGCCTCGGCGCGCTGCTCTACGCGATGCTCACCGGGCGCCGGCCCGTGATCGCGGACACCATCGCCGGCTACCTCGCGCGGCAGCTCGCGGAGATGCCGAAGTCGCCAGTGGATGTGGACGCTCGGGTGCCGCCGCGGCTGGACCGGCTGTGCATGCGGCTGTTGCAGAAGGATCCGGGTCAACGGTTCGCCACGGCCGCCGAGGTGCTCGCCGCGCTCGACATGCCGGAGAGCCAGATTGAGCTGCCGATGCACGGTCGCGACGCGGTGGTGGAGCGCGTCGAAGCGCGTCTCCAGGCTCTGGGCGAGGGCGTCGGCGGCGCGTTGGCGATCCTCGGCCCGGCCGGGAGCGGGCGTTCGCGCTGCCTTCGGGAGGTTGCTGCGCGGGCTGCGCAGCGAGGCCTCGTGGTATCGCCGCCGGCCCCGGCCGACGAAGCGCAGGTGCTTTTGGTGGACGACGTGCACCTGCTCAGCGCGCCGGCGCTGGCGCCGCTGATCGAGCGCATGGAGCGGGCGCTCGGTGAAAATCCGGCATTGATGGTGTTTGTTTCGGCTGCACCGCTGCCGGCCTCGGTGGCGGAGCTGGCCGACGTCGTGCCGGTAGAGGAGCTGATGCTGGCGCCGCTGGATCGGGAGGGCGTCCGCAGCCTGCTTCGCGACCGCGGGTTGTCCGGCGGGCTCGGTGCGGCCCTGACTCGGCGGCTGGCGGGCGAGGTTGGTGGGTGGCCCGGCGCGCTCGTGGAGCAGCTCGACACGTTGATCGCCGAAGGGTGGCTGGCCCGCAACGGGGATGGATCGGTGCGGGCCTCGCGCCCGATCGATCACATCCGGACCGACCCGCTTCCGCTCCCCGCCAGCGAACGCGCCGCGGCGTTTGCCGCTTCCTCTGCCCTGGATCCGGATGCTCGCGGTGTGTTGGAGGCGGCGGCGGTGTTGGCCATGCCCGCGAGCGTGGGCGTGGTTGCGGCCGCCGCGGGGGTGGCGGACGCGGGTCGATCCGTCGAAGCGCTGGTGCGCGCCGGCCTTGCGAAGCTCAGGACCGAGGGGCTCCAGGAGCTGGTCGAGCTGACGTCCGCGCGGCTTGGGCAGGCGGTGTGCGAGGCCTTGCCCCCGGAGCGGTTGCGGGCGCTGCACGGTGCCGCGGCCCACGCCCTCCGCGAGCGCTACGGCCGCGGCGGGGGCGCCATCGCGGAGCTCATCGCGCACCACCTGGTCTCGGCGGGCAATGGCGCGGAGGCGCGCCCGCTCCTGGTCGGGGCGGCGCAGAGCGCGTTGCGACGGGGGGACGCGGGGCACGCCCGGATCCTGGCCGATCGCGCGCTCTCGCTGGAGGGCACGGCTCGGCTCGCCGATGCCGGCGAAGAAACCAAGCTTTGTCGACTCGCCCGCAGCGTGCTCGGGGATGCCTTGAGGGCTTCCGGGCGGCTCCGCAAGGCGCTGGAATGCTGGAGCAGCGCCCTCGCGCTCGGCGGCGCTGGAGAGTCGGAGCGGGCGCGCTTGTTGGTGTCCGGCGCGCTGGCGGGGATCGCCCTCGGGGATGCCGTGGCTGCCGAGGGGGATCTGCTCGCGGGGCTGGTCCGGCTGCCGCAGGGCGATGCGCTGTGGGTCGAGGCGACGCACGCCGCAGCCGAGCTCGCCTGGGGCCGGGGGGACCGCGCGGGGGCGGTTTCGCGGTGGCACGCGTTGGCCGCCTTCGCCTCCGAAACCCGCAACACGCTCGCCGGAATTTTGGCCGATTCAGGACTGTTGTTGATTCAAACGGCCCCCGGGCCCCACACCATGAGCGCGTGGTCCGCGCTCTACGAACGTGCCCAGCGCTTCGGGCGTGCGGGGCCGCTGGTGAGCGTCGCGGCGCAGTTGGGGCGGGCGGCGTTGGAGGTCGGAGAGCTAGCTCGCGTGGCGACGTTGGCCGATGAGCTGGCCGAGCTGGGTGAGCGTCGGGAGTGGCCGGATGTCGCGGCGCTGGGCAGCGCCCTGCACGCGGCGGCGTTCGCGGCGGCGGGAGACGGTCCGGCGGCGGCGCGGGCGGCGCGCGATGCGCTGGCTGCGGTGATGGTCGAGGAGGCGCGGCACGGGCACGTTGCGGCCATCGCCGTGCGCGCCTGGGCGCAGGTCGAGGATGCCGGGGAGGCGGCAAAATGGCTGGTGGCGGACTGTTTTCCGCCTACACCGCCCTACGATTCGGAGGGGCTGCGACAGTCCTGCCTCGCGTTGGCCTGGCAGCGCTCGCGCCCGGAGGATGCGGTGGAGGCGGCCCGCAGCGCGGTGTCGCGACCGTTGCTCTCGGTGTCCGGCGGCGCCTGGGTGCGCATCGACGCCGCGAGTGTTCTGCGCCGGTTGGGGCACCCGATCGAGGCGGCGGCGGCGGTGAAGGGGCTGGAGGCGCTGCTGAAGTCGAACGGGTTGACGGGGCTTTCAGAGCGGGTTTGAGGGGCGATGCTGCGGCCTGGTCCCTTGGTCAGGCTGCGGGAGGAACGCATCGCGGGAGTTGCCCGACGAGAAGGGCTCGCCCGCGACGATGTGGGAATTTTGCGGGTAAAACGTTCTCATTACGGGCAAGGGGAGCTGCCGCCTTGGCCGTCGTGAGAATCTGGGGCCGGGGGGCAGCTTTTTGGGGCTCGTGGGTGGCTTCGCCAGCCCGGCGCGGACGTGGTCGCACCTGTCGCGACACGATCGTAGCACGAGACGGCGCCGCGTTCGCGCCGCGTTGGGCAGCGAGCCGCGCCCGACCGCGCCACGGGGATCCGCCCAACGCCCTGACCGCCCGAAGCCTCCGCGACCTCGCGGTGCGCCGGTCGCCGAGGTGGGCCGCTCCTCGGATCCCGGTTAGCTCCCGTGCCGGTACGGGCGTAAGGGATGGCCGATGAAACGTCAGAACCGGTAGAGCTCCCCCTGGAGGTCGGCGGGCTGGTGATCCAGCCTGGCGATCGTGTGGGGCAGTACGTGTACCGCCGGCTGATCGGGCGCGGCGGCATGGCCCATGTGGTGCTCGCGTCGGATCCCGACGGGCAGCCGATCGCGCTCAAGATCCTGAAGACCGGCCGCGTCGGCACCGGATTGCAGCGCTTCCGCCGAGAGTTTCGCGCCCTCGCCAAGCTGCGGCACCCGAACGTGATCCGGGTGGATGCGTACGGGGACATCCACGGGCACCCCTACATCGCGATGGAGTACGTGGAGGGCAAGGACCTCCACACGCTCATTCATCAGCTCCGGAAGCTTCCTGAGGATGAGCGCTGGGCGCGCTGTGAGGCGGTGCTGGCCGACATCTGCCGGGCGCTGGTATACATCCACCAGCGCGGGCTCGTGCATCGCGATTTGAAGCCTTCAAACGTGCTGATCGACCAGAGCGGTCGCTGCAAGCTCACCGACTTCGGCATCGTGAAGGACCTCGATCCGGACCACGATAGCCAGCAGTCCACAACCCTCGTGGGCACCTGGGCTTATGCCTCGCCCGAGCAGGTGAACGGCCAGCCGCTCGACCATCGGAGCGACTTGTTCAGCCTTGGCGTGATCCTGTTCGCGATGCTCACCGGCCGCCGGCCCTTCGTCGCGAAAGATCTCTCTGGCTACATCGAGCTGCACCGAACCCTGCAGCCGCCGGCCGCTTCGGAGGTTGAACCCGGGGTTCCGCCGCACCTCGACGATCTGTGTCGCCGTCTGCTCGCGCGGGAGCCGCAGCGCCGACCGCGCGGGGCGCAGGAGATCCTGTACCGCCTCGAAGTGCGCGCGGTGACGGAAACCGACGGTTCGGAAGGATTTTCGCCGCCGCTCGTCGGGAGGCAGCCGCTGCTCGACCGCCTGGGGGACGCGGTGGCGGCGCTCACCCGCCGCCAGGGCGGAGTCGTGGTGCTCGAAGGGGACGAAGGGAGCGGTCGCAGCCGCGTGCTCGCGTATATGGGCGAGAGCGCCGATGCGCTGGGGCTCACGGTCCACGCCGTGGGGGTGACGCGACCGGATGGGCCCACGGGCGTGCTGCTGCGGTTGTTGGCCTCTGTACGGCCACATCTGCCGGAGGCCCAGGCGGCGGCACTCGGCGCGGCGGCCGCGAGGGCCGTCGAGTCGGCCGGTGGAACCGCGCGAAACCTGCTCAACGCCGCCCTCGCAGACGCGCTCGCGACGCTCGCTCGCACAAGCCCGCAGGTGATCCTGGTGGACGACGCGCACGAGGCGCTGCTCCCCGCCATCGACGGATTGCTCGCCCTGGCCCGCGCGCTCGCCACGGAGCCGGTGTTGTTCGTGCTCACGATGGATGCCGCGGTTCGCACGCCGAGGCTGGACGCGATCCGGGCCCTCTCCGAGCGGATGACGGTCCCGCCGCTCACGGAGCCCGGGTCGATCGCGCTGGTGGCGGCATTGTTGGGCGTTGGCCGGGCCTCGCAGGGTGTGGGCGCGCGGCTCCACCGGGAAACGGGTGGCAATCCGGGCGCGCTCGTGGCGTGGCTGAACGGGCTGGTAACCGCCGGGATCGTTCAGCGGGCCGGGAAGGGGTGGCGCCTGATCGTGGACACGGACGAGATCGCGACGGGACACCTCGATGTTCCCGCGGAGGTGCTGGATCGGGTGCGCCCGCGCCTCGACGCGCTGGATCTCGCGGATCGCAACCTGGCAGAAGCGCTCGCCGTCTATGGCCACGAGGTGGAGCTCGACGTGCTGATGGCCGTGCTCGACGTGGACGAGGACAACGCGCTCGACGCGGTAGGGCGCCTCGACCAGGATGGCATCGCGTGTGTGCGCACTGCCGGTCCGCAGTCGTACGTGAGCCTGATGCGGCCGCTGGATCGCACTGCGCTGTATCGGGCGTTGGACCCGGATCGGCGGGCTGCGCTGCACCGCGCATTCGCCGCCGCGCTGGAGAGCAGCTTCGGCTTGAGCGTGGCCGGCGTGGCGCGGGTCGGTGAGCACCTTGCGCAGGGAGGGGATGCCGCGCGGGCCTTCCAATTCCTCGTCGAGAGCGCGCGAAAAATGCGCGATCGCGGGCTCAACGCGGAGGCCTGGGAGCTCGCGGAGCGCGCCACCGAGATCGAGGACACCGCGCGGGTGGATGCGACGGTGGAAGCCTTCGCCGCCTCCCGACACACGCTCCTGCTCGTCCGCGCAGACGTGTCGTACCTCCGCGGAAAGTGGGCCGCTGCACGGGACTCCCTGGAGGCGGCCGTCGCCCTGGCCGAATCCGTTCGCGACGAAGGAGGGGCGCTCCGTGCGCGGATGAAGCTCGCGCGCGTGCTGCGAACCAGCGGTCAGGTGGACGCCGCGGATGCGCTCCTCACGGCGCACCTGCCGCGGGCCAGGGAGCTCGGCGAGCGCGAGGCGGTGGCCGAGGGCCTCCTCGCCCGGGCCCACATCGCGTGGACGCGCGGGGATACCGACAAGTGCGAGGTTTACGCCCAGGAGGGGCTGATCCAGGCGGGAACCGCGTTTCCACGCGCCCGGGCCGACCTGCTCCTGGCCGTTACGGCGGTGCAGGCCTCGCGCGGGCAGCTCGCGAGCGCATCGGTGGGCCTCAACGAGGCGCAAACCCTGTTCCGCGACCTGCGGATGCACGGAATGCGGGCGACGGCCCTGGCGAACCTCGCCGAGGTGGAGCTTGGGCAGGGCGATCCGGTGGCGGCCTGGGAGCACGGCGCGGATGCGCTGGCAGAGACCGAGGCCGAAGGGGCCGGGAGCGAGGGCGCGCCGAGCGCTGCGGCCCACCTGATCCGCGGAATCGCCGCGTTGGAGCTTGGTGCTTGGGCCGAAGCACGTGCCGAACTGGAGCACGGGCGCGCCAAGGCGGAGACGCTTGGGCTCGGCGCGGCGGTGCTCGGGGCCAACGTGTACCTTGCCCGCACGCGGCTGGCGCAGGGCGATCCGATGGCGGCGCTGCACGTGCTCGAAGACGTGGACTCGCTGGTTTCCAAGGGGGACCCCGAGCGATTCACGGCGGTGGCCTGGGCGCTTCGGGCTCGCGCGCACGCCACGCTTCGAGATGCTCCGGCGGCTCGCGCCGCGCTTGCTCAGGCGGAGAGCCGCCTCGGGCAGCTTCCGCCGCAGCGTCGTGTTGAAACGGCGCTCGACATGGCGCGGGCGCTCGAGCGGCTCGGTGACGCCTCGGCCGCGTTGCCTCTGGCCCAGTCCGCGGCCCGCCTCGCCCAGCAGCGCGGGTTCAAGATGCTCGGGCTGGACTCCACGGCGCTGGCCGCGCGGGTAACGGCCGATGCCGGAGAATCCCACCGCCTGGCTCGGGACGCCCAATCCGGGTATGCCTCGATTCAAGCCCGCTTACCGAGCATGTGGCAGGCCACGTTCCGGGCGCGCGGGGGCGGGGCCTGAACCCGGAAGCCGGGGCGCGGGTGTCGGAGTGGACGCTCGTGCGCCCGCTCGGACAGGGGGCGATGGCGGAGGTGTGGTTGGCGGAAGGCGCCGCCGGCGCGCACGTCGCAATCAAGCTGCTCCGGGATGACGCGTCCGCGCACGCGCCGAGGTTCGCCGCCGAGATCGAGGCGTTGCAGCGGCTTGAGCACCCCGGGATCGTGCACCTCGTCGCCTCGGGCCGGCACGGCGGGCAGCCATGGTTCGCGATGGACGTGGTGGACGGCGCCGACCTCGCGGTGCTGGGCGAGCGGCTGCGGGGGCGGCCAGTCTCTGAGCGCCATGGGCGGGCGCGGGAGATCGGCGTGCAGCTCGCGGAGG
>BJHF01000115.1 GCA_014191855.1 Deltaproteobacteria bacterium
GCAGCTTGTAGCCGATGGCCGCCAGATCCTCGATGCGCACCAGGACGTCGTCGAGCTTGCCGACGTAGCCGCCCTCCGCCCTTGCCACCACCGGCAAACCCTTCACACCGAGGAACGAAACCAACGTTTGGCTCACGGTTTATCCTTTCGCAGCGCGGCGAAGTCCATCCGGTTCTTCCGTTCGTAGTGGGCGGCCGACCACGCCGCGGGCCGGGTAAGGAGCAGCCACAGATTCCGCAGTCGCGCGCACATCCGCCCGAAGATAGCCCGGACCACGATGTCGTCTCCACTGGTACTTGCCGGGTTGTTGCCCCTTGCCGACCGCCCATACGACGAGACGCTGCGAGACAAGCACCGTTTCGTCGCTGAGGCCTTTCGGCGCCGGGGGATCGAGGTGGAGGTCGCCCCGGTCGTTCCCTCCCCTCGTGCCCTCGGGGCGCGCGCGCGGGTGAAGCTCCGGGTCGGTCCAGGGGGTGCCCTCGGCTTCTTCCGCCCAGGAAGCCACGATTTTGTCGCGGTGCCGCTGGAGGACCTGGTACGGCCGGAGCTCGTTGCTGCAGCGGCGGAGCTGGAGGCCACGGGCGGCGCACGCGGTGAATTTGAGCTGCGAAGCGACGGCGAACGCGTGGTCGTGAACGCGGAGCGCGCCTTCCCGGGGCCCGAAGATCTCGCCGTGAAGGGCCGGCGGCTCCGTGGCAACCCCACCCTGAGCGTGGACGGACTACGCGTATCCCCCGGCAGCTTCTACCAGGTGAACCTGGAGCTCAACCGGCTGCTGGTGGCGCGGGTGGACGAACTCTTGCGCGAGTTCGCCCCTGCGGCGCTCCTCGACCTTTACGGGGGCGTAGGCAATCTGAGCATAGCGGCCGCCCGGCGGGGCGTTCCGCTCACCCTTGTCGAGTCTTCTGCCGACGCGGTGGCGGACGCGAAGCACAACCTCCGCGGCACCAGCGCCCGGATCGTGAAGGACAACGCCGACAAGGTGGCGGCGGGCGTCCACGTCGCCGATGTCGTGCTGCTCGACCCGCCCCGTGCCGGCGCCCCAGGCGTGCTGCGCGAGCTCTCGCTGACTCGCCCGCGCGCCTTCGTGTACGTGTCGTGCGATCCGGTGAGCCTCGCGCGGGATGTGAGCTCGCTCGCCGACTATCGGGTAGAGCGGGTTGAGCCCTGGGACATGTTCCCGTTCACCGAGCATGTAGAGACGCTGGTCTGGCTTACACGCACTGACCGGGGGGAGCGGGTTAACGCCCGCCGATGATCCGAAAGCTCCTCGGCGTTCCTCTCAAGATGGTGAAGCGTGCGCTTGGACGGGATGAGAAGCCCGCGGCGGCGCCTCCGCCCCCCGTCCGCCGCTCGCCGCCGCCGCGCCCGGCCGCCGCCGCCGAGGGTGACCATGGGCATAGCCACGGCGGCGAAGGTCACGATCATGGGCATAGTCACGGCGGCGAGCCCAAGCCGCCCCCGCCCCCGCCTCCCGCTGAGGACCACGGGCACAGCCACGGCGGGCACAGCCACGGGCACAGCCACGGCGGCGAGGCCCGCGCGGCGGCCCCGGCGGCGGAGGTCGGGCTCGACATCCGGGTGGACGAGTCGGAGACGCCGAACCCCAACGCGCGAAAGTACACCTGCTCCATCACGGTGATCGAGAAGGGGTCGGCGTCGTTCAACACTGCGGAAGAGGCGAACTCGCACCCGCTCGGTCGCCACATCTGGGCGCTCGGCGGCGTCAAGGGCATCTTCGCCGTCAAGGACTTTGTCACCGTCACGAAGCGCGACGACGCCGATTGGGCGTCGCTCTCGCCTCGGATGGCAGCGGCTGTGCGTCGCGGCCTCGTCGAGCGCAACGCCACCGCGTCGTAACTACATCGCGACCTGAAGGTCCACGTCGTAGCTCAGCACGCCGGCATCGCCGCCTACATCCTTGCTACCGGTGATGTGAGCGGTGACCGCGCCATCCTTGTTGATGGAACCTGCCCACTCGGCCGAGCGCCCGTCGGCGAGCATCTGGCCGGAGATGGTGTCGCTGGAGGCCGCGCCGGTCCAGGTGATCTTCATGTCGCCCGAGGCGTCGGGGTGGTTCTTCAGCCGACACGTGCCGTTGAGGTAGAGCTGGCCGCCGCTGGCCGCGCCGGTGAGGTCGCCCTCGCAGGTGTCGGTCTGCCCGTAGCTGGAGGCCGTAACCGTCGCCTTGAAGTGGCCGCCGTAGCTGCCATCTGCGAGGCCGGTGCCGCCGAGGCTGGAGGACCCCGAGCCGGTGCCAGTGACGAGCGACATGTAGTAGTTCCAGTCCCAACCTGAGCCGGGGTCGGTGTGGCAACCTGAGCCACCGCCGCCGGCGCTTGAGCAACCGGGCACCTCGAAGTGGCCGATGACGTGGGAGCGATCCTTGGGGATCCCGTAACGGTCGCAGATGTCACGGGTCAGCTCGGCAGACGCCCGGTACATCGCATCCGTGTACCACTTGCCCGGGTCATCCACGTACCCCTCATGCTCGATGCCGATGCTGGCGGAGTTCGTGTCCCAGTGACCGGCGTGCCAAGCGATGTCTTCTTCGCCGACCATCTGGGTGATCTCGCCGTCCGAGCTGCGCACGACGTAGTGCGCGCTCACCGAAGCCGAGGCGTTCTGGAACCAGCTCACGGTGCCCGAGTAGCTGCCCTGCGTCGTGTGGACGACGACCTTCGAGACGGAGGAGCGGCTGCCGTTGGTGTAGTTGCTGCTGGCCGCCGGGACGAACTTGTTGGCGCGGCCCGAGCCCGCCACCTGGGAGTGCCTCCACAGGGTAACCTGTGGATCAATCTCGATAATCTCACCATCATCCGTCGTAAACACCAATCCGCGCTGGATGACATCGAACACCTGGTCGGCAAACCCGTCGGCCACGAGCGGATCCTCGACGCCCGCGAAGGCGGCGACCACCGGGTACCACTCTTCGAGGGTGTCCACGGGCTCGCCCGTCCGGGCCGCCTCGAAGGCCGCGCGCTCGGCCAGCAGGGCGGCGCCGGCGAGGAGGTTGGCCGCCGGGTCGTCCGTTACTTCGCCTGCGCTCTGGTCGGAGAGCCGGGCGCCTTCGCCGATCGAAGGGAAGCGGTCGTCGTCGCGAAGGTCCATCACGCCGACGCCGTTCTCTTTGTTCAGCTCGCCTTCGCGTTGGTCGAAGCGCGAGAGGGCCCACGCGGTGGCCGCGAGAACGTCGCGAGGCACACCGTACTCGCTCTCCCCTTGAGCCAGAGCGTCGTTCATCGCGGTGGGCGTTGAGGTGGGGGCGCAGGCGGCGGCGAGGAGCAGGGTCAGCATGGAACCTCCGGTCACCACCGGTACTGCAAGCCCCGTGCCATCGGTGTAACCTTGACTATTCCGCAATCGCCCCACGAATGGGCGCGGCATGGGGTACGCGAACCCCATCGGATGTGGGCCATGCGCGCCCCAGTCCTTGCCGCGAGCGGGTGCAGGCACTACTCTCGGCCCCCCACTCTTGGCCCCTCATGTGGCTCGTCCTCACCGCCCTCGCCGGCTTCGCGGCGCCCACGCCCGCCGAAACGGAAGCGGCGCTCACCAAGGTAAACGGGCGCTCGCCGCCGGTCGGGTACGTCTTCTTCCTCGACACGTCGCAGTCCATGGAGGCCACGAGCGAGGCGCTCCGGCCCGAGATCGCAGCGTTGGTCGAGGCGGTTCCGGAGGGGGACACCGTCGAGATCATCGCGTTCCACGTTCGGCCGTACATCGCGCTTGCGCCTACGGTGGTGCTCGAAACGAATCGGGCGCAGCTCGTGGAGACCATCCGTAAGGTCGACCTTCCCGCCGGCTATGACCGCGACCTCGGCGCGGGCCTCGACCTGCTGGCCGACGAGCTCTCGGCACGCAACGCGCCGGAGTTCGTTCACGTGTTCGGGGTCAGCAACTTCTGCCACGCGCCGACGATCATGAGCCAGTGGTCGAGCGGCTCACGCGGCTGCGGTCCGGTGCGAAACCAGGCGGCGATCGGGAAGAAGCTGGTGGAACGGCGCGCGGCCGATCGCCTCTCGGTGCACTGGTTCCCGGTGCAAGGCACGGCCGAGAGCGTGGATGCCACCGGGATCGCCGTGGCGATGGCGGAGGTCGGCGGGGAGCGGGTGACCGACGACCCGGCCGGCTGGCTCCAGAACTACCGGGCACGGCTTGTTTCCGAGCGGGCGCGCCCCGTGGCCCTGGCAGACGCTGCGGCGCCCGGCTTCACGGTGGAGGCGGGCCCGGCCGCTACCGACGGGACGGTCACGCTCACGCTCCACAATACCGCGCGTGTGCTCGATCTCTCGCTGGAGGAGCTGGCGCTCACGGGGGCCACGACCGACCGCGTCGAGCCCCTGTCGCTGGAGCCGACGACCACCCTCCCCGTAACCCTCGCCGTCCCCGCCCCCCCATGGTCGCTGTTCCCGCGCGAAGACGATGTTTCGGTGCGCGTCGTGGTGCGCGCCAAGGGAAAGCTGGGCCCGGCGCCGGCGCTCTCCCTCTGGGGCATGAACGCGAGCCATCGCGCCCTCGAAGCCGAGGTTACCGTGCCGGTGCACCGCACCTACGGCTTGAGCGGGCTGGCGGCGGCCGCGGTGCTCGTGAGCGTGTTTGGGAGCTCCGGCCTCGCAGCGGTGTGGGTGCGCGGGAAGTTCATGCCGGTGCGCCTGGGGGGCACGCTGTACGCCCGGCACCGGGGCGGCCCGCGGCAGTCCCTGAACATCGCCGAGGCGGCCACGGCGGGCATCGTGCTCACGTCCGAGGGGGCGGCGCGGATCGGGAAGGAGCAGGAATCGGCGGTGGTGCTGCGGGCGCGCCGCCGATTGTGGACGTTGCTCGCCCATGTCGACATCCGCGCAGACGACGCGGAGATCAACGGGCAGCCTGCGAAGCGCGGCGTTCATCGCGTGGTCCCCGGCGCTACCAGCTTGCGTGTGGGGGAGTGGCGGTTGGCCTGGGAGTGAACCGAAGCGCGAAAGCGCACGGTTTCCAAACGCCACGAGCGGATGCCCCCGGGCGAACCCGCGAAGCTGCCCGGGCGGGGTCGCCTGTGGCGTCGGTAATCGCGTGGACATCTTTTGGCGACGAAATCGTGAATGCCCGTTGCCATCGACGCGGCGTTTTGCTACATCTGGCGTGCTAGCGGCAGCCCCGTTAGCGACGTCACGCACGCGGGCAAGATGCCCACTCGAGAAACAGGCGCGGGGTTATCGAACCCCGGCTTTTGCCATGCCCAACGTCACTCAGGAGTCCAACATGACCGGCGAAGAACTCTTCAATCTCCTCCTCAAGATGAACGATCGGAACGACGCGCCCCGCAAGCGCGAGAAGACGTTGAAGAAGCTCGCCGAGAAGGAGGGCCTCTCGAGCGACGCGCTTCGCGCGAAGGCCCGCCGCTGGGGCAACGCGAACGGGAAGTCCTACCCCCTGATGCGCAAGCAGGCGACGAAGAACCGCTCCGAGGAGCGCGAGAAGCAGCGCGTCGCGCGTCGCGAGAAGCGCGCCGAGCGCATCCGCGCCGGCGAAGCGGCGCTCGCGAAGGGCGCCGACTGGGCGGAGCTCGCCACCATCTTCGGCATCAAGACCGCCGAAGGCGCGGCTCAGTGGTGGCGGCGCAACCACGACGGCCTCAAGGCTGGCAAGAAGTCCAAGAAGAGCAAGAAGCGCTGAGCGCCACGGCGCGCGGCGCGGGTTAGGGCACGGCCAAGATGCCGCGCCCGCCCCGTGATTCCGATGACCTTGACCATGTGCTGGGCCAGGTCTCGGATGCTCTCGACGAGCTTGAGGTGGTCGAGGGCCCCGATCGGGATGCCCTTCTGGGCAGCCTTCGGGAAGTTCTGGGTGCGCTCGGCGGCCTCCCCGCGGGGGCCGTCGAGGTGCACACGTTAGATTCGCTCTCCGAGCCCGACATCCCAGTGGTTCGGGTGGTCACCGGCGGGCGGGGCGATGACGATGGTCCGGCCTTCGGCCCGCGGGCGGACCTTCGGTTGGCCGAAGAAGACAGCTCCGACCCCGACTCCGAATCGGTAGACGTGGATGGGGCCTATGGCGAGTCCCTCCCTGAACAATTGGATGCGACGCTGCGAATGGTTCGTCTGGCGCGCCGCCATCGGGACGATCCGCTGCCGGATCCGCCAGGACAGATTCGACTGTCACCGGTCGACGGTCACGAGGCCGTGCAAACGGTGTTCGTGGGCAGCCAACGCCGCACCTACCGGCTCCGGTGTGTGAGCGGCGTGTTGTTGGTTGAAGCGGATACCCGGCGTGTCGGGCGGCTCACCCCCGGCCAGACCGTGGATGTGGAGGCCCGGCAGCTCCAGGTGGCCGCAACGGAGCCCAGCGAAGGCCGCTACATTCGTCTCCGCACCTGAGCGCCTCCGTGCCGGCGCTCACGCTCGTCCTGCCGCCGCTGTGCCAGCTCAACACGCCCTACCCATCCACGGCGTATCTCGCCCGCTTCCTGAGGGCGCGCGGCCTCGAGCCGGCGCAGCGGGATCTCGGCCTGGAGCTGGCGCTCACGGTCTACAGCCGGGCCGGCCTGTCGGCGATCTTTGACCACCTGGAAGGGGAAGACGACCTCCCCGGGCCGGCCTGGCGCGCGCTGAGCCTGAGGCGGGCATACGAAGGCGCGATCGACCCGGTGGTTGCGTTCCTCCAGGGGCACGACCGCGGCTTCGCGCCCCGCATCCTCGACCCCGACTTCCTCCCGCGCGGCCCCCGCTCGGCCGCCGTCGACCTGCGCGACTTCGGCCCCGCGGCAGTGGACGACGCCGCCCGGCACGTCGCCACGCGCTGGCTCTCCGACATCGCCGACCTCGTCACAAGCTGCGTCGACGACGGGTTCGCGCTTGCGCGCTACCACCACCACCTCGCCGTCGGCCCCACCGCCTTCGCGCCCATCGCCGCGCGCCTGGAAAAAACCACCCTGGTGGATGCCTGGCTCGACGCGCTCGCCGACTCCATTACCACCCCGCTCGTGGGGCTCTCGGTGCCCTTTCCGGGCAACCTGTACGGGGCGCTCCGCATCGGAAAACGGCTCCGCGACCGGGGCCAAACGGTGCTGATGGGCGGCGGCTACGTGAACACCGAGCTGCGCGAGGTGAACGAGCCCGCGCTCTGGGAGCACGTGGACGCGCTCACCTACGACGACGGCGAGGGGCCGCTCCTGGCCTGGCTGGAGCACGCCGAGGGCGGGCCGGATCGCCGCCACCGCACACGTACGCGAGAGGGAATGTTTAACGCCGGCTTCCCCGATATCGGGACCACGCACGCGGCCTGGTACGGCGAGCTGCCGCTGCGCCGCTACCTCAACCTGGTCGACAGCACCAACCCCGCCCACCGCTTGTGGTCGGATGGGCGTTGGAACAAGATCACCCTCGCGCACGGGTGCTACTGGAAGCGCTGCTCCTTCTGCGATGTGAACCTCGATTACATCGCGCGCTTCGTCCCCGCGAAGGTGGCTTCCCTCGTGGATGACACCCTGGAGCTCTGCCGCGTCACGGGCCAGCGCGGGGTCCATGTTGTTGACGAGGCGGCGCCCCCGAAGGCGATGCGCGACTTCGCCATCGAGCTGCTCGCCCGGGGTGAAACGCTGAGCTGGTGGGGGAACATCCGCTTCGAGCGCACGTTTACGCCCGACCTGTGCCGGCTCTTGGCGGCCGCCGGCTGCATCGCAGTAACGGGCGGGCTGGAGGTCGCGAGCGATCGACTACTCGCGAAGATGGAGAAGGGCGTAACGATCGAGCAGGTTGCTCAGGCGGCGCAGGCGTTCTCCAACGCGGGCGTGCTCGTCCACGCCTACCTGATGTACGGGTTCCCCACCGAAACGGAGCAAGAGACGATCGACAGTCTGGAGGTCGTACGCCAGCTCTTCGCGGCGGGAGCGCTGAAAAGCGCGTTCTGGCACCGCTTCGTGCTCACGCGCCACTCGGCGATCTACCCCGATCCTGGCGCGTTCGGGGTGACCCTGGAACCGACTGGACCCTCGTTCGCCGCAAACGACGTGCCCCATCTCGACCCGATGGGCGCCAACCACGACCGCTTCGATGAACCGCTCGTGGCTGCCCTGGAGGCCTACAAAGGGGGGCGTGGCTTCGATCGCGCAGTCCACACCTGGTTCTCCGAGTCAACGCCACGAACCACGGTACCTCCCGACCGGATCGCGAAGGCGCTGCGGCAGGACGCACAGCCCTTTGCCGGGCGCCTCGTGTGGCTCGGAGGCGACCCTCTGCTCGATGACGATGGCCTCGTGCTCCACGGGAACGCGGGCCCGACCACGCTCCGGGGTCCCCAGCCGGCCCTGGATTGGGTGGGCGACCTGCTCAGCGCCGCGCGACCGGGCGAAGTGGCACTCACGTGGGAGACGGCCGCAAGCACTGCGCCGAGGGGAGTTGAACGCCTGCTACCGATGCTGCGTCGGGCAGGATTGGTGGCGGTTTGAGCTTCGTTCTTGGCTTCTCGCTCCTCGCATTGCACGCCTACGCTGCGCCCGCGGAGGCGTTGCCAGCCATCTCGGAGCCCGCCGCCACCCGCTTCACCTGGGTGGCGATCCCAAATTTTGGCTACGACGTGGACGACGGCTTCGGCGCCGGCGCCCGCGCCGAGCTGGACTGGTACAAGCCAGGTTATGACCCCTATCAGCTCGCGTTCGTGGCCCAGGCATTCGCGACGACGAACGGCTACCACCATCATCGGATCCGCTTCGACGCCCCCGGTTTGGGCACCCAACACAAGCTCCGCCTGAGCGGGCATTTTGCCTACCGCCAGTGGCTCAACGACGGGTACTGGGGCATGGGAAACGCAACGACGCTCGAGCGCGCGGCGGTGGATTCTACCGAGGCGCCCGGCACCCAGCGCTACCGTTACACGCTGGTGCAGCCATTCGGGCGGCTCACGTTGCGGGGCGAGATCGGCGGTCCCTGGGCGTGGTTCGGTTTTCTGGCCGGCCGCTGGTCCCACATCGAAACCTACGCCGGTTCCGTGTTGGAAGCCGAGCAACCCCTGGGGATGGAAGGTGGTTTTGGCGTGCAGCCGGGCTTGGGTCTCTTGTATGATACTCGCGAGCCGGAGCTGACGCCCGACGGGGGCGTGCTCGTCGAATTGGCCGTACGCGGCATGCCCAAGTTGCCTGGCGCGGAAGCCAACTGGATCTCCGCATTCGCAAGCGTACGTGCGTTTTGGACGCTCGCCCCGGGTGCCGTGCTCGGCACCCGCATCACCGGCGAGGCGATGTTTGGAGACGTGCCGTTTTACGACCTCAACACTTGGGGCGGCCTGATCCCCACAATGGGCTTCGGCGGCAGCGACACCCTGCGCGGCGTGAACTTCGGGCGTTGGCGCGATGTCAACAAGGCGGTGTGGAACAACGAGCTGCGCCTCGATGTGTTTCGCCATCAGGTGCTCAAGCGAGAGATCCGTTGGCAGTTGGTCCCGTTCTTTGACCTCGGCATGGTGTGGGGCACGGAGCCGATTGGCGACTTCCCGGTGCACCCCGGCGTGGGCCTCGGCATCCACCCGATCGTGGAGGGCACGTTCGTCGGACGCTTCGACTTCGCGTTAGGGACCGAAACCGTACGCGAGCCGGATGGAACGGAAACGGCCGAGACAAACTACGGGGTGTATGTGGTGTTTGAGCATATGTTTTGAGCCCTGAACACCGATGGGCGATGCCGCAGGCCAGGTAGGAACTCAAACCGGCCAGCCGGGCATCGCGGCGCCACCACGAAAATAGTTGTGACATCCGTTCGGGCTTGCGCTCCCTCCACACCAACGGAGCGCAGGTGTCGGGTCGTGACCCGAACCCTCCCGCCGGCCAGACGGGAGGTGTGGGCCACCCCTCAAAATCTGGCCCCCACCTCCGCCCGCCCCACCGAGATCATGCCCAAGCTGTGCACGTCTGCCCGCGCGAGCAGGTGCCCTCCATCATATTGCCACCCCACCCCGGGAGCGAGGCTGGCCATGCCAACCCGCAACGAGTGCCCCTTGCCAAGCGCGAAGCTCACGCTCCCCTCCGAGAGCGCCAACGGCAGGTAGAACGGCACCTCTTCTTCCGGATCGTTGATCGCGAAGACCGGCACGCTCACGTCCAGCGCCACGCGCTCCCAGCGAGCAGAGAGCATCCCACCGCCCGCGATCACGCCGTCTGCGTTCGTGAAGTCAGCAAACGTCGAACCGGCGACGCCCGCAAACGCCCCAAGGCGCACGACCTTGCTCACGGCGCCCGACCACGAGAGGCTCACGTCCAACGCCGCGCCCCCGTCCAGCAGGAGCCCGGCGTTCGCCTCCAGGCGTAAGTCCCCGCCGGGCGTCCACGCGCCGCGGAGGGTGGGCATGGCGGCGGGATCGAAGGAGGTGCCCCCGCAGCCATTGTTGGGCCCGCTGGACGACTGCAGGCACATCTCGGTTACCTCGTACAGCGCAGCACCGACGCCGGCGGCGACCTCCAGCTCGCCGGGCTCGCGGTGCCGGGCATCCGGCAGGAAGAAGGTCCCGGCGTAGCCAGTGGAGGGGGCGCGGGTTCCCGCGTCGGGCAGCGGCAGGTCGGCGGCGAAGGCGTGAGACAGGAGCGCGGAGAACAGGATGAGCATGGGCAACCTCTGCCCGTCCACAAAGCAAGTCTCGGGCCAGACCGCACGGATTACAAATATTCACGGTTATAGCAATACTAACCGTGACACACGAATGATGTGTCACGGTGTATCGCGACCCTGAGATCGCGGGCGGGCCCGGCAGCGGGGAGCCCCTTCGGGGCAGCGCCGCGATGGCGGGCAGTGTGCGCTCGACTCCTGCCGGGCCGCTGCCATCGCCCATTCGGGCCGCCACCCGCCGCTCGCGATATGCGGCGCCCCCTCAGCGCCCCGGAGCCCCCGATGTCCCCCGTCCTGCCCCCGGAACCCGCGTCGGCCTCCTTCCGCGATCCCAGCGGGTTCATGTTCCGGGAAGGCGGGGTGTGGCTCCGGCAGGTGAACGAGCGGTATCGCGCCGACTACGAGCTGTTGTTCTCAAGCGGGCTCTATGCGGAGCTCGTGGCGGCGAAGCGCCTGATCGCCCATGAGGAGCTCCCGCCGCGGGAGGGAGCTTGGAAGGTGCTTCGGCCCGAGCAGATCGGCACGGTGAGCTACCCCTACGAGTGGAGCTTCTCCCAGCTCAAGGACGCCGCGCTCGTGACGCTTGAGATCCAGGCCGCCGCGCTTGCGAAAGGCATGAGCCTCAAGGACGCCACCGCCTACAACATCCAGTTCGTGGGTGGCCGACCCGTGCTCATCGACACGTTGTCGTTCGAGCGGCTGGAGGAGGGGCGCCCCTGGGTGGCTTACCGCCAGTTCTGCCAGCACTTCCTGGCCCCGCTCGCGCTCATGGCGAAAACCGACATCCGCCTTTCGCAGTTGAGCCGTGTGCACATCGACGGGGTGCCGCTCGATCTCGCCGTGGCCCTGCTCCCCTGGACGACGCGGCTGAACTTCGGGCTCGGGCTGCACCTGCACGCCCACGCCGCCTCTCAGAAAAAGCACGGTGGCGGCTCGGATACGCCGGCCGCGCTGCCCGCCAAGAGCGCTGCGTTCTCCAAAACGGCGTTCCTCGCCACGATCGACAGCCTGCAGTCCGCCGTGAAGGGGCTTGACTGGCAGCCGGCTGGCACCGAGTGGGCCGACTACTACGAGCGGAACAACAATTACGGCGATTCGGGCCTGCAGGAGAAGGAGCGGGCCGTTGGCGCGATGCTCGACGCGCTGGCACCGAAGTCGGTGTGGGATCTGGGCGCGAACACCGGTCGCATGAGCCGACTCGCCGCTGCGCGAGGGGCGAACGTGGTTGCCTGGGACATTGACCCGGCCTGCGTCGAGGCCAACTGGCGGCAAGTGGTGCGGGCGGGCGAAACCAACGTGCTCCCGCTGCTTCAAGACTTGACCAACCCCAGCGGCGGGATTGGGTGGGCCGGCGAGGAGCGCATGTCCGTGGCCGCGCGCGGCCCGGTGGACGTGGTGATGGCGCTCGGCCTCATCCACCACCTCGCCATCTCCAACAACGTGCCGCTCGACCGCATCGCTGCGTTCTTCGCGAGCCTCGGCCGGGCGGTGATCCTGGAGTTCGTCCCCAAGGAAGACTCGCAGGTCGCGAAGCTGCTCGCAACCCGGGAGGACATTTTTCCCACCTACAACCGGGCGGGTTTCGAGGCGGCGGCGGCCCGCTACTTCGACGTGGAAGCCGCGGTGGACATCCCGGGCACCTGCCGTACGCTCTACCGGCTCCGCACCCGGAAGCCGGCGTAGGCGGCGGCGCCCCTGTCTTTCGTTGCGAAGCGCCGGGGCGGGGGGTATACACGCGCCCGCTCAGGTGAGTCGATGGCCCCGTTCGCGTTCGTATTGTCCCGTGCCAGCGCGGCGATCTCCCGCTCTCCGCGAACGCTCGTGGTGCTGTTGGCGGTGCTGTTTTCCCCACATGCCCACGCCTACCTCGACCCGGGAACGGGGAGCTACATCCTCCAGCTCGCGGCCGCCGGCATCCTGGCGAGCATGTTCACCATCCGGATGTACTGGACGAAGGTGAAGGACTGGTTCCGGAGCTTCGGCAAGGCCAAGCCGGAGATCGCGGAGAAGGCGGCCGCCGAGAAATCGGCCACCGGGAACAACGACACCCCCCGCGGGCCCGGCGAGTCGCAGGCCGGATAAGGGCGCGCGCGATGCGTCGCGAACTCTCCCCGCGCGCCGCCGGCTTCGCGCTCGACGCGTTGAACCTCGTGATCTTCTGCGCGTTCCTGTGGCCCGTACGGAAGTTCGTCACCGACGACGCCTACATCACCCTCCGGCACGCCGAGCGCCTCGCCCTCGGCGATGGCTTCGTGTGGAACGCCGGGGGTCCGCGGTGCGAAGGCTTCAGCAACCCCCTCTTCTTCGCGATCGAGGCTCTGGCGACGTGGTTGGGCCTCGACGGGATGCAGGCGGCGCGGGTCGTCAGCGTGTTGTGCTCGTTTGCGCTGCTGGTAGCGATGCGCCGGATGGGGGCGCGGGTGGTCGGCGAGCGCGCGGCGGCGGCGGCGGCGTTCTTGATGGCGGCCAGCGCGCCCTTCGCGTTCTGGACGGTAAGCGGCCTTGAAACAGCAATGGTGGTCTTGGTCGTCACCGCCGGAGCGCTGGAGCTCGGGAGGGAAGACGGCGGGCGGGCGTGGCGCGCGGGGTGGATCTTCGCGATGCTTCCGTGGTTGCGGCCGGAAGGGCCAGTTCCGGCGTTGGCGCTGGCGTTCGTCTCGGAGGCCTTTGGCCTGCTCGACCCGACCCGGCGGCGAGCCGCCCTCACCCGCTTCGGCCAGATCGCAGGGCCGGTCATCGTGAGCAGCGCAATCCTCGAAGCGCTCCGGTGGGGCATCTACGGTCACCTGCTCCCCAACTCGGCCGTGCTCAAGATGGCGAACGCGGAGATCGGGGAAGTAACCCTCCCTTTCCTGATCCAGATCGCCCCCGCAGGCGCGCTGAGCTTCGCCGGCGCGTTGTTGCTCCGCGGTCGCGCCAGGTTGATCATCATCCCCGCCTTCGTGTGGCTCGTCGGCTCGCTGCGCGCATGGAACAACGTCAATGACTTCGGGCGCTTCTTGCTCCCCACGGTGCCGGCCTGGCTGCTCGTGGCGGCCTTCGGGCTCGACGCCGCGGCGGCGTTCGCGGAGCGGCGGCGGGCCTGGGTGGTCGGGATCGCGACGGCTTCGTTGGCCCTCGCCTTCGCCGCGTGGCCCACCGTGTCGTCGCGCAAGGTCGCGGATTTCGCGCAAACGTACGTGCGGTGCCGCGCGGTCGTGCGTGCGAACGCCGGGATCTGGCTGGCCGAGCACGCGCCGGCTGGGAGCGTGTATGCGATGGTGGATGCGGGGCTCATCCCGTACAACGCCGGGGGAACGGCGCTGGACACCATCGCGCTCAACGATCCGCGCATCCAGCAGACCGGCGCGCTCTCGTGGAAGGACCGTGCGGCGGTCGTAATGGCGGATCGGCCTGACTTCATCCTGCTTGCGAGCGACAGCGACGCGGCGGAGGATGCACGCTACGCCATCGACCAGGCCGTCGTGGCGCACCCGGACTTCGCCCGGTTCTACAGGCCAGAAGCGCACATCCGAACCGACGACTGCATGTACCACCTCCCGATCTACCGCCGGATCGCGGAGGGCAGCCCATGAACATGACCGAGAGTTCGGCGCAGGCCACGACCCAAGCCCAGGCCCAGGGTGGCTGGTTCGCCCTCGGCGGCGGGGTGATCGGTGTGGCGCTCCTGTGGACCGTACGTGCGTTCATTCCCGATGCCGCCTGGATCAACGTTCGCTATGCCGAGCACCTCGCGGCGGGCCTGGGCCCGGTGTGGAACGCAGGCGGTCCCGCAGTCGAGGGGTTCGCGGCTCCCCTCCTCGTGATCGGCGAAGCCGCGCTGCGAGCGGTCGGCTTGGACCCGCTCGTCGGGGCGCGCCTCGCCGGGGTGCTCTCCCTGTTGGCAACGGTCGGGATGGTGTGGCGGCAGGGGCGCGCGCTGTTCGGGCCGCTGTCCGCTGGGATCGGCGCGTTCCTCGTCGGGAGCACGCCGGCGCTCGCCCTGTGGGGAGCGAGCGGGCTCGAAACCTTGCCGCTCACCCTGCTCCACACGGCCATCCTCCTCGACGCGGCCCGCGACGACGGGGGATCCCCGCGTCGCGCCGGGTGGATGCTCGCTCTGGTGCCGTGGCTGCGCCCGGAGGGCACGCTCATCGCGGCCCTGCTCGGCACCCTCGTCGTGTTCGCGGCACCCACCCCCCGGCTGCGGGCGCTCCCCGTGTTCGGCCCCGTGTTCCTCTCGATCTTCGCGCTCGCTGTCCTGCGTTTCGCCGTGTTCGGCCACCTGCTCCCCACCTCGGTGGGCTTCCGCTTCGGCAGCGACGAGCCCGGCGAAACCGTCCGCGACATCCTGGAGCGCGTAGGGCCGCTGTTGCCGTTCGCCGTGCTCGCGGTCGCGCGCGCGCCTCGCCCCGCTGGGCGGCTCGCCATCGCCGTACTCGCCGCCTCCGCGCTCTCCCTCGTGTCGATGGATCACCTCACCGACTTCGGGCGGCACCTCCTGCCGGTCTGGCCGCTCGCCTGTTTGTTGGCTGGAGCTGGCGTCGTCACCCTTGGCGGCCGGAGCCCGGTGGGCGCGGTAGTGGCCGCCGCCGGGCTCACGCTCGGCCTGGCCGTGCTCAAGACGCCGCACACGGCCACGCAAACCGTCGCCGCCTTCGCGGACCGGTATCAGGAGTGCAAGGCAGAGGTGCGCGTGCAGGCCGCGGCGTACCTGCGATCGGAGCTTGCGCCGGGCGAAACCTACGGCGCGGTCGATGCGGGCCTGCTGTCCGTACAAACAGGTGGCGCAAACCTGGATCTCATGGGGCACAACGACCCCAACTTCTACGAAACCTCGGGCTTGTCGTTCCGCGAGCGCGCTCCTGTGATCCTGGCCTCCCCGCCGGACTGGCTGCTTTTGCGCAGTGACTCGGTGAGCGGCATCTTCAAGCCCCGGTACAGCATCGAGATCGAGCTGGAGAAGCTCCCGGCCTTTGAGGCAACGTACATGCACGTGAACACCATCTCGATCCCCGACTGCGACTACGTACTCTGGGTATTCTGGCGGCCATGAGCCCCGCCGCGCCCCAGCCCCCAACCTCCAAGCCCTGGTGGGCCTGGCGCCACCCCTTGTTCGGTCGCCCCCCGCTACTGCACCCCTTCCTCGCCCCCCTCCCCTCGTTACTGAGCTACACACACGACAATCACGGCATGGCGACCTGGCGGCTCGCCTTGTTCCCGCTGGCGCTTACGTGGCTGGCAACGATACCCCTTCTGCTGTTGCTGTCCGGGTTGTCGCGAAACCCACGAACGGCCGCCGTCGCGACCACGCTCATCGTCGTGGCGTTTCACGCGCACGGCGACGCCGGCAAACACGCCCCGTGGATGTGGGGGATCGTGAGCGTGGCGACGCTCGGGCTGATCCTCTACCGCGGCGCGGGAGACGCGCTCACCATCTTCGCAAACCTGCTGCTCGGCATCGGCGTTCTGCCCACCCTGTGGACCACGATCGCCGACGACCGCGCCGATCCCGCGCCCCATGTGCGCCCCGGCTACCTCACCTCGTTGGATCTCGCCGCCACGGTCCCCCCCCCGAACCGAGCGACCCTCCCCGATATCTGGTACTTCGTCCTCGACGGCTACGGCCGGGAGGACGTGCTCGAGAGCGATTTTGGGGTGACCAACAGCGGCCTCGCCGACGACCTGCGGGCGCGCGGCTTCTACGTCGCGACCGGAGCCCGAAGCAACTACGCGCAAACGGCGCTCTCGATCGCATCCTCGTTCAATATGGCCCCGCTGCCAGAGCTGTTGGACGACCTCGCCGTAGACTCGGAGAACCGCCTCCCCTTGCAGCGGCTGATCGCGGACAATCGGCTCACTCGGCGCCTCCGGCAAGCGGGCTACCGTATCGTGCAGTACCCGGGCGAATACTCGATGACCCGACTCGCGGACGCCGACGAAAACCGAGGGGCGTGGTTCACCTTCAACGAGTACGACTACGTGCTCCTGGGCCATACGCCCATCCTCACCGTGGCCAGCGCGCTCGGGTTTCCCCAGCAGCGCCTGAGCCACGCTGTGCGGCGCCACGCCATCGAGACGGTGCTGGACGATCTGCCGCAAGGCGACCGCGACCCGGGGCCTACGTTCGTGTACGTTCACATCGTCGCCCCGCATCCGCCGTTCGTGTTCGCGGAGGATGGGCGTTATCGCCGCTCCCGGTCGCGGATGTTCTTCGGGGATGGCTCCACGTGGTGGAAATACGCGAAGAAATACAAAGAGAGCTACGAGGAAGGGTATCGGGCACAGTTGACCTATATCAGTCGGCGGATGACCGAGGCCGTGGATGGTATCCTGGCCACCTCCGATCGCCCGCCGGTGATCCTCATTCAGGGGGATCACGGGCCGGGCTCACACCTCGTGTGGGCCGAGCCCGATCAGACGGACATGCACGAGCGCATGGGCATCCTCAGCGCCTACCTCGTTCCCGACCCTTCGGCGTTGTGGCCGACGATCACCCCGGTCAACTCGTTCCGCGTCGTGCTGAACCAGGTGCTCGGCACCGAGATCCCCAGGGCGGAAGACCGCTCCTGGTTCTCGGGATTCAGCACGCCCTACGATTTGCGCGATGAAACAGCGCGGCTCGCGGCGGGGGGGCGGCCGATCGCGGCGGAGGCGGCGGAGGCGGAGGGGGAGGAAGGGCCGTGAGCGGAGGAAGCGGATCATCCGTGCGGCCTGTCTCCAGCGCGCCGTTGGGGCACATTGCACGCGGGCCCCGTTACACTACCGACACCATGAACCACGCCCTCGCGGCGCTCTCGCTCGCCGCCTGCACGACGGCCTCCAGCATCGATCGAGGGTCGAGCCACTTCAACCCAGAGTCGGGGACGACGCTGACCGACGAGGATGCGGGGGTGGACGTCGTGGGGTTGGACGGCGTCGAGGTGTGTGTGTCGATCGACGGCGGCGATCCGGGCCTTGGCGCGAGCTGTGCCGAGGCGCTCGGCGCCGATCAACGAATCCCGCTCACGTGCGGATTCCACACGATCACCATTCGTTGGGGCGAAGGCGACAAGACGGAGCAGGCCTCCTACCTCGTCGAGTCGCCGAGCTGCGCCGCGGCTGAGGGCGTCGTGACCCTCTGGCAGAACGACGACCTCGTGCGCGCCTTCGTGGCGGTGAAGGACGCCCTTCAATGCGAGATGAACGGATGCGAGAACCCCGGCGGCGTCGGCGAATGGAGCACGACGTGCGGGGATGGGGAGGTCCGATGGAACGTGAGCCTCGACGGTGTGCGCGCGATCAGCGAATTCACCTACACGAGCTGCCGCGCCACCACCTCCATTGAGGTGCATGACCCTGAAGATCCGTATTGGTTGAACGAGGCGGCCGTTCTGCCGCTGAGCGTCGAGCTTGTGCTCGACGGCAAGGTGAAACAAGACACCGACTT
>BJHF01000116.1 GCA_014191855.1 Deltaproteobacteria bacterium
ATCGCCGTCGCCTTGCCGGAACGCCCGCCCGCCGCGCAGATCAGGTGGACGTCGCCGGCCTCGGGCAATTCGCCGAGCCGCGCCCCGATCTGGTCGAGCGGGATGTTCACCGCGCCGGGAACGTGGCCGCCGGCGAACTCCCCGGGTGTGCGCACGTCCACCAACGTGACGCTCGCTGCGGCGCGGGCCGCGGCCAATTCGGCAACGGACTCCTCGCGAATCGCGGCGGGGGCGGCGGGATGTTCGACGGCTGGGGCGCCCGTGGCGGCCGGCGCGGGCTCGGTGGGGGCGGTCGGCGCGGGGGCGGTGGTGGCGCAGGCGAGGAGGAGGAGGAGCATGGGGGGTGGATAACGCGCGACGGGCCAGGTTTCCCCGCGGTTGTGAGCGCTTCGCCCCCGCCCTTCCCCCGGCCCCTGCCGGGGGAAGGTGCCCGCAGGGCGGATGGGGGTTGGCGTGCGGGCGCCCCGACCGCAAAACTCTCCTTGCGAGGTGGGTGCCGCGTCACCCCCCACGCAAGGAGAGCGCTTACGACGACTTCGCGCCCTTCCCGCCTCACCTCGCGCGCACGCCTCTCGAATTCGCAAGGTTCTCTCGTCGGCGACACGGCCCGTCGCCGCGATACCGACCGCCCGCGGCCATGCACGCGCTCGTTGGTGAGGGGGTGCCCGCTCACCCCTGCCGCAAGGAGAGCAAGGCACCCAACGTGTCGCGACACATTCTCACAACGCGGCGAGGGCCGCCTCGCCCCCGACGATCTGAGACTCGCCCCGCCCGATGTGAGAGTCGCCCCCAGCGAACTGAGAATCGCGACGTCCCGGACGGCTCCGCGCACCGCCACCCACCGAGATAGCCGCCCACCACCGTGGCCCTCACCAACGAACAGCTCGCCATCGTGGAGCACGACACCGCCGAACACCTCGTGGTTCGGGCGGTGCCTGGCTCGGGTAAGACGACCACGCTCGTTCACCGCGTCGCCCGCCTCGTCGAGCGCGGCGTAGCCCCGAGCACCATCCAGGTCGTGATGTTCAATCGCGCGGTTCAGGAGACGTGCGTCGAGCGGCTGACGACGCTCGGTGTCGCGACCGGGCGCGGCGGCGTGCGGGTGAACACGTTCGATTCGTTGGCGCGGCGCTTGATCCACGCCGCGATCCAGCGGGGGTACACCAGCGAGATCACGTTCGAAGAAGCGGCGGACTTCGGCCGGCGGCGCCGGCTCGATCAGGTGCATCGCGCGCTGCGCGAAGCGATCGCCGACGTGGAGGACATCGAGCGCGCCATTGACGTTTGGCGCGCCCACCTCATCGCCCCGAAGCGCGCCCGGTTCCCGACGAACCCCGCGCTCGTGGACGCGTACACGGCCTTCGAGGAGCTTCGCCGCCAGGAAACGCTGCGACTGGACGTCGGCGACTATAACTACACCGCCGTAGGGATTTTGCGTGCCCGGGGTGCGCTCGAAGCCCCGCCGCTGCACCTGCTCGTGGACGAATTCCAGGACGTAAACCCCGCCCGCGTGGAGCTGCTCCAACGCATCGCCGGCCCCGAAACCCGGATCGTCGTGGTGGGCGACGAAGACCAGGGCATCAACGAGTGGTGCGGCGCCCATCCGCGCTACTTCCGCGAGTTCTCCGACCACTTTCCGTCGATGCCTTCGCGCGTGATGCCGCTCTCGCGCAGCTTCCGCCTCGGGGCGGTGCTGGCCAAGGCGGCCAGCGCATTGATCGCTTACAACGTCGAACGCAGCCCGGCGACGATCGCCCCCGGTGGCGCTACGGAGGGCACCGTCGAGGTGTGCGCGGAGCTGCCCGAAGCGCTGCGGGGGCTGCTCAAGTCGGGGACAAAGCCGGGCGAGCTGGCGGTCCTCTACCGGAGCCGGATGGAGGGCGCCCGGGTGCTTTCGAGCCTCGCGAGGGCCAAGTTGCCGGTCGACACCGAGGATGGGCAACTGCTGAAGCGAGGGTCTGGACCCGAATTGCTGCGCAGCTTCTTCCGCGCCGCGTGCCAGGACAAGGTAGACCGCCCCGAGGCGCTCTGGACGCTCGTTCGCGCGACATGCAGCTACGTACGCGGCGAAGCCTTCAAGGGGGGCTGGCAGAAACACGCGGCGAATGGCATCCGCGCCTACCTGCGCGACAGCGCCTTCCACACCACGGCGGGTCAGCTCCCGAACGTTGTGCGCGATCTATCGGCGCTCTCCCGCACGCTCGATCGCGTCGCGAACTCTGCGACGACCGCGCAGGCGATGCGGATCGTGGACGAGGCTTGCGATGCCGACGAGGTGCTCCGCCCCCCGAGCCGCTCCCAACGCTCGCAGGACCAGGCCGTCGCGAGCTACGAGGCGCTGGCCGACTGGCTGTCCGCGCAGACATTTCCTCCGGCCGAAGCCGACGCTGCGATCGACTCCATCGATCTCACCGGCGGCCGCCCGCGGGCGGAGTGTGTCTACGCCAACACCGTACACAAAGCGAAGGGACTGGAGTGGCCCATCGTGATCGTGGCCGGGCTGTTCGATGGCGGTTTCCCCGCCGAAGAATTCGGGACGTCGCCAGGGAGCGAGGAGCACCCCCACGGGATCCCGCAGTCGCCGTTCATCGAACAGGAGCGCCGTACGTTCTATGTGGCGATCACCCGTGCGAAGCGGCGCGCGATCATGGAGCGCCCCGCGGCGACGACGAGCCGGTTCTTCACCGAGCTGGCGACGGGCCTCCCCGCCGCGCCGGCACGAAAAGCGCCCGCAGCCGCCCGCACCGTACGCCGGCCAGCCGCCGAAACCACCGAAGCGCCGACCCAAGGCCGGCCATGGTCCGCGAACGACGACGATCAGTTGGCCACGAAGTGGGAAGCGGGCGAGGGCTTGGGCGCGCTCGCGGCGCACTTCGGGCGCTCTACCAGCGCGATCGCCGCGCGACTGGTGCGGCTCGCCTTGGTGGACACACGCGAAGAGGCCCGGCGGCGCCGGTAGGGCACCGCCAGGCTTGAATCTCGTCGGCGCGGCGATGCGGCGCGATCGCGTCGTTCGCCGCCGAATCAGGCCAACTTGGCCTTCCCGGTCTGGAACACGTCCACCGCGAATGCGATGTTCATGAGGAACACAGCGCCGCTGCGGCCTCTCGCGCAGCGTTTGATGCCTCCGCCACGCTGGCGGCGGGAGGATCGGCCCGGCTACCTCACCGCCGCCGCGCCCACGGCGTCTGCCTTCCCATCGGAAACATAGGCCTTCACGAAGTAATCGGCCCCCGGCAGGTCATTGTCGAACGTGAGCGTGGCCTCGAACGCGCCTCCCGACACCGGCACCTCCACTGCAACCACGACCTTATCGATGGCGGTGGCCCAGTTCGTTTGCACCGTGGCCGGATCGGGGCTGTAGACGTTGATGTCCTCCAGGTCGCCCAGGATCTGGTCGATCGGCACCTCGAAGGTCACCTTCGCCGTCCCTTCCTCCACATTTGGCACCGTCCCGCGCACCAAAAGGGCCCCATCGTAGGACTCGCCTTCCACCTCCAGGGTTACCCTCGCCGGGGGCAGCAGGAGCGGCGAGGCCGGATCGCCCATGTAGTTATACAGGTCGAGGTGCTGCTCGCGGAGCCGAGCCATGTCCCCGTCGGACAAACCCTCCGTCGATCCGTAGAAGTCCAACAAGCCCCGCACCTCGTCCTCGTTCTCCATCACCTGCCGCTTCGCGTCGACCAGCGACTCGCCCACGGTGGTGAACGCCCCAGAGAACAGGCTCCGCTGGAGCTCGTACGGGAACACCGCATTTCCGTACGGATGCGAGAGGCCGCTGGCCGCCAGCACCCCGATCGGCCCCCCGTCGACAGCGAACGCGGCCTCTGCCACCGAGGGGGAAGGAAGGTAGTACTCCCCGTTCGAGCAGGCAAACAGCGCGAGGTAGGGGAGCCGACCCTGCGCGTCGAGCGACTCGATGTCGTGCACGCTCAGCCCGTCGTTGTACGCCGATGATCCGTGCCCGAGGTACATGGCAAATACGCTTCCCTCATTGAACAGCTCCACCACCTTCTCGTCGAACGGGGTGTAGTAGTAGGAGCTGTTCGGATCGTTGTAGAGGCCGATGATGTCATACGCAGGGTCTACCTTGGTGAGGCCCATCATCACCATCGATTCCACGAGCTCGGTCAGGCTCGCATCCCACCCACTCTCCCCGGCGTAGAAGAAGATGCGGCGATTGAATTCGCCAACCGCGTACTCCGCCTCGAAGGCGATCTGTTTCTCCAGGGCCGCCGTCGCCGCAGCCTCCGAGCCTGCGGGAATTCGACCCACCGCATAGGTTGGCACGCCGTCCATGGAGCGGCCCGCGTACTCGTTGTCGGTGTAACAGTAGCCGAGATCGTTCTTGCAGGCGGTGCCCGGAATCCCGTCCTCGCCATCGACCGTTACGTCGCCCAACAACAGGATGTGCACCGGCCGATCGGGGTACTGTTTGGCCAGCGCCCTCGCCTCGCGCTCCACTTCGCCCGCAACCTCCTCGCCGTCTCCGGTGTCGCGAACCAGATCCTTGGTGAGCACGGTGGTTACGGCGTACCCGGTCGCCTCACGGTACTCGGCCCAGCGCGCGGCAACGCCCTCCAACGCGGGGACGGTCACGATGAGGTAGGCCGCGCTGGGCGGCACGACTTCCGTTGCCGCGGTGTCGTCGCCAACGTCCGCCGCGCCGGGCTCCTCCTGCGGGAGGACACACGCTGCGAAGAACATCGCGGGAAGCAGGAGAGAGGTCATGCAGACGCTCCGAAACGATGAGCCGCCAGCTTAACGCTGCTTGGAGGGGATCGCTCGGGCGATCGCTCCAGATCACCCGGCCGCCGGGGCCGGCGCCGAAGCTCGCGGCCCGATCGTCGCAACCGCAACCCGCTCAGGGCGATTCGCGCGGCCCCATCTCCTGGGTCAGGGGTTGCCTTGGAGGTGAAGCCCCAGCTACGGCTCCGGATCGCACACATCGCCGAGGCCGTCGCCATCGTGGTCGCCTTGATCTGCGGTCCAGGCGCCGTCGGGGCTCAGCGAAGGCACGAGGTCGGTGACAGCCACACCGGCGTCGAGGAACCGCACCGCCTGGCCCCAGCCGCCGCCCCAGTCCCGCACCTTCACCAGAAGCGAATTCCAACCTTCATTCACGGCCACCGAAGCCTGGAACTGATCGGCGTTCACGCCCTGGCAGCTCCCCACGTCGAGCACCTGGGTGCCGTTCCACCAGGCGAATACCCCGTCGTCTGCGCCGAGCGAGAGCGTCAACTCCCGAGCGGTGGCGCTCTGGAGGTACACGAGCGTGTACGACTCGCGCGAGGGGGTCGCCCAACCGTAGGGCACGGTGAAGTCGTAGCTGTCTGCCGAGAGCAAAGCGTACGTCCAGACCAGGTCGCCGGCGGGGTCGGCGACGGCGGGTGCGAGCGGACCGTCCTCCCCCACGAACGCCTGCTCCGACGGGCGACATTCGGCCGTCGTGACGCCGCCGGTGAACGGTCCCGCGCTCAACCAGTGGCGAATGTAGCCGCTGGACGAAAGGGCCGGCGCCGGGGTGTCGGGACCATTGCTCACCTCCGGGCAATTGTCCGCGTCGTTCGCCATCCCGTCCCCGTCGAGGTCGGCGTCGCAGGTGTCGGGGATCGTGTCGGCGTCGGTGTCGGAGCCCGAGGTTGGGGCGCCGATCGCCTTGGGATCGGGCGTTGAGATCGCCAGCACGTAGTCGTCCACATCCGACTTGTTCACCGCCGAAACACACACCGACCACGTGCCGCCCTCCACCCAGCGCGCCCCGGGCGCGGTGAGCGGATCAAGCGTTGCACACCCGTCGTCTCCCGGCGCTCCCGAGGCCACGAGGCTGCCATCTGGCGCGTGCAATGCCAGGGTCAGCGCGGGGCCGCAGGGCGCGAGCTCGGTCGCCTCGATCGCCCCGCACGCGGGCACCTCCACCGACCAGCAGTCCACGTCCTGGTCCGCGAGGCTGCCGTGCGCCTGCCCCGCGCCGTCTGTCGTCAACACCGGCGTGGCCTCCTCCCAGGTATCGTTCGACTCTGTGTCCAGGGTGCCGGTTTCCAGCGCACAAGCCGACGAGCAGCCGTCCCCGCCGAGGCCCGCACCGTCGTCACACCCCTCGCCCGCGTCCACCACCGCATCGCCACAACTGGCGGGGAAACAGGTGCTTCGGCACGCATCGGCGATCGTGTCGCTGTTCGCCGGCCCGGCGTCGCACACCTCGTCCGCGTCCACCACGCCGTCGCCACAGCCTGGCGGCAGCGCAGCAGCGGCGGTATCGGCGCCGGGGTGCGGTTGGGGATCGCTTGAGCAAGCGAGGAGGAACAAGCCAAACCAGCGCATCCTCACTCCACCACCACGATCTCGGTGCGCCACGAGAAGGTCTCCTCGTTGGCGGCCGCGCTCACGACGCGCACCTCTACGGCATCGTCCCACACCGCATCGCTCACGATCACGTCGTAGCCGCCTGCTTCCACGGTTTCTTCTCCGTCAAAATGGTAATGTCCAGCGAGGTTGGCCCAAACGGCGCCGCCAACAGGGCCGACCTCGTCGGTGATCGCGGCGGTGCCCGCGAGGTCGAAGCCGCCGAGGTGCATCGGGATGTGGCTGAACAACACCACCGACTCCAAGGGGCGGGCCGCGGCATTGGCTGGGAGCTGCGACCGCAGGAACGGCATCGTTCCATCTGGATAATCGTGCAGCACACCCAGCTCGCTCTCCGGGCCGCCGAGGTGGCGCGAGGCCCAGTCGAGCCCAACGAAGCGCACCCCCTCGTAGTCGAAGGCGAAGTTGTGGAACCACGTGTCCCGGTCGGCATCGAGGTCGTGCACGGACGTGGCGCCCATCTCCCAGCCCTCGAACGTGCCCGACAGCGCGGCATACTGGTCCGAAAACACCTCGTCGAAGGTGCCATCGGCGCCGAATTGGACCTCGTTGTCGCCGTTGATCGGCACATACGGGATCTCGAGTTGGCCCAGCGCATCGCGGGCGGTCTCAAAACCATCGGACCACGCGATGTCGCCGAGCACCAGGACGAAACGGAGATCCTGGGACGCGGCGGCGGCGTTGATCCAGTCAACCGCCGCAGCGAGGCGCTCCGGGCGATCGCCGTCGGCGGAGGTGATGTGCGGATCGGCGAGGACCGCAAAACGGAACTGAGGTTCGAGCGGGCCGGCCGACCAGCCTGGCTCCGAAACGTCCGCCTCCGGCGCGGGGGCGCAGGCGGCGACGAGGGGGAGCATGACCATCCGGCGAAGTAACGCGGTGGCGCCGCGATACGCCGCGACGCCCGCCCGGCAAAGGGAACGGGGAGCCGCGTATCGCCCGACCCCGCCCGCCGCCTGCCTCCCACCCCCACCCCCACCCGGCTACGTTGCCGGCGCCCATGCAGAAGCCCCTCACGCTCACCCCCATCGCACCCCCGCCACCCGCGCAGCGCGTCGGCCGGAACGCCGCCTTCGTCGCGGAGGGTGCCCGCCGCGACCGCTACACGCTCCCCGAGGAGCTGCTCTCCGCGAGCCCTTCCGGGTATCGCACGCGCCCCTCCTTCACACGCGAAGAAGCGCACCTCGTATCCGAGCTGTTCGCGCTGGAGTCCCCGAGCAGCTTCATCCCCGGGGCGCCGCCCACCGAGGGCGAGCTCTTCGACGAAGCGGCGCTCGGCGTGCTGAGCGCGCGGCAGTCCACGAACTACCGCGGCCATCGCCAGGTCACGGTGGGCCCGGAGGACTCCGCGCGCATCGCAACGCTGCTCCGCAAGCTCGAGGGGCTGGATCGGCTCGTGCTCAACGACGCCGCCTACACCCATGTGGGTCTGTCGCGGCCGTACCGCACCCCCTTCACGTTCTTGCTCACCTTCATCGGTCATAAAACGTTCCGCTCCCTGCTCACAGTTCCCCAGCGCGCGTGGAACAAGAAGCTGCACCATGTGGACGACATCCCGACCATCGGCTTTCTGCAGCACCTGCACGTCGGCATCTGGGCCGATGCGATGGAGCGGGCCGCGCTGATCGCCTCGAACGGCGCACGGCGCGCGAACGTCGTGCTTCAACCGTTCTCCGGGCCCGCGTGGCAAACGAAGAACGCCGCGGCGTTGGCGGAGATCGAAACGATTGTCGGGCTCACCGAGGCGGAGCGACGCGACGGATGGCGCATCGCCCTGGTGGGCCAGGTCGGCGCCGTCGCCGCGCCATCGCCGCTCCCCGGGCCGCTGTGTCGGAAACTCGGCGCGGCGCTCATGAGCTTACGCTCCGAGCGCATCCAGCCCGGCGTGAATGCCGAGGACAAGGCGCCCGCGCCCTACCAGGCGCGTCAGGACATGGACGTGTCGGCCGAGCTCACCGAAATGGCGGGGCGCGCGGCGTACAACGCCTTCTGTCACTGGACGGGGGTGGACCGCGAGGTCGCCAAGCACCTGCTGCTCATGGAGCGGATCGACGTCCTCACCGACGGGGGCAAGGAGCGCCTGCGCACCGTGCGTCGGGAGCTGGAAGAGATCACCGACAAAATCGTGCGGGATCTCCCGTTGTGGGCGGATCTCCCGATGATGCGGGCGCTGAGCAAGAACGCCGCGCGCGGGAAGAAGGCGTTTGCATTGGCGGGCCAGCGAATCTATGTCGGGGGCCTGTCGCGTACCGAAGTCGAGGCGGCGGGCGTGGATTTTCACCACGCGGTTCGCGCATTCGGGGCAGCGGCCGCCCGGTCGGCGCTGGTATGTGAGCTTTCGGGGTGCATCGACATCCCGGAGGGCTGCGACCTGCTGGCCGGCATCTGCCTGATGGCGGGGCCGGTGAACCAGAACGACGTCGGGAAGCAGTTCCACGGGTACGCCGACCTGCTGGCGGGTGCCTTCCCCGGTCGCGACCCCACCTCGTTGTTGGTTTGGACCCTGAAAGCCAAGACGGTGGCCGACCCGATCGGGAATGAGGAGCAGTTGATGAACGCTTCCCGAAAGGGCGCGCTCGTCGACCTCCGCGCGGGGCCCCACGAGGTCGTTTCGCACTTACGAAGTGGGAAGCTGGAGCCGATGCGCGCGCGCGACGAGCGGGTGAACACCGAGCGGGCCTTTGCCGACGCCGACAACTTCGTTACCGACGCAGAGGGCCGCGAGATCCCCGGGAATCGCGGCTCGGCTTGGCCCGCCGCGTGGCGAGCGGAGAAACCATGGGCGTAGTCCTGGAGTTCGACGAGCCGCCGGTGGTGTCGCTGGCCACGGTAGCGATGAAGCGGGCCTCAAAGCACACCCCCGGTGCGCCGTTCCCGCACATCGAAGCGCGGGCTCGGCGCCTCCTCCCGAACCCCGACGCGTACGCCCGGATCTGCGGCTTCCCGACGACCGATCCGCTGCCGGTGACCTACCCCGATGTGTTGGCGCGCGGCCTGCAGCTCGCGGTGCTCACCCACACCGACTTCCCGTTGCGGCTGATGGGCATCATCCACACCGAGCAGACGATTGAGCAGCGCCGGGCGATCCACCCGACCGAGGCCCTCGCCGGTCGCGCCTGGGTGGAGGGCCCACGCGTGGCCCGCAAAGGCGGGGAATTCGACCTGCACACCCTCATCTCTGCTGCCGGGGAAGACGTGTGGCACGGCGTGACCACCATCCTCTCGCGCGAGTTGCCGGGGGACGGCGTGAAGCGCCCGCACCCGCAGGAGCCCTCGTGGAACGCCACCCGCTCCGTGGTTTGGCCGCTCCCGGCGGACCTCGGGCGCCGCTACTCGGCCGTGACCGGGGACTACAACCCGATCCACCTGTGGCCCGTCACCGCCCGACTGTTCGGGTTCAAGCGGCCGATCGCCCACGGCTGGTGGGCCCTGGCTCGGTGCGTGGCGGAGCTGGACACCGACGTTCCCGCCAACTGCCGCATCCACGCCCGCTTTTCGTCGCCGATGCCGATGCCCGGAAAGCTGTGCTTCGCGGCTGGACCGATGGCCTCCGGCGGACACGCCTTCGCGCTGCGCCGCAAGGATGTGTGCCTCAGCGGCGAGGTTCGTCCCGGGTGATTCGGCGGCGGCGCAACCCCAGCAAAACCCCCAACCCAACGGCCATCGGCGCCGCAGCCTCCCCCGGCGTCGAACAGTCACAACCGCCGGCCAGCTTGATCTTCTCCGGCGGGATCGTCACGTCTCCGTTGTCGCCTTGCCCGGAATCTCCGGTGTCGTCGCCCCCCGCAGTGTCGCCGCCCGTATCGCCGCTGTCACCCGTGTCCCCCGTCGCATCGGCCCCATCACAGTCCTGATCCACGCCATCGTCGGGAACATCCTCCGCACCTGGGTAAGTGTCGGCCCGAGTGTCGTCGCAGTCGTCGGTCGGGGCGGCGCCCACAGCCTCGCCGGCGTCGTCACAATCGAGGTCGGCGCTCGACGCAGTGCTCGTCGCGTCGGGCCGGTGGGTGTCCCCGTCGGCATCGACAAAGCACAGCTCCAACCCATCACAGTCCTGGTCCACCCCGTCGGCCGCGCCCTCCGTCGCGCCTGGGTGCACCGCGGCATCGGCGTCGTTGCAGTCGGTGCAGGCGGCGTAGGTGTCCCCATCGCTGTCCGCGGCGCCGCCGGAGCCGTCGCAGTTGTAGTCTTCAGTATCAAGGCAGTCTGTTTCGGGGGCCTCGGGATGATACCGGGCGTCCGCGTCGTTGCAATCGCCGTCAGGCTCGGTGGCCAGCGCCTCGCCGGAGTCATCACAGTCGGTGTCCGCGCTCGACACGGTGGCGGTCGTGTCCGGCCGGTACCCGTCATCGTCCGCGTCCACCGAGCAGATCTCGGTGCCGTCGCAGTCGGTGTCCACCCCGTCGCCCACCGCTTCCGCGGCGCCTGGGTGGGTCACCACATCCGCGTCGTCGCAGTCGTCGCCGCCGTAGGCGCTGCTGTCGTATCCATCGTAGTCGGCGTCGTAGTCAGATAATCCATCGCAGTCGCTGTCCACCCCATCGTACCAGGACTCAGAAGCGCCGGGGTGCACCGCTCCGTCCGCATCGTCGCAATCCACGCCCCCGTAGTCGGAGGAGTCGTAGCCATCAGAGTCGGCGTCGTAGTCCGATAACCCGTCGCAGTTCCCGTCCACGCCGTCGTACCACGTCTCCGCGGCCCCCGGGTTCACCGCGGCGTCGTTGTCGTCGCAGTCCGTGCCGCCTACGCTTGCGTCGTCGTACCCGTCGCCGTCCACGTCGATGAGATCGGCGCCGTCGCAATCCTCGTCGATCCCATTGTAGGCGATCTCGGTCGCTCCCGGCGCGATGTCGGCGCTCGTGTCATCGCAATCGTCAGCGTTGGCGACGTAGCCGGCGGGCTCGTCGCACGCGGTGTCGGTGACGCTCGCATCGCCGTACCCGTCCCCATCCGCGTCTGCATACCAGGTGGCTTCATCCACCGCCGCGTCGTCCACGGTCCCATTGCAGTCGTCGTCCTCGCCGTCGCAATATTCGGTTGCGCCCGGGTACACGGTAGCGTCGTCGTCGTCACAGTCGGCGCCCTCGTAGTACCCATCCCCGTCCGCGTCCCAAGCGCTCGCGCCCGTGCCGCCATACGCGCCGATATCTGAGGCTGAACCATCGGGATCGAGGTACGCGGGGTAGCCGGCGTCAATGTTTCCCGATCCGGCGGCCAACGTGAAGTCGTCGTTGTCACAGTCGCCATCGGCGCCGTAGCTGGTGAAGCCAGGAGAGGTCGTAATATTGCCGCTGGTGCTGGTGCTGAACGTAAAGTAGCCGGCGCGGTCCGTCGCCGTGTTGGCGTACCAGTCGTTGTAGGTGAAGTCGGAGTAGGTGTTCGAGGCGCTGTCCCCCGCGTATACCCCGTCCCCATCCAACTGATACGCGAAGATGTTGTTCACCACCGAGCCGTAGGTTGCGTAGGAATACAGCGCCCCGCCGTAGTAATTCGCCTCGTTCCCCACGAACGTGTTGTTGATCACATCCGCGTAGGCGTTCGACTGGGTGTAGATCCCGCCGCCCGAATAGTTGGCGGTGTTCTCGACGAATACGTTGTTGGTCCAGCTCTGGGTGGACGAGATCGTGTAGTAGCTGTAGAACCCGCCGCCATACATCGCGGTGTTCTGGCAGAACAGGTTCCCGCTCACGGATACGGAGTCCACGTAGTAGGTGTACGCACCCCCACCCGAGTAGGCGGTGGATCCGGCGGTATTGTCCACGATCCGGTTTCCGCTGAGCGTCACATCATCGGTATAATAGGCATACAACGCGCCGCCATTGTACCCGGCGGTGTTGCCCTCCAGGGTGGAGTTCGTCACCGTCAGGTCGTCGGTGCCCAGCGTTGCGGGGTAGTGATACACGCCCCCGCCGCTGCCATAGGTCGTGGTGTTGTCGCTGATCGTGGAGTCCGCCACCGAGATCGTGCTGTAGTAGGCCGAGTAGATCGCGCCACCGTCGTAATACGTCGCGTTGTCAGTGAACGTGGAGTCCGAGATCACGGCGTCGGTGGCCGTGGTCAAGTGGAGCGCGCCGCCGCTGCCGTAGGTCGTGCGGTTCCCATCGAAGGTGGAGCCGGAGATGGTGGCGGTGTCGTACAGCGTCGTCGCGTAGATCGCGCCGCCGCTGTAATACGAGGTGTTCGAGGCGAACGACGCGTCCGTCAACAACATCGGAGTGTAGTAATACACATACGCCGCCCCACCGTAGCCATAATAGGCATTGTTCCCATCGAAGAGCGTGCCATCGAAGGAGACTCCATCGGCGCCGGTGATGTGAACGCCGCCGCCACTGTAGTACGAGGTGTTGTCGGAAACCTCGCCGCCAGTGATGGAGAGCGAGTCGATGGCCGTGCCGTAAATGGCGCCGCCGGCGGCCGCGACGTTCGACGTCAGGGTGCTGTCTGTCAGCGTGATGGTGGCCCCTGTGGACCCGTAGAGCGCGCCACCGTAATAGCCGGATGTGTAATAATAAGCGTAGTTTCCATCGAACGTATCCCCATCGCCGGTGTAGCTCGCATAGGTGTAGAGAAACACGCCGACGCCATGGGTGTAATACCCCCGATTGTCGGAGAACGTGCTGCCGGTGCTCGTGACGGTCGTGGCGGTGTCGGCGTACACGCCGGACCCGTAGTAGTAGGCCACGTTCGTGTCGAAGGTGGCCGTATCGAGGTCCAGGGACGGCGTGCCGCCGGAGGCGTGCAGAAACACCCCCGCCCCGTAGTACGCCCAGTTCGCGCTCAGTTCGGTGTTCGTGAGCGACACCGAGCTGTTCCCGACGGCGTAGATCGCCCCGCCGTAGTAGCTCGTGATCCCGGTGAACTCCGAGTCGGTGGCCGTGAGCGTGCCGCCCGACACGTACGCGCCGGAGCCGCTGTAGGAGGTAGACCCTGAGGCGGAGACCTTCACCGAGCTCAGGGTCAGGCTCGAGGAGACCACGTACAGCGCGCGGTAGGAGGGGTGGGTGACGGCGAGGTCGCTGAGGCTGACCGACTCGCCGTTGTCCACCGCGATCAAGTTGGCGCAGGTGGCGCCGCCCGTGAGGATGGTGGATGCCGCGCCCGCACCGACAATCGTGAGGTTCTTCCCCGCGGTGTCGAGGCACTCCGACCACGTGCCGGCGGCGACGCCGATGGTGTCCCCGCTCGACGCGGTGGTGATCGCGGCGCCGATGGTGGTAAACGGCCCCGCCGAGCTCACGACGAGCGTGGCGGCGAAGGAGGGGGCAGCGAGGGCGAGGAGGAACATGGGTTCTCCGGGTTCCCGGGGCTTATGGCGCCGCCGACCGGGAGGCGAGGATAGACCGGCGCAGCGAGGCTTCCCGTGAACGACGCACCCCCGAGCTCCGACGTGCACCTCCCCACTGCCGCGACCGCCGCGCGCGTGAAACACGCCCCCCCGGGCACGGCCGATGTGGTCGTGGTCGGCGCCGGGCTCGGTGGGCTGATGACCGCGGTGCGACTTGCCCAATCAGGCCGCAAGGTCGCCGTTCTCGACGCGCACTACGTCGCTGGCGGCTGCGCCACCATGTTCTCCCGCGGCTCGGGGGAGCACCGCTACGCCTTCGACATCGGGCTGCACTACGTCGGCGGTTGCGGCCCCGGCGGACGCGTGCCGGCCGTGCTCGACGAAGTGGGCGTAGCCGTGGACTGGCGCCCGCTCGATCCCGATGGCTTCGACGAGCTGATCTTTCCCGACTTCCGCTTCCGCGTGCCCGCGAACGAGGAGCTGTATCGCGAACGGCTCATCGCCCTCTTTCCCTCAGAGAAGCCTGGGATTGACCGATACATGCGTATGTGTCGCGAGGTGCGCGTGCTGGGTCGGCACAACGCGCCGAAGGGGCTTGCCCTGGCCTGGGAGGCGCTCACCAAGGGCCGCCTCGCGGCCTGGAACAAGGGCGCCACGCTCGGCACGTTTCTCAATTCGTGCACCAAGGACCCCAAGCTGCGCGCCGTGATCGCCGGCCAGAACGGCGACTACGGTCTCCCGCCGAGCCGCGTGAGCCTGATGCTGCACTGCGGCCTCGTGAACCACTACTTCGACGGGGCCTATTACCCGCGAGGTGGCGGTCAGGTGATCGCGGACGGGCTCGCGGCGCGGCTCGAAGCCCTCGGCGGTTCGATTCACCTTCGACACCCGGTCACGGGCGTGATCGTTGAGGGCGGCCGAGCCGTGGGGGTCCAGTACACCGGGCCCCACGGCGCAACGGGCGAGGTCCGCGCTCCGATCGTGGTGAGTGGTGGCGACCTGAAGCGCGCGGTTCTGGAGCTGCTCCCCGAAGCGGCCGCCCCGGCTGGTCTGCGCGAAACGGCGGCGAAGTGGGAGATGGGCGGCGCGATCTTCCTCACTTGCCTCGCGGTGAAAGCGGATCTCGGCGCGCTCGGCATGGGCGCGTGCAACTACTGGGAGTTTGACGGCTACGACTTCGACGCGCTGTACGGCGAAAGCCAGTCCGGCACCATCCCCCCGGTTCGCGGCTGCTACATCACGAGCGCCACTCGGAAGGATCTCGGCACGCCGGGCCACGCGCCGCCGGGGGTGGAGACGGTCGAGATCATGGCGCTGGTGCCGGGAGCGGCGAAGCTCTGGGGCGTTTCGGAGGCCGAGGCGCGCACGCCGAACTACCGGCGCTCCCCCGAGTACCTGGCGACGAAAGCGCGGATCGAGGACAACCTCGTCGGGCGTCTGGAGCGCCTCTTCCCGGGCGCGACGGCGAACGTGCTGCACCGCGAGAGCGCCTCGCCGGTGAGCCAGACGCGCTTCACGTGGGCGAGCGGCGGCAGCGGCTACGGCCTCGCCTGCACCCCCGAGCAGTTCCTCGGCAACCGCCCGGGCTACCGCAGCGGCGTGCCCGGACTCTACTTCACTGGCGCAAACACCCGGTCGGGGCATGGAATCTCGGGGGCGCTGGGATCCGGCGTGCAGGCGGCGCGGGCGGTCGAGGCCGATGTGAAGGCGGGGTGAGCCGGGGTGATACATAGCGATACATCGCCGATACATCGGCAATGTATCAGCGAACAGACGGCGGTTCGACGGACGAGGAGCGGGCGCGATTGTCCGGGGGTGATTAGAGGGGCTCCATCGGGGCGTAGCTCAGCCTGGTAGAGCGCTTGGTTTGGGACCAAGAAGTCGCAAGTTCGAATCCTGTCGCCCCGACCACACAGAATGACGGCGATCCGGAGACCCCGGATCGCCGTTTTCCGTTTCCGGGCCGGTCGTCGGTTCGGTAAGTTGATCGAAGGGACTTGCGAAGGTGACGGTGAGCTTCCCCTCGGCCAAAACGGAGTTCGATAAGAGGATTTCCAGCAAACGCCTCTGATCGCGGGGCTCTCTGGAGATGAGTAGGTCATACGCCCGGTTCGCGAGTTCGAAGACGTAAATGGCCGTATCGAGGCTCTTGGCGCTCACACGGGTGAGCCGCTGGATCTCCTCGGCGGCCTCGGCGCGCTGCGTCTCCCACTCCGACCGCTTGCTGTTGAAGAAGGCGTCGTCGATGCGGCCTTCGAGCTTGTCCTCGTAGGCGGCGTTGATCAGGCGCGTGACGCGCTCCAGACGCGCCTGGGCGGCCACGGTGCGGGCGCGCACGTCCACCTCGATGTCGCGGCGGGAGTCCTTCAGGGAGGCCAGGAACGCCTCTCGCACGTCCTCGGGCAGCTTGAGCGGGCGAACGGCGGCGGCGAACATGGCGGCGAGCTTCGCCTCGGAGACGAACGCCTCGCGCTGGCACCGCGTCGAGCAGTGGTAGTAGACGTACTTCTCCTTCTTGATCTCCGCGGTGACGGCCCCCTTGCAGTGGCCGCACGTCACCAGCCCGGCGAACGCGAAGTCGTGGCTACGACCCCGCGTGTAGGGGTGCCCGTCCAGACGGGCCTGCACGCGCTCGAACAGGGCCCAGGTGATGAGCGCAGGGTCGTTGCCGACGTAGGACTTGCCGCCCCAGTGGAACTGGCCCGCGTACAGCGGGTTGCGGAGGGCGTTGTGGATCACCGCCGACCCGAGCAGCCCGCCCTTCTTGCCGCGGAGCCCGCTCTGCTGCGCGTACTCGGCCAGGTCGTCGATGGAGTGCTCGCCCCGGTCGTAGAGGTCGAACAGGTTGCGGACGAGCAGCGCCCGCTCGGGGTCGGTCGCGAGCAGGCTGCGCCCACCCTCGCGGACGTTGAGGTAGCCGATGGGGGCCATCCCCGGGTAGTGCCCCTCCTCGCACTTCTGGTGCATCCCCTTCTTGACCTCCTCCGAGAGATTGTCCACGTAGTTCTTGGCCATCAGCACCTTGATGCCGTGGATGAACTTCTCGGACGACCGCGACTCCTCGGAGACGACGATCCCCTCCTTCACGAAGTGGACGTCCACCCGCATCTCGTCGAGGGCGACCCAATCCTTGAGGTTGCGGTAGAGCCGGTCGGTCTTCTCGACCAGCACGACCGGAGCCTTCGCGCCCTTCTTCTTGAGCAGGGCGAGGAGCTGGGTGAAGGCCGTGCGCCCGGTCTTCTTCGCCGTCTCCACGTCGATGAACTCCTGCACGATGGCGAAGCCGTTGTCGCTCGCGTACTTCTTCAGGCACGCCTGCTGCGCCGGGATGGAGAACCCCTCACGTTCCTGCTCTCGCGACGACACCCGGGCGTAGAGCACGGCCTGCTTCCCCGTGGGAACCTCGGCTTCCTTTGCGTGGTTTCCGCGACCGGGGCGGGCGGATCGGCGGGTCTTCGAGGGGGGCATGGCGGGCTCCAAAAGGGGGGTCCGATTGTTGACATAATCCCGGCGGGGTAGCAAGCCCTACGAA